>JALHMG010000038.1 GCA_022844135.1 Lysobacterales bacterium
CGCCGGACTCTTCGTTGCTCGTCGTCGCAATGGAACAACCATTCCTTCTCCTCCCGCCTCGATTCCGGCGCAAAGCCCTTCGCGATCTTCCGTGTTCCCTCATGAAATATGCGGGCTAGAAGCGGAACCTTGTCGTTCGACTTCGATGCGTAGACGTCGTTGATTCAGGACCGCGATGAGGTTCTGAACCAACGTCTTGCTCAACACGGATCGCGCCCCATCGCCTTATCGTAAGGCGAGGCACGGCCATCGCGTTCGCTGCCACGGCGCAGGCTTGCGGCCGGCCTGTTGATCTCGCGGCACGCCTCGCTGCGCGCGATGCGTTCGCTCCTGACCGCCTCGCCACGCGCACCGCTGCAGCGATCATGCTGATACCAGACGCGCGCGCCGGCACTGCAGCGATAGGACTCATCGCGAGCAGTACGCGGCGCTCGACGTGGAGTGGTTCGGTTTCTTGATTCGCGCTTGCGCTCCGCCGGGGCGCGCTCTGCCGCTGGCGGTTGCGCGGCCGGCGCCTCGGTGAAGTTCCACGCTTTAACGACATCGCCGCATGGCCGATCGCTGAACTGGCGCACGGCGCCGTCGCGACACTCGTACACCTGCGCCCCGCAAACGTGTGCCGCGATCAACAACGCAGCGAAAACAATGGACCGCATAGCCGTCAAACTCCGCGTTAGTTAATGGAGAGGCTAGGCGTCGCCGCGCGGCGTGTCTGTCAGCGTAACGCTGGACCTTTCGTCAGAATTTTCTGACAACTGCAACCGGCGTCATGGGCCGCGAATGTCGGTTTTGAGGGTTGCCGCCAGCGCGGCGAGCAACTGCTCTACATCGCTTTCGCACAGCGCCGCTGACAGGCTGAGCCGCAGTCGAGCCTGACCGTGGGGCACCGTCGGCGGGCGGATCGCGGGGCAATACACCCCGCGCTCCGCGAGCCGGCGTGAGGCGTCGAGCGCGGCGCGCGAGTCGCCCAGCATGAATGGTTGGATCGCCGTCGTCGATGGCAGCAGCGGCAGGCCGAGCTCAGTTGCGCCAGCGCGAAACTGAGCGATTCGATCGGCGAGGTGCGCACGCAGATCATCGCCCGCGATAATCCGCCGCATCGCGGCGCGGATTGCGGCCGCGATTGCTGGCGGCAGCGCGGTGGTGTAGATAAAACTGCGCGCGCCGTGCAGCAGCGCATCGGCGATCGCAGCGGAGCAGGCAATCGCCGCGCCCGACACGCCAAAGGCCTTGCCGAACGTCAGCATCAGCACTGGCACGTGCTCGGCGCGGAGGCCGGCGGCAGCACAGGCGCCGCGACCCTGCGGCCCGAGCACGCCGATGGCATGCGCTTCATCGACCATCAGCGGCGCGTTTTCGGCGCGCGCGAGTTCCGCCAGTTCGCACAGCGGCGCGATATCGCCATCCATGCTGAAGACGCTGTCGGTGATCAGCAGCGCCCGACGATCGGGCTCGCGGCCAAGCGCGGCGGCGGCGGCCGACACATCGCCGTGCGCATAGCGCCGCAACTTCGCGCCCGCGAGCCTGGCGCCATCGAGCAGGCAAGCGTGGTTGAGCCGATCCTGCAGCGCCAGGTCGAAGCGCGACAGTAGCGCCGACAGCGCACCGATGGCTGCCATGTAGCCAGTGGAGAACAGCAGCACGCGCGGATAGCCCAGCCACGCGGCAAGCTCAGCCTCAAGCGCCGCGTGTTCGGGGTGATGGCCACCGAGCAAGTGCGAGGCGCGCGCCCCGGCCTGATCGCGCGCCGCATCGGCAAGCGCCGCTCGTACGCCGGGGTCGAATGCGAGACCCAGATAGTCGTTGCTGGCGACATCGATCAGCTCGCGGCCTTCGATGACCACGCGCGCGCCTCCGATGGGGCGGGCAATGCGCAGCGAGCGGCGCGACTCGGCGGGGAGTGCGGCCTGCGCTGCGGCGATCGCGTCGAGTAAGGAGGGACGCGTCATGGAACCCTTGGTCGGCGACGATCGCGTTGCTGCCGCAGCGTCGATTCGAGCGTCATCTTCAAGTCGCCCTGCGCATCGCGCTCAACTCGCGCAGGCGCCCAGGCCCTTCAGTCCGAGTCGCGCAAACAAGTCGCGATCGGCCTGCACCTCGGGATTGCCGGTGGTCAGCAGTTTCTCGCCATAAAAAATCGAATTGGCGCCGGCGAGAAAGCACAGCGCCTGCAAACTCGCGTCCATCGATTCTCGGCCAGCCGACAGCCGCACCACCGAATGCGGCATGCAGACACGCGCCACGGCGATCGTGCGCACGAACTCGAAATCGTCGAGCTCTGCCGCGTCCTGCAGCGGCGTGCCAGCGACCTTGACGAGACGATTGATCGGCACCGATTCCGGATGCGCTGGCAGCGTGGCCAGCGCATGAATCAAGCCGACGCGGTCGGACCGTGTCTCGTTCATGCCGACGATGCCGCCAGAGCACACGTTCAAGCCGGCTTCGCGCACCGCTTGCAGCGTATCGAGCCGATCCTGATAGCAGCGCGTGCCGATGATCTCAGGGTAGTACTCGGGGCTGGTATCGAGGTTGTGGTTGTAATAATCGAGCCCCGCCGCGCGCAAGCGCTGCGCCTGTTCGGGCTTCAGCATGCCGGCCGTCAGACACGTTTCCATGCCCAGCTCGCGCACCACCCCGACCATGTCGACCAGGCGATCGACGTCCTTATCGCGCGGAGCGCGCCACGCCGCGCCCATACAAAAGCGTGTTGCGCCGGCGGCCTTTGCGGCGCTCGCGCTGCTGCGCACCTCGTTCAATGCAAGCAGGCGTTCGACTTCCAGCCCGGTCTTGAAGTGCGCGCTTTGCGGGCAATAGGCGCAATCTTCCGGGCAGGCGCCGGTCTTGATCGACAGCAGCGTGGAGATCTGCACAGCCTGCGGATCGAAGTGCTGGCGGTGCACGCTGGCGGCGCGAAATACCAACTCCAGGAGCGGCAGATCGTACAGCGCGGCGATTTCTTCGCGACTCCAGTCGGTGCGCACGCTCATGCTTTCTTTCCCATCATGCGTTTGCCGACGGTGACCGCCAGCACGACCAGTCCGCCGGTCGCCGCGCCAACAACAAAATCCGCGAGCACACTCAGCAGTCCACCGCCCGGCACGCCTTCCAATTGGTGCTGGATGGCGTGATGCAACGCCGGAATGCCTTCGATGATGATGTGCCCGCCGACCAGAAACATCGCTGCAGTGCCAAGCACCGATAGCGACTTCATCAAGTACGGCGCGAACCATAGGATGGCTCTGCCGACGGCCTGTTTGGCCCCGGCGGCCTGCTTCGCCAGGTGCAGGCCCACATCATCCAGCTTCACGATGCCAGCCACCAGGCCGTACACGCCAATGGTCATCACCACGGCGATCGTCGACAGCACCGCCACCTGACGCGAAAAACTCGCCGCAGCAACGGTGCCCAGCGTGATCACGATGATCTCGGCCGAGAGGATAAAGTCGGTGCGGATGGCGCCCTTGATCTTGTCTTTTTCGAACTGCACCAGATCGACCTCGGGATTGGCGACCGCAGCGACCAGTTCGGCGTGGTGCTGGTCGTCTTCCTTCTTGCTATGCAGGAGTTTGTGCGCGACCTTCTCGAATCCTTCGAAGCACAGGAAGGCCCCGCCGATCATCAGCAGCGGCGTCACCGCCCAGGGCGCGAAGGCGCTGATCGCCAACGCCGACGGCACCAGGATCAGTTTGTTGATCGCCGATCCTTTGGCGACCGCCCATACCACGGGCAACTCGCGATCGGCTCTCACGCCCGCCACCTGCTCGGCGTTCAACGCCAGATCGTCGCCGAGCACGCCGGCGGTTTTCTTCACCGCCACCTTGCTCATCACGGCAACATCGTCGAGTAGCGTGGCGATGTCGTCGAGCAACGCCAGTAAGCTTGATCCAGCCATTCAATCGATCCATCGCATCGTATGAGCGGCGCAGGATAGCAGTCTGCATCCGGTGGGCTCGGTGCGCGCGTAGAATGACACCGCAGAAGGCGGTTCCGGGGGCGGAATGCGATTACGATCAACAGCGAAAGATCGACGGTCGATGGCCGCGCGCACGGCGCGAGGCCTTTGCCTTTGGACGATTGGCCTGGCACTGACTGCGCTCATCTCAACGCCAGCCGTGGCCGACGACGGCAAGCTGCTCGGCGCGGCGGGCTTAAGTTCAATCGACGGCGCCGCTGGCGGCGGTCTGGTGCCGTGGGCGGTGATCGCTGGCTATGGGGAGCAAGGCCAGTGGGACACAACGGGCGCCTTGACCTATGTCGACACCGGCGACTTCAACCTCCGCGCGGGTTCGATCTCGCTGGGCTGGAATGATCGACTGGAACTGTCGGCATCGCGCTTGTCGCTCGGCCTGGACGCCCTGGTTGCCGCCGGTGCGTTCCCGGATGTGCGCTTGGATACCGATGTGCTGGCGGCGAAATTGCGGCTCGGTGGCGATCTGATCTACGGCGATTGGCCGCAGATTTCTGCCGGCGTGCAGTGGCGGCATTCGCGAGATCGGGATTTGATCGAGTCCGTCGGTGCCGACGACACCAGTGGCTACGATGTTTATCTGGCCGCGTCCCGATTGTGGATCGCGGGAATCGGCGGGCGCCGCACACTGGCCAACCTCACGTTGCGATCGACCTCTGCGCATCAGTTGGGCCTTTTGGGCTTCGACGATGATCGCAGCCTCGTGCTGGAAGGCAGCTTTGCGGTATTTCTCACCCCGACCATCGCGCTTGGCGCCGAGTATCGAAGTAAACCTGACGAATTGGCGCTGGCGCCCGAGGACGATTGGTACGATCTGTTCGTCGGCTGGTTTCCGAATAAACGCTGGCATGCGGCGCTGGCTTATGTCGATCTGGGCTCGGTCGGCGGCGTTCAAGACCAGCAAGGTTTTTATCTGACCGTGAAGGGTTCGCCGTGATGCGGAAAGTTTTTCTGGCGCTGTGGTTCCTAGCCCTCTGCCCGGCGCCGGCCGATGCTGCGGATGGCGCGGCCGATGCGACGGCAACGTCCGATTGCCGCGAAGGCACGCTCTACAGCGAGCTGGGCTGCCTGGAGGGAACGACGCGCATGGTCGAAGCGATCATTGTCGAGGTGAAGGCCGATCAACGCATCGCATACTTGTTCGAGAACACCGACTGGGATTACCTGCGCGATCGGCTCGTCGAGCAAATCTGCGAGCTCAGTGGTGGCGGCTGCGAGTACACCGGTCTGCCGATGCCCGATGCGCACAGCGGCATGGCAATCACGCGCGCCGAGTTCAATTGGTTCGTCGAGGACACCGAACGCGGCATGACCAAAGCCGGCGTGCCGCTGGCTACGCAGAATCGCCTGCTCGCGCTACTGGCGAAAATGCACGGCGACGTTGTAGGGCAGTGATCGGCGTCCGGTATTCGGATTCCTGGGTCGCACAGGGCGCGACCCGCGGGAGAGATCAAAACTCGTAGCGCAAACCCAAGTCGATCTGCCGAGTATCGAGCCGATCGTCGCCGACGTTTTGCCGCAAACCGGCGAATCCGGCAAAGCCATTCGCCCACTGTGCGCTGACGCCGAGCGCCACCGATCCGTAGCCGTCGTCTTCTTCATCTGCAGCAAGCAGAAACTGCAGCGGGCTCTGGCTTACGTTGGTCGACAAATCGCCCGCGAAGCGCACGTTCGCGGCTTGCGCATCCAAGCCCGAAACGCTGATCCACGCGATATCCAGGAACGGCTGGTACACGCCATTCTCGCCACTGATTACGAATGCAGCGCGCAGGCCAGCGGACAAGCGCGTAAAGTTCTCCTCCAGTTCGCCCACCGACAGCGCCCAGCCCGCGCCGTTTGCGTCTGGTGCGCGCGAGCGTTCGGTGTAAGCATCGGTGCTGGCGTCGATAGCCTCGATGCGCAGATAGGGGTTCAAATTCAAGGCATCGCGATTGAATCGGAAACCCGCGGTCAGCGCCAGCAGGCGCTCCTCGCTGTCGAATCCCGAATCGTAGCTTTGATCGACCACGGTGGTGCCGAGGGTGTAACCGACTTTCCGCACCTGGCTGATGTCGCTGCGAGTCAGTCCAAGCAAACCGTCGAGATGGAATCCGGCCTCGTTCTGCCAGCCGCTGTAAAGATGAAAGGCAGTGTCGTCGGCATCCAGCGTTCCTGAGTTGTCGGTGTAATCGCTGTCGCTGCGGTGCAGCGACAACGCGCCGCCGACATACAGGTTTGCGCCGAAACGCCGATCGGCGCCCAAGGTCAACCCGCGGGCGTCGCGATCGAAGCCGTCTTCGTTGAGGCTTTGCTTGCGCTCGTCGCTATCGAAACGCAGTTGCGCATAAGCCGACCATGAGTTCTCGCCATCGCCATTCAGCGCCAGCGCAACTTCGTCCTCGTCGGTCATGAGCGCGCTCCAGCCTGGGCCGGCGGGGCTGCCTGGCACGCGAATCGGCGTGAACTTGCCCAAGCCTGAGCGGTCGATCGGTATGGTGGCGTTGTCGGCGGTGACCTGCCGCAGTGCCGTGGCGACATTGGCGTTGTTCTGGAACGCGGCCCCGACCAGGGAATTGCAGTCGTTCTGCAGCCGCGGCGTCAAGCGATTCCCCGCCGGACACAGCACGCCCACGGCGCGCGCCGTCTCGCGCTGCGGCCCGGAGCCCGTGAAACGGTTCAATGTGTCGACCACGGCGTTCTGCGCGAAAGCTATGTCGCCGACCAGTGCTGCGAAAACACAAATTCCCAGTGTCGATCTGCGCATCAGGAAGCTCTCCCCAAAGTGTCGAATCGCCATGCGGAGCATTCGCCGCTCTACAAGCCTTTGCAAGAGCTAACGCCGAACTGAGAGACTTTGCGCCATGAAATTAGTGCTCGAAGTACTGAGCGGTCCGCCGTTGGCCGCCAAATGGATCGATCTCGATCAGACGCGCCTGCTTGGGCGCAGCCCCGAGTGCGATCTGGTGTTGCCGGATCCCGGTGTTTCCAGGCGCCACGCAAGCATTGAGGCGCGCGGCGATGCGCTGCTGCTTCAGGACCTCGGCAGTCGCGCGGGTACGCTGATCAACGATGCCGCTGTCGAGCCCAATTCGGCCACCGAGCTGTGTGAGCACGACCGGGTGCGAATCGGGCCATGGCGCTTTCGCGTGCGCCGCGAAGAGTCGAAAGCGGCCACAGCCGCGCCCGTATCGTTGGGTTCGGTCACGCACATCGCAGCGCCGGTGCTGGCTGCGGAGCGACGCCTGGAACTGATCGTCGAGTTCGCCGCGCACACGGTCAATGCCATCGACCGGGCCGGCGTCGTCGAGCAGTTGGCCGATTTCGCCCAGCGCGGGACTGGGGGTCGCGTCGCCAGCGTGCTGCTGGAAAACGACGGCGACCTGCAGTTATCGGCCTCCATGCCGGCCACGGTCCCGCCCCTGGCGCCTCTGCAGGAGCTGATCGATGCTGCGCGCGAAGGCGGCGTAGTGCAGGCAGACGTCGACTTGCCGGGGCTCAACGGTGTGCGTCCCATTCTCGCCGCGGCTCTGCGCGTCGACAAAGACGTGCGCGGATTCCTGCTGGTCGAGTTGATGCGCCCCGAACCCCGGCAACGCGCCGATGCAGCGGAATTCGTGCACGCACTGGTGCGCCTTGCGGGCATGACGCTCGGCAATGTGCAACGCCGCGAGGTGGAGCGGCGCGTCGAGCGCTTGCACGCCGATCTCGATCAGGCGCGCGAAGTGCAGCGCCGCATTCTGCCGCCAGCCTCGGCGACATGCGCCGGCACGCGCTACGCATTCCACGTGCATCCGGGGCGCCTGGTGGCTGGCGATATGGTCGATGTTTTCGCCATCGACGCGCGCCGTTGCGCCGTCATTCTGGGCGACATCGCCGGCGCCGGCGTGGGCGCTGGATTCCTGATGGCCAGCGTGCAGGCGTATCTGCACGCCGAGCTCATGGAAACCGGCGATCCGGCGGTAGCTGCCACTCGCTGCAATCAATACGTCAGTCGCGTCGGCGGCGGCCGGTTTGCGACTGCGTGGATCGGCATCGTCGATGCGTTGACGCGCGACGTGCGCTTCGTCGACGCCGGCCACGGCCACGGCCGCATCGTCGATGCCGCCGGCACGCCGCGCGTGATGGTCGCTCGCGGCGCGATCCCGATCGGGATCGACGCGCACGCGCACTTCGCCAGCGAAACACTGCACTTGGGGCGCGGCGAACGCATCGTGCTGTTCAGCGATGGCGTGGCCGAAATCCGCAACGCCAGCGGGGCCGTGTTCGCCCCGGACGAGCTCGATCGCACGCTCAAGCGCTCGCGCCAACCCGAATCGGACATCGCCGCGATCATCGCCGGCATGGAAATCTTCGCCGGTGGACAAATGCCCAGCGACGATGCGTCGGTGCTGTCCTTCGATGTAGCGATGGGGCATTAGCGAGAGATTTGGCTGCGGTCGAGCGGTTTCAGGATTAACCAGACTGAACCCGTGCAGACCGCACTGCGGCGGATGGCGTGCGGCGACTCACCGCGGTCGGCCGCTGTATTCGGAGAAGACGATCAGGTTGCCTTCGCTGTCGGTGGCGACGACTTGAGAGTAGCCCGGCTGGACGTCGATTCCCGGCTTACGATTGATGGCCGGAATCGTCGGGAAGCGGCTGCCTTGCTGCCGTAGATAAGCATAGGTTTCTTCGGCCGAGCGCACCCAGAAGCTCATATAGCCGTTGGCTCGGTGCGGCCGCGGCAGACCATCTTCATCGGGATCGGCCAGGTACAGGCCGAACACGGCGTGATCGCTCCAAAAGCCATAGTAGGCGTCATCCGGGTAACCTTCGCCGAAACGCATGGACGCTGAGTAAAACTGTCGGGCTCGATCGAGGTCCACCACCGGATAGCCGGTGTAATCGAGTTCCAAAACCAGAGACCTGGATCGATTGTCGTCGACGATGAAGGTGTGCGCGACTTGCCCATTCTCGTTCAGAACCTGGCTTACCCAGGCCGAACTGCGGAATGGGTGCGGTCCGCGACCGGTGAGCATCATCTGGTAACTCACCAGGCGCTGCGTACCGATGCTGCGCGTGTGCAAGCTGCTCGCTTGCAGATCGGCCATCATGCCTTCGTCGGTATGGTCGTAGTGCGGCCAGTAGCGCTCTTCAAGCGCAGCGGCGATGCGTTCTGCCCCTTGCTCCTGCCCGCGCTCTTTCACACGCGTGTCGTCGAACCATGTGCCGTTCGCGGCGTACATTGCCGCTATCGTTTCGCTATCCATTTCCAGCCAGGCGCGCATCAGTCGTTGCACCGCCCGCTCGACCACACTGTGCGGGGAAAATCCACTGATCGCAGGCGCGGCGCCGGTATCGGCATGCCGATCGAGTGCGCGAATCACGAACAGATTTTCATCGGCGTCGAAACCCACGCGGTAGGTATCGGTTGCGATGCGCTGCAGCTCGCCGATCTCGCTGGCCTCCGCAATCGCACCCGTTGCCGCATCGAGGTCGTCCACCGCGAACACCGCGTAGCCATTCGGTAAGGCCTCGCGCACACGCGCCGCCCCGCCCCAGGTCGCGGTGTCCAGAATGAACCGCGCACCCTGCACATTGAAGACCGCACGTGTACGGGTCGACGATTCCGGCGGACCAAGCAGCGGCGTGTAAAACGCCACTGCCCGCGCGAGATCGTTCACCGGATAGGCGAAGTCGAAGGCGATGGCCGCGCTGTCGCCAGGCTGCTGTGCGTCGATGTCGTAGTTCAGCGACCAGGCGTCGGTGTGGTGCGCCACCTGCCACTGCTCGCCCTGCCGCACAAAGGCTTGAAACACCAGGCCCTGGTCGGTGTACTCCCAGCGCACGCCGCCTCGGACTTCCAGCCAATACACGGCCGTCGCTGTATCGCCGTCGAAATGAAGCTGCGCATGCTCGACGGTCAGCCGCTCGGCGATGCGGTTCCGCGCGCGTTCGAACGCTGCCCATTCGGCAGGCAGGCCGGCGCCGATGGCGCTGCGACCGACCTGACGAGTACTGGCGCGCGCGCTCATGCGGATTGCGTTCGGCGCGAAGTGGCGCAGAAACCGCGGGGCGTCCGCCCGCAGATAGTCGCGCCAAAAGTCGCCAATGGTGGCAACGAGCGCATCGCTGTCGGGATTCTCGCCGCTGATCGTCGGCGCGGTCTCAAAACGGAATTCGCTGGCTGCCGGCACATCCGCTGCGAACACGATCCTGGCGAGGCTGAGCCAAAGGGCACCGATGATGACCGTTGCTGTTGGTCTCGGCATGGTTCCTTCCTTCGATATTTCCCTGTTTGCGACTTGCTTATGTCCTCCGGGCCGTTCGCGCCGAGAACCATGAGCGGTGGCCCATTGTAGGCGCCGAACGATCAGCCCGGCGCGCTTGTGCGCAACGCGCCGCGAACCCGGTGTGTTCGAGGTTGCGATGCGCTATTCATGCGCCCTGGGTTTCGTTTGGGATCGATAAACGCTGCGCCATCGAAAGCGTCGAATTCACTCGCCGTTCGGCGGCCGGCGACTATCACACCGACCGCTGCATCTCATCACCTTCGAGGGATTACACCTATGCGCCTGCTGCTGCCGTGCTTGCTGATGTTGTCCAGTGTTGCAATTGCCAGTAACGAAGCGATCGACAGTAACGAAGTCACTGATCTGATCGCCCGCGGTCAGATGGATCAGGCCTATGAGGTGGCGCAGGCTTGGGCCGAGCGCGCGCCGGACGATGCCGATGCAGCGTACTGGGCTGGCGCCACGGCCGGGCGCATGGCCATGCAGGCGAGCATGTTCGGCGCCATGGGCTACGCGAAAGAATCGCGCAAGGGTTTCGAGCGAGCGCTTGAGTTGGATCCCAAACACGAAGACGCTGCGTTCTCGCTGATGCAGTTTCACATGATGGCGCCGGGCATTGTCGGCGGCGACAAAGACGAGGCCCAGGCCATTGGCGACAAGCTCATCGCGGCTTCTCCGGTACTCGCTCACCGTGTGCGCTCGCAGCGCCTGGGTCGGGCCAAGGACAGCGAGGGTGCGCTGCGCGAGCAACTGGCGGCGTTGAAGCTGTCGCCGGCCAATCCGGATCTGGTCGGTTTTATGATCAGCTATTACCTCGACAAGAAAGACAACGCGCAGGCCAAGGCGCTGCTCGACGCCGCGCTCGCCGCCGCTCCCGAAAGCACCACGGTTCGTTATCAGTTAGGAAAGTTTGCGGCGATCAGCGGCGAGAATCTGGAGCAAGGGTTGGCGGCGCTCGATGGGCTGATCGCGCTCAAGCAGTATCCGGAGGGGTTTTCGCTCTCTGGCGCCCACTGGCGGCGCGGCCAGATACTGAAGGCGCTCGGCCGGAATAGCGAAGCGGTGGCGGCGCTGGAAGCCAGCTTGAAAATCGACCCGGAGCTAAAGCCCGTGCAGGATGAGCTTAAGGCGCTGAAGAGCGCTTGACGCGAATGCCGCTGCCGGTACTAGGACTCGATCGGTTCGACGATTTTCCTGCAGTCGAGCGTGCGTGGCAGCGGCACAACGGTTTGCTCGCCGTCGGCGGCGATTTATCGCCGCCGCGCCTGATCGCTGCTTATTCGCGCGGCATCTTCCCGTGGTTTTCCGAGGGCGAACCGATCGCCTGGTTCGCGCCCAGTCCCCGTATGCTGATGGTGCCGGCGCATTTCCGCGCCACGCGCAGTCTGCACAAACGGCGCCGCAACAGCGGCCTGCGGGTCGACAGCGACCGCGCATTTCTGGCGACGATCCACGCCTGCGCCGCCACGCCGAGAGCCGGTCAGCCGGGCACCTGGATAACGCGCGAAATGACCCAGGCGTACTGCCGGATGCACCGGCTGGGTCACGCACACAGCGTGGAGGTCTGGGACGACCAGACACTGGTGGGCGGACTCTATGGCTTATTTCTAGGCAGCATGTTCTTCGGCGAATCGATGTTCAGCCGCGTCCCGGACGCATCCAAACTCGCGTTGTGGGCGCTTGCTGAGGCGTTGGCGACGCTGCCGGAGGCGGCGATCGATTGTCAGTTGCATACGCCCCATCTGGCCTCGCTCGGCGCGCAGCTTGCCGAACGCCCCGAGTTCGACCGGCGGCGCGACGCTGCATTGGCGCAACGCGTTTCCTGGCCGGCGAGCGTTCTGCGTGCTTTCGCCGGATAAGAGACGTGCGCGCGGTCCTGCTGGGATCATGGGCGATGGGCACATCGAGCAAGGTCTGACGCCGCGCACGCGCTGCCAAACCGAGTGCATCGGCCGCGGAATCCAGGCTGTTGAGCCGTTTGCCGTGCCAATTCCGCGTCTTCTGCAGGCCCAGAATCGGTTTCGTGGCCCGGCGGGCGCTAATTTCCGCTGAATCGCGGCCCAGTCTCGCTGTTGATTTCGCACATCTACACCTCACCCTCACTTTACCGTTAGCATTCTTTCCACTTCCCGACTCCCAGCGAGGATTAGCCATGGCCAATGCCATTCCGATGACCCGCAGCGAAGTCGCTGCGTTCGAAACTACCAAGACCATACGAAACGCATATCTGTTGCTGACCATGATCATGGGCGTCAGCGCGGCGACCGCGTGGTACGCGATCAGCAGCAACGCGGGGATGGTCAATATCTGGGTCTTTTTGGCCTTTATGATCGGTATGCCGTTCGTGATCCATATGACCCGCAACAGCCCGATCGGGCTGGCGATGTCTTTTGTCTATGCCGGTTTGCTCGGGTACTTCCTGGGCCCGATCGTTGGCGGGTATCTGCGAGCCGACCCGAACATCGTCGTCTACGCGCTGACGTCGACCTCGGTCATCTTTTTCGCGCTCAGCGGTTACGCACTGGTCTCGCGTAAGAACTTTAATTTCCTCGGCGGTTTTGTGTTCGTTGGCGCTTTAGTGCTGCTCGGGGTCATTGTGGCCAACATTTTCTTGCAGATTGCGGTGCTCTCGCTGGTGATCTCCGCAGCCGCCGTTTTGTTGATCTCCGCGGCGATCCTGTGGAAGACCAGCATGTTGATTCACGATCCGGACGCCAACTACATCGTGATCGCCACCAGCATGATGGCCGACATCTGGGTGTTGTTCCTGCACTTGATGAATCTGTTCTCGTTCTTTGGCGGCGACGACTGATCGCGCGCTGATCGATCGCGTCTCCAAGTAAAGGGCCGCCTCGTGCGGCCCTTTTCTTGCCTCAAGCAATCTTAACCGGCGTTTCCAGGTCGCTATTGCTATCGTCCGCGCATGCCCCTTAAACGCCTGATCTGTAGCTATCTGCTGTTGTGGTCCGCCGTTGGCGCGACCGCAACGCCGCCGCCTGAATTGCGCGCGAAGCTCGAAGCCATTGCCGGGGCCGAAGTCGATAAAGTTCGCTATTTCCGCCTGATGTTCTGGCAAGCACTCGACGATCGCTCGTTGATCCTGTGGCTGGGGCGAGAGGAGCCTTACCTCGTCGACTTGCGCGAGCACTGCCACAATCTGGCGCACGAGATCAGTATTTCGCTGACGAACTACGTGCGGCCAGGTCGCAATACCGTTCGTGCGCGCTGGGATTTTGTGCAGACCCGAGATCGCCGCTGCCGCATCGGCACCATTCGCCCGCTCGATCTGGAGGGCATGACCGAGCTCGGCATGGATTTACCATCGATGCGCGCCAATCGCCGCGCGGAGGAGGACAGCGATGCGCCTGCTGATCGTTGAGGACGACCGCCACACCCGCGAGTTTGTCGAACGCGCATTGCGCGAGGCTGGGCATACCGTCGATGCCGTCGGCGACGGCCGCCAGGGACTGATTCTGGCGACCAGCGAGCCCTTCGAACTGTTGATCCTGGATCGAATGCTGCCCAATGTCGACGGTTTGACCATCGTGCGGACCTTGCGCGCCAGCAATATCGACACGCCGGTGCTGATCCTGAGCGCGCTCGGCGATGTCGACGACCGCGTTGCCGGCCTGCGCGCGGGCGGGGACGACTATCTGGTCAAACCCTTTGCGCTCAGCGAGCTGCTGGCGCGCATCGATGTGCTCGGCAGGCGCCCGCGCGGCGCCGCCGCATCGAGCGAGCCGATGCATTTGCGCGTCGCCGATATTGAACTTGATCGCCTCAAGCGCACGGTGCGCCGCGGTGCGCGCAAGATCGATCTGCAGCCCAAAGAATTCCAGTTGCTCGAGTACCTGATGCGCCATTCCGGCCAGGTGATCACGCGCACGATGCTGCTGGAAGGCGTTTGGGACTATCACTTCGATCCGAAGACCAACGTCATCGACGTGCACATCTCGAACCTGCGCGGCAAGGTCGATCATGCCGGCGAACCGCCGCTCATCCACACCGTGCGCGGCGTCGGCTATCGCTTCGGCATCGACGCCGCGTGAAACGCCGCGGGGCGCTTTTTCGCTTTGCGGTCGGCGTGCCGCTGATCGGCGCGCTGATTGCCGGAGCGCTGTTCGTGCCGATCTATCGCGAAGCGGTCAGCCACATCCGCACGGAGCTGCGCACCAGCGTCGAGCGCGATAGCTGGGACTTGGAAGTCGAGTTTCACGAAGGCGGTATCGAAGCACTCAAGGCGGCCATCGCCAAGCGCACCGAGCGCGACCTTGATCCGCGCGCGATTTACGGATTGCGCGACGGCGCGGACATCATCGCCGGCAATGTGCGTAACTGGCCGCTCACGCGCAAAGGCGATGCCTGGCGCCAGTTCGACCTGACCGATGGCAGTGCCGAAGGGCAGATCGTGCGCTTGTTCGGCGGCCGCGAGCTGCTCGTTGCGCGGCGCTCGCCGCTGCAAACCTTCGATCAGCATCTGGCGACGCAACTGGCGCTGGCGGTGCTGGCGGTATTTGCGCTGTCGTTCGGCGCCACGCTGCTGATGTCCAGGCGCTTGCGCGAGCGCGTGCGGCGATTGGGGCGGGCGGCAGACGCAATCCGCCATGGCGACCTGACCCGACGCCTGGAGCTGTCGCCCGCGCGCGATGAGATCGATGGTTTGGCCGAGCGCTTCAACCAGACGTTCGCCGATCTCGAGCGCACCGTCGATGGCATGAAGCAGGTCGGCGGCCATCTGGCGCACGATTTGCGCCGGCCGTTGCAGGGCCTCAAGCGGCGGCTGGAGTCGCTGCTGCAACGCGCACCGGACCGCGCGACCGAGAACGCATTGATCGAGTGCATCCACGAGCTGGATGAGCTGCTGGAGACCTTCAGCGCGCTGTTGCGGTTGGGCAAGCTGGAGGCAGGCGGCTACGCCTTGCATCGCGAGCGCATCGATCTCGGCAAGATCGTCGGCGACGCCATCGAGTTTCTTGCCCCGCTGGCCGAGCAGTCCGAGCGCCGGCTCCTGCATGAGATCGTGTCGGTGCCTTACGATGGCGATCGCCACCTGTGGTTTCAGCTCGCGCAAAACCTGATCGGCAACGCCATCGCCCATGGCCGCGGCGATATCGAAGTGCGCCTCGACGCCGAGGAGTTCAGCGTGCGCGACCACGGGCCGAACCTCGACGTCGGCACGCTGCTGCAAATGGGCCAGCCATACTTCCGCGCCGACCGCGCCCGCTCCACGCCCGGTATCGGTATCGGCATGGCCCTGGCGCGCGCCATCGCCGAAGCCCACGGCGGCGAGATGCTGTGCGAGAACGCCAATACCGGTTTACGCGTGCGCGTGCGGCTCAAGGCTGGACCGAGCCGGGAATAGCTTTGGCTTGGTGCCCCTGGGTTCGACACGCCCGATTCTGGATCTGCAACGGCGCGATTAACCCGCATATTTCATGAGGGAACGCGGAAGATCGCGAAGGGCTTTGCGCCGGAATCGAGGCGGGAGGAGAAGGAATGGTTGTTCTATTGCGACGACGAGCAACGAAGAGTCCGGCGCAAAGAACGAGCGAGGGCCGTGTTAGCGAGGAAATGGCAGCGAACACTTTGTCAGTACGACCAACTCGATGATTTCCGGGCTGTAACAACGAAACTAAGCCATTTCATCGCGACCTCATGAAATATGCGGGTTAACGTATCGCTTTTGTTTCCATCATGCGCCGCGCTTTACTCGAAGCCATTGGCAAAGCGTTCCCAGCAGCGGCTGTTGATCGCGCCGGCGCCCAACGACAGCTGCGGCGTGGTCGAGATCACGCTGAAGAACCCGGTGGTCAAGTTGTAGCTGCCGTAGCCGATGTAGGCGGCGGATTGCGCCTGCACCCAGCCCATCAGCCGATCGTTGGCGTTGTCGAAATCGATCGGGCCATGGAACAGGCTGGAGGTGTAGCCGGTGTTGCCGATCAACGTGACCGAGCCGTCGATGCGATTGACGCGATAAAGGCGGCCGCCGGGTGGGTTGGTTGTGTCGACGCTGAAGAGGCGGCCGGCGCAATCGATGGAACTGGCGGAGGCGCGGAAGGCGTTGCCGTTGTTGACGCCGGCCTGCAGGTTCGCCTCGGCGGTGGTCAGATCGAACAGGTACAGCCGCGACTGCGTATCGGCGAAACTGCGCGTCATCACATAGGCCTCGCCGCTGCGCGGATCGATCATCAGGCCGCGAATGAACTCGTTGCTGGACAGGAGCCCAGTCACGGCGCCAACGGTGGTTCGAGCGCCGGTACTGGTGTCGACACGGACCAAGGTCGGCGTGCTGCCGACGATGCCGTACAGCGTGTTGCCATTGGGGCTGAAGTCGAGCACGGAGAAATCGTTGCTGGCCAGCGACGTTACCAGCGAGAGGTTCGCGGCTGAGTGACCGGCGATCGGATGGCGATACAGGCCCAACGCCGGGTTGCTGCCGGTGAAGCCGTGACTGATAAATGCCTGCGCGGGCACCTGATCGTTGTTGCCGGTGTTGATCTCGATCCGGTCGATCAGCATGTCGACGTTGCTGCCCGCAGTGGAGCCCGACGAGCGCAGCTTGATCGCAAGGCGGTGCACGCCGGTGCCGAAGTCCTGCAGCTCCGTGGCATTGATTTGCACCGTGCAATACGTGAGCCCGACGCCAGGGTTTGCGGGCGTAAACAGATTCGCGCAACTCGGCTCGCCGCCGGAGGTGGCAGCGCCGGAGGTGCGCAGGTTTCGCTCGGGGCAGAAGCTGTTTCCGGCCGGGCAGGCGCCGGTGCCTTTGTGTGCCACTGGCACGACGCCGCCGCCACCGCTTTTTGCCATGTCTTGAGTATCCGATCCACCACCGCTCTCGCGAACGTCTAAACCCCCAGTGCCGGACGAAATCTTGCGCAGAATAATGCGCACATTGCCGTTACTGCCGAAGATGATCGGCGGCGTGATGATCCATCGACCTTGGGAATTGCCGGCCGCAAGCCCGCGCGCCGTGCCTTGCGCGCCGTCGGCGAAAAAGCCAAAACCGCAGGCGTTGATGTCGCCCGGCGTGGCGCAGGTCTGGGTACCGACGCCATCGCCAGCTCGGAAGATCCATCCGGCGTTGGAGAGCGTTTGGAACTCGATGACGCTGTTGAATTCGGCGATCACCGTTTGATTGAGGCCAATCGTCTGCGCGTGTGCGCTCGTCACAACTAGCGCGGCCAGTAGTGACAAACAACGGCTCGGCGCAAGGAATCGTTCGGTGGACATCAGCGGCTTCCCCTTGATGGTGTGCTGGCGTTTGCTTTTTTCTGTAATCGGGCTAATTCATCGAGCAATTCTGGTCGTGCCTCTAGCACCGGCGCATTCCCTTGCGCAAAGTCACGCAGCTTATCCAGCAGCGCCGTGGTCTCAGCGCCGGTGCCGTTGCCGAGCAGCAGCAGCTCCAGCAGCAGCAGCTGGCTGTCGAACCACTCTTGCTGCGTGCTGGACCCGGGCAGGTCTTCGAGCAACTCATCCCAGAGTCGAGCAGCTTCTCGCTGGGCCATCGTTGCGCCGTTCAGATCGTTGCGCGCCGCGGACAAATCTTTGAGGCTGGCATATCCCAATGCCAGCAAGCGCCGCCACGTCGCTTCGGCGGGGAACTCGCGGGCTAGCCCTGTGCGCAACTGCAAGCTTTCCTGATAGGCGGTTTCGGCTTCGTCGAAGCGCTGCTGCAGCTTGCGCAAATCGCCAAGCTGCTCCAACGACGCGGCCAGATAACGACGAGCGAACGGCCGGTGCGGCGCTTGCTCCAGCAATTCGCGATCGATTTGCAGCGCCGCCAACGTTGCCGACTCCGACTCGGCAAGCATCGCAGAATCGGCTCGAAGCAACAGCGCATTCGCGAGGCGGCGCTGAGCGAAGGACCACTCGGCGCGCAGAAATGCGTTGCCGCGGTCTCGCTCTGACAGCTCACCGAGCAAATCGCGCGACGCGCGCAAATCGTCGATCTCATGTTCGCGCAAACCGCGCTGCCGATACACTTGAGCGCGGGCGTTGTAGAACGACTTCGCTATGGTTCGAAGCAGGAGCGCATTGGGATTGGCCGCAATCGCCTCGGTTGCTTGTGCGATGCCCTCCTGTGCGAGCGCGAGCGCGTCGTCGATGCGTTGCAGGCGAAGCAGGTGGTCGAACTCGATATAGGTCAAGCGCAAATCTGTTAGCTGCAGGTCCACGGAACTCGGGTGCTGCCGCAACGCTTCGGCGGTAGCGGCGCGCGCATGCAAGCGCAGCGCCTCGGCGCTGTCTCGTTCGCCCAGCTTATCCAGTGCTGATGCGAGCGTGGTGTAGAAGTCCAGCGCCCGCGCCACGCCGTCGGCATCGAGGTCGTCCGCGTTCAGTGCTTGCGCGATGGCGGGCGCCTCACTACCGAGCGCTCGAACGGCGTCGAGTTCATTGGCATAAAACAAGGCACTTGCAAGATGTTTGCGCGCGCGCCAGGTTCGCGTCGAATCGCTGGCGCTGAGTGTCAGCGCCTGCCGCGCATCGTCGGCGCACGCTTGCCACTCCAGCTTGTAGTAATTCGAGTCGGAGCGTTCCAACAGAAAATCTATGTGCAGTTGTCTGGGCGCGTTCCAGCCACGTTGCTCAAGCGCCTCTATCCGCTGCTGCGCTTGCGCGAGCGCAGCATCGGCATCTGCGGACCGAGCGACACTGCGATAAGTGCCGGAGAATCCGATCAGCATGCCGATGCGCGCTCGCTCCAGCGCCAAATTGCCAGGATCGGTTCGCTCGATGCTGGCGATCAGCGCTTGCGCTTTTTCGAGCACGCTGGCGACGGTCTCCGCGCGCACGCCGCGCGCTTCGCGCAGGTTCTTCGCCAAGTCTTGCGTCAGATCATTCACCGCCTGCACCGACGCACTGAAACTCAACTCCGCACGCTCCCGCGCGCGCTCGGCGCTGATCGCAAACAGCACCGAGACGATGCTGGCGACGATGATCCCGAGGCTCAGCGCACTGACCAATCCGACGCTGACCTTGTTGCGGGTAATGAACTTGCGCGCGCGATACCAGCGCGACGGCGGATGCGCTGCCACCGGACGACCATCCAGCGCGCAGCGCAAATCGTCGGCGAACGCGGCGGCGGAGCTGTAGCGTTTGTTCGGATCATGCGCCAGCGCTTTCAGCAGCATGTTGTCGAGATCGCCCTTGATGAGTTGCCGCAGCCGCGCGGGCGGCGCTGGCAGTGCGCCTTCATCGGTGGCGTCATCGTCGATTTGCAGCGAGGGCGTGGTGGTGATCTCACTGTTGAAGCGTTTGCCAGTGAGCAATTCGCCCAGGATCACGCCCATCGCGTAGACATCGGTGGCGGTGGTGATCGCACCGCCGCTGCGCTGCTCGGGCGCGGCGTACGCTGGCGTGTACATATGCACCTGGGTTGGGCTCTCGCCATCGCCTTCGAGCAGCTTGGCAATGCCGAAGTCGAGCAATTTGATTTGCCCGGATTCGTTGACCAGCAAGTTACCGGGCTTCAAATCGCGATGCACAATCAGCGCGCGATGCGCGGCATCGACGGCGTTGGCGACCTCGATCATCAGCCCGATGCGCGAGCGCAGCGACAGCTTTTTGGCGCGCGCAAAACTGGTGATGCTCTGGCCGTCGACATACTCCAGCACCAGATACGCCGCGCCATCGCGCGTGACGCCGCCGTCGATCCAGCGCGCAATCGACGCGTGCTCCAGCACCGACAGCACCCGCCGCTCGCGATCGAACTGCTGCCGCGCCTCCGGCGCCTGCATGCCGCGATGCAATACCTTGATCGCCACCGTTTGGCGCACGCCCTCGACCAGCCGATGCGCGCGATACACCGAGGCCGATCCGCCATCGCCAATCCACGCATCCAGCGTATATGGCCCGATGCGCTTGCCCTGCAAACCGGTCGAATGCACATCCAGGCTGGCCGGTTGGATCGGCTGATCCGGATTGACGCTGGTCACCGACAGCCCAGGTTCGGCTTTTGGCAAAGCGCTCTGATCGGTGGTGGGCTCGGCATCGATCTCGCTTGCCACCAACGCCACCAGCGCCTCGCGCAGCGCTGCGTCCTCGATCGACTCCAGCGCACGAGCGCGGGCGCCTGGGCTTAGCGCCATCAGCTGTGCAAGTTGCTCTTGTAGGGTGGCATTGTCAATCAAACGTATCGCCTTCCTATTGTCGCGCTCCTGAGACTTCAAACGCTGTGGACATGACGATGAGTTTTGGAATCGCAACCAACTCTACGCCTCGTACGATGCCCGCTCGGAGCACTATGAATTCCCTTCCCTCGCCCGGCGGGGGCAGGAACTGAATCAATTGCAACCCAACCGTGTTGTTGCATGAATCAGGCGTTTACGCACATCGGAAACAGCACTGCCAACTCACGGGAAATGCATCCGTTGCAGGCCATCAACCACTGTTTGATCGCTCGTCATTCTCTCTTGATTGTACCGCCCGCCGTGGAGCCGCTACTGGGCTAGCGATGCGCTCGTCGCTGGCGTCGCCAAAACCAAGATCACGAACATGATCGGCAATGTGGCCGTGAGCTCGAAGCGCCGCGAGCGCAGCTCGCGGCATATTCGAATCAACTAGAAGCTTCATGCAGCTCGGGAGGGCAGGACGTGAAACGACTCTTGACCAACAAGATCGCTGGCGTAGGCCAGCGCCGCTCGAATGTCGGCGTCGCTAAGGTCGTACTCGAACGAGACTTCTTCAAAACTCATTCCCGCTGCCAAGCTGCCAACGACGATAGAAACGGGCACTCGCGTTCCGCGAATGATAGGCTTCCCACCGCACACCGACGCATCAATCTGAATTCGATCCCGATCACTCATCGCCCGACGGCCCTACGGTCTTCACAGTTTCTATCTTATCGCGACGGCGAACTGTGCTGTGAGGCAACCTAAGGGTTTGGTTTGGCCGAATGTTCCAAACCGCCGAAGAGCGGTCAGTGCAACACCGGGACAACGAAGGCGTTGTAAACACCCCCTTCGTTGTCCGGTGCCGAATCCGGCCTCACCCCCGCGCAAACACAATCCGACCACCCTCGGCCCGCGCGCGCACGGTGTCTTTGGGTTTGAACTCGCCGGACAGCACGGCTTTGGCGAGCGGGTTCTCGATAAGCGTTTGCACGGCCCGTTTGAGCGGGCGGGCGCCGTAGACGGGGTCGTAGCCGAAGTTGCCGAGCAGCACCAGCGCTGACTCGTCGAGTTCGAAGCGGATGTCGCGCTCGGCCAAACGTTTGGCGAGGTGCGCAGTTTGAATGCGCGCGATGCGGCCAATCGCGTCTTTGTCGAGCGGGTGGAAGACGACCAGTTCGTCGAGGCGGTTGATGAACTCGGGACGGAAGTGCTGCTGCACGATGTCCATGACCGCGTTTTTCATGCGCGCGTAGTTGTCTTCGCCCGCCAATTCCTGGATGACTTGCGAGCCCAGGTTGCTGGTCATCACAATCACGGTGTTGCGGAAATCCACGGTGCGGCCCTGACCGTCGGTCAGGCGGCCATCGTCGAGCACCTGCAGCAGCACGTTGAAGACATCGGTGTGCGCTTTCTCAACCTCATCGAGCAGGATCACGCTGTACGGGCGACGGCGCACGGCTTCGGTCAGATAACCGCCCTCTTCATAACCGACGTAGCCCGGAGGCGCGCCGATCAGGCGGCTCACGGAGTGCTTCTCCATGAACTCGCTCATGTCGATGCGCACCATCGCCTCGTCGGTGTCGAACAGGAATTCGGCGAGCGCTTTGCAGAGCTCGGTCTTGCCCACGCCCGTGGGACCCAAAAACAGGAACGATCCGTTGGGGCGTTTGGGATCGGACAAACCGGCGCGCGAACGCCGGATGGCATCGCTCACGGCGCGCACGGCCTCGTCCTGACCGACGACGCGCTGATGCAGCGACTGTTCCATGCGCAGCAATTTATCGCGCTCGCCTTCGAGCATTTTCGACACCGGAATGCCCGTCCAACGGCTGACGACTTCGGCGATTTCCTCGTCGGTGACTTTGTTCGATAGCAGCGTGAAGCCTTTTTGCTCGGCGGCGCGCGCGACCTCGAGTTGCTTTTCCAACTCGGGAATCTTGCCGTACTGCAGCTCGCTCATGCGCGCCAGGTCCTGCGCGCGACGGGCGGCATCGAATTCCAGGCGTGCCGCTTCGAGTTGCTCCTTGATCTGGGTCTCGCCCGAGAGCAGCGCCTTTTCGCTCTTGAGCACTTCCTCCAGATCCGACAGCTCGCGCTCAAGTTTCCCGATGTTGTCCTGCAACTCTTTCAAGCGCTGCTTGCTGGCGTCGTCGCTCTCTTTCTTGAGCGCCTCGCGCTGCATCTTGAGCTGGATCAGGCGCCGCTCCAGGCGATCCATTTCCTCCGGCTTGGAATCCATTTCCATGCGGATGCGGCTGGCGGCTTCGTCCATCAGATCGATGGCCTTGTCGGGTAGTTGCCGATCGGCGATGTAGCGGTGCGACAGTGTGGCCGCGGCGACGATGGCCGGATCGGTGATCTCAACTTTGTGGTGCAGCGCGTAACGCTCTTTCAGTCCGCGCAATATGGCGATGGTGTCTTCCACGCTCGGTTCGCCGACCAGCACTTTCTGGAAGCGCCGCTCCAGCGCCGCGTCTTTCTCCACGTACTTGCGGTACTCATCGAGCGTGGTCGCGCCAATGCAATGCAGCTCGCCGCGCGCGAGCGCAGGTTTCAGCATATTGCCGGCGTCCATCGCGCCCTCGGCTTTGCCAGCGCCGACCATCGTGTGCAGCTCGTCGATGAACAGGATCACCTGCCCTTCCTGCTTGCTCAAGTCGTTGAGCACGCCCTTCAAGCGTTCCTCAAACTCGCCGCGGAACTTGGCGCCGGCGATCAGCGCACCCATATCGAGCGCGAGCACGCGTTTGCCCTTGATGCCCTCTGGAACCTCGCCATTGACGATGCGCTGCGCGAGGCCTTCGACGATCGCGGTTTTACCCACGCCCGGTTCGCCGATCAGCACCGGGTTGTTCTTCGTTCGGCGCTGCAGCACTTGAATCGTGCGACGGATTTCCTCATCGCGGCCGATGACCGGATCGATTTTGCCCTTCTCGGCGCGCTCGGTCAGATCGATGGTGTACTTCTCCAACGCCTGGCGCGATTCCTCGGCATTCGCCTCGTTGACCTTCTCGCCGCCGCGCAGACTGCCGATGGCCTGTTCGATGCGTGCCTTGTCGGCGCCGGCGGCTTTGAGCGCTTTGCCGAGCTCGCCCTTGTCGTCGAGCGCGGCGAGTACAAACAGCTCCGATGCGATGAACTGATCGCCGCGTTGCTGCGCGAGTTTGTCGGACAGCAACAGCAAGCGATTGAGGTCGTTGCCGACAGACAGATTGCCCTCATCGCCGCGCACTTTGGGCAGCTTGTCGAGCGCCTCGCCGAGACGCGCGCGCAGCGCGGTCACGTTGACGCCGGCCTGCGCCAGCAGCGGCCTGGTCGATCCGCCCTGTTGGTCGAGCAGTGCGACCATCACGTGCACCGGTTCGATCAAGTTGTGGTCGCGGCCAACTGCCAACGACTGTGCGTCGGCCAGCGCCGTTTGAAAACGCGAAGTGAGTTTGTCGGCACGCATCGGTGTGCTCCAACGTCGATGCGTATGAACTGCGGGCGAGTTGTGCTCACTTCAAGCGCAACAATTCCGACCACGTCCGAAAACGGCATCGGCATGGTTCATTGTAAATATTGGTGCCTCAGGTGGGACAACCGCCACGATCGGGCCTCCTATGCAGATGTCGCAGCATGCTGGCTGTCGTAGGCGCGCTGGACGCCCGGACTAACCTTCGTTCGTGCATGCCCTTTCAATCTTCCATTCGAGGTTCAGTGATGGACAGCCTTAGTCGCCAAGTGGAGAAAATCAACGATGAAAGCGATAGCGGTCGCTTCACCGTCATCGTACAAACCCGAACGCGAGAAGACTTGAAGCGCCATTTGCAGTCTGCTGGGCGAATTATCGAACAACGCCGGTCGACTGTTTCAGTGCGAGAACTGGCGCCTCGCCGAATGACGGAGCGGCGGCCCAGCGCAAAGTTGAAGCCGCCCGCTAACGGTTCTGCAATCGAGCGGTTCAGCACCAGCGACTGGGCCCGAAACGCCATCAGCGCGACCGGAGGACTGAAGCGCAAAGCCATGGGAATGCAGACCTTCCCAGCGCTCGGCCTGGCGGCCTTGTCGGTAACGAAAGAGCAGCTCAATCGATTGCCTGAAGAGTCTCCATTCGTTTCCGCCGTGTTTGTCAACCGTGAGGTTCGACTGCCGCCCGTAGCGCGAACCGATCGCGCATCCCCGGCAATCGAAGAGAACAGGGGATTCACCTGGGGCCTGATGCGCACGGGGGCGATGAGTGCGTGGGGCGCGTTCGATGTTCGAGGACAAGGCGTAAAGGTCGCCGTGCTGGACACGGGCGTGGACGCTACGCATCCAGATTTGAAGGGCAAGATTTCAGGGTTCGCGGAATTCGGGCCGAACGGCGAGACGGTCGTCGATGACGTCACAAAGGCATACGACAGCGACCGCCACGGCACGCATTGCGCCGGAACCGTAGTAGGCGGTCGCGCGAGCGGGCATTGGATCGGCATGGCGCCCGAGGCCAGGATCTTAGCCGGCTTGGTTCTGAAGAAGGGTCGCGGAACCGATTTGCAGATATTGGCCGGAATCGAATGGGCTATCGCCAAGGGCGCGAACGTCATCAGCATGTCGCTCGGCGGATTGCGCATGAGCGCAGACGTGCTCGATACCTACACGAGCGCCTTCATTGGCGCGCAGGAAGCCGGAATACCAGTTGTTGTGGCGATCGGAAACGATGGCCACCAAACGAGCGGCGCGCCTGGCAACGATTTTTTCGCTTTCACTGTCGGAGCTGTGGATGTCGACGACCGTGCCGCAGGATTCAGTGGTGGACGTACCCAGGTGGTAGGTGCATCGCGATTCATCGATTCGCGCTACTTGCCGTTTGTTTATTCCAAACCTGATGTCGTCGCTCCTGGAGTCGATGTATTGTCGGCGATCCCGGGGAAAAAGTACGACGCTTGGAATGGCACATCAATGGCTACACCGCACGTTGCAGGTGCGATGGCGCTCTTGTTAAGCGATTCGATCAAGTTACGCCAACTGCCGGTTGAGGATCGCAGTCAGGCACTGAAGGACCTCATCGTCAGCACCTGCCAACCGCTGGGCGAGTCAGGACAGAATCATCGATTCGGTTTTGGACGGATCAATGTGCTTCGGGCGGTTGGCAGGGCGATCGATCTAGGCTATTAGGAGACTGGATGTTGAGAAACGCACTTCCTGTGCGTCATGTCGCGAGTCCGGCGCATGTCCGGACTCGCTCTGAACGGATCCATCGCATGCTTGCTACATCTATGAACCGTAGACAGCACGCCGTGGTTTGGTTGGCGGGACGCTCACTCGGTACATTGTTCGCTAGGGTCGACTCGATGATTTTCGGAATTGGCAGCGCGATGTGCGACAATGCAAGCCCGCAGGCATGTTCCGACTTAGGCCTTTGTTGAAGCTACCATGAGTGAAAAGCACCTGGAAGCGTTGCTGCACCCGTCCGTCGGCGTTAAGGTCGACTCCGACCTTCAGGACTTCTTGAGCACTATCGGCGATGGTCAACGCTCGGTGGTGGTTGAAGTAGCGCGAGCGCCGTTAAAGCTACTAAAGGCTGAATCGAGGCAACGGCAGTTGGTTCCCAAGTTCGGGTCTATACCGCAAAACGATGCAATGGAGCGTGTCGCACAGTGGTTTTCGGCATTGCCGCCTGAGTCGGAGGTGGTGCGCTTGGATGCCAGCCGGGTTTTTGGCGCAAAGTTAAGCGCAAGCCAATTGCGCGAGATAGCTGCGTGGCCCGAAGTTACTGCAGTGCGACCGAACCGAAGTCATCGGACTCTCGTGACGATCGACTCGCCATAAATGGCAGTTCCTCAGGCTATGACTCCATAGCCAGTTCTTCCCAGATGCTTTCCTGCCGTCTTGGCCGGATGGGCTTTACGTGCCAGAGTGCCGCTGAGGGATGGTGCGTTCATCATCTGCTCTATGCAGAACTCTGCAAGCAGCCGCTGGGACAGGTGGCGCGACCGACATGGGTTTCGTAATCTTACGGATTTCGGTGCGGAAAAGTCCATATGCAAATTGCTTTCCTGGGCCTCGGCGCGATGGGCGAGCCGATGGCAGGGCATATCGCAGCCAAAGGTTTTGCGCTCACAATCTGGAACCGCACCGCAGCGCGCACCGCAGCGCTTGCTGAGCGCGGCGTGGCCGCTGCAGCCTTGGCGACCGACGCCGTTCGCAATGCCGATATCGTGCTGTTGTGCGTCTCAGCCGACCGCGATGTGTTGGCGGTCATCGATCAGATCGCGCCGACGCTGAAGCCAGGTGCAATCGTCATCGACAGCTCGACCGTGAGCGCAGATACGGCACGCGAGGCGGCTGCGCGCGTTGCACCGGCGCAGTTTCTCGATGCGCCGCTGTCGGGCGGCGTAGAAGGCGCGCGCAATGGGCGCTTGAGCGTGATGGTCGGCGGCGATGCGGCGACGTTGGAACGCGCCCGGCCGGTGCTGGAATGTTTTGCAGCGCGGATCACGCACATGGGCGAGGTGGGCGCCGGCCAGGCGACCAAAGCGGTCAACCAGGTGATGGTGGCTGGCATTGCCGAAGCGGTGTGCGAGGCGCTCGCGTTCGGCGAGAAATTGGGATTGCCACGCGAGCGCCTGCTCGGTGTACTCGGTGCCGGTGCGGCGAATTCCTGGTTCCTCGAAAAGCGCGGCGCATCCATGCTGGAGGAACGCTTCGACAGCGGCTTCAAGCTCGGATTGCTGCACAAGGATTTGGGGATCGTGCGCGCGATGGCGAAGCGCCTCGGCGCGCATTTGCCGGTGGTCGATGCCGCCTTTGCGGATTACCAGGCGCTGCTGGATGAGGGACGGTTCGATGAGGAAATCTCGGCGCTGATCCGCTTGAAACGGCGCCTGTTCGTATGAGCCGCCGATTCGCATGAACCGACTGCACTCACTGCAATTCTGGGCGGCGTTTCCGCTGCTGCTGCCGCAAGCACTTTGGGTCAGGAAGACGGCGTTGCGCTTGCCGCCAGCGCTGGGGCCGCGCCACGGCATCGTCAACGTTGGCGGCCGGCCGTTGCGCCTGTTCGCGCTTGGAGATTCGATCGTCGCTGGTGTTGGCATCGAAGAGCTGTTCGACGCCATGCCCGGGCGATTGGTGTCGGCGCTGTTCAAACACACCGGCCGGCCGATCCATTGGCGTGCGCTCGATCGCAACGGAGCGAACAGCGCAGAGCTCAGGCAAGCATTGCTCGACGAGCCGGGAGAGCCGGCCGATATCGTATTCGTGTCGGTGGGCGTCAATGACGTGACCGGGCTTCGTAGCCAGCGCGCCTGGCAGCGCGATGTGCGCGCGCTGCTGGCGGCACTGGTGCAGCACTCGCAGCAAGCGCGGATCGTGCTGGCGGCGATCCCGCCGCTGGATGTGTTTCCCGCATTGCCGAGCCCGTTGCGGCAACTGCTGGGGCGCCGCTCGCGGCAACTCAACGCAATCACTGAACAGATCGTGCGCGAGTTTCCGAACGTTGTGTTCCTGC
This sequence comes from Lysobacterales bacterium, assembly GCA_022844135.1. Taxonomy (GTDB): domain Bacteria; phylum Pseudomonadota; class Gammaproteobacteria; order Xanthomonadales; family SZUA-5; genus JALHMH01. The sequence continues at coordinate 27,808 of JALHMG010000038.1, forward strand.
CCACGCCCGTACCCGACGACCCGACCATGTTCGCCAGCGACGGCTTCCACCCCAACTCGCGCGCCTGCGCGGTGTGGGCCGAAGCGGTGATCCAGGCGGCGCTGGGGCGGTGAGGTTGACGGCTTGGTCCCGCCTCGCTTTGGTACGCGGACCCATGGTCCGCAGCTTTTGATCTGGTGCTGCAAAAGCAAGAGCTGCGGACCATGGGTCCGCGTACCACGAAGCGAGGAGCTGCGGACCATGGGTCCGCGTACCACAAAGCGAAGAGCTGCGGACCATGGGTCCGCGTACCACAAAGCGAAGAGCTGCGGACCATGGGTCCGCGTACCACAAAGCGAAGAGCTGCGGACCATGGGTCCGAGCACTTGGCTTTTGCCTATGAACTTGTCACAAGGACCCGCGTATTCGCGGAGCGAGAACCACGTTTTCGCTCCGCGGGCGTGACCTGCTTGAAACCGGATCAGAGTTTACGCAGGAAACGATGGCACGAAGCCTGTGACCGGAAGCGCATCAGAACTCGTAGGCCGCCGTCAGCGCCCAGGTTCGCGGAGCGCCGTAGAAACCGGTGAGCACGCCTAATGCGGCGATGTTGTAGCCGGTGGTGCGGTATTCCTCATCAGCGAGATTGCTGCCCTCGAGCGCAAAGCGCCAGTTGTCATTGGCTTGCCAGATGACGCTCGCGCCCCACAGTCCGTAGCCCTTCTGCGCAATCGCGCTGCTCAAGTCGGTGGTCGGGATCACATCGTCTTGATAGCTGTAGGAAACGCGCGACCGGATCTCGCCGCCCGACGCGAGCGGGAAAGTGTGCTGCAGCGCAATCGCGCCCGAGTATTCCGGCGCATTGGTGAACTTCTGCGTATCGGCAATATTGACGCCGCGACTGATGAACTCATCGTACTCGGCGTCGAGCCAGGCGAGATTACCCTGCAGAGACAGGTTGTCGGTCAGCTGGCCGAAGAACTCCAGCTCCAGGCCTTGCACCGAGGCTTTGCCGGCATTGGTGAAATCGCCAAAGAAGGCGGGCGGATTGCTGTTCGGGATGGTAGTGAAGATCGACAGCTGGATGTCTTTGTAATCGCTGTTGAAGTACGCCGCGTTCAAAAACCAACGCTGATCGGCGAAGGCCATTTTTGCGCCCAGCTCGAACGTGGTGACCTGCTCGTCTTCGAACGGCAGACCCGAGGCCGGCACTGCGGCGATGTTGGCGCGGATGTTGAAGCCGCCGCTCTTGAAACCGCGCGAGGCGAGGCCGTAAATCAGCACATCGTCCGTGGCCTGGTAGTCGAGCGAAATCTTCGGCGAGAAGTTGTCGAAAGTAACCGAATCGTCGAGGTCCGAGACGGTCGCCAGTGGAATGCTGAAATTGGCGTCGCGGAAGGTCTGGTTGAAGATGTTGACGGTCTTTTCTTCCGACGTGAAACGCCCGCCCAGGGTCAGCGCCCATTGGTCGGTGAAGCGATAAGTGCCTTCGCCGTACACGGCGATCGAATCTGTGTCGACATCGCCGTTGGTGTTGCCGAACGACAGATTGAAGAAGTTGTTGAGCACAGTGCCGCCGGCTTCGCCCTGGAACCAATACAAGCCACCTACGGCAGTCAGCGCGCCGCCGCTGTCGTAGTTGAGCTGCAATTCCTGGCTCAACTGCTCGTCGCTGTAGAGCGCTTTGACGTCCGCGATGATGTTCGGCAAGGTGTCGAAGTCGATATTGGTTTCGGTGTCCGACTCGCGATAGGCCGTGATCGACTTGAGCGTGAAGTCGTCCGACAGTTTGAAATCCATCGTCAGGCTGTAGCCGTTCATCGTGGTGTCGTTGATGTTCGGCATGCCATTGCGTACGTCGTAGCGCGAGTCGAGCGGTAGCAGCGTCGGCGCAAAGCGATTCGGCGCCAACATCTGCGCGGCGCGAATGCCGCTGGAGTCGTCGATGCGATCAGCCGTGAGCTTGAAGGAGAAGCGCTCGCTGCCGATGTAGCCCAGCGTCAGTCGACCGGCGAGAATTTCCTTGTCGCTGACGTCTTCGCCGGTGCGCAGATTCTCGCCATAGCCATCGCGGTTGAGCGATGCCGCGGCGGCGCGCAGGACCAGACCGTTCTCGCTCAACGGCACATTGAAGCTGCCCTTGGCGTCGAGCTGGCTATAGCTGCCGAAGGTCAGGCTGGCGCGACCGCCGAAGGCGTCTTCCAGCGGACGCGACACGTATTTGATCGCACCGCCGATGGTGTTCTTGCCGTACAGCGTGCCTTGCGGACCGCGCAGCACTTCGATGCGCTCGACATCGAATACATCCAGCAGCGCACCTTGCGGACGCGCGATGTAAACATCATCGAGATAGATGCCGACACCCGGATCGACGCCCCACAACGGATCGGCCTGGCCGACGCCGCGAATGTACGCGGTAATGGTGCTCGACGAGCCGCGCGCAGCGTAGACCGTGAGGTTGGGCACGAAAGCGTCGAGATCGCTCAAGTCTTCGACGTTCAGCTCGTCGAGCTTGGCCTCACTGAACGCGGTGACTGCAACCGGCACCTCTTGCAGCGTCTCTTCGCGCTTGCGAGCGGTGACCGTGATCGTCGCCAGCGCCTGCGCGTCGTTCTTGTCGGCCTCGGATATCGCATCGTCTTCCTGCGCCAGCGCTGGCGGCGCTGCGATAGCGAGCAATAGCGCGAGCGTGAGCGTATTTTTTTGCAGGCGCATGGCCGTCTCCCCGTGTGATGTCGTGCCGTGGAGCCTAGGCGCCTCGCCCGCCGCGCACACTTGTCCGTTGGTACAGTTCATTCGCGCGCCCGGCGATGGCCAGAATCGGCGCCACTACGATCCGCAGGACAGCTCGATGCTGAGCATGCTAGGACTCATCGGTGGACTGATCTTGCTGATCGTGCTGACGATTCGCGGCATGAGTCTTTTCATCGCCACGCCGCTGTGCGCGCTGGTGGTCGCGCTCACCGGCGGCCTGCCGCTTTTGCCCCCGCTCGCGGACGAGGCCGGGACCGACCTCGCCACCCGGTACATGGCGGGCTTCTCCAAATTCGTCGCCGACTGGTTCTTGATGTTCCTGCTCGGCGCGCTGTTCGGCAAACTGATGGAAGACTCGGGTGCGGCCGACAGCGTGTCGCGCGCGGTCACCCGACGTATCGGAGTCAAGCACGCAGCGTTCGCAGTTGTCGGCGCGTGCGCAGTGCTCACGTACGGCGGCGTCAGCTTGTTCGTCGTCGCCTTCAGCGTGTACCCGCTCGCGGTGGCCTTGTTCCGCGAGGCCGACTTGCCGCGCCGTTTCATTCCGGCCGCGTTGGCTTTCGGCTCGGTGACCTTCACGATGACCAGCGCCGGATCGCCGGAAATCCAGAACTGGATTCCGATCAAATATCTGGGCACCACACACCTTGCCGCTTGGGAAGTGAGCCTGATCGTTGCGCTGCTGATGATGGCCCTCGGCGGCTGGTGGTTGGCGTGGATGCTCAAGCGCGCCAAGGCGCGCGGCGAGCATTTCGAGGCGCGCGCTGGCGATCCGTCGTCCGAGCGCATCGATTTGCCGCACCCGCTGCTGGCGCTCGCGCCGCTCGTCGTGGTGCTCGGCGTATCGTTCGCGCTCCACGAAGCCTATGGCACGTCGGCATTGATCGTGGCCCTGCTCGGCGGTTGCTTCGCCACCGGCGCGATGTCCAAACGCTTTCGCGATGCCGGAAAGGCGCTCGGAGATGGCTCGATCGGGGCGCTGATTGCGATCGGCAACACCGCCGCCGTGGTCGGATTCGGCGCCGTTGCCAAGGCGACGCCAGCGTTCGCAACCATGGTCGATGCGGTCACCCATATTCCGGGTAACGGCCTGCTGGCGGCATCGATCGCGGTCGCCGTCATCGCCGGGATGACCGGTTCGGCGTCCGGCGGCCAGGCCATCGCGCTGCCGCTGCTGGCGCCGCATTTCCTCGCGCAAGGCGTCAATCCCGAAGCGCTGCATCGCGTGGTCGCCATCGGCTCTGGCAGCCTCGATTCTCTGCCGCACAACGGCTACGTCGTGACCACTATCCGCGCGATCTGCGGCGAGACGCACAAAGACGCGTACGCCGCCGTGGCGGCACTCACCGTGATCGTGCCGTTGGTGGGCCTGATCGTGGCGATCGTACTGTTGTCGATGGGATTAGGGCTTTGAGTACGGGGTACGGGGCACGGGGCACGGGGCACGGGAGCCGCTTGGAAATGGAACGTTCTTGGGTTTTCACGCAATTCGTCATTCCGCATCTCCTATCTCCCATCCCCCGTGCCTCACGCCCCGTGCCTCACGCCCCGTGCCCCGTGCCCCGTGCCCCCCGCCCCTGACGTCTGTCACAGGAATCGGGCGTGACGATCGGCCTATGCTCGGCGGCTTCCTCGCCACATTGGTGCTCCTGAATGAAACTCGCCGCTACTCTTGTGCTGCTTCTTGCAGCGGGCGCCGTGCACGCCGATACGCGCTTGTTACGCTATCCGGACGTTTCGGATGCGCAGATCGCTTTCGTTTACGCAGGCGATGTTTACATCGTCGCGCGCACCGGCGGCGTAGCGCAGAAATTGACCAGCGGCCCTGGCCTTGAGTTGTTTCCGAAGTTCTCGCCGGATGGCAGGCAGATCGCGTTTTCGGCCGAGTATTCGGGCACGCGCCAGGTGTGGGTGATGCCCACCGATGGATCGGCGCCGCCCAGGCAGCTTACGTATTACTCGGACATCGGCCCGATGCCGCCGCGCGGCGGCTTTGACTATCGCGTGCTCGACTGGACGCCCGATGGCCAAAACGTGCTGGTGCGTATGAATCGTTTTCCGCTCGACGAGCGCGCCGGTCGGCCGTTCCTGGTGCCGGTGGCCGGGGGCATGGAAACGCCGCTACGTGTGCCGGAGACCGGCGGCGGCATGCTCTCGCCGGATGGCAATTCGTACGTGTACACACCCATCGATCGCGAGTTCCGCACCTGGAAGCGTACTCGCGGTGGGCGTGCGCAGGATGTCTGGGTGTATGACCTGAAAAATGACACGTCGCGGCAACTGACCGACCATCGCGGCACCGACAACCAGCCCACCTGGGTGGGCGATGCAATCTATTTCACCTCCGATCGCGAATACACCCTGAACCTGTGGCGCACCTCGCCGGACGGCGGCGATGCGGTGCGCGTCACCAACTTCACCGACTACGATGTGCTGTGGCCGAGCGCCGGTCGCGATGCGATTGTGTTTGAGCAGGCCGGTCGGTTGTGGTTGCACACGCCCGCCGACGGCGCGACCCAAGCGGTGTCGATCACTGTCAACGGCGATCGCCCGCACTTGCTGCCGGCCATCAAAAACGTCGCCGCACAAATGGAGGGCTTCGATCTGGCGCCGAATGCGGAACGTGCGCTGGTGTCGGCGCGTGGTGAGCTGTTTACCGTGCCTGCCAAGAACGGCGAGATCCGCAACATCACCGGCACGCCCGGCGCCCGCGAGCTGGCGGCGAGCTTTACGCCCGATGGCAAGAACGTTGTCTACTTGTCCGATGCCAGCGGCGAGTACGAGCTGTATTCGCGCGCCTCCGATGGCAGCGGGGAGTCCAAACGGATCACCCGCGATGGCGACATCTGGCGCTTCCCGCCGCTTGTTTCGCCTGATGGAAAGCGCGTGGTCTACGGCGATCAGAACAATCGCCTGCGCCTGGTGGACATCGACAGCGGGCGCACCACAGACATCGATCGCGCCACCGTCGGCAATGCGATTACCACGTATGTGTTCTCGCCCGACAGCCAGCACATCGTTTACGTCAAAACCGATGCCACTGGGCTCTCTCGGCTGTGGCATTACCCGGTTGGCGGCAGTGCAGCGCAACTGACCTTCGGTCTGTTCAATGCCGACTCGCCGAGCTTCGATCCGGAAGGTCGGTATCTGTATTTCACCAGCGATCGCGAGCACAACCTGCAGTTTTCGTCGTATGAGTTCAATTACCTGTATGTCAACGCAACGCGCTTGTTTGCGGCCACGTTGAGCGCGGACGGACCCGCGTTGGGCCGTCCGAAGAGCGACGAAATCGGCAGCGGCGCGGCCAAGTCCGACGAGAAGAAAGACGCCGCTAAGCCGGCACTGCGTTTCGATCGCGACGGCTTCGATGCGCGTGCGGTGATGCTCGCGCCCGCGCCCGGCAACTACCGCAGTTTGCGCGCCACCAAGAACGGCGTGGTCTACATTGCGCAAAGCAACCCGCAGGCGCCCGGCGAGCTGAAGCTTTACTCGCTACAAGACGAAAAAGAATCGACGATTCTCAAGGGCGTTGTCGGCTACACATTGAGCGGCGCCGGCGAGCATGTGCTGTTCGCAACCCCCGATCAGAAAATCGGTATCGCCGAACTCAAAGCCGATCAGGACGCCGGCAAAACGCTCGACCTGAGCCGACTGACGATGAAGATCGATCCGCGCGTCGAATGGGCGCAGTTGCTGCGCGACGGATGGCGCATCTGGCGCGACTGGTTCTACGACCCCGGCATGCACGGCAACGACTGGGAAGCGATCTACCAGAAATATGCAGCGCTCCTGCCGCATGTTTCGCATCGCTTCGACCTCGATTACCTGTTCAGCGAAATGGCCGGCGAGTTGAACGCGGGACACATCTACGTCGAGCGCGGCGACGAGCCCCAGGTCGAGCGCAAGCCGGGTGGATTCCTCGGCGCCGAGATCGTCGCGGACGACTCCGGGTACTTCAAGATCGAGCGCATCTTCCCAGGGCAAAACCACTCAGAGCCATTCCGCTCGCCGCTCACCGAAGCGGGTGCAAACGTATCGGCGGGCGAGTTTGTGATCGCCGTCGATGGCGTATCGACACGCACGGTGAAGAACTTCTATGAGCTGCTGGAGAACAAAGCCGGACGCCTGGTGGATTTGCGCATCAATGCCCGCCCAGATGCCGACGGCGCGCGCCTGGTCCGCGTCAAGACGCAGACCAGCGAAGACCAGTTGCGGTACCTGGACTTCGTGGAGCAGCGCCGCGCAATGGTCGACAAGCTCTCGGGTGGTCGCATCGGCTATGTGCACCTGCCCAACACGCTGTTCGAGGGTAATCGCGAGCTGTTCAAACAGTTCCCGTCGCAGATCACCAAGGAAGCGATGATCGTCGACGACCGCTACAACGGCGGTGGGTTCATCCCCGATCGCATGATCGAGATTCTGGCGCGCAAGCCGCTCAATTACTGGAAGCGTCGTGGCCTCGACCCGCAAGCGCAACCGTTCCTGTCGCACCGAGGGCCGAAAGCGATGCTGATCAACGGTTTGTCGTCGTCAGGCGGCGATGCTTTGCCGTTTTATTTTCGTCAGCTCAAGCTCGGGCCGCTGATCGGCACGCGCACCTGGGGTGGTTTGATTGGCGTCTCTGGCAATCCCTCGCTCGCCGATGGCGGCGGCACCACGGCGGCGACCTTCCGCTTCATGGGCCCGGACGGCCAATGGGCGGTCGAGAACGAAGGCGTTGCGCCTGACATCGAAGTGATCGATACCCCGCATCTGGTTGCGCAGGGCCGCGATCCGTCGATCGAGAAGGCTGTCGAGGTGCTACTCGCCGAACTTGAGAAAAACCCCGTCAAGCCGATCGTTGCGCCACCCGCACCGAGCGACTTCGGCGCGCCTGGTAAACCGCTCGATTGAGTTTCTTGTGCGGGTCGCGCCATGGCGCGACCCGCACGCTCACGACGTCCAAAGTCGCCGCTGTGCATCCAGCACAACTGAGTCGGGCGCCATCTTCATTCCGGCCGGGCTGACCACAGCGCCATCGGGCGCCGGACCAGGCTTCAGCGTCGTGGCGTTCGCGGCATGCTCGACCTCGCTGCGGCCGAACTCGGCAGGGCATGGCCAGGCGCTGATGGCGAACCGCCATCCAGGTTGCAAGAAACAGCGGGATGCCGAATCGCTGCATGTGCACTCCTGGGCACAGCCAGCACCGTCGCAACAAGGTGCGTCCTGCAGAAGCGAGATCCTGTACCGCAGAGCGCCGCGCCCAGCGCAGCGCGCTCAGCGATCAACGATTCAGCTGCTACAGTCTGCAGAGCGAGTCGATGCTCAACGCGCGCGATAGCCGTAGAAGTTTTTCAGCATCGCCTCGGAGCCGCGGTATTCGGCGGCGGTGGCCTCGACGAATTGCGGCGTACCAAGTTCGTTGAGCACCTCGTACAGCGATTCATCCTCGTGCAGCACCATCATCGCTTCTTTGACCTTGGCCTTCACGTCCGCCGGCACATCGGGGTGCGCCGAAATTGCAGGTCCAGGGAATTCGCGGGTGGTGATCACCGGAATCAAGTTTGGATACTGGTCCTTCAGCCACGATGGCACCATCGTCGCATCTGCTTCGCCGGCGAAGACGATCTCGACCGTATCGCGCCAGGAAGTCGCCAGCGAGCGCACATCGGGCTGTTGCATCGGGTTCGGAAAGTATTCGAGCAACAGCGCAAAGCCCAGGTTCGGCGCGGGCATGGTGACGAGGCTGCGCGCCACGAAGGCCTGGGTGTTGCCCTCTTCGATGTTCTCCTGCGTCAGCAGCGAATAGCTGGACGGGATGGAGGACTTCACCAGGGGCTGGTAATTCGAGCGCTGGATACGAAAATCGGTGAAGTGCGCTTCGTCGAACACGAAGTGCAGGTCGGTGCGCTTTCGTAAGTCGTTCCAGTAGAACGCGTAATTGCGGGCTACCACGAGCTTGAAGGTGTGCCCCGTGCTTTTGTTCAAGTAGGCGATCAGCGGCTCGTAAACCTCCTTCGCGCGCTCCGGCGTGTAGGTGGGTTCGACCGCGAAATTGTACTCGGCGCCGGGCGTGCTCGCGCTCAGTGCCAAACCTACCACCACTGCAAACATCATCCGCATGTGCTGACCCCCCTTTTTTTGGGCACGCAAAACGGTCATACCACTTCTCCCGGCGAAAGGCTATGCGCCAGAGGCTTAAACCTTGCAGAACTTTTGTATAAGGGTCTTGGTTGGCGATGAAGGGCAGGTCCGATTTCTAACTTTCAAACCACGCGCTGGAGTTTGATCGCCGCCGCAGCCGGCCTGGACGGTACCGCACGGCGTGCGCTCGGCGAGCTGTTTGCGTTGTACCGGCCGCCGGTGCTGGCGTACTTGCGCCGCCACGCAGAGGGCGATGCCGACGATCTGGCGCAGGGATTTTTTGAGCAGCTGATGCGCCTTAACAGCCATGCCAGCGCCGATCCGGCAAAGGGGAGCTTTCGCAACTTCCTGATGGTAGCGCTGAAGCGTTTTGTGATGAATCAGCGCGAGGCGGCGAACGCGCTCAAGCGCGGAGGCGGGTGCGCGAATGTCGATATCGAATCTGCCGAGCTGACATCGGACCACACGCCCGAACGCGAGTTCGATCGCGAGTTTGCCAAGGTGGTAGTGCGCCAGGCGCTCAAACATCTGGAGTCCGAGGCAAGCCGAGCGGGCAAACTGGCGCTTTTCCAAACGCTCAGCCCATTCCTGTTTGACGCTGGGGATCCGCAGGACTATGCGCGTGCGGCCGAAGCGCTCGGTATGCGGCGCAACACCGTCGCCGTCGCCGTGCATCGGTTGCGGCAACGGTTGCAGGAATTGGTGCGCCAGGAGGTGCTGGGCCTGGTCGAGGACGAGCGCGATGTGGAATCCGAGGTCCGGGCACTTCGGATCGCCTGACAGAAAGCTTGTCATCGCAGCCGGTATATCCGTAATCGCGAGATCGAGACCTGCAGGAAGCAAGCATGCCAACCAACACCACTTTACCCTCGCACGATCGATTTGCGGCAACGCGCTGGTCGCTGGTGGCGACGGCCAGCAGTGCGGACGATGCGTCGGCACGGCGTGCGCTGATTGAGCTGTGCCTGCGCTATTGGTACCCGGTGTATGCCTACGTGCGCGGTTGCGGCCACGACGCCGCCTTGGCCGGGGAAATCGTTCGGGCGTTTTTTGAGCAGCTGGTCAGCACCCGGATGGCCGGGGGGAACCGGGGTTACGGTCGGTTTCGCCAGCATCTGTTGCAAATGCTGCATCAGTTCCTGGCCAGCGATTGGCGTTCGTCGGCCGATGGCGAGCCGGTGGCCGAGTTTGAGCGGATGGGCGGCGAATTCGAAGGCCGCTATCAGACCGAGGTTCTGGGTGGTCTCGGCCCGGAACAGGCCTATCAGCGTTCCTACGCGTTGCAGATACTGAACACGGCGCTCGACCGTTTGCGCATCGAAGCGCAACAGGCGGGACGGCTGGACATGTTCGACGCGTTGATGCCATTCCTGTCGGAGGAACCAATTCCCGGGCAACTTGCGCACTTGGCACAGAGGCTCGACCTGGCGCCGCTGGCACTGGTGATATCGCTCAAACGACTGCGCCAGCGTTTTCGCGAATTGGTGCAACTGGAGCTGGCGCAAACGGTCACCAACGCTGCCGACCTCGAACAAGAGCGCGCCGTGCTTGCGCAAGTGCTGGCGCTGAAATGAGCACGGCAACCAAGGTCATGTTGCCCGACGCGCTCTCGCGATTGGCCGGTCTTGCCTTCGGCGGCGGCCCGAGCGTCGAGACCCATACGCCCAAGCATCTGGCGTTCCTGCCGATGGAAGCCCTGGAGCTCGACCTCAGCGATCCAGAACAGCGCGACTTCGGCGACTATGAGCTCGTCGAGCTCTTGGGGCAGGGCGGCATGGGCGTGGTCTATCGTGCGCGCCAGCGCTCTCTGGATCGAGAGGTGGCGGTCAAACTGTTGTCGGCCGGTCCTTGGGCGTCTGCGGATTTCATCGCCAGATTCCAACGCGAGGCGCAATCGGCCGCCCGGTTGACCCACCCGAACATCGTTTCGATCTACGAGATCGGACAGCATGCCGAGCTCAACTTTTTCTCGATGCAGCTGGTCAAGGGTAAGAGCCTCGCAGCGTCCCTCGATCAAGAAGGGCGATTGGCGCCGACGGAAGCCGCGCGTTTGCTGCGCACCATCAGCGAAGCGCTCGACTACGCGCACCGCCTGGGCATCCTGCATCTCGATTTGAAGCCCGCCAATGTGTTGATCGACGAGCGCGGCGAACCGATGGTCGCCGACTTTGGACTCGCCAGGCGACTCGACGAGGCGCTCGCCGGCGACACCGATGAGGTCTCGGGGACGCCGTGCTACATGGCGCCCGAACAAGCCTTGGCAAAGGGCCAGCGGATCGGCGTGGCGACCGATGTCTACGGCTTGGGTGCCATTCTCTATGAGCTGATCACCGGGCGGCCGCCGTACTTGGGATCGAGTCCCCGGCACACGCTGGAAATGGTCGTGTCCGGTGTGCTCGATGCTCCGCATGTGCTCAATTCCCGAGTGCCGCCCGATCTTTCTGCGATCGCGATGAAATGCCTGCACAAGGACGCCGCGCAGCGCTATCTCACGGCCCGCGGACTGGCAGAAGATCTGGGTCGCTTTCTTGAAGGGCGCCAGGTCAGCGTGCGCGCGCAAAGCACGCTGGAGCGCACCTCGCGTTGGGCGCGTCGCGAGCCCAGGCTCGCCGGCGCGGTCCTCATCGCCGCAGCCTCGTTACTCGCAGGTCTTGGCGCCAGCACGTGGCAGTGGCGACGCGCGGAAGCTGAGAACATTCGGGCCGAACAAGCGGCATCAGCGGCACGCCAGGCGCTCTGGAAAGTTCGGGACCGCGATGTGGAGGCACTCGTCGCAGCGCAACGGCCGCTGGATGCTTTGGCACCGCTGCTCGAAAATCTCGCCGAGCAAGAGGCTGTCGCCGAACCGCTTGCACGGACCAATCGCTATGCCTTCGCTGGATTGGCGGCCGCAGCCCCGGCACTGATCGACGTGCTGCCCACCGGCGCCAATACCGGTCAAGTGGTGATCGACCCTGAGGGTCGATGGGTGGTGACGCTCGCCGACGATCACGTCAACGCCCAGCGCTTCGATCTTGCCACCGGGCAACGTGTGTGGGCAGGCCGGGTGGATCCGATTTATGCGAGCACCACGTTAGCCGTCTCGGCGAATGGTCGCTTCCTGCTCGGCGAGCACACCAATTGGGCGATGCACAATCGCCGCGGCCAGAATGGTTCGCTGGTCGATCTTGGGACAGGCGCAAAGATACTGCCGCCGAGCGCGCGCTTCCCGAAGCTGGTGCGACTGCTGTTCAGCGCCGACGGCGAGTTCGCCATGATTGGCGAAACCGACGACGCAGCCGGTGGCTCGGTGGTCGCGCGACTGCATCGCGTCAGCGATTGGCAGGCGCTCGGCAAGCCAGGAATTTTCAACGGCAACCTGCAGCTTGCCAGGGGCGGCCAAGGCTTGTTCGTCTTCGAGCGGCTCGCGACTCACGGGAAAACGCCGCAGCCGATGGAAATGCTGGATGCGGTTACGCTGGAACGTCGATGGGTGGTGCAACCGCCGGAGCACATCCGCGCCTGGCGTCTGTCGCCAACGGAGACGACCATGGCGATCGGTTTGCTGAATGGGCGGATCGGTCTGATCGACGTCGCCGCTGGTGACGTGCGCTGGATCAGCTCGCCCTATCAATCCAGCGCGGTCAACGAGTTCGAATTCAGTCGCGATGGTCGTTGGCTCGCAGCGGTTCACGAGAGTCTGGGCGTCCAGGTGATCGACGTCGGCACCGGCACGATCGTCATGCCGAGCCTGCCGGTAGCGCCCAATCGCGAGCTGCAGGTGCTGGACATCGATCCTCACACGCGCCGCATTGGCATCCAGGGTCGCGAGCAATGCCTGATGTTCCGTATCGACGATGGCGCCGCTACTTTGCTGCACAGCGCGCCGGGCGTTGGCGCCAACTCGCGCTGCGGTATGAACGCCCGGCTCGGTCTGCTGGTGGTGGCCCGCGACAGCGAGGCGGCCGTCTGGCGGCTGCGTACCAATCTCCCGCTGCAGGCGCAGGCGCCGGTACTGGAGATGCTGCAATCGGCGCCAAAGGTGTACGCCGCGCGCACACTGCACGTCGACGCTGAGCAAGCACAACTGCAGAGCCTCGATGGCGAACCGTCGGGTCCGTTGATGCGATTCCCATTCGCCATCGGATTCGCGCTGGATGTCGGTGAACGCGTCGTCGTCAGTTCAGCCGCAACGCTGCATGTGCGGCACAGCGCCGACGGCGAGCAGGCGTATGCCCCCATCGAATTGCCGGCCAATCCGGTCGCGCTGCTGGCGCAAGGCGACACCATTCTTGCCGCATGGGCAGTGCATGACCGTGGTGTACCGGCGGTGCGCATCGCCACCTTCGATCTGGCAAGCGGGCAACCCCTGGCCGAGCGCACCTTGCCGTCCTTTCGGCCATCGTTGGCGCTGTCCGCCGACCAACGCCATGTTCTGGCCTGGCACGACGATGCCATGACCGGTGCCAGCGAGCTGCTGGTAATGAAACGCGAAAACCTGGTCGACGTGGTGGGATCGTTGCCGTTTTGGTCCCAGCCCGAAGCGAAGTTGATTCGCTACGGTGCCCTCAGCGACGGCATCCTGTGGCGCATGCGTGGCGTCGGCGGCGATGCCGGTTACCATCTGGATGCGATCGAACTGGCGGCCGGCCGCTTGCTGCAGAGCTGGCCGCTGGATGTGCCGTTCATGGCGGCGACGACGAACGGCAAAAAGCTGCTGGCGATCAATCAGAGCAACGGGCTGTTGATTTTCGGCATCGGCGCATCGCCAACGGTCATCAGACACGGATTGCCGTCTCGCGACGGACACCATGGTTTTGCGGTCAGCGCCGATGGCCTGCGTGCGGTCGTGTTTCAAGGCAATGCAGCCCAATGGCTGGACCTGGCCAGTGGTCGCTGGCTGGCGCCGCCGCTCAGCGTCGCGCAAACGCGCATGTTCACGCGCGTCGCGCTCGGCGAGGATTTTGCGGTGCTCAGCGACGATCGTCGGCGCCAATGGCTGTATCCATTGCATCGAAGCGACGAACCGATCGACCAACTTCGCGAACGTACGCAGGCGCTGTTGCCGGGCGACGCGCCACGCCTCCCGACCGACGCCGAGCGCGTTCGCCAGCAGTTGCGTGCGGCCGATCCAGGCCCGCCCAGAGAAGCGGTATCGATGGCACCGGCCAAACACGTCGACATTGAACCGCCCTTTGTCGACCTGCGGCCCAAGTGCAATCTGCCGCTGGATCGCACCGCTGCACAATTGCATATGGCTATACGCCTCGACCGCGCAATCGTGGTCGGACGGCATCGGCTACTCGGGCAAGACTACGAAGTCCGCTGCGGCGTATTCCCCAAATTCGTTCCGGATCGCGATGCCAATGTTGCCGATGGATCGCGGATCGATGGTATCGCGGTGCATGGACAAACAGCGCGCGCGATCGACTTTCTGATGGTCGCCCCCAGCATCATTGTCGATCGCATCGATCCGCAGTTCGCCGTGCTTGAGATCGCTTATCGAAACGGCGAGCGTGCGCGCAAGACGTTGATGCTCGGACCGGATTTGCGGCCGTGGTTGCAGCCCTACTACGGAAATGCCCCGAACACGCAACGCATGGCGTTCATTGGCCTGTCGGCGCAGTATTTCGAAAGCGTGCACCCGCGCGCACCGAAGCCTGCCGCATATCACATTCGCTTCGATAATCCGCATCCGGACTGGCCTATCGATGGTCTGGCCATCGAATCCACACGCCGGCCCTACAGCGCCCCATTGCTGCTGGCCGCGACCTTAGTCCAGAGAACCGAAGAGTACACGCCATGACGCCTGCATTTGCCTTCGTTGCCATGTTGTGCGGGTCAACCGGGAACCTGCAGGACAATGCGCCGGACGCGACGGACATCGACGCCATCGTTGTGACTGGCAGTCGCATTCGGCGCGTGGATACCGAGGGCCCGCTGCCGATCAGCGTCATCGAGCGCGAGGAGTTGAAGACCAGCGGCGCGCTCGGCGTCGCCGATCTGTTTCGCGATGTGCCGAACAACAGCTTCGGTGGGTTCGCGGATGTGCCGAACTCCACCTTGCCTACGGCTGCTGTGCCCGGCTTGCGCGGCTTGAATGGACGTTACACATTGACCTTGTTCGACGGCCAACGGCTGCCGACGCTGGCGGATGGGTTTTACGGTGGCGCCAGCAGCCTGACCGGCATCCCGCAAATCCTGATCGATCGTGTGGAGATCCTGCGCGATGGCGCCTCGGCAATTTACGGCAGCGACGCCATCGGCGGCGTGGTCAATCTGCTGACCCGAGACGATCTGGATGCGCCGCTATTCGACGTGCAATGGGAGATGCCGAGTGGCCGCGGCGGCGATGCGCATCGAGGCAGCTTCGCCACAGGCGGCGGCGAGGATACGCGATGGGTGTTCGCCGCCGAGACCTTGCGCCGCGATCCGCTGCGCGGCGCCGACCGGCCGTACCTGCTCGCGGCCCCGGTGATTTCCACGTTCGGCGATCCTGGCAGCTTTCAACCGCTCAATCCCACAACGCTGCGTCCGGCCGGCCCGTTCCGGGCCGACCCGCGCTGTCCGGCTGAATACGACACCGACCCTGCGTTCCCCAATTCGCGGCGCATCCAAAACGGCCCCAATACCTTCTGTGTGTATCGCTTTCGCGCCGAAAACGACGAGCGCGCGGGGCTCGAAAGCCTTAGCGTCTACGCCGACGTGCGCCATCGTTTCGCCAGCGGCATGGCCTTGCATTCGCGCGTGCTGGCCATTCGCAACGACAGCAGCTCGCAGCTTGCGCCAGCGCCTGTCACGGGCGTCGTTATCCCGGCCAATGCGCCAACCAATCCGACCCGAAATCCCGGGCCCGCCGTGCCCATTCGTTTGAACTACCGGCTCGGCGCCCTTGGGCCGCGCATCAACGACAGCCGCGAGGACAACGTGCATGGGCTGGTGAAACTGTCGGGCGAGGCCGACAGCGTCGACGCCTGGACGCTGGCGTTCATCGCCAACCGCTATTCGCAGTCGGCGCAGACAGCGCAAGGCGGCGCGCTGCGCTCGGTGCTCATCGATGCCATCCAAAGCGGACGTTTCGACCCGTTCAGCGCTGCACCCGGCGATACCCGTGGGTTGGATGGCGTCGCCTATCGCGCAATCGACGTCAGCGATACCAGATCGGTGGGACTTGAGGGCACTGCCAGCTTGAGCCGCGACTGGGCATTCGGCAGCGCTTCGCTTGCGCTCGGCTTCGAGGCGCGTCGCGACGAGTTCTCGATTGAGCAGGATCCGGCGCGCGTCGTTGGTGCGCTGCTGGGCGCTGGCATCGGCGTGAACCAGGACGGCTCGCGAAGCTACGGCGCGTTGTACGTCGAGGCCTTGCAGCCTATCGGCGACGAGGTCGAGTTGAACGCTGCCGCGCGCTACGACCATTACCAGGATGCCGGTGGCGCCTTGAGTCCGAAGTTGTCGCTGCTCTGGCGTCCAACGCCCGATCTGCTGCTGCGCGGTTCGTTGAGTCGCGGCTTCCAGGCACCGGATCTGGCCTCAGCCTACGGCGGCGCCATTGGCGGGCTTGCTTTCGTCATCGATCGGCCCAATTGCCTGGCTGCAGGCGGCACCGGTCCGGAGTGCGTGATCCAGGGGTTCGACAGCCAGATCGTGCCTAATCCATCCCTGCAACCCGAGCGCGCCTGGCAGGGCGGGCTGGGCGTGGTCTGGCAAGCGGGGCACTTCGATGTTGCGCTGGACGCCTGGCGTCTGGGCATCGAGGATCAAGTCGGCATCCTGCGTGCGCAGACCGTCGTCGACAACCAGACCGCTTGTGCAGCAGCCGGACGCCCCTGCGATCGCCTCACCGAAGGCGAAGTGTTGCGGACCGCACAAGGAACAATCGTCTCGATCGTCCAGCCGCGAATCAATATCGCCCGACAGGATGCCAGCGGTATCGACCTCGATATCGGTGCGCGCCTGCCCACCGCCCACGGCGATTGGCGCTGGCGCTTACGCGCCAGCCATCTGGTCGATCTGGAACAACGTCGCGCTGCGGGTTCTGCAACGGAGAACCAGCTGCAGTATTTCGGTTTCCCGGATTTGCGGGCCAGCAGCACCTTGGGTTGGTCGTCGGGCGCGCATGCGCTCAGTATCTCGGCGCGCTTTACCGATGGTTACCGCGGTTGCGCTTTGCCGACCGACGCCACCGGTGCCCCGGATGCCGCGTGCCGGGTGTTCATTCGCTCGCACGTTGAGTGGGACGGCCGTTGGCATTGGCAAGCGCCATGGAACGCCGAGGTCGGCATCGGCGTGCGCAACTGGCGCAACCGGCCAGTGCCAGTGTCGCCGACCGGCGAGTTCGCTTACGGGCTCTACGATCCGATCGGGCGAGTCTGGTTCGCAAACTATGCGCAGCAGTTTTGAGCGCATTCGCGCATATGTGGCTACACCAGCGTGAAGAATGGCGATGCCGACGTCGCCGAAGTGAATGCCGACGCGGCGACGTAGTTGCCTGCCTTGCGAGACTGAGGGCTGGCGCGGTCCCGGCAGGCTGTTTTCCACCGCGCTCTGCGGTCACCGCCGCATTGGCCGCACCGCGCGGGGCGACATCTTGGGGCCGCAAAAGACAATGCCCAAGGACGCATGAAAACCCAAACCTGCATCGACATGGATCGACTTTCCGCCCTATTGGCAGATCGCGCGAGGCACTTGTGCCATAGTGCTGGGGGACTTTAACGGACAAATCGACAACAGCTCGCCTTGCCTGACCGTGCTGCACTCGCTCCCCATTCGACCCCTGACCATGGTTATGGGTCCCGCGGGAGAGGGGTTGGGCATGCAGACGCGATCCCTCTGTCGCTTCGTCCGTTAGCGTCGACAAGACGTCCATCGTGAGACTGCCATGGCGCGATTCGTAGCTGTGTGGTTGCTCCTGCTGTCCGGCTACGTCGGCGCCGGGCAGCTTGGACAGCCGATTACGCAACGCTTCACGCCGCTCGAAACCGGCGCCCAACCGTATAGCTTTGCGGTGCTGGCCAAGCCCAATGGCGAGGTATTTGTGGCCAATCTGGAGGGCGTGCTGCGCTACTTCGGTCAGCGCTGGAAGCTGATCGACATCGGCGGCGCAGGGCGTTCGTTGGCTGCAGGCCCTGACGGTGAGGTCTATGTTGGCGGCTTCCAGTCTTTTGGCGTACTCAAGCGCAGACCCGATGGTAGTTACAGCTTCGATCGCCTGGATCGGCTGTTCATGCCCGACGACGCCGGTGCGCCATTGGGCGAGGTCTGGGATACCGTTGTTGTCGATGGCGGTGTTTACTTCGCCACGCGCACCAAGGTCTTTTACTACGGCTTCGGCGGCGAACGCGCCAGCATCGATATGCCAGGCGATTTGCTTTCGATGCACGCGGATGCTGACGGCCCCCTGGTCGTGTTGCGCGATCGGCGCCTGCTTCGATTGAGTGGCTCGAACTGGTCGGAATGGCTGAAACCGGCGGCGCGTGTGTATGGCATCGTGCCTCGAGAAGACGGGCACTTGTTGATCGGCGAAGATGGCGAATTGATCTTGGCTCGGGCTGGCGAGTTGCAAGCAATGGTCTCGACACTCACGCCGGAACTCGTCAAGGCGTCGGCATACTGCGCCGCCACATTGCCGAACGGCGATGTGGCGATCGGCAGCCTCGATGGCCGAGTGTTTCGGCTCGGCACAGACGGGCGTTACAGAGTACTGGCGAGCAGCGATGCGCCGGTGTTGGGGATGGCGCTGGACGCCGAAAATGGTCTGTGGCTCGCCACCGAATCCGGGCCGATGCGGGTCTCGTTGGATTTGGCTTGGACCGAAATCGATGCTGGTAACGGCCTCCGAGGTCCGCCGGCGCACGCCGCGATCTGGAACGAAGCGCTGTATGTCGCTACGAGTGTCGGCCTGTACGTTTCGCGGGGCGACGCTGGGCAAACGGCGGCCTTCGAGTTGCTGGATTTTGCCGATACCGAAGTCAATTACCTGCTCGCCACCAAACACGGTCTGTTGATCGGCGCACGCACCGGGCTGCACGTGCTGGACGCATCCGGGCTAAGGCCGTTGATTGTGGGCGCGACGGTCTGGCGCATGTTTCCTTCGACGCGAATTCCTGGGCGGATTTACGTGATGGAGGATGCCGGCTTGCTGGTGCTCGATGAGGTCGGCGGGGCGCTCCGAGAATCGCAACGCTTCCTCGATCCGAGTTACAAATTCGATGAGTTGGCGGAAACCGAAGCTTATGTCTACGTCGATCGGGTCCTGGCCGCGCCGATGCGTTTGGCGGTCGACGCGAACGGTCGCCTCGGGCCGCCGGTAGCGCTTGCGCCTGAGCCAGCCGAGGACATGCACGGCACGATCGTCTCCGACGATGACGGCGTGTACATCAGCACCGCTGGCGCACTGCTCAGGATTGGTGCGAATGGGCTATCCAGGGTCGAGCGACATCCGTGGATCGAAAACGGACTGGCGCCGTCCGACGAGCTACGGACACGGCGCTGCGCCAATGGGGATCGGTTGGCGATGACGCTGCGCAAATTGCTGTGGCGACCGGCACTGAGTCCCGACTGGCGCCCGCTGTATCCGATGAATGGCCGTACGCAAGGCATCAACGAGGTGGCCTGTGGCGAGCGACAGTTGTTCATCGTGACATGGTCGGGCCTGGCGCGCTTCGACCCTGGGCAGGTCAACGCGATGGCGCCGCTCGCGCCGCCGCAGATCGAGCGTGTGGAGTTGGTCGCGCCACACGGCAGGGTGGTGCAATTGGCGCTTGCCGAGCCCATCGTCGTGCCCCCCGCGCATCGGTTGCGACTGCATTTTGCATCGCCTTATCTGGGCGGCGCTGTGCGCTATCAGTCGCGACTATCGGACATCGAACGCGCCTGGAGCGACGCCGGTGGTCAAGGCGTGCGCGATCTGGCGTTGGCGAGCGGCAGCCATGCGTTGCAGACGCGCGCCATCGACGCGGCCGGGCGGATCAGCGCGGTCGCGCCGATTCGGTTCGCCGTCGCGCGCGATTGGCGAGCGTTGGCGTTCAGCACGCTGATCGCGCTCGTCGGCATCGCGGTCGTGTCGACGCTGATTTACGTCTGGCGCGCTGGAGCGCTGCGGCGGCGGAACTTGGAGCTGGAGGCGATGGTCGAGGAGCGTACACGCTCTCTGGCGCAGCGCACCGCGGATTTGGAGGTCGCCAATCAGCGACTGATTGCGCTCGCCGATATGGATGGGCTGACTGGCGTTGCCAACCGGCGCAAGCTCGAGGCCGAGCTTGATCGCAGCTGGCGGGAGGCGATCGAGAGCAGGGCGCCGCTATCGTTGTTGATGATCGATGTCGATCACTTTAAACGCTACAACGACACTCATGGCCACCTGCTCGGCGACGAGCGCCTGCAGGCAATTGCCGAGCGCCTCAAGGGTTGGGTCGCGCCGGGCGATACGTTGGCACGATACGGTGGCGAAGAGTTCGTGCTGGTGATGCCGGGCGCCACGTTGGCGATCGCCACGGAGCGCGCTCAGGCCATCCGTCGGGACACCCGCGCAGTGGATCGGCTGGGCGACAGCAGTACTGTGTCGATTGGCGTTGCCGAACGCACGGCCAGCCATGCCGAGACGCCGGAGCAGCTGTTCGAGTTCGCGGACCTGGCCTTGTATCGGGCCAAGAACGCCGGGCGCGATCGCATTGAGGTTTATGATCCTTCGTAGTCGGTTGTTGGTTCTTGGTTTTTTGCCCATGGCGTCGAGTGCAGCTGGATTTCCCACAGATTGTTGACGGTTGACCTGCGACCCGCTCAATCCGAGAACCACGAATCACGAACCCACACCGCAAGCGCAACCGATTCTGAACCCCCTTCGGTGCGCCAGAAAAATTAGGCGCGCCTTCAGAAACACAGGCGCAACATTTTCCTCAACGCGCGCCGGTTCCAACGGGCTCATGTCGAGCACCTCGGCGCGACGCACGAGGAATGTATGCGCCAAGGTTGGTTGGGTGTTTCGCTCTCGACATTAACGTTCGCTATCGGTGCGGTGTTGGCGCCATCGGCGGGTGCATCGCCGCATATCGGCGCCTTTCAGGCGCAGCAATCGGCGCTGCTTGCGCCGGCATACCAGGGCGGCTGGCGCCAGCAGATTCGCGTCGCCACGCCGGTGCGCAACGCCCGCTGGGACCGCGCGCCGCGCGGCGCCGTACGAGTCTATAACCGGCGCTTCGATCCGCGCTGGCAATGGCGCTCAGCGCCACGCCACCGCGTCGTGTACACGTACTATCGCGGCGATGTGTGGTTTCTCGATCCGACCACCGGATGGGCGTATAGCGTGGATCGGTTCGGCATCGTCTACACCGCCGATCCGTACCGTGGCACGGTGTACTCGCTTGGGCCGCTCACGCGCTGGACTGCGGACTTGCTGTACTTCTTCGACTTCTATCACTTCGATCGTGGCTACTGGTACCTGGACGAGTACGACTACTTCGTCGACCAGTGGGAAGACCGTCGTCGCTACGACTACTACACCTACGACACCGCTTATTCCACAGTGTGGAGCTGGGAGCCGTATTTCTCCTCGCCCGCCTACTACCGGCATTGCAACACCTTCAGCACGGTCTGGGTCACGCGTGTTCGCAACTACAACGTCTACATCGAGCGCAATCCGTACTACCGGCGCGAGTTGATCAACAACATTGGTCTGCCGGCGATCTCTGCTGCGCCACCCGCCTATGTGAGCCCGCGCGCAGTCGCAACCACGGCTTATTGGGAAGCGCGCGATCTGGCCGCTGCAGGCTTGCAGCAGCCCGCGGCACGCGGTCGCGATCTGGGCCTGCCAGCACCCGTGGCCGCTGGCACATTGGTCGATGCGCGTGCGCAGCAAGTCGCCGTTCCCGGCGCCGGTGCGCCGGTGCCCGGCTTCAACGCGCCGTTCCCGGATGGTAGTTATGGATTCGGCGCGCAGCCTGGATCCGGCGGTCGCGGCATCGGCGATGGCAAGATCGACTCGGCGCCGGCAGCGGCGGGCGAGGCGCCGGTGATGAGCGTGCCGGAGGTTGTTGGCGCCAATGTCGCAGGCCAGAGCGAAAACTTCCAGCGCGGTCGCGACGAATGGCAGGTACCGTCGAGTGAGGGCACGGCAACCACTTTGCCGCCCGCAGGTATCGAACCGATCCGCGAATTGCCGACGCAACCGGATGGTTTGCGCAACGAGCCTGTGTACGAGAAACCGCAGTACCCGGAGAGCGTTGTCGAGCCGCGCTACGAGCAGCCGCAGGAGGTGCCGTACGAGCAGCCGCGCAATGAGCCGGTGTATGAACAGCCACGCTTCGAAGCGCAGCCGGAACCTCAGTTCGAGGTTAGGGACGAGCCGCGCTTTGAGCCGCGCGAAGAGCCACGTTTCGAGGCGCGTGAGGAGCCGCGTTTCGAGCGCGAGGAACCGCGGTTCGAGGCGCGCGAAGAACCGCGCTTCGAGCGTGAGGAGCCGCGCTTCGAGCCTCGCGAAGAACCGCGATACGAGGCGCGCGAAGAGCCGCGTTTCGAGCGTGAGGAGCCGCGTTATGAGCCGCGCGAAGAACCGCGATACGAGGCCCGCGAAGAGCCGAGCTTCGAGCGCGAGGAGCCGCAGTTCGATCGCAATGAACCGCAGCACGAGTGAGTGGTAGTTCGGCAGTAAGTCCAGAAAGGCGCCTTCGGGCGCCTTTCTTTTTTCCGCCGAGGTGGGACGATTCTTTCCGTTGGATAGCGATTTGGTCTCGGACCACCATTGACCACTGGCGATTGACCATCGACCATTGACAGCTTCGTTCGCCAGCTAACGGTCAACCGCGATGTCGCTCACCTACAGTTTCCACACGCTCGAACAATTCATCGGCAAGGAACTCGGCGTATCCGAGTGGATTGCCATCACCCAGGACATGGTCAATCAGTTCGCCGAAACGACCGGCGACAAGCAGTGGATCCATGTCGATGTCGAGCGCGCTCGGCGCGAGAGTCCTTATGGCGGACCTATCGCACATGCCTTCATGAGTTTGTCGATGGTCGCGGGAATGATGATGCAGATCGGCGCGATCCCGAGCGATGTGGCCGCGGCGCTGAACTACGGCATCGATCGTGCGCGCTTTCCAGCACCGGTGCCGGTCGGCGCGCGCATCCGCAATCGCGCCGTGCTGACGGACGTCACCGATCAAGGGGGCGGGCGCAAGATCGTCAAGATCACCAACACCGTAGAGGTTGAGGGCCAGGCCAAGCCGGCGATCGTCGCCGAGACGCTGGCAATGCTGATCGGTCGCTCCTAGCCGGCGCATTGCGTAGGAACATGTCCGAACTCGCCGCGTCAAATCCAGCACCGGCTGTTGATCCAGTATCGAATCAGGATCTGAGCCCGAACAATGGCCGCAGCCAAGAAACACGGCGAATCACTTCGTAGGCGCCGAAACACAACGAGAACGTGACCGCGATCAGCAACAGCCCTTCGAGCGCCGGTGCGAGCGCGACCGGTTTGAGGTGGTGGGCGAATATCACGATCACGGTCTGGTGCAGGATGTAGACCGGAAACACAGCCGGCACCAGATAGCGCAGGGCGGCGCTGTCGGCGTTACGCCAGCGAAAGGCGAATCCACAGATTGCGGCAATGCTGAGCCACTGATTGATCGCCCATACGATGCGTTGCAACAGGCGCAGCGCATTCGGCGGCGGATTGGCGTCGCTGAAAGCGTTGCCCTGGAAGTACCACACGACAAACAGATAGCTCGCGAGAGCCAGCCAGAGTGCCAACCAGCGCAGCCGTGCTAGCGATTGCCAGAAAGCGCTGCAACGCGCCGCGATGAAACCGAGTGCGAAAACGAAAAAGTACTGAGCGTGGTTGTACCAGTCATGGACCAGCGCATGCGTCGATTCGAAGCGGGCAACCAGCAACAGGCGCGCCAGGGCAAGAACGGCAATCGGCCAGAGCAAAGCCCCATAGCCCGACAGGGCAGCGCATGCACGATCTGCGAGTGCCATGGTCCTGGCCGCAGGCAACAGACGTTGCCCGAACCACAGCAATGCGGTGTAGCACCACAGGTAGGCCACGAACCACAGATGATTCCATGTCGGCAGTGCGAGACAGTCGTCGTCGCGACAGAAGTCGGGGTCGGCCGCCAGATAGCGCGCATAGAACGCAAGGTAGCCATCGTGATAGCCGCCGGGGAGCTTCTCGACCACTTCGTAGTAGGCCTGTGGTACCACGATCACCAACATGCCGAACAGCAAGGGCAGCAGCAGGCGCTTCGAGCGCGAGGCCATGAAGCCCTGCGCGCCGCGGTCGAGCAAGTAACAGGTGGCCACTCCGGACACCAGGAAGAGCAAGGAGAGGCGCCAGGGGCTGCTCAGGAGCATCAGAGGCTCCAGGGTGCGGCCGGCATGTGGGCTCTTCACATGCCAGTCCCAGCTTACGTAGTACATGCCGACGTGGTACAGAACAAGAACGCCGAATGCGATGACGCGAATCCAGTCGAGGTCGTAACGTCGGGTCATGGGTGGCAGCAGGCGAGGCGATCCGACCGAGTCTGGGGCCTGAACAGACGCCGTCCAGCGGCAGGGGACAAATTCCCGGTGCGAAGGGACGAATGGTGGAATGCGGGGACCAATCGAACCGCAATGGGCGCTACATGAGCATTCGGCATCCTCAGTTCGTCGCCGAAGAGTCCGTCGAGTCCGTCTAGAATCGGTCACCATGAGCCTGTCCAACGAACCCGCGCCGCGCGAAAAACTTGCGTGGCGCACTTTCGAAATTGGCTTCTGGGTGGTGGCGACGCTGGTCAACACCGCTGCGAACAGCTTTACCAGCTGGTACGACATCGAACGGCTTGGGCGCGGCGTCGAGGCCTGGAAGCCCGTTGTCTGGGAGACGTCGAGCGGTCTGCTGCTTCTCGCCCTGTTGCCGCTGTTGGTCTGGTTCACCCGGCGAAATCCGCTGCATTGGGATACCTGGCGCCGCGCGCTGCCCTTGCACCTGGCGGCCAGCATCGTGTTCTGCCTCGCCCACGTGGTCGGCATGGTGCTGTTACGTAAGCTGGCATATGCGTCTCAGGGGCAGTCGTATGACTTCGGCCACTGGCCGTCGGAACTGATCTACGAGTACTTCAAGGACATCCGCACCTATGTACTCGTGGTAGCGATCATCGAAGCCTATCGCTTCATTCGCCGCCGCATGCAAGGCGAGGCACGCCTGCTGGATTTGCCGGACGAAGGGCCGCCGCTGGAGCCGGTCGAGCGGCCCAAACGCTTTCTGGTACGCAAGCTCGGACGCGAGTTCCTGATCGCGGCGGCGGATGTCGAGTGGCTACAGGCCGCAGGCAACTACGTGAATCTTCGCGTTCGAGGGCACGACTACCCGCTACGCAGTACCATTGCCGGGATTGAAGCGAGGCTCGATCCGGCGCGCTTCCACCGCATCCACCGTAGCTATATCGTCAATCTCGATCAGATCGCTTCGATCGAGCCGCTCGAAAGCGGCGATGCACGCGTGCGTTTGAAAGACCACTCGATACTGCCGTGCAGCCGTCGCTATCGAGAAGTCCTGCGCGAGCGCCTGGCAGCCGATTGAGGTTGGAAGCCAACGCAGGCTCAGCGCTTGAGCCCCGCCGCAGATCACGTAGCCGTGTCTGGTTGTGCTGGCATTGCTGCAGCGCACGCCCCTATGCCTTGTTTCAATCCTGCAGCGTTGCGCAAAAACGATTCGGGACGCATCGGCCGAAGTCTGAAACTGCAGGAAGTTTCTTGCTGTTGCCTGTCCTACGTGCGCCGCTGCGCCCGCACATCCCTCAGGACCAGAGCCACACAGAGCATCGCAAGCACCAGGGTCAGTCCGATCTGAACCAGCGAGCCGGTCAAGGACGTTGTCCCAGCACTGAAAGTCAGGCTGGACATCACCGCTACTCCGATGCCATTGCCTGATCCGTGCTGCACCACCGCTGGCCAGAAGCTGCGCGCGCGCAGTGTCAGCCACGCCATGATGTACGACACCGCTATCAGTTTGAGTGGGAACAACACCAAGGCACCCAACATGGGTGTTTCCGGATAGTTCCAGCCCGCCAGATTCACGGGCAGATGCCAAATCCCCCAAATGAAGCCCAACAAAGCGATTCCAGGCACAAAGCCCAGGCGCTCGATGATGTGATGCTGCACCAACCCGCGCCACCCGAACTCCTCACCCACGGCCACCAGGCTATTGAGCGACGCAAACCACACCGCCGTGATTGCCACATTGGCCATGAACAGCCCCCAGCCTTGCGCACCATCGCCCAGCATCCAAGGCCCGCGAAGTACAGTCACGCCACCTTCGCTGAACTCGAAGAAGGACGACGAGGCCCAGCCTTGCAATCCAGCGATGATCAGAACGCCGAAGGAAAGTACAGCCGGAATCAGCGCAGCCGCAAGGAGATAGATTGGATTGCCGGGTCGAAACTGGATCAGTTTCCACGCGCTTCGATTGAACATGGTGTTCGTCGTACGCGTAGTCGACATGCTGGCGCGGCGTGCTCAAGCGCGTGCGATTGCCGATGGCATCGTAGGCATAGTCGATGGACCGGTTCTGCGCATCGGTGGCGCGGATCAGGCGATCGCGTACGTCGTACTGGAAGCTGTAGGTGTCGGCGCCTTCCTGGATCGATGTGATCCGATTGCCAGCATCGTAGCTAAACGTGCGCGTCTTGCCCGGCAGCGTCACTGT
>JALHMG010000039.1 GCA_022844135.1 Lysobacterales bacterium
GCCGGGTCAACCATTCCGCCCGGTGCGGCGGCGCAGCCGCCGCCCGTTCGAGCGGGCGCGCCGCATGCGGCGCAAGCTTGCCCGCTCTCACCCTCCTCGCGCCTCGATTCCGGCGCAAAAGACATCGCTCTGATCTGACTGGAAATTGGGCAGAAACCGGAGCGCGCGAAGCGGGAGATCCCGTAAAGACTTCGCAAAGACCCGGGCTTTGAATGATTGCTACGACGAGCACGGCAGCAGCCTTCGAGCATGCTTTCGCCGATTTGGCGGTCTTCGGCGCGCAGTTCGCAGAAGGAGATCAAAGTCGGCGCTTCACCGGCTGCGGGTACCGGGCGAATCGCTCCGGAACGATCCCCCAGACGCTGGCGAACACCTGGGCGGATGCAAATCTGGCGCGCTCTCGCCGAAGCGCGCAACCAATCGTTCGCGCGCCTTTGCAACTTGGTCAGGCGCGACCAAGTCTGAATACCGAACGAGCAGGCGGTCGGACTCGGGGAGATTTTCGAGTCGAAGCTGAGCCAGACTTTCGATCAATTGCTGAAGCTGGGACTTCGCCGAATCGGCTTCGCCCGCTTTGACGAGCCGATCGATCTCAAGTGCCTTCACGCGGACGACGGGCACCGCATCCCGATCGTACATGGCGCCGATCGTCGACATAGCGGTCTTGAGCACTTGTTCTGCCATCCGGTGATCGCCGCGAAGCAGTTCATGCTGGATTCGCAGTGTCCAATAGCCGGCTCTGGGTTCAAGCAGTTGGCGATAGCTCTCGATGCTCTCTATTTGGCGCAGGCTGTCTTCGCAGCGGCCTGCATCAAGCAAACTGCGAGCGAGCATCAGGACCATGCCGATATGCATGCCGCTTCCCTCCCCGAAACCTTCCTTAAGCTCGCTGACCAGTTGCGTTTGGTCCTGAATCGCCTGATCGAATTGGCCGGTGCGCCAGTGAACGAGTGCCATTCCGCGTCGGCCAGCGCGGCTGGGATCTCGTTTCGATTCGTGCGTCGCGGCAGCGCTTCGGGTCTGGATCGCCAAGAACTCGCTGCGCGCAAGCTCAACCTTACCGAGCTCCAGAAACGCTCGCCCACGGTACAACTGCATGCCGTTTCGCAAACTGCTGTCGGACTCCTGTCGCTTACCGAGCAGTTCCAACACGCGATCGATTTCAGCGAGAGCGTCTTCGTAACGCCCGATGTCCAACAAGATGTCGGCCTGCATCGCCCGCAAGTACTCTTCTGTATGCGTTGGCAAGCCTGGTTGTTTCAGCGTCGCTGCGATTCGTCTGCTGGCGTTCGAAACTCGCCACTGCAAACGATCGATATCCGCTAACCGAGTCTCAAAATCCCAGCGGATCGGACTGTTCGTGCGCAAGGCAAGCGCCAGTCCGAGTTCCGCTTGTTCATGGGCTTTCTGAAACTCGTTGAGGCTGGAGAACGCGTTTGCCAGTTCGGCGCGGACGATCAGTTCTGCTTCCGGAACATGGTTGACGTTTTCCGAAACGCTTTGTGCCGCGATGTTCAGCATTTCTCGTACGGTCGTATCTCGCTGTCCCACAGCGAAGGGATTCGCGACTCCCGACGTAATGTGTACGAAAAAGTTTGCGACTGCATCGCTGACATCTTTGTGATGCAACGCTTGCGCCTGCTGTTGCTCAGCAAGTCTGCGTTGCACCTGAGCCTCGCGCGCGAGCCATATGGAAGACACCAAACCAACAGAAAGAACGGCCAGCAGCAGAAACAGCCACCGACGTCGCTGGCGAATGGCCGAGAGACGTTCTTGGGCTTTGGCTTCTGCAACACGAAGCCGCTCCATCTCTTTGGCGCCCTGGTCCTCTAGCTCGCGTTGTTGGTGGCGCTCTGCCAGTCGCCGCAGCCGGGACGCAAGTTCTGCGGCATCGCCAAGTCGCTTGGGGGGATCCTGGTGGCAACAGACCCAAATGTCCTCGCACAAAAGGTCGTCGCCGATTTTCGACTCCCAGCCCGGATCCAAGGTTGCATGCTCGTCGCCGATGAGCGTTTGCAGCAATATGACGCCGAGGGCATAAACATCCGAGCGAATCGTAGGCGAGGCTCCCTGGAGTATCTCCGGAGCGATGTAAAGCGGCGTAGCTGAGTCTGCCGAAGACTCGCCTGCCAGGGTGATGCCCAGATCGCGCAGTTTGGCGTTGTCAGACAGAATGCCGCTACCGAAGTCGGTCAGCAGCACTTGGCGATGACCCTGGCTATCGGCTGCGATCCACACATTGGAAGGGCTCAGATCGCGGTGCAGCACGCCCAGCGAATGTGCTTCAGCAAGCGCTTCGGCAAGATCGGCGATCCAGGCGATTCGGCTGTGCACCGGAGGCGCCGATTCAGGCCTCAGGCGCCACGCGCGCATGAGGGAACGCAAGTCTTCGCCGTCTAGCGCATCGAACTCCAGCCAATAGGGCTGTTCGTCGAGGCGCCACTCGTGAACTCGCGTGAACGAAGCGGAACCTGGAAGGGCTCGGTTGAGCAGGCGTTGAATCGTGAGCTCATTTTTCAGTACCGAAACGCGTTCAGCAGGAAGGGCAAACTTAAAGGCACGCAGCTCTCGGGTTTTCTCGTGTTTCGCTATCCACATTCCGCGCTCGGTCGAAGTCCCCACGTGTCGCACCAATTGCCACGACTCGCGGCCGGGCACGGATGCGCCCGGCGTCGGCGTCCATTCGACCGTGACGACAGGCAGCGATTCTCGTTCGGGATGTTCGACAAATCGGTAACCGACTCGGTGCACTGTGACTAAGACTCGACCGTCGTGGTCGCCAATCGCTTGACGAAGTTTGTTCACGCATACGCTCAGCGCTGACTCCACCACAACGCGCTTGGGCCAGAGCGCTTCCATCAATTCTGCTTTGGTATGCACTACCTCCGGGTGGCGCAGGAAGTAAACGAGCATGGCGAAAGGGAGTTTTTCGATGGCGACGTCGATGCCGTCTCGCGTCAGCCGTGCGGAGCGCTCATCCAATCTGCAATTGCCAAAACTCCAGCTGGCCGGCTGGTCGACAAGAACCGATGATTTTGCTCGGGAATCTAGCGCGGAGGCTGAGGTCATCGCAGTTCGACCCGTCAACGCTCGAACCATGACGGTCCGTAGCGGGACATTGGAGCAAGGCAGGAAGCCGAAGCAACCACAGAGGCCGCTCTGTCGAAAGGATGTTGCATCAAAAATTGAAAAGCAATCGCAGACCCGGTCGTTCCGACTCCTGCTTCGACCGACGGCAGCCCCGAAACTTAAGGAATTGGTTCCCTTAGGAACTTCTTAAGGAAAACTTTGAATCCCCGCAAGGACTTCGCAGTTCCGATGCATGAGCGTTGGAACGCTCTGGGGAGAGAAGCCATGAACAAAGCCAATCCGTTCAACGTTGCCTATGTGGTTCGTTACGTCGTTTGCTTCGCACGCAGTCTGCCGATCCTGAGTTTGCTGGCCATAGGACTGATCATCGGCCGTCCCACATATGCTCAGCTCACGTATCCCACGTCGCCGCCCGCAGGCGCCGATCTACAGACATTCGCGCAGCGCGGCTGGGGCGCGTTGAGTGGATTTGTCGCCGAGACCTTTTCCGACTGCACCTGCAATACCGGCTATACCATCGGCCCAAGGGGCACGTGTGTGCCGCGATCAGATTGGGAGCAATTCCTGACCATCGCCAGCAATTGGATTCACATCGAATACGGCATGGCTGGGCTCTTGTGCAACATCGAGTACGACAATTCAACGTCGTACAGCATCAGCAATGTCGGCAGTGGCTGTTTTGGTGGCGCACCTGTAGGTGAGCTGGGTGGCTCGACCCTTAACTCCGGTCTAACACAATTGAAGTTTGCCGATCCCAACGTTATTGGTAACAGTTGCCTCTTTGCGCCGTCGACGCCGAACGGAGGTATGTGTACCGGGGGGATTGGCCAGTCGGATGCTGTAAGGGTGACATGGACCTTGCCTGGCGAGACGCCCCCGTGCGTTGCCGGGACCGTCGGCTGTTGTCCGAAACTGGTTCGAGACGTCAAACTCATTCAAGAAAAGAACGGTCCCTTCCCGTGCGTGGGCAGCATGCCGATTCGTGACAGCAACACGCCGCGCTTTGGCCTCAATCGAATTTGTTCGGCGCCAGCACAACAATTGCTTAGTGCCGCTGCCTTCTTGGGGAGACAACCAACCCAATGCGCAGGGGACCCGGTAGACCTGGAGACGGGCGCGTTCGTGGATCGGCTTCACTGCGGCGCATTCGACAATCCTGGTCCTGATCTTGATAGCTCATTGAGCTTCAGCTCTCGTCGGCCGGGCGGTTATGCGTCGGTGCCCTTGCCGGCCGGTTGGGCCGCTGCGTATTCGCGCACGGCATTGCGTAAACCGGCCTCCGGCTCGCAGAAGGAACTGATTGTGGTTTTCACCGACGGCGGTGATGTTTTGCGCTTTGTCCGCCGCGATGTCTTCGAGCCAGGTACGACCTATTACTTCTACACGCAGGATGGAGACCGCCTTGCTGACGGATACATGTCGGTGAACACGACCACCGGCAAGATGTATCTGACATACCGGGATGGCTCGACAGACACGTTTACGAGTCGCGGCGATTTGGAGCAAGTCAAAGATCCCACTGGCAACAACGCGATCAACATCACGATGACCGCCAGCGGTTCCGATTGGGTTCGCAAGCTTTCTCATTCGAGCAGCGGGCAGGCCATCGAGCAGGTGTTTTCGCGTATCACGCCAACAGGAGCGCCCGCTGCTGGCTGGTATCTGACCCAAGTGCGCGATGCCGCACAGAATATTGTCGGCGTCAACGGCGCGGTAGTTCGATCAGCCAGGTTGACCTATGCCTGGGCGACTGCCGCCAATCTTGCTTATGTTTCCAGTTACACCGACTATGCCGGTCGCACCGTGCGCTACGGAAATCCAGATGGCGCCGGGCGTGTCCAACGCCGCTGCGATGAAAACAACAGCGGAGCCAGCACCGACAATACGGGCTGCGTCACGCATTCCTACGACAGCAAGGGACGCGTCACACGACAAATACAGCCTGACCTGAGTGTGATCGACTTTACCTGGCAGCCTATTCCAAATGAGCCCGGCGGCACTGGTTACTCACTCGAGGTTGGTTGGAAGGCGGGTGTGGGCAGTTCCAACACGCGCTTCCGTCGGTACCTGCACGACAATAGTGAACGCATTGTCCGTACGTACGCACCGGACAAGACCAACATCTATTCCGAGCGCCGATATGCGCTCGACAATGGCGATCGGCTGGAAAGCGTGAGAAATGAGCTGGGTGTCACTACAAGGTTCACCTATGACGCTCAAGGCAGGCTTACAGAAACGGACGAGGGGGTGTTCGTCGCGTCGCAGCCGGGACAACAGTCGGAACTGAAGCTCACCAGATTTGCGGACTTCGACAGCTTTGGACAGCCGCGAACCATCATCGATGCCGAAGGTCGTATTACCCGGCGCACCTTCGACGCGGCAACGGGCGCGCTGACGAGTGAGACCGTCAACGATGGCACACAAAATCTTACGACGACTTTCAGCTACACGAGCAATGGTCAGTTGTCCAAAGTAGTGCTGCCGGATGGCACACGACACACGTATACCTATGACGCCCGAAAGTACCTCGACAGAATCACGCTCGATGCCAACGACACCAACATCACGGGTCGAACGCAACTGATCGAGGACTACAATTTCGACTGGCGCGGCTTTCTGACATCGAGCACCGATCGCCGCGGCGTTATGCGCACATACAGTTACGACGCTGTCGGGCGCCTTCAATCTGAGCAAGTCCCGGCGATCGGCTGGAGCATGAGTTTTCAGTATGAGAACGCCGGAGGCCTTTCGCAGATCAATGCCACCGACGGCATTTGGCGATTTGCCAATCGAGCCACTTCCGTGGGTTACCAAGTATCCCAGATTACTGAGCCCAATGGCCTGGTGACGACCTTCACCTACGATGCGGTTGGTCGTCTCCGCAGCAGCGCCATGGTCGGTCTGAACGGCACCGGCAGTATCGCCTCTGGCGGCGATGCGAATCGCGATACGCTGATCTCTTACTCAACCCTCAGCGATGGCTACCGGGTGACCACCACGCTGGAAGATGCTGCCCAATCCTGGGTGGACTATGGCTTCGACGGTCGTGTGATCCGCACCCGCGACGCTCGTAATGTGACCAATGCGCTGACCTACGACAGCCTCGGCAGGTTGAAGACCCTGACGGCCGGCACTACAACCGCGCAAGGCTTTATTCCCTCCAGCTTCCCTGCGATCAATGCAGTCACCAGTTATCAATATGACCGAACCGGGCTGGTCACGCGCGTGACCGATCCCGAGCAACAGGGCCTGGCGGCAAACCTCAAGGCCTACACCAGCTACACCTACGATGGCATCGGCCGCCCGAAATTGGTGACCGACGCCATGGGGCGGACCACCCAATTCAGCTACGACACCAATAATCGGACGACCACGATCGTGCAGGGCAGCGGTACCGAGAGCAAAACGGTCCGGCTCACCTACGACCGACTTGGGCGCTTGATTTCAGAGGCCACCGATCCGGCAGGGCTGAATCTCGTCGTTCGCTGGGGCTACACGCCCAGCATTGGCACGACCAATCGATGGGACGTTGCGCAAGTCACCAATGCCGCCGGCTTTTCCACCTTCTACGGCTACGATGGCGGTGGACGCTTGTCGCAAACTCGCGATGCCAAGAACAACAACTGGGGTTTCACCCGCACGCCCCGCGGCTGCCTGGCGACGCAACGCTCGCCCTTGGGACGAGAAGTCCGCTACACCTACGGACCGAATTGCCAGGTTGCCACGATCGCTGATCTGGAAACCGGCATCAACGAGAGTTTCAGCTACAACCTCGATGGCAGTCTGCGCGTGCACAATCTCGGCAACGCACAGCACGCTTATGGTTACGATCGTCGTGGCCTTATGACCAGCCTGGTCAGCACGGCCCCAGATGCACCGGCGGTGAGCAGCTACTATCAGTATTACCCGAACGGTCTGATGTACCGCGCTGTCTCGAATAACGTTGATGAGATGCTGCCCCTCGACGCGATGAATCGGCTTGCCAGTGGCGCGCTGAACAAACGAGGTCAGTTGCTCAGTATCGGCGCTGTTCCAACCACTTACACGTACGACAACGCAGGGCTGCTGGCCACAACAACCTTCAACGGCCAGATATCGCGCTACCAATGGACCGCAGATGGCTTGCTCAAATCGATCAACCGCGACGGCACAGCAATTGATGAGGCCTACTCATACGATTCGGCACGGCGGCTGCTTGGAATCAGTCCCAATTTCGATGGTTCGATGGTCGGTCAGCAGCATACCCTTGGGCTCGACGCGCGAGGCCTGGCGACGACTCAACGCCTGCCCAATAGCGTTTCGCGCACCACAACCTACGACGAACGCGGCATGGCCCAGCACACGGGCGCGAGCGGCAGTCTCTCCGAACAACTCGGGCCCTTCGATGCCGACGGCAACCCAACATCGGCGCAGTTTTTCAACTACGCTCCGAATACTGCCGGCCTATCGTCCCAAAAAGCGACGGTGTTCACCTACGACGCCCGCGGCAACCTGAAGACTGCCGCTGAAGCCAATGGTGCCAATGCCTTTACATTTACCTACGACGCGCGCGACCGCCTGATCAGCTACACCGCGCCTGCCGGGCGTTATCCGGGCGCGGGCTATCGCGGCACCACGCGCAGCTTTACCTATAGCCCGATGGGCGCCCTGTCGAAGGTGAGCAACCCGAGCGCGGGCGTTACCAGGCTGACGCCCAGCTATCAATTCGCCCACCATCAGGTCATGAAATCGACCACCTGGAACGTCGGCGAGACGGCACAACTCGGCAGCGTCGATTACTCCTACGATGTCACAGGTCTGGGCATGTACGCGCGCAGCGCCAGCGACACCGTGCCCGCAGTGAGCAATATGAACGTCGTGCCCGTTCAGGACATGCGCGGCAGCGTCTGGTTCGAACGCGGCACAACGGCAGCCGCCGATGCCTCCACCAGCCTGCAAAAGCCGATCTATGCCATGAGCGGCGAACTGGGCGGCCTGCCGGCGCTGGCAACCGACGACGCCACACTGGGCAACGGCGCCCATCGATTTACAGGCGAATGGCAAACCCCGCATGGCCTGACCTATCTTCGTGCCCGCTGGTATTTCCCGCAGATCGGTCGGTTTTTGCAGCGCGATAGCTACGTTGGCGATCCGATGAGGCCGGCTTCGTTGAATCGGCACTCATATGCCGAAGGGGATCCGATTAATAACGTGGATCCGAGCGGATATGCCGTCAATTTTCTTGCGGTTGCCGCGGTTGCGGTCGGCTTGTACGTGGTTGACGAACTTTTGGCCGGCGAACCTACGGGTGTCCAGACGATAGATCCAAATTCAACCGGACTAGAGTGTGCAAGCCTGAAGTCATGGCGAAACTGGCAAAACACTTACGCGGCTATTAGTTTGCTATCGCCTGATGTGCAGGATGTTCCTCGATTGGGCAGATCCCTGACCCGACGAGGCGGTGTTTTGAGAAGACCTCGTTCGCCCGCGTCTATAACCCCATACACCGGTTCTGGGACTCTCCGAGATCCGGAGATAATCCCTCCGAATGTCGAACTTCTGCCGATGCGGAGCGCGGCCAGCCCATTTGAATTGGCCTCCGTCCCTCCGAGTCTCACGACCCAGAGTCAGCCCCCAGTTGTGTTAGCTGGCCCGGGCACTACAATTCTCACTGGGTGTCACGGAACGGTTTGCGTAGTTGGACCTGGGCAGACGTTAGAAATTTTCGATGCATCCATTCGCAACATAATAATCTCCGGGGGGAATGATGTTCGGATTAGCGCTTCCGAAGTCCGAAACCTGAGTACAAGTCGCATCGTCGATAGTGGACAGATTTTCGTTCCAGCCCATAGTGCGGGTCCAATAAATATCACTATTCAGAACTCATCGGTTGTGAATCTTGGTGGGTCGGACGGAGTTCATCATATCGGTCCGACACAGTTCCTTATTCGGGACTCGTCAATTTTTAATCTTAGTGGCTCTGGGACGATTTTCGATAATTACGCGCGGCATTGAACTCCGAAATCAAGGTGGGGATCGTGGACCCTGTTGGGTGTGAGGGGGAAGGCCATACGAGACGGCGCGCTATCGCAAGCGTTTTTTGGCCAAACGGCAAGGGTGTCGTGGGTAACTGCGAAGCTGGCGAAAGCCGAAGGCAAAGCGCTGGCCTGACGAACAGGAAGCGGATATGAGGCGGCAGAGCGGGGTAAGGCGGCCAATATAAGGATCGGCCAGGGACAGCCATCGAATCGATGACGGCTCGCTATTCAAGGTCCGCCGGCAGACTGAAATTTGATTACCGGTTCGCGGATGTGGCTGGGCGCCCGACAGTTTGATCATGGCTGACCTTGAGGATGTCAGAAGCCTTGATCACGACTTGTATTTCCAGATCAGGCGCGTGGCCACCGCGTTCCGGTGGTTGTAAAACATGAGATCCTGAGGTCCGCTTTCGAACAATCGTGACCGTTGCCGGACAAGCGCAGACCGGCAACGGCCAATGCCACAGCCGCGCACGCCTGGCACGAGCCTTGCTGCCAACAGGTAGAAATCCGCCTTTCGGGCCTGCCATGTCTTCAACAACGTTTCGCCGCCTGTTGCGCGCCGAGTCTCGCGCGTTTTCGTTGGGGACCATGGCAACCCTGGGCGCTGTGATCGCCGCCTTCGTGGTGATCGCGCAACTGGCGTATGCGGCGCTCTGGGCGCCGTTGCCCAATGCACAAGCGGAACGTTTACTGGAACTTGAAGAGTTCCATCCAACGCGCGGAATCGCCGACTTTTCGGTGTCGACACCGAACTTTCTGGATTGGCAGCGCGACTTGCCGCAAGCGCAAATCGCTGCACTGCAAAGCATCGACTTGACCCTGAATGCGAGCGCCGGCGAGGTTGCGCAGCGCGTCGTGGGCATGCAGGCAAGCTCGAACGTGTTCGCGGTGCTGGGTCTGCGATTGCAGGGACAAACCTGGCGCGCGCCGGGAGATATGGGTGTGGTGCTGCGCGAGAGTCTGTATCGGCAGCGCTTCGGCGATGTGCCGCTGAGCGATCAGCGCTTGTCGATCAACGGCGTGCGTCGATCGGTCATCGGCATTGCGCCGGATGCTATCGGCGTCGCACCGACGGTCGATGTGTGGCTGATGCACCCGTTCGACAACAGCGATCGCGACGATCGTCGCCTCACGGTGTGGGCGCGTCTGACGCCGGAAACGACGGCGCCGGAGTTCGCCAGCGCACTGGCCACCGTCCATCGACGATTGGGTGAGACCTTCCCCGAGGCAAATGCCGGCTGGGAAGCCAAAGCGACGCCCGCACTGGCCGCGATCGTTGGCGCGGATCTCGAACGCCGCGTGCTCCTGCTCCTGTTGGCCGTCAGTGCGTTATTGCTGCTGGCGACCGTGAATCTGGCCAACCTTTTGATTGCGCGTGGTCTCGAACGTGGCAGAGACATCGCAACGCGCCGCGCGCTGGGTGCGTCGAATGCACGGATGCTCGGCGAGCTGACGACCGAATCGGCCTGTCTGGCGATCTGTGGCGCGCTGCTTGGACTGGGGCTGGCCGCTGCGCTGTTCGAAGCGCTGCATTCGCAATTG
This sequence comes from Lysobacterales bacterium, assembly GCA_022844135.1. GTDB lineage: Bacteria > Pseudomonadota > Gammaproteobacteria > Xanthomonadales > SZUA-5 > JALHMH01. The sequence goes on from JALHMG010000039.1 coordinate 10,653, forward strand.
CCGGAGCTGCCGCGTTGGCAGAACGCGCATTTCGACTGGCCGATCGCGCTGCTGTCGCTGCTGGTGGGTGTGGTGCCGATTGTTGTGGGCGGGGCGCTGGCGGCATTGCTGGCGCTGCACGCTGCGCGCCGCGCCGAGTTGCGCCAACGTGCGCCGCGGGCGCGTTGGCGCTCGGCGTTAGTGCTGACGCAGCTCGCATTGGCGACCTGCCTGCTGTTGATCGCCACGGCGCTCGCGGGCGAGTGGCGGCGCCTGCTCAATCTGGAGCTGGGCTTCGATACCAACACCGTGCTCGCCGCCCGATTTGCCATCGATGAAGTCGTCGACGAGAGCAGCCACACACGTGGCCTGCGCACCACGGCGGACCTGATCGACGCTGCGCGCGGCCTTCCAGGCGTGCTCAGCGCGGCGGTCGCGAATGAGGCGCCGCTGGGCGCGTTGGATACCACCATGATGCTGGCGCCGGGATCGGTGCCGCCGAGCAGCGATCTGGGACTGCAGGTGTCGTGGCGCATCGTATCGGAGGGCTACTTCAAGGCGGCCGGAACCACGCTACAGGCCGGTCGCGATTTCGGCCCGGAAGAATCGCCGAACTCGGCGATTCTGAGTGCCAGTCTGGCCAAAGCCCTGTGGCCGGATCGATCGCCACTCGGTCTCGATGTAACGTTCGAGAACGGCCGCACGCGCACCGTGGTTGGCGTCGTCGCCGATGCGCGGAACAACACCATCGACGGCGCACCGGCATCCGCCATCTACTTGCCGACGTCGTGGTACCTGTGGCCGACCATGACCCTGGTGGTCCGCGCCCAAGGCGATGCACAAGCGTTGCGCGCGGCGTTGGTGAGCGCCGGCCAGCGAGCACGACCGGACACGCCACTATTCGATGTCGCCACGATGGCGGCGCGCGTCGAGCGCCACCTCGCGCCGCAGCGCCAACAGTTGCTGACCATGCAGGTATTCGGCGCGATGAGTTTGCTGCTGGCGTGCGTCGGCATCTTCAGCGTGGTCGCCTATTCGATCGCCCAGCGGCGCAGCGAAATGGCGCTGAGGATGGCCATCGGCGCTACGTCGCCCCGGCTGCTGCGCGATGAAGTCCGCAGCGGCGCGCTGCTGTCGCTGACGGGCGCCGGCATCGGCCTTGGTCTGCTGGCACTCGCGTTTCCGTGGTTGCAAGCGCAGTTATCGTTGGCGCCGCTGTCGCTGCCGATCATGGTGTTGTCGTGCTGCGCCATCGTCGTCCTGGGCACCGCGGCAACGATCATCGCCGCACGCCCAATTCGCCGCGTACAGCCGATCGCGGCGCTGCGATCGTCCTGACAAGAAGCCCGCGTTCAACTAAGTGCCGACGCAGCTCGCGAACTGCCCGCCGGTCAAATTGTGTGGAGATTCCGCGAGTTCCTTGTCATCCGAATGTGATGATTTGCGTTTAGCATGCAACGTGCCGACTCGGGAGTTTCGCTATGCGTTTGCTGCTGCTGTGCCTGCTTGCGCTCTGCACCGATGCCTTCGCTGCCAACTTCGCAGTGGCCGTCGGCGGTAATGCGGGTCTCGTGTTCACGCCGCGCGATCTGCAAATCCGCACCGGCGATACGGTGACTTTCACCAACGCAGGTGGCTTTCACAACGTGGTGTCACAGGCGGCCGGCTTCCGCTGCGCGCAGGGCTGCGATGGCCAGGGCGGCAACGGCAATTCGTCGACGGCGCTGTGGAGCGTCACCATCACGTTCAACACGCCAGGCACCTTCGATATTTACTGCGAGCCGCATGGCTCACCGGGCGTCGGCATGGCCGGCACCATTCGCGTCACTCAGGCGGCAACCAACACCATTGACGCCACCTACACCGGTGCCTGGTTCGATCCGGCGCAATCGGGGCATGGCTTGTTGCTCGAAGTGCTGCCCAACAACCAGTTGCTCGCATGGTGGTTCACGTTCTCGCCGACTGGTCAGCAAGCGTGGTTCGGCGGCGTCGGGCCGATCACCGGCAATACCGCGACCATCGCCGTGGCGCAAACCCAGGGCGGTCGCTTCATCCCGAACTTCAATCCCTCGCAAATCACGAATCCGCCGTGGGGGACGTTGAACTTCACGTTCACCAGCTGCTCCAGCGGGCGCGTGGATTTTGCCTCCAACGCAGCCGCAGGATTCGGTACCGGTACGATGCAGCTGACGCGGTTGACGGTACCTGCTGGCATCACCTGTCCGCCGCCTGCGACCACCGTGGCGCCGTGAGCGCCCGCGCACTAGCGCTCGCGGGCCTGCTCGCAAGCGCTTCGCTGCAGGCGACCGAGGTTGGGGAAAACGCCCCGCTGGTGGTCGCTGCCGCACTCGATCAGGCGGGCGAGCATCGCCTTGAAGAACTAGGCGGCAAGGTGGTACTGGTCGATTTCTGGGCCTCGTGGTGCGCGCCGTGTTTGCACGCATTGCCGGCGTATGCACAGTTGCGATCGGAGCTTGGCCCACGTGGGTTCGAGGTATTGGCGATCAGCGTCGATGAGCAGCGCAAAGACGCCGAACGCTTTCTGGAGCGACGCCCGGTCGCGGTCTTGCTCGCCCACGATCCGGATGGCGCCTGGGCCAAAGCCTTTGCGGTGAAGGTCATGCCGTCGTCCTATCTGGTCGATCGAAACGGCGTAGTTCAAGAAGTGCACTTGGGCTATCGTGCCGAAGAACTCGCTGCATTACGAAGCCGTATCGAAGCCATGTTGGAGCCCGCGAATGAGTGATCGACGCTGGTTACTGCTGATTGCATCTTTATGCCTGACGGCCTGTGCCTCGGCCCCGGTTGAACCGTGGGAGCGCGGGCGCCTTGCGAGCCTGGAAATGCAGTGGGAGCCCGATCCGCTGAAATCCGCGATGCGCGAACACACGCGCTTTAGCAAAGAAGGCAGCAGCGGTCGGCTCGGCAATGCCGGCGGCGGCTGCGGCTGCAACTGACGCGAGCGCGCCGATGCAAAGCAGCCGATTGATGCGCCTGATGGCCGCCGCCGCCGCCCTGCAGGCGGCCGCGCCCGCAATCGCGGAAACGCGCGTCAGCGTGCGCAGCAGCGAGTACGACGAGCGGCCCTTGCGCGAGGCGCCAGTCGACGGCAGCGACGAGCGCTACACGGTGCGCAAGCAGCAGTTCGAGTTGAGCCACGAGCGCGACGAGAGCGATGCGCTGTCGCTGCGTCTGACCAGCGAATGGATGAGCGGCTCATCGCCATGGTTCAACGTGCCCGGCGAAACGGGCGGCGTGCAGCAGATCATGAGCGGCGCGACCATCGACGATCGCCGCGCGGAACTCATTGCCGGCTGGACGCGGCGCAACGCGGGCCATTCACGCACGCTGCAGTTGAGCGCCTCGCACGAAGACGACTATCGCTCGCTGGCGTTGGGCCTGAGCTTCGAACGCCCGCTGGACGACACCTACACGCTCGGCTACGGCGCGAGTATTTCCGACGACACTATCGAGCCCACCGACGCCGCGCAGTTTGGTCGCGTGGAGCGCGAGGACAAGCGCACGCTGTCGGCGCACGTCAGTCTCGCGCAAATACTGGATCGCGCCAGCGTCGTGCAATGGGGCGTGTCGGTCAATCACGGCAGCGGCTATTTGTCCGATCCGTACAAGCTGTTTTTCGCTGGCGGTCCAACGCTGCCCGACAGCCGACCTGGGCAACGGACCCAAGCCTCGGCCTTTACTCGTTACCGTCGTGACGTGACCTCGCTCTCGGGCGTGCTGCACGCCGATGTGCGCGTGGCAACCGACAACTGGGGTTTGCAATCGCTGGCGCTCGAAGGCGCCTGGTACCAGAGCCTGGGCGACGATTGGCGGCTCGTGCCGCAATTGCGTTACTACGAGCAATCGGCCGCCAGCTTTTACGCGCCGTTTAGCGCGAGTATCGCCAGCGCCGGTCGCTTCCATTCCAGCGACTTTCGCCTCGGTGCCTTCGGTGCGCTCTCTGCAGCGCTTGATGTACGCTGGCAATCGGGCGATCTCGCAGTGGTGTTCGGCTACGAGCACTATCGCGGCGACGAGCCATTGTTCTTCGACGCCGACAACGACGACCCGGCGTGGCTGACCTTCGGCCAGTGGCATGCCGGGTTCGATTATCGGTTTTGATGGCGGCGTCTCAGCCCCGCGCCTATCGCCTTGCATTTGCGGCGATGGGTTGTCCGTGCGTTATCGCTCTGGAAGGCCTCGATGTCGAGCGCGCTTCGCGGCTCGCGGAACTCGCCAAATCGGAAGTCGACCGGCTCGATCAAAAGTACTCGCACTATCGCGATGACAATGAGTTAGCGCGTTGGCACGCCGCATGGCCAAACCCGGTGCGACTCGATGAGGAATCGCTGGCGCTGCTGCGTCTGGCCGCCGTGCTGCACGACGATAGCGGCGGCCGTTTCGATATCACCGCCGCACCTCTCACGCGTCTTTGGGACGGCAAGCGTGGGCGACTCCCCACCGCCGTGGAGATCGACGCGGCGCGAACGCACGTTGGCTTTGCGCGCCTGCGCATCGAAGCGCCGTTTCTCACCCTGCCAAGCCGCGAGGCGCGCATCGAATTCGGCGGCCTCGTTAAAGAGTACGCCGCCGACCGCGCTGCGGACATCTGCCGTGACGCTGGCGCGCTCCATGGTCTCGTCGACCTGGGCGGCGACATTGCCGTGATCGGACCGCACGTCGACGACACGCCGTGGCGCATCGGCATCCGCAACCCCAGCGCACGCGAGTCTTCGATCGCGGATATCGAACTCCGTTGTGGCGGTCTGGCCACCAGCGGCGACTACGAACGCTGTTTGATCGTCGAGGGTAAACGCTACTCGCACATCGTCGATCCGCTGAGCGGCTGGCCGGTGGCCGGTTTCAGCAGCGTCAGCGTCAGCGCCCCCAGCGCCCTGATCGCTGGCGCCGCCTGCACCACCGCGATGCTGCTGGGCGCCGAAGCGGGCGCACAGTATCTGGATGAACTCAGGCTGCCTTGGGTCGCGGTGGGCGCCGATGGCGGAGTCCGCCGACCGACGTGGCCTGAGTGAGTGCCGCGACGCATCGCGTTAGCGCGAAAACCCGGCCTGTGCGATGCTTTAGCTCGGCCACAAACTGGGGAGGGCACGATGTTGAAAAAAGTCTTGATGGTGTTTGCCGGATTGATCGTACTGGTCAGCGGCTGCATGGGCGTGGTGTTCTGGGCCACGGCCGAATTGCCGAAGGCAGCGGATGGATTCTTCTCCGCCATCGCTCGCGAAGATTACGCCGCAGCGATGGAACTGACCTCGACGGATTTCAAAGCCTCGACCAGCCAGGAAGACTTACAAGCCTTCGCCGAAGAAAACGGCATCACGGGCTACACCGAAGCCACCTGGACCTCGCGCTCGATCGAGAACAGCGCCGGAACATTGGAGGGCACGCTCGAAATGGCCGACGGCGGCAGCCTGCCGATCGCCGTGCAACTGGTGAAATCCAGCGGCGGCTGGCAGATTCAGAACGTCAGGAAGGCCGAAGCAGGGTTGTCGACCGACGGTGAGTGATCTGGTCCGCGCGACCAGGAGGCCGAGACATATTCCGGCTGATCTCCATGACACTCATCGGAACCCTCTCACTGTTGGTCATGTTGGGAACGCCGTTGGTGGCCAATACCGGAACGCCAGCGGGGTTGCGCGCAACGTTGCTGAGCCTCGACGATACCGCCTACTTGGGCGGCATTGAACCGCAGGTACGCGAGATGGCGCCCGCGCTGCGTGCCGCTGTTGCGCGCGATATCGGCAGCCGATTGCCGTCCTGCGAGAAGCCTGATCCGCTGAGCGGCGAAGTGATCATCGATCCCAATGCGGGGAAGCAGGCGCCTGTCGTTGCAAACGAATGGCTGAAGACCTTGCGCGATCTGCTTGGTAATCCCAATCCTGCGGTGCGCGATGCTGCAGCTTGGCTGCTTGGCGAAATCGGTCCTGCGGCCGCTATCGTCGTACCCGATCTTCGCCCCAGCGATCACGACCGTTCGCCTTGGTTCACGCATGCACTGAGTCGAGTGTCATGCCAAGCTTACGGAATGACTGCGCCACTGATGGGACTGCCGGCGCTCGCGTTCGAAGCTGCCGATATCGAACGCACCGATGGGTTGTCGGTCGCGCAGCGGGTTCAGCTTGCGGCCTTCTTGCTTGATCGGCGCGATCTCGTTTGGCCTGAGGGTTGGTTCGAAGCATTCGTCGAGTCTTACGAACACATAGAAACGCCAAGCACCCCGGCATTGATTGCGCTGGCGAGCGTTGCAGCTGATGTGGATCGATTGCCTGAGCATCGCAACGATGCGTTAAGACTATTGCGAATCCTCGGGCCGCTGCCGCCCGAAGCGACTGGACTGCTGGCGGGCGTGATGCGCGATGTCGACGACGATGTTGCATGGGAAGCTGCATGGGCTCTCCATGACAATCCAAGCGAGTTGGACGGGGAAGCTGCGCTAAGTCTGTTGCGTCGCCACAGCGTCGACGTAGGCTCGCTTAATGGGCGCAGCTGCACGCCATACGCGAACACCTCCAAGCAGCTTCTGAGCAGGATCGCGGCTGTATTGCAGGGTCCTAACTGGGACGACGCGACTGCGGCGGCCAAGCGTCTTGGCTGCCTGCGCGACGTGCGTGCCATCCCAGTACTGCTGCGTGCGTTGGAACATGCGTCTTGGGAGGTGGTGGAGAGCGCGGTGAAGGCGCTCTCGGCCCACATCGATAAGCCTGAGGTACGATTGAGCCTGGCTCAGTTGAGGGAAGCGCACTGGTCCGGACTGATCCGCAAGGCTGCGAGCGAAACGCTCGATCCGCCACCGCCGGAATCGGACCCAGAGACCATTGAGTTGACATGCTTCCACCGTTGCCCGACAAATCACTTGAACAGCCAATGCGGCGACGAGCGCGGCATCGTAGATGGCATCTACATGGCGCCAGGATTGGGCGAAGTGGACGTCATTTGGAATCGCGTACGTCGCCAGCCCATTCCGGCGGCGATCAGTGGCCTCGTGCACACAGATTCTAGAGCGAATTACGGTAGCAACGACTTCAAACGTTTAGCGAGCGGATGGCTGGTCGCCAGTGACCGCTGGCACTACGACGGCGAACTCAGCTTCATCGACGAGGCTGGTCAAAAGCAATCGATACAGCAATTCGGCGAAGACGGCATTGCGCTCTTGGATTCACCCCATTTCGGCAACGTCGTACTTGCGCGCTCGCTGTTTGGCGTCGGTAAGGGCGGGTTGTTGGCCACGATCGAAGGAACGCCGGGCAACTTTAGCCTAAGTTACCGCGCGGTCTTGCCGAGCCCGCCTTGGGGCTGGGCAATGGCGCCGGACGGAACGCTACTGGTGGCCGATCCGTACAACACTGTGGCAGTCACCTCGGAGGGAAGCATCCAACCGCTCGACTGTCCGCTCAAGGCCCCGCGCCGCTCCGCGAGTACTCTACTGCGCCTTGCCCTCCGCGCGAACGGGGCACCACTTCCGCCGGAAGTTCGAGACGCCAGCATCGACGTCCGCGTGATCGAGCAATTGCGGGCCACGCAAGCGCAGCAAGCAGCGGACGATAACAATCCGGCGATCCACCGCAGGTGGTACGTACAAGACGTTTACGAACATGCCGATGCGCTGACCCTGGATGGGCGCGCGGCAGCGGCGCTTGCGCTGATCAAGCGCGCCGAACTGACCGAGGACGAGCGTAAACCAAGCCAAGAGATCCCGATCCTGCTGGAGGTCGGCGACACTAAAGCTGCGCAGATTCTGCTGAAAAACTCGCCACCCAGCGAATCCCGTGCGTTGGCGTTCTTTCACGGTGCGCTTGCCGTCGTCTCAGGCAACCAATCAGAACTTGACAATGTTCTCGAAGCACTGCGTTCGGAGGAAGATGAGTATTCAAGCCTACTGCGGCGGGCTGCGGGTCGGCGTACGACCCCTATCGATGTAGCGACGCCATCGAACCAGGACGTACGACTACAGCCATGGCCGAAACCGATAGCCGCCTTTCTGGATGGGCACATTGACGAGGCCGCGTTGGTGCTAGCGAGCCATCGCCGCGACGGGCGCATCAACCTCGAACACCTGTGCGAAGCACTGGTCTATGTGGGCCTGGATCTTGCGCGACGCGGGGAGCGGCGAGCCGCGCAGCGTCATCTCGCCGCCGCAGTCCGTCTAGGAATGAGGCACTACACAGAGCACACCATGGCTGCCCTTGCCGTGGCTGCTCTCAATGACGGTCGTCGCTCTAGGAAATAACGATCTCAGGAGCGAGGCTCAAAAGACGACCGTTCGCCTACAACCCCAACGCCTGCCACAGCGTCGGCTTGCCGGCGCGCTTCTCCAGGGTTTTCAAGTACTCCGCATGTTCCGCCAATTCGGCTTCGCTGAGGACGCGGCGCACGATGCGGATTTCGCTGCCCGCAACGTCGAGCAACTGCACGGCGTCGGGCGCGCGCATCAAGTCCAGCGTGCCCTGCCCCGCCGTCATCGCCAGATACACATCGGCGAGCAGGCGCGCGTCGAGCAGTGCGCCATGCACATGGCGCTGCGAGGCATCGACCTGATAGCGCTTGCACAGTGCATCTAAGCTGTTGCGCTGGCCGGGGTGCAGCTCGCGAGCGAGCGTGAGCGTATCGAGCACGGTGCAACTCGCCGGCAGCCTGGCCTCGCGGCCGCACAAACGCAGCTCGTTCTCCAGGAAGCCGACATCGAAGGACGCATTGTGCGCGAGGATTTCGGCGCCATCGATAAAGCGCAGCCACTCGTCCACGATGTCCGGAAAGCGCGGCTTGTCGGCGAGGAATTCGCTGGTCAATCCATGCACCGCCAGCGCGCCTGGCTCGCTGTCGCGATCGGGATTCAGATAGAAATGGAAGCTTCGTCCGGTGACGACGCGTTCCAGAATTTCCACGCAGCCGATTTCGATGACGCGATGGCCGGCGCCCACGTCCATGCCGGTGGTTTCGGTATCGAGCGTCAGTTGGCGCATAAGGCCTTCTGCAGCGTCTGCTGCGCCAGTTGGTCGACATGCTCGTTGTACTTGACGCCGCTATGGCCGCGCACCCAAATCCACTGGACGTCGTGTTTAGCGACCGCTGCAGACAGGCGCTCCCACAGATCGCGGTTGATCACCGGACCGCCGCTGGCTGTTTTCCAGCCGCGGCGCACCCAGTTCGGCATCCATTGTGTGATGCCATCGATGACGTATCTGGAGTCGGCGTGAATCTTGACGCGGCAGCGACGCTTGAGCGCTTCCAGCCCGCCGATGGCGGCCATCAGCTCCATCCTATTGTTGGTCGTGGCTGGGTCGAAGCCGCTCAATTCGCGCGACTTGTCGCCGGTCATCAACAGCGCCGCCCACGCACCCGGCCCGGGGTTGCCGGAGCAGGCGCCATCGCAATACATCACGACCTCCGTCAACGCCTTTTCAACCGGCACGGCGCAGTCCTTGCGGTACGCCGACGCTTGCCGCACGCGGTCGCGCGCGCCCCAACGGGATGCGAATCACATTGCTTTGCTCGCGCCGGGCCGACAGCCCGTACAGGCTCGCCCACGTCGACCAGAATCGTTGCCCGACCAGATCCAGACCATCGCCGATCGAGTCGATCAGTGCCGCCGGCAGCGGCGGCCAGCACAGGCGCCGCTCGCATTGCACATCGATGAGATCGAGAGCGTGCAGCTCGCTGCGCAAGCGATACATGGGCGGCGCGAGTGCGCGGCCCGAAAAGCGATCCAGGCAGCCGACCCAGCCAAATGGGTTGATGTTAATCACCAGCAACCGTCCATTGCCGGTCAGTACGCGGGCGCACTCTTCGAGCAGCGTCGGCCAGTGGTCGGCGTCGACAACACATCGGTCGAGCGCAATGAATGCAAAGGCGCTGTCGTCGAAGGGCAGCCATGGCAGCTGCGAACGGATTGGCGCAATCAGTTGTCCATCGCGCAGACACACATCGAATCGCGTGCGTCCAGGGCGCTCAACCACCGCCGCCAGATCGTGCGAAATGCGCAAGGCCAGCCCGCCGCAATCGCGCCAATGGCTTTCGATCCACCGCTCGCACGTCGCATCGATGCGCGACGCGATGCGCGTGTCTTGCATGTCATGGCTGGCTGAATCACTCATGTCGCCAAGCATAACGGCTGCAACCGAAACATTGACCTCGATATGACCGCGATGTGACCATCCGCGCCCTGTTAAATTCCGGTGGCTGCATGCTCCGTCGCTTCGCACTGATCTCGCTTGCGGTGTTGGCCGGCTGCTCGGTCGTCCCGACCGCGCCGATGGTTGAGGCGCCGCCCGAGGCCGAGGTCGTTACGCCGCCTGCAGTGCCCGAGCCCAAGTCAGTGCCAACGCCGGCGAACATCAGCAGCGTGCAGCGCGAGCCGGATTTGTGGCAGCGCTTTCGCAACGCTCGCCACTGGCAACCCTGCGACTTGAAGCCTGGTGTCGAACGTTGGATTGGGCGTTATGCCGGCAGCCGCACGCGCTTTGCCGCGACGTTGGAACCTGCCCTGCCGCTGATGGACTACGTACTGACGCGCAGCGAGGAGTTGGGCTTGTCGTCTGAGACGATGCTGTTGCCGATCGTCGAGAGCTATTACCGACCGGACGCGCGCGGCCCCGGCGGGGCGCTGGGTATGTGGCAGTTGATGCCCGACACCGGGCGCCGTTTTGGCCTGGTGCCGCGCTCGGGCGCCGACCCGCGCACCGATGTGATTGCGGCCACCGACGCGGCGCTGGAGTTGCTGACGCGCAATGCCGAGACCTTCGCTGCCAATCCCAAACTGATGTACGCCGCCTACAACGCCGGGGACTACCGATTGCGCAAAGCGCTGCGCGGTCGCGACATGGAAGATCTGGATACCCTGGAAGGATTGGGCCTGACCAAAACCACGCGCGATTACCTCGACAAGGTCAAGGCACTGGGTTGCCTGCTCGGCGAACCCGAGCGCTTCGATCTGGTGTTGCCGCGCTTCGATCCACGCGATCGACTGGCCGTGTTTCGACCCACTTACGCGGTCGATCCGGAGAGCGTATTCGCGTTGGCCGGGATGGACCGGAAGTTTGCGGTGTCCATCAATCGAACCGCCGCAGCGCTCGGGCGCGCCGGCCCTGGCGAGCCCTTGCTGGTGCGCCAGAGCGCGCTCGACGATTTACGCACGGCAGATAGCGGCAAACAATTGGCCGCCGCCAAACCACGCAAAGCGCCGCCGCCCGCCGCAGTTGCAACCACCAAGGTTGCGACGCATCGCGTGGTTTCGGGCGATTCGTTGTGGACGATTTCGCGGCGCTATCGGGTCAAACTTGCCGATCTGATGCGCTGGAACGGATTGACCCGGCGCTCGGTATTGCGTCTTGGACAGGAGATCCGGCTCGGCGCGGGATAACAGCGATGCATGCCTTGTGCCGAATGCGCATACTTGCGCCCCTCGATTTCATCGGAGCACGTCGTGGGTTTTCTCTCTGGCAAGCGCGCACTGATTACTGGTATCGCATCGAGTCGTTCCATCGCCTGGGGCATTGCCGAGGCGATGCACAAGCACGGTGCGAGCCTGGCGTTCTCGTATCAAACCGAACGCCTGAAGGAGCGCGTCGACGATGCCGCGGCGAACTTCGGCGGCGGACCGGTGATCCCCTGCGATGTCGCCAATGAGGGCGATATCGAGCGCATGTTCGCGCAGCTGGCGGAATCCTGGGACAGCGTCGACATCGTAGTACACGCCATCGCCTTCGCGCCGCGCGAGCAGCTGCAGGGCAAGTTCGTCGATGCCGTGACCCGCGAAGGATTCAAGATCGCGCATGAGATCAGCTCCTACAGCTTCGCCGAGATGGCGCGCGCATCGCGTCCGCTCATGAGAGACCGCGCCGGCGCGCTGCTGACACTGAGTTATCTGGGCGCGGTGCGGGCGCTGCCGAACTACAACGTGATGGGTCTGGCCAAAGCCTCGCTCGAAGCCTCGGTGCGCTTTCTCGCCCAGGATCTTGGCCCTGAAGGCACGCGCGTCAATGCGATCTCCGCCGGCCCCATCAAGACGCTGGCTGCGGCAGGCGTCGGCAACCTGCGCAAGATGCTGGATCACGTCGAAAAGTCAGCGCCGATCCGGCGCAATGTAACCATCGAAGACGTCGGCAACGCCGCCGCGTTTTTGTGCTCCGATCTCGCCGCCGGCGTCACTGGCGAGGTGTTGTACGTCGATGGCGGCTACAGCCATGTCAGCATGAGCGAGTTGGCGACGTGAGCCCGATGCCGCTGCGCCACCATGTCATTTTGTTGATTCAGGCGATCGTCGTCTGGGCGCTGTTTTGGTTGGCCGGCTGGCCGGACTACTTCCAGCAGTACTCGCCGGTTTTTTTGGGCGTTGGCAGCGTGCTGCTGTCGGTGGGCTTCTCGTTGATCGCGCTGGCGGTGCTGCTTCCGCGCACGCCAGAACGGCGTCGGCAGCGGGCGTTCTGGATCGCGCTGTACTTCACGGTGCCGTTCGCAATTCTCGACACGCTGTACTGCGGCGTACACCTGGGGCACGGCGCCGGGTACTTGTACTCGTTTTGGTATCTCTCAGTGTTCTATCTGACGCCGTGGCTGACGTTTCCGCCGACGGCGTGGTTGTTGAATCGCGCTGCCAGCCGATAACGCTCTGGTATGCGGACCCGTCCGCAGCCGTTGACTTAGGTACGCGGACTCGTGGTCCGCAGCCGTTGACTTTGGTACGCGGACCCATGGTCCGCAGCCGTTGACTTTGGTACGCGGACCCATGGTCCGCAGCCGTTGACTTTGGTACGCGGACCCATGGTCCGCAGCCGTTGACTTTGGTACGCGGACCCATGGTCCGCAGGCTTTTGCCTTTGCTCTTCCAGTAGCAGAGCGCACAAGCAACAGCTGCGGACCATGGGTCCGCGTACCTAAGCGCATTCGCGTACCAAAGCGCATCAAGCGCACAAGCAACAGCTGCGGACCATGGGTCCGCGTACCTAAGCGCATTCGCGTACCAAAGCGCATTCGCGTACCAAAGCGCATCAAGCACACAAGCAACAGCTGCGGACCATGGGTCCGCGTACCTAAGCGCATCCGCGTACCAAAGCGCATCAAGCGCACAAGCAACAGCTGCGGACCATGGGTCCGCGTACCTAAGCGCATTCGCGTACCAAAGCGCGTCAAGCGCACAAGCAACAGCTGCGGACCATGGGTCCGCGTACCTAAGCGCATCCGCGTACCAAAGCGCATCAAGCGCACAAGCAACAGCTGCGGACCATGGGTCCGCGTACCAAAGCGCATTCGCGTACCGATGCGCATCAAGCGCACAAACAAACGTGCACCAGGACTACCGCCGCCGCATCCAGAAGCTGCCGCCGCCAAACACTTTGTCCACCGGTACGCCGAGCGCAACGCTGAGTGCTTCGCGGTGGTGGAGTGCCGCATAGTTGCAGGCAAACAGCACTTCCCACACTTCGCTGTGCATGAGCAGTGCGCGCAGCAGGTACTGCTCATTCCAACTGCGGTTCTCGTCGAGCACCCATTCGCGCAGGTACTCGGCCGGCAGGAAGATATCGTGTACGTGCACGATAACGCCGGATTTCAGCCGCGGCAGCACGTCGAAAAACAGCGTGTTGACATCGCTCCCGGTCTTGCTCACGTGCGAGGAGTCGATGAACAGCATGTCCCCAGCCTGCAGCGACTCGAATAAGGCCGGCGCCACGCGTTCGACGCGCTCGACGATCACCTCGCGAATGCCCGGCACACCGCGCGTCAGGAAGGGTCGCGGATACGGCTCGATGCAGCGGATGTCGATGGCGCCGTCGAGAAAACGCCGATTGACATCGGCCATCAGCAGCGAGGAATAACCGGAGCCGACTTCGATGATGCGCGCCGGCCTCAACTCACGCAGCAGCACAAACAGCGCGCGCGCATCGAGCCAGGAAAACTGCGAGTTGCGCGTATAAAAGCTCGTCAGCTCGCTGTCTTGGGCGCCGGTTTCTGGATAGTCGTAGGCCAGGTAGTGACGTGGGAACCAGTTGCGCAAAATCTCCTCGTGCCGATCCGGCCTGAAGTCGATCCCGATCGGCAGCGGTGGCGATTCTGGCCACAACTCTGCGGCACGTTTCTTCAGCTCGGCCGGATCGCACACGGGCGAATAGAAGTGGCCATTCGGGTGCGCGGTTCGGATCGTATCGCTGGCAGCACGCGCAGATTGCTTCGCAGTTTGCATCGCCGTTTGCGTCAAACCGCTCAGCCAGTCGCGCTTGGTTTCATCGTGCGCCAATTCGATAGCGATGACCTTGAGCGCCAAGGTGCGTACATCGCCCGAATCGGGCACGAGGCTCTCGCTGGCATCGATGCGCATCGTCAACTGCGTTCCGGCGCGTGCGCCCAGAGGCGCACGAAGGCGCACGCGCTGGCCGGGCGCGATGGTCGCTTCAGAGATTTCCTCGCCGAGCGTAATGGTCAGCGATTGCGCTCGCGGCAGACCTGGTGGCGCCCATAGCTCGAACGCAATCTCGGTGGCGCCGCGCGCCAGGTGCAACTGCGCGGTCAGCGTGGTCGTCATCCAGCCATCCGGCCAATAGCCCGCGATATCGCTGCTGGTCGCATAGCCCAGCAACGGCAAGGCCACTGCTGCTTGCGCCTCGCGCAAGGCCTGCGCCGCAGCAGCAAGCTGCGCGCTGGCTTCGAGCTCGCGCTGGTACAGGAACTTGAGCTGCCCACGCATTTGCGCGAATCGTCGGCGCAGCAATATCCACTGCTCATGGCTCAACGTGGCATCCGGCTGGATGTCGTCTGGCAAACCGGCCGGCACGTAAATCGTGCCATGCGAAGGCGCGGTCTCCGCTGCCGGGCGCGTGGTCGTATAGAGATAAATCGCGATCGACTTGCGCGTCAGATGACGCTTGTCTTCCGGCAGATCGATGCGCTCGAAGCCGTGCCAGGACACCTCGTTGGTCTCGAAAATCGCGCAGCGATTGTAGAGCGGTGCGAGCTTCAGAAACGGTCCCGAGCCGGCCCACGGATCGGCATGCAACTCCAGGGCCCCACCCCAGGCATCGTCCCACTCAGGATTCAGATAGACGATCAGATTCAAGCGCCGATGCCAGCCGCGCCGAGGCAGGATGTTGAAATCGACGTGGACATCGAGCCCCTGGCCATGCCGATTCTCGTGCGTCCCGCCGCCAACGTAGTCCGGGTCGTAGAGCAAATCGGAGATGCCGGTCAGCGTTTCGATGGTGCCCAGGAACTCGCGCGACTGCAGGAACCGATCGAGCCGCCCATAGGCCGGCGACAGCGATGGCATATCCATCCTCACCGCCTTGTCGCCTACCGCGCCCAGCTCGTTCTTCGCAAAGCGTTCCTCAAAAGCTGGAAAATCGGCGAGCAGTTGGTCCAGCAAATCGCGATCGAGGAAGTCGTCGATGACGTGATGACGGAAGGGCGTCGCCTGTTGGAAGCGCGCGGCGTGGATTGGAAGTTGGTCGAGGATTCGTTGCTGGATTGAGGACATGGACAACCGCTAAGCGCAAGATCAAAGTAGGCTAGCCGCAAACGCGCAGGTGCGTGCTGATCCGATCTCGGCCACAAAACCAGGAGCAACACAGAGTCCGACGATCTGTTCGTGAGCAACAGATGAACGAAGCATCTGTCGGTCGTGCCGATCTTCGACCACGGTCCGCGTATCTTAAGTGACTCGTTCAGATCAAAGGGCTGGCAATGCTCCAAAAATCGACTGTTGTTCTTGCGCTTCTGGCCATTTTGCCCACGCTGGCAAAAGCGGACGAATGCGAAGCAACAACCACCGAAGAAGGTCGGGAAGAGTTCGAGTGTCGAGTGGATACCAGTGTCGGACCTATCGGCGACCCTACGAATCAACGCCCTCCCCTGGACCTCGATTTGGATGCAGATCAGAATCTGGTTCTCAACATTTGTAGTCACTCCACATGGGGCCTATGGTCGCTGGCACCCGTTAGAATTGCTGAGTATTACGCGGTTTCTGGGAGCGGCAATCCAGGAACGCTTGAGTTGTGGCATTTTAAGAGAGATGGCCAGGATGTGGTCACCGCTCATTGGTTTACCGCTAACAGCTCACCGTCGTCAGCCGTCATTTTCACTGGTCCGTGCAGCGCTAGTGCCGCTCGCTTGTTCGTGACTATTGCAACAGTCGTCAATGGAGTTGACATCAGCGAAAACAGCGAATTGATCGGATCGTTCACGTTTCCCAACGAGAGGCGAGATGTCTTGGCTGGGTCCGAATGGTTCACGTTGCATCGAAGCGCGACTTCTAGCGGGAATGTTTACTCGATAGAAACGATGTTTCGTACTTTCCGGCGACGTTAGCAGATCGCCGATAAACAGCCTGTTAGCGCGAACCAGGGATGGTTCGCGCACGGATCAAGCACATCGCTTGTTCCATAAAGGGCATGGCCGGACATGCGCCGGACTTGAGACTTGAGAAACGCACAGGAAATGCGTTTCTCAACATCGTGTTAGTCCCTTGAGGTATACGCCGTGATCGCTTCGCCCAGGCGATCGTCTTATCGAACCGAGCGGAGGCACTTGCGCAGCCTTGGGAGCACCGGATCCTCTGGCTGACTGTCGATAATCAAGTCAACAGCAGCCTGAACATCAGGTCGCTGGTCGCGGCTCAGGCCACCGATACATAGCCGCTCGGCGCGGACTTTGGCCCGCGTAACAACGCCTTTATTGCCCATTGGCTCAAGCACTCGCAACGCAAAATCGAAGCTTTCGCGAGCCTCTTTGCGCAATCCGAGGTCGGATTGTGCCTGCCCAAGCCGGATCGCATATAACATTGCATTGACGCTGGTCGGCGCGCTTTGTTGTGCCTGCGCAAACGCGGCCGACAGCAGCGGCAACGCGCTGGCCGGATCGTTCCGACGATAAAGGTGCAGGCCACCGAGGTTGTACCGTAGCGATGCCAGCACGGGACTATCGGCGGTCATCGCTCGCGTGCCGACGCTCACCGCGGCTTCAAAGTGACGCTGTGCCGCATCGATGTTTCCTGCGGCTCTTTCGATTGCACCCAAGCGGTCGAGCACGATAGCCACCTCTCCATGGTCTGCTCCGTATACGCGCGAGAGAAGGCCCAGCGACCATTGGGCCAGGCGACGGGCTTCGTCGTACGCGCCTTGATCGCGCTCGTATGAAGCGCGACGCAATGCCATTCTTGCCATCTCCGGATCGTCGCTTTGCGGATCGAGCACGAAGTCCTCAGCGAATTCGCGCTCCTTTTCACGGTTGCCAGTTGCACCGTAGGCCAGCGAAAGGCCAATGCGTAAGACTCGCGCGTCCTGACTGTCGGGCCCGAATCGCTGTTGCGCCGCTTGCAGCAGCGACTCCAAGACCTCGACCCCGGAACTGCCGTTTTGGAAGCGCGAACGTGCGCGTAACACTAAAGCGTGGAACTGCAGGTCAGTGAGGCTTGAATGAACATCGTCGCCATCGTGAACCGCCTGGGTATGCACAATTGCACGCTGATAATCTCCAGACACGAAGGCGATTCGCGCCAGCGTCATGTGGATTCGTCTTGCGCCCTCTGTTTCCCCTGCGTGTTCCAGCGCTCTCTCGGCAAGCTCGCGGGCCGCCGGCAGATTTCCCAAGGACTGCTGAATGTCGGCGAACAACGTCAACAACCGGACGCGCACTGTCGGCTCGTTCTCGAGTGCGGTGTCGATATCCGCGATACCGCGATCAACGATGTCGCGCGCCGTCAGCTCTCTTCCGCGGGCCACGTTGGGGTCTGCTTGGCGAAACAGTCCTCGTAAGAAATCGACAACACGCTCGGATTCCAACTGCCGCGCCTGCGCGGTATCGCGCGCGACGCGCAGATTCTCGGCCTGCAGCCACAGCGCCACGATCGCCGCGATGATCGTCGCGGCGGTCACGCCAACCAGACTCACAGCCAGCCGATGCCGGCCCAGAAAACGCCGCGTTCGATACCAGCGCTCGCCACGTCGCGCGTCGATCGGCCGCGACTGCAGCACCGCCTGCAGATCCTCGGCGAAGGCTTGTGCGGTCGCGTAACGTCGCTGCGGTTCTTTGCGCAGCGCACGCGCCAGAACCAGATCGATATCGTTCTTCAGGAACCGCAGCAATTGTGCTGGCGTGGTTTGCCGTGCGCTCGCAATCCTCGCCTGATCGGCTGCGGGCAATGCAGCGAAACGTTGACTGGCGAGCGGCGGCAGCTGCTGCATCGCGCGTTCGAGCGCAGCGGGAACCGAAAGCTCGGCGAACTCGAGCGGCGCGGCGCCGCACAACAACTCATACAGCAGCACCGCGACGGCGTAGACATCGGTGGCGGCACTGCTGGGCTCGCCGCGAATCTGCTCCGGCGCCGCGCATGCGAGCGAGAAATAGCGCTGGCCATCGGCGGTCGAAGGCGCCGCATCGTCGAGCGCCTTGCCGATGCCGAAATCCAGAATGCGCGGCTGTCCGCTGGTATCGACCAGCACATTCGCCGCTTTGATGTCGCGGTGCACCACCAGCCGCTCGTGTGCGTATTGCAATCCCGCGAGCAAGGTCAGCACTTTGCGCACGCGCTCGGGCGCCGATACCCGCTGCTGTTCGCAGTACGCAGCGATGCTGTCGCCGGCCACGAATTCCATCGCCAGATAAGGACGCTCGGCCGAATCGCCAACGTCGACCAGGCGCGCAATCGCGGGATGGTCCAGGCTCGCGAGGATCGCGCGCTCCTGGCGGAAGCGCGCCATCGCCGCTGGCGCCGCGCGACGATTCGGCAGTTTGATCGCCACATGCTGCTGGCGCCCGTCGACTTCGCGCACCCCGAGGTAAACCTGCCCCATGCCGCCTTCGCCCAGCGGCCGAACGATCTGGAACGGGCCCACTGCCGTTCCCGCCGCCAGCCCATCGTGCGTATGCGCAAACTCGCGCAGCTCCGCACCCACCGCCGCCACGACATGTCCACCCGTCTGCCCAACCACCCGCTCGTGCGCACTTAGAAGGCGCTGCAACGCCGCCTGCACCTCAGGTTCGCTATCCAGCGCGCTGATGCGCTCGGCGCGCTCCGGCGTTGACAAGTCGATCAAGGCATCGAACAGCTCGGCCGCGCGCTGCAGAACCTTGACGTTCGGCGCACTCACGTTTTTGCGCTTTCCCCGAGTTGATCGTGCAAAAAGGCCATCGCAAACTGCCAGTCGCGCTTGACTGTGGTCAGCGACATGCCAGACGCTTCGGCGACTTCCTCCAGCGTCATGCCGGCGAAGTAGCGCATTTCGACCACTTTGGCGGCGCGCGGCTGCACCGCTTCGAGATTGATCAGGGCTTGATCGATAGCCAGCAGATCGTCGCTCGCCAGCGCTTTGCGGTCAGTTTCGTCGATGGCATGGCCGAGGCTGACGTGCTCCCAATCGGCGCCGCGCTTCTCGGCAAGCCGCTCGCGCACCTGATCGATCAGCACGCGACGAATCACGCGCGCCGAAATCGCGAAGAAATGCGCACGATTGGCGAACGCGACCTCGCGCTGATCGGCCAGCCGAAGATACGACTCGTTAACGAGTTCCGTCACGGAGAACACCGCTGCGTCGCGCTTGCTCATCCTCTGCGCGGCGATCTGCTTGAGCACTGGATACACGGCATCCATCAGCGCCGACTCTGCGTTCGCATCGCCCTGCCGCCAGCGCACGAGGAGCTGCGTCACATCGTTACGATTGGGCAGCATCTCGATCCCCGCTAGTTCTCGAAGGTAGTCCGAACGCGTCATCGGCAACGAAGTTCCTCGCCACGGCAGATTCATGACGAGGAACCGAGCCAAAAAGTCGCGGTTTTCCGCGTCTAGCGTCGGCCATTATGGGAGAAGACGAGGCCGCGAAGAGATGCGCCAAGAAAAGTCACGATGCGGTACCCTGCGTGAGAACGCGGGCGGGCGAAACGCCGCGGGGCGCCGTAGTCCGGCTACGGCGCCGCCTGGGGCTTACTTGGTACCCTTCAAATGCTCATCCAGAAACTTGAGCACCGCCGCGTAGCCGCGACTTTCGTTTTCGCGCTTCACAAAGCCATGGCCCTCGTCCGGGAAGATCACATACTCCACCGGCACGTTGTTGGCCTTGACCGCAGCCACGATTTCGTCGCTCTCCACCTGAAGCACGCGCGGATCGTTGGCGCCCTGCAGCACGATCATCGGTTTGGTGATGTTCTTGGCGTGGAACAGCGGGCTGATGCGCGTCAGGCGTTCTTTGTCTTTCACCGGATCGCCGAGCTCGGCATACAGCGCGTCGCGCTGCGCTTCCCACCAGGGCGGAATGCTTTCCAGGGTACGCAGCCAATTGGCGACACCGAAGATGTTCACACCCACTTTAAACTCATCCGGACGGAATGCCAGCGCTGCCAAGGTCATGTAGCCGCCATAGCTGCCGCCAGCAATCCCGATGCGATCCGGATCGACCTTACCAGTAGCAATCAGCATACCCTTGCTGGCCACGACATCGTCCAGATCCGCCTCGCCGTGCTTTTGATCGTCGGCCGCGAAGAAGGTCTTGCCGTAGCCTGAGCTGCCGCGATTGTTGATCGCGTACACCGCGTAACCGTGATTCACGAGGTACTGCAGCAGCGCCGAGTAATTCAGGCGCGATTGGCCACCCGGACCGCCATGCACCCAGACCACTGCTGGTACTCTGTTGTCGGCGCTGGCTTCCTTCGGCCAGTACATGATGCCGGGGATTTCCAGGCCGTCATAACTGGCGTAGCGCACCACCTCGCCCTCCACCAGATCATCTGGATTAATGGCCGAATTGAGCGCCGAGACCAGTTCGCGCGCCTGCCCTCCGACATCGGCGCTCCACAGCGAACCCGGTGCGCGCGAGCTGGCCACATAAAACGCGAGCTTGCCGGCGTCCTTGCTGAATGTCGCCGAAGTAATGTCGCCTGCCGGCACCACCGGAAGCGCCACGGGCGCCAGCGAGTTGGCGTCGAGCAGTGTCAGATCAGTACGAGCATCGGCGTTGACGTACACCAGCATATATCGATCGTCTGGCGAATACGTGGCGCCGGCAACATCCCACGAGGGCTCGAACAACACCGTGCGCTCGCCGCTGTCCGGGTTCAGGCGCACCAGCTTGCTGAACTCGGCGTCGCGATTGCTGGTGATCAGCAAGTCGCCGCTGGGAGTGAAGGCTTGCACGTTATTGGCTTCGACGCCGTCGCTTTCCGTGAGATTGCGCGACTGTCCGGTGGCGATCTCGTAGAGAACGATGTCGATGTCGTTCGTGGTGTTTGGTTTCTCCAAGGCGACGAAACGCTTGTCGCGACTGATCGCCGATGGAAACAGACCGCTCTCGTTTTTGAAGAACAGCGTGCGCTCATACGAGGCGATGTCGTACTCATAGACATCGAAGTAGCGTTGATCGCGCTCGTTGCTGCAAATGAAGAACGATTGATCGTCATCGGCGAAGCCGCAGAAATCGGCGCGATGTTTGTCGCCCGGCGTCAAGTCCTTGAGCGTGCCGTCCGCCTCTCGCACATAAACATGCGCCAACTCGTTACCGCCCTGATCGGCGGTGATCAGCAGGCGCTCGTCGTTCGGGAAGTACTGTACGACGTACTGCGCATCGGTGGTCGAGGCGGTCAGCGCTTTGGGCTCGCCGCCGCCGATCGGCACTTCATACACATTGACCACGCCCGAAGCATTCGACGAAAACGCCACTTTGCTGCCGTCGGGCGAAATCGTCGCGCCGCTCAGGCGCAGGTTCGACAGCAAGGTGTCGATATCGTAACGTTTGGTCGTCTGCACGACAGGCGCCGCGGCAGGAGTCGTTGCAGGTGCAGCCGCGGGTGGCGGGGCGTCCTGCTGGCAGGCGGCCAGGGACAGCGCGCATAGCGCGAGAGGCAAAAGGCGCATGGATGTGATCCGGGCGGAAGGGGCGCGCAGCATGCCAGTCATCGGCGTCGCGCGCTTGGGCCCAAGGTCATAGAATCGCGCCATGACCCGTTCGACCGTCCTGCATGTGCTGGTGTTCGGCGCCTTAGGCGGCGTGTTGATCGCTGCGCTCAAGTGGCTCGAGTATCGCTGGCTGGTCGCCACGCACGCCACGGAGCTTTACGCTGGCGCAGTTGCAATCTTGTTCGCCGCCATTGGGCTTGTTCTGGGTCGCAAGCTGACGCGCCCGCAAATCGAGATTCGCGAGATTCCGGTGGAAGTGCCGATACCGATGGCGGCGGCTGCCGGCTTCACTCGCGACGAGCAACGCCAGGCGCAATTAGGACTGACGGCGCGCGAAATCGACATGCTTGAGCAGATGGCGGCTGGATTGTCGAATCGCGAAATCGCCGCGCGCTCCTTTGTCAGCGAGAACACCGTCAAGACTCACGTGAGCCGGATTTACGAGAAACTCGACGCGCGGCGGCGCACGCAAGCGGTGCAGCGGGCTCGCGAGTGGCGCCTCATCGCGTGATCAAGTGCCGCAACTTTCGGGTGATCTGGCTTTTGCGCAGGCAAGATCATTCTTTTGGGTGACGCATCGGCGGGGCGCATTGCGTGCAATAGCAACACCATCCCACCCCATCGGAGCACCACATGCGCAACACCATTTTGAAATTCGGCCTCATAGGCGGCGCCGTCCTGTCGTTCATTTTGGCGGTAACGATGCCGCTCCAGGATGCCATCGGATTCGAGTACGGCGCCGTTGTCGGTTACACCAGCATGGTGCTGGCTTTTCTGGCGGTTTACTATGGCGTGCGCTCTTACCGCGATCGGATCGCGAACGGTGTGCTTGGCTTTGGCCGCGCGCTCGGTGTTGGTGTTTCCATCGCACTCGTCGTCAGCGCCTGCTATGTCGCCACCTGGCAAGTCATGTACTTCGGTTTCATGCCCGACTTCGGCGACAAGTACATCGAGTACGCGCTGAAGCAGGCCCGTGAATCCGGCAAATCTGAGGCGGAAGTTGCAAGCATGAAAACCGAGATGGATGCGTTCATGGTCAGCTACCAGAACCCTCTCTACAACGCCGCGATCACCTTCATGGAACCACTGCCGGTCGGCCTGCTGTTCGCCTTCGGAAGCGCAATAGTGCTGCGGCGGCGGAAGTTGGCTTGAGGCAATGGGCGAAGCTGTTTGGTACGCGAACCGCTGGACCGCATGCAGGGAGCTCAGTACTGCGAGATGCGCACCACGGGATCCGAGTACCATGTTGGTTCGTCGCCGGCCGAATCACAGCGGTTTGCGAACTAATCCGGGCTGAATTGTCCGGTTAGTAACCTTACGAGCTGGGCCAGTAGCGCAAGCACAGAAATCGTAACCATTCCTCGGACCACGATCCCCACCGCGCGATATCGGACGTTTAAAGCGCATCGCCAGACACAGTACGCGGCGAAGAGCGAGAAGGCGCAGTAGCCTGCCTCGGCTACGCGCCAGGCCACCGCGCCAAGCTCCGATCCGGCCAAAAATCCGGTCGCTTGGGCACCCATCGCAAGCACGCACGCGACCAGAAATCCGCCCAGGAACATCACGCCGAAAAGCGCTTCGGCGAGCGTTCCTTGGCCGCTTGCGCATTTAGCCAGATAGTCGACCATGTTATGGTTGAAGTCATATCAGATACCGGCAGCCAGACTTTACTCGACTTGGCGTTCAGGAGCACCGAGTGGGCCATCGCTCGACGCGAGAATTGCTTCAGTGGGTGGCAGCAGGCTCAGCGCTAGCGGCTTTGGCCATTGCGCCGGTCCCGATCCGAATTTGGCTCGGAGAAACTGACCGCTGGTTCCTTCCTGCGCTGCAGGACGCCGACCACTTTCCTTGGCGCTTGATCATTGAGCATTGGGCGCCGCTAGAAACCATGGTGATTGCCGCAGTGTGCGTCGGTGCACTTCTCGGGGCTGCTCTGTGCGCATTGATTCGTATCGTCGATCACGGCCGCTTCATCCTGCCTGCTCTGCGCTGGGCACTCAGGCGGCTGCTGCCGTGGCTGTTTCTGGTTGTTTGTCTCGTGGTGATTCCGTTGTCAAAGAACAACGGCTCGGCACAATTGGCTGCTATGGCACTGATGGCTGTGACGATGCTGATGCTGCCATTCGTGGTCTTCAATCCCGCGTTCGCCGCGCAACCGGAAACGTTTCGGCCCGCAAGGCTTCCGATGGTCGCTGTGCTGCAATCGGCGGTAGTCGTAGTTCTGATTCAGATCTGTAACTCGGCGCCGGGCGCTATTGGGATCCTGGCATGGATCGTGGGACTAGCGCTCCACTTCACGCTGATCGTCATGCTGATGCGCCGCCAGACGCTCGCGCAGATGCTCCGAGATCGGGATTGGTTGTCGTGGCACTGGGTGATTTCGAGCTTGACGATGAGCGTCTTGTCGCTTCTGCTACTTGCGCCAATCATCGCTTGGGTGTTGTTGCTTAAAACGTGGTTGACGTACGAGGTTCCGAATATCGAAACGCTGATGCCGGAATTCGATTTGCCCGATCTATTGGTTGCGTTTGTCTCACACGCAACGCTCCTGGAGATCCCGGCCGTCGTTTGGTTGACATGCGCCGATAGTCGCTTGGCCTGGCTCTATGGCATTGCGACCAAGGAAGCGCCAGACACGACCGAGCTGGTTTCGAGGAGGTAGGCCAGCGCTTAGGCGCCAGAATCGCAGCCATCCCGTTTCAATGAGCCGGGCCAACACCATTAGCGGCAAATGAAAACACGCCCCAATCAAGAACAGCAGGAAGAAATACTGATCGCACCAAACCGCAAATGGGTGGGTCGAATGGCCTGCAACAAGCGCGACACAGAGAGCGACGATGCCCGGCAACAACGGGATACATGCCGCTAGTGTGGTGTCCCAAAAATAACTGGAAGAAATGTCCGATGGATTTCGGCCCGAGGCAAGGCGCGAGAAGGAGTCATAGCAGCGCTATGGCGACGACGAGCAACGTAGCATTCGGGTCGAAAGACGCGGACATAATTCCAGTTATTTTTGGGACACCACACTAGCTTCAGAACACGCACCTCGTCCATTTCGGCTTTTTCCCGCAGTAGCATCGCTCCGGGCCTAATCCGACGTCGCGGTGCCGCGCATCCGCTGCAACTCCGCGCCAAACCAATCCGCGCTCGATTCCACTGGTTTGCCCGGACAACGAACCTGATATGGCTGCCCGGTCATGCTGCTCTTCGATGCCGCCTCTGCAATGAAGTCCTCGCCCGACAAAGATTCCACCTCGCGCTCAATGTGTTTACGCTTGCGCCGTAGGTGCTTGCCCGCATCGCGCGAATCGTGCCATTCGCCGTTGCGATTGAACTCACACTCGGAGGTTTCCAAGTATGCGATCAGTTGATCGATCTCGCGCCTGGATTCGTCGGCGGATGCTGCGCCGAGCGCATGGCAAGACCAGAGGATCGAAACCAGCGTGAGTGTCAGTCGGTGACCCGAGTGTGTCGGCATGGCGATCAGTTCGCTTCGAAACCATTGGCGAACACTGCGTCGAGCCCGATGCGCAGCAGGGACTCGCGCGTGTTCGCGCCTTCGGTGTACGAGGCGTGCAGATAAACGAATCCATCCTCGGCCAGGTTCACGGCCGAAACTGACGTGAACGTGCCGAGGATGTCGACGAGCGTGGCGTCGGAAATGCCATCTGCGTTCAGATCGAGCAGGCTGCCGGTACGTGCGATCAGCCGCGATTGCCCGAGCTGCGCGGCATCGGGCGCGTAGAAGGCCTTGCGTATGTTGTTGGCGTTCCACACATGCACCGCTTCGCCGCGATTGTTGACGCTCGCCGCGCGCACCGCCGCTGGCGTGTCCAAGGTCTCGCCATCGATGACGCCGCCTTCGCGCACCTGCAACACGCCATTGCTTGCGAGGAAGGCATCAGCAGCGGTGGCGACATCGGTGTCTCCGGCCAGTAACCAACGCCCGGCATTGTTGATCGACAGGCCAGCGAATGCCTGCCAGTTCTCCCCCGGCGCCGACACGCCGACCGGATCGCCCTCGCGCGCCACGACATCGGTGTTGATGCGCACGACGCTGTCGTTGAGCGTGCTACCCGTATCGAGAATCAGTAGCGTACCGAGTTGATTGCCATCGTCGCTCATGGCAACGCCAAACCCGATACCGACCGTGTTGACGGCAAAGCCGTTAACCAGATCGCCGCTGCGCAGCAGGCTTTCGAACACCGAAGGACCGACGGTGCTCGCCCGCAGGAGGATGCGCCCCTGAGTGGCGCCGCCAGCGGTGGCGGTAAATCCGCCCACCCAAAATGCACGACCATCGGGCAGCATGTTCGGGCGACTGTTGAACGAGGAGAACAATCCGACGATGCCGGGAATCGGCTGGGTCTCAGCGAGCAAAACGCCGTTCTGCGTATAGATCGAATCGTTGCCGTCGGCTGCGGGACTGTACGCGAAGCGCCCGCCGTTGCCGAAACCCATGGCGGCTTCGCCACCCACCAATACTGGACTGGCGACCGTACTGCTGTTGAAAAGGACGTTGCCGTTCGACCACACCACCCGTGCGCCGCTGGCAAGCGAAACCAGAGCGCCGGGAGTGCCGATGCCATCGGTAAACACCGGGTTGAGGGCCGACACGGTCGATCCGGCCAGGGCGTCGCCGACCGACAGCAACGGCGTTGCACGCACCACGGCCTGCGCAGCGGCAATCTGGCTTGCAACCGCGAAAGCGCATGCCAGCAATGCGGTTGAAATATGGGGCTTCGCCATCGGTGCGGTCCTCGCCGGGTTTCCGAACGCCACGCTACGCCATTCCCAGCCGTGCGCCAAGCCAGCTCAGCCGCCGGCGATCGGCGCGGCTGGGACTGAGGCGACGTGCATTGCGCGACGATACGCACACCGTGTCCGCAGCGCCGTTGCGCCCGCTATTGTCCGATGTGGGTCAGAACTTGTTGGGGGCAGTCCGCGCGTGCATCAATCGGCATTGCGGCAGACTTTTTCTTTTTGGCAGTGGGCGCTGGCGCTGCTATGCCTGCCGTCGATAGCGTCGGCATCGCTGCTATTTTTCGCCGACCCTGAACGCAACTGTGGCGCCATCGATGAAATTCGCGCCCTTCCGGATAGCGCGTGGCAGCCCCGAGATGGCATCCCAGAACAGCCAATGCTGTTCGTTCAACTTTGGATGAAGGTCGATCCGAGTCTGGCGCACGGGATGCTGGTGGCGCGCGATCAAACCACGCCGACCTGGGTTGCCTACGATGCCGCAGGACAGGAACTCAGTCGCGTCAGCGTGTTCGATCCAGAAACCTTAGACGGCCACCCGCCCGGTTTCCATGTGCTTAAGCTTGCACCAGACCTTCGCTACGCCTGTCTGGTCTCCGTGGAGCCAAAGGCAACCGACGTTTACGTGGTCGAGCCCGGTGTGTTGCGCGCGTGGGAGATTCGCGAACGAACCGGCCTGGGTCTCGCTGCGGGCGCGATGTTGGCGATGGCCAGCCTGGCGCTGGCATTTGCGCTGCGCCTTCGCGAGCCGATGTTTTTCTGGTATGCGCTGTATTCGCTCAGCTTCCTGGGCTACCTGCTGCACTACTTCGATTCGCTGCGGGCGTCGCTGCCACGCGCGCTGCAGGACATGCCATTCAGCGCTGCGCTGGGCATGTCGCTGACTTGTTTCGCGGCGCTCACCGGGATGCGATTCGCCATTCAGTTCAACGAACTGGCGCCGCGCTGGCCGGGGATCGTCAAGTGGATCGAGCGATTCTTGTTGCTGGCGCTCATCAGCACGCTCTTGATACTGATCTGCCAGCAATGGGCGCGCGCCTGGGTAACAACGCCGACGATGGCCTTCAACGCGGCGGTGGGCGTCAGCTTGTTGCTGACGATGTATGCGGTGCTGGGCGACGCGTTCGCGGGGCGTTATCCAGCGCGCATTTATTTGCTCGGCTGGCTGCCGATCGTGGTGCTGGTGTTACTGACCGTTATCGGCGGCCTGGGCGTCAACATTCGTGTGCCGGTGCTGGCGATGTTCGCCGCCGCCGTGTTCGAGTGCCTGGTGCTCGGATTCGCGATCGCCGAGCGCGCTTGGCGCTTTCGCATCGAACGCGATCAGGCGCGACATGACGCCGAGCGCGATGCGCTGACCGGCAGTTTGAATCGCGCGGCGCTGATGCGGGCGCTGGAGATGGCCGCAGACCGGCGACCCGCTACCTTGCTGTATTGCGATCTCGACCATTTCAAGCGCATCAACGATGAGCGCGGACACCCGTTCGGCGATCGCTGCCTGAGGCACTTCGCGCAAATCGCCCACGAGCAACTCCGCGGCATCGACGTCTTCGGGCGCATCGGCGGCGAAGAGTTTGTCGCCGTGCTGCCGGACAGCACAATCGACGAGGGCATCCGCACGGCCGAGCGCTTACGCGCGGCGCTGGCGACGACGCCGGTGGACGATGTGCGGCTCACCGTCAGCATCGGGGCAGCGACCTGCCGCCCTCGCGAAACCGCCGACGCCTGGATCGAGCGCGCCGATCGGGCGTTGTATCGCGCCAAACGCGAAGGCCGTAATCGCGTGGTCAGCGACGAGGCGCTGCCGGGTACTGGCCCTGTCTGAGCGACTTCGACGTACTCCATGACGTGCTGTTGGCACACGCGTGTTCGCTTCACCGCGAGCCGGCGTTTCCATAGTTCCCTCATTCTGGAGTTCACCGATGAATTCGAAAACCTCGCTGACCGTGCTGGCGACGGCCCTGCTGCTGGCCCTTTCGGCACCCGCCTTTGCCGGCGAAACCTGCGATGGCATTCCGCCGCGCAGTGGCGCGCAAGCGCCGGGCAACGACGCATATGCATGCGGCACCGGCGCGCAAGCCACCGGTACGCGCGCCAACGCGATCGGTACGCGCGCCCGTGCGACCGATGAAGACGCGGTGGCGGTCGGTCAGGACAGCCTGGCCTCAGGTTTCCACTCGGCTGCCATCGGTGGCCAGGCCGTCGCATCGGGCCGCGGCGCCTCGGCCATCGGGTGGCGCGCACAAGCCACTGGCGAGTTCTCCACTGCCACCGGCAATAGCGCGGTGGCGAGCGGCGCCAATAGCACCGCCAACGGCCGTTCGGCGCAGGCCAGCGGGGCCAACAGTTCAGCTATCGGCGCCAACGCGGTGGCCTCCGGCGAAAACAGCACCGCGTTGGGCCAGGGCGCGAGCGCCTCAGGTGCCAACAGCACCGCGCTCGGCCAAGGCGCCAGCGCCTCAGGCGCCAACAGCACCGCGCTCGGTCAGGGTGCTGCGGCCTCGGGCGCCAGTAGCACCGCCCTGGGCCAGGGCGCGCAAGCGACCAGCGCGAACACCACCGCCATTGGCCGCGGCGCCACGGCATCTGACGAAGACGCGCTCGCCGTTGGCCAGGGCGCGCAGGCGACAGGTTTTCATTCGAGCGCGGTTGGTACGCAAAGCGTGGCATCGGGGCGCGGCGCCACCGCCACCGGTTGGCAAGCGCGCGCAACTGGCGAGCTGTCGACCGCCACCGGCAATAGCGCGGTGGCGAGCGGCGCCAACAGCACCGCAACAGGTCGTGCAGCCACCGCGAGCGGATCGGCATCGACCGCCACTGGTAACAACAGTCTGGCGAGCGGCGCGAACAGCACCGCCAATGGCAACGGCGCGCGCGCCACGGGAGCGAATAGCACGGCCACCGGCCAGGGCGCTTCCGCCACGGAGGAAGACGCCACTGCAACCGGCCAGGGCGCACAGGCGAGCGGCTTTCAATCTACGGCCAATGGCGCGCAAAGCGTGGCGTCAGGCCGCGGCGCCAGTGCCACGGGACGCGGCGCACAAGCCACGGGCGCCTTCTCCACCGCCAACGGCAATGGCGCCGTCGCCAGCGGCGAAAACGCCACCGCGATCGGTCGCGGCGCCACCGCCTCGTCGGCCAACAGCGTGGCGCTCGGCGCTGGCGCCAATGCCAGCGGCAGCAACAGCGTTGCGCTGGGCAACGGTTCGATCGCTACGCGCGCCAACTCGGTGTCGGTCGGCACGGTGGGCGGCGAGCGCGTGATCACCAACGTTGCCAACGCAACGCAGCGCACCGATGCCGTGAACTTCGGTCAGTTCCTCGACGGCATCGCCGAGCTCCGCGGCTATGTCGATCTGCGTTTCCGCCAGACCGACGAGCGCATCGACAAACTCGGCGCGATGAACGCCGCGATGAGCACCATGATCGGTTCGGCCAGCGGCATCCGCACCGATAACCGCCTCGCCGTTGGCACCGGCTTCTCCGGCGGCGAAGCGGCGCTGTCGATCGGCTACCAACGCGCTCTGAGCGAGCGCGCCACGCTGACCATCGGCGGTGCATTCACCGACGACGAGAGCCAGGCGGGCGTGGGCTTCGGCTGGGGCTGGTAACCGCCTCGCGTTGCGCGCCGTCCGTGCGATGGCGCGCAGCGCTCATGCGGCCCAGCGAATCGTCCCTTTGCCCGCGGCTTTCGCCGCATACATGGCGCCATCGGCGCGGCGCAGTAATTCGCTGCCGGCCGAGGCGACGATGCCTTGCGCGATGCCGATGCTGGCGCCGACGCGCGCGCCGGATACCGCGAAAACGGGTTCTTCAACGGCCGCCAGAATGCGCTCAGCAAGCGCCTGAGCATCGTCCTCGCTGGGAATGACGATGACGAATTCGTCGCCGCCCAGGCGCGCGACCATCTCGCTATCGACCGAACGACCGGCGGCTGCGCCGACGGGCCAAAAGCAACGTGGCATTCGGGTCGAAAGACGCGGACATAATTCCAGTTATTTTTGGGACACCACACTAGCAGGCTGTTGAGAAACAGCCTGCTAGCGCGAACCATGGATGGTTCGCACGTTGATCAAGCACGTAAGTGCTTGATCAACGGAGAGCGAGTCCGGACATGCGCCGGACTCGCGACTTGAGAAATGCACAGGAAGTGCGTTTCTCAACATCGTGCTAGTCCTCGCGCTTGAACTCGACGACGGCTGGACCCTGATGCAGAGTTACACCGGTCACCGAGCCTTCGGTCGGTTTGAACGTCAGCGTAGCGTCGACCACGGTCAGAAAGAACTTGCTGGGCGACTCAGCGTACAAGTTAAAGGCAGGCTGGCCATCCAATTGGGTCTTCAATTGCGTGCCTTCAACGAATACGCGCATGCGCATGCCCTCGGCGCTGTAAACGCCGAGCAGGCGCTTGAGCTGATCAAGCGGCACGTCGATACTTTTGCGTGCGCTGGGCAGCGCTTCGTCGCTGCGAGGCGCGACCACGCCCTCGCCCTCACCGTCTTGAAAAAAGCGCATGGCGTGGATCGCACCGTCCGCATCCCGCTCGAAATCGATCGAGGTCAGCATGCCCTCGAGCAAGAATCGGTCCTTTGCGATCGGTATCAGCGGCCAGCGCTCGCCGCCGGTCCGCTGCGACGTCAGCCGCCCGTCGACGATGCGAACCACGCGCGCATTACCCTCATCGATTCGGTACACGCCTTCGTAAGACTTCAGAGTTTCTGCGTCGACGGCTATCGGCGTCGGCTCCGGATACGGGGCGCCAAGTGCAAAAGCAGCGAGCCGCGTAGCAAGCACGGCGGTATCGACCCTCCCGGCCGCGATGGCGTCCGCGTTCTGCAGCACGGCAACGCTGATTTCGTCTTCAGGGACGTAAAGCAGATGCGAGGCGTAGCCGAAAATACCGCCACCGTGCTGGAACTGGGTGCGCCCGCGCAACGTGCCGCGAGCGATGCCAAAACCGTAGTTCGCATTCTTTGCTGCTCCAGCCGGCGTGGTCATCGCGGCATACAGCTCGTCGCCAAGCACCTTGCCGCCGTGCAGCGCACGGTTCCAACGGTGCAGATCGTCCACCGTCGACACCAGCGCGCCTGCGGCATGCGGCTGGGTCATGCTCAGGAACGCCGCCGGCACCACCCGGCCGGCCGACACCGTGTAACCGCGAGTCATGCCCACGATCAGCGCGTCGTCGGCGCCCCAGCGCGTTTGCTTCAAACCGAGCGACACGAATAGCGATTCGTCGAGCTGCACATGCCAAGGCTTTCCAGATACGGCTTCGATGATCGCGCCGACAAGCACGTAACCGGAGTTGTTGTAGGCCCAGCGTTCGCCAGGCGCGAAGTCGGCCGGACGGTCCTTGAAACTCGCAATGAGTTTCGCAGTGGACAGATCCATACGAATCGGGCCGTCCATGATCCCGCCGATATCCGTATAGCTCCTGACGCCGGACGTGTGGTCCAGCAACTGACGAACGGTGATCTTGGCACCATTCGGGTAATCGGGCAGAAACTTGGAAAGTGGGTCGTCGAGCCCGAGTTTGCCGTCCTCGATAAGCTTGAGGAGGCCCGCAGCGGCGAACTGCTTGGTCACCGAGCCG
The DNA here is from genome assembly GCA_022844135.1 of Lysobacterales bacterium. GTDB lineage: Bacteria > Pseudomonadota > Gammaproteobacteria > Xanthomonadales > SZUA-5 > JALHMH01. The sequence continues at coordinate 42,869 of JALHMG010000039.1, forward strand.
ATACGCAGGACTTGATCGGCAGTCAGCGCCACGCCGAGTTCGATATTCGCCTTTCCATGTGCTCCGCGGAACAGTACCGTATCGCCACGCGCAACCAGCACCGCTGCGCCCGGACCGTCGGTTGCGTAGCTTTGCGCCAGCAGACGTTCGGCGTACGCGGTGACTTCGGCAGCATCCGGATCTTTGGCAGCATCCGCGACCGCACTGGCGAGCAGCAATGAAAGTGCTTGGATCGATCGATTCATGCGCATGTCTTTCCACTGAGGGTGACAGAGTGTGCCCGATTCGCGACGGGGCCGCCAACTGGCGCTTCGCTTGCGATACAACCTGAGCAAATCGCGGCACGGGCTGACGGCCAGGATCGTGTCAAAATCGCTCGACGAAAGCTGCGATGTGCCGCAACAGATGGTTCCCTCGTCACCTGACATCCTCTCGCCGCAATCGACGCTGGAACGCCCGGCGCGCTCGAAACTGCGCACGAAATCACCGAATCTGTGCGCCAGCGCTTTGCTGCTGGTTACCTTGTGCCTGCTGTCGTCGGGGCTCGCAGCAACGTCCGGCAACCCCGCATCCGCCGCGATGTCGGCACCGAGTGTTGCTGACGCTGAAGAGCGGTTGAGTCGATCTCATGCGCTGCTCGCACAACAGCCGGAAGCTGCGATTGTTTTGCTCCAGCCGCTGTGGGACGATCCCTCGTCGCCCGCGCGCAGTGCTGCTGGGTTGGGACTGGTGCGAGCACATCACTTGCTCGGCCACAACCGGCAGGTGCTGGATGTTGGCGCTGCGCTCGCCGAACTCACGGGCATCGATGTCGACCAGCGCGCGCATGCGCTCAACCTGCGCATGACGTCGGCCAACCGGCTGCGCGACACCGCCGCCATCGCCAGCCTGGCAGTTGAATTCGAAGCGCTGCAATTGCAGACGCTGTCGCCTGCCATCGTCGGCAAGCTCTGGCTCGCCCGAGCCGCCTCATTCACCGTGCAAGGTCAGCCGGCACAGGCTGAAGCCGCCTGCCGCGAAGGCCTCAAACGGATCGGCGACGGCGCGACAACGGAGCGCCAGTCGCTGCTGGAGAACCTCGCCATCGCATTGCTCCAGCAAGGCAAACTCGCCGATTCGATCGAGAGCTTCGCCGCAGCCGAACAGGCCTTTCGCGATCTGGGCCAGGAACCGAACTCGATGTTCCTGTCCAATCTATCCACCGCATTGATCCAACGCAAAGAGTGGCGGCGCGCGATCGAAACCCTCGAACGCGCCGAGCGTACGGCGGAAGCCGAACGCGCGCCCGCGCAACGCCGGGTAAGTATCCGCACCAACCTCGGCATCGCATACAACGGCCTGGGCGAAATGGAGCGGGCGACACAGCACTTCGGCGAAGCGCTGGAAATCGCGCGCGAGCACGACCTGCCGCGTGGTAATCAGTTAACCAACTATGGCGCCATGCTGCGCGATGCCGGGCGGAACGACGAGGCATTGGCCACGCACGAGGAAGCCCTGCGCTTCTACGAGTCCATCGGCGACGCCACCGGCATTCCCGTCGCACTGGCCAACATCGGCGAGACTCTGACCCAGCTCGGCCAGGCCGAACGAGCCGCGGAGTACTTCGCGCGCGCTCGCGAGGGCTACCTCAAGACCGACATACGTCCGCGCCGGCTTCAGCTCTATCCGCGGATGATCGACAACCTTGAGGCCTTAGGACGTCATGCCGAGGCGCTCGCGATGATGCGCGAGTTCAAGACGCTTAGCGACGAGAGCGTTTCCGTGGAGTCGAACGAGCGCATCGCCAAGCTTGAGGCTACGATCGAGTTAGCGCGCACCGAACAGAAGCTGGCCAGCTCCGAACGCGACCGATTGTTTCAAGAATCCTCATTGGCCGAAGCCAAAGCCGCGCAAGCACGCCAGCGCACGCTCGGCATCGCTATGAGCCTGAGCCTGCTGGCGCTCAGTCTGTTCGCGGCACTGCTGGCGCGTCAGGTTCGTTTCAAGGCCCGCGCCAATGCGCTGTTGGAACAAAAGAACCGCGAGATCGAAGCGCAGCGCGCAAACCTCGAACAGTTCAACGAGACCATTCGTCTTCAAAGTCTGCGCGACGCACTGACCGGACTTCCAAACCGACGCTTCCTTCAGGAATTCATGCAGCAGCGCACCGAATCGAGCGTCGAGCCGCTGTTTCTGATCATGGTCGATATCGACTATTTCAAGCGCATCAACGACCGGCTCGGCCATCTGGTGGGCGACCGCGCGCTCGTGTATCTCGCCGAATTGCTGCAACGCTGCCAGGGCGAGAACGACGTGGTGGTTCGCTGGGGAGGCGAAGAGTTTCTCTGGCTCGTGCCAGGGACAACGGCCGAAGTTCCCGTGGGACGTTGCGAAGCGCTTCAACAAGCGCTTTTGGCCAGCCCGCTCACCGCTACCGGGCAGGATTTGGCGATCACGATCTCGATGGGTTGGTGTCCGCATCCGCTCTGGTCATCGCTACCCACTGATTGGCATCTGAGCCTGCGCATCGCCGACGACGCCTTGTACCAGGCCAAGTCCGGTGGCAGGAGCCGCTGGGTGGGCTATGTGCCGGGCGAGGCGCCCAATGAACCACCCAGCTTGGAGAACGGGACAGCAGAACTGGAACTCAGCGGCCAGCTTTTGCGCCGAGCGCAGCCGATTCCGAGCGAGCGCTAAGACGGCCCTTCGCCCGGACCTGTGGCGGACGTCTTCCGGCAATCAGTGACGCCTCTCTGTCACAACATCGCGTAGCAATCCGTCAGTAGCGTGCGGCATGCCTCGCAGCGGCCGCACGCATCGCCACACGGGCGGATGACCGCGTTCTGTGGCGCACCAGTCCGGCGCCAAGGCAACGTTTGATCTTCATTTCAATACGACGTATATTTTTGAACGTCGTATGCAAAAGGCCGCCGCAGTGACCCTTCCCGTGCCCCGAACGTCTCGCCGCCAGCGCAAGCAGGACCAGACTGCCGATCACTTGTCGGCCACCGCCTACCGTCTGTTCGAGATCCAAGGCTATGACGCGGTCTCCATGGAGCAGGTCGCCGAGGTTGCCGATGTCGCCAAGGCCACTCTTTACAAGTACTTCCCGGTCAAGGAAGCGCTGATCGCCCACCGTTTCCGCCTTGACATCGCCGCCGGCATGGCCGCGCGTGCGCAGGCGCTGCTGGCGCATCAGACCTTTGCGTCGAGAATGCGCTACCTGCTGCGCGAGTCCGCCGCCTGGCACAGTGAGCGCAGAGCCTACCTGCCGCACTACATTCGCTACCTGACGCGGCGGCCTGACGAACGAAGCCCGGCTTCGGTCGACGCCAGCAGTGATGGCCGCCAGATTCTGGCGGCGATGTTCAGGGCCGCACAGCAGTCCGGCGAAGTCAAGCCGGATCCCGGCGCAGAACAACTGGCGATGAACTTCGAATACCTGTTGTTCGCTGCCATCCATGCATGGCTGGCCGAACCGGAGCCGGATCTTCCGCAGCGCTTTCTCAGTGCCTTCGAGCTCGTGATGTACGGGGTCGCGAATGCGCGGGACGCAGCGGCGAGCTGACCCAGATTTCTCCCATCGGACCGTCCTCATGTCCCATCACTCCAACGTAATCAAAGCCCCTTTTCTCGGCCTGCCGCTGCTCAAGGAAATCCAGGCCGATCCCCTCGCTGCCGCCACTCGATTGCAATATCAGTGCGGCGAAGTGGCTGAACTCGACATCCTGTTTCGCCGGATCGTTTACTTCTTCGCCCCGGAAGCAGTCCGGAAGATCCTGGTCGACCATCACGACGATTTCGAGCGCGAAGCCCGTCTGTTGCGCATCTTCGAGTCCTTCCAAGGAAGGAACGTGCTGACCACCGAAGGCACGGACTGGGAACGGCAGCGGCGTCTGCTCACGCCGGCGTTTTCGCCCAAACGCATGAGCGGCTACATGGCCCTGATGCAGGCGGCGATCGACCACTGCGTGCGCGAGGAATTGCCTGCCGATCCAGGGCAATCCGCCAGCATCGATGTCGATGCGTTCACCACGCGCATCACCATGGATGTGATCCTGCGGACCTTGTTTTCCCATGCGAGCTCGCGCGAAGAAACCCGCCAGGCCTCCGTGGCGATCCGTGCGCTCTCCCGCCAGAGCATGCGCGAGGTCTATTGGGCGCTGGTTCCGCCCGCCTGGTTCCCGTATCCAGGGCGCGCGGAGAAAATGAGACATCTGAAGACGCTGCGGGATTTGATCGCAGCCCATGTGGATGCGCGCCTGCAGCGTCGGAGTGAAGGTCAGACCGAAGCGGACCCTGCCGACGGCGACGTGCTGGACATGATGCTGGCCGCGGGTGACGCCAACGCCCGGCTCAGCACCCAGGAAGTCCGCGACAACTGCATGCTGCTGTTCGGCGCAGGATTCGATACGTCCGCATCTGCTTTGACCTGGTGGATCGGCTTGATGGCGACGCATTCGGAGGTGATGGCTGAGCTCCGCACCGAAGTCGATGCCGCCTACGCCGAGAACCTGGATCTCGCGGCGATGGCGCGCCTGCCCTTGCTGAACGCGACGATCAAGGAAGCCATGCGGATCTATCCGCCCTCCACCGCCCTGTTCACTCGGGTTGCCAACCGGGATCTGGAGATCGCCGGAACCGCCGTGTGCAAGGGCACCCTGGTGGTGGCGCCGATCTGGCAGATGCATCGCAACGAGCGCTACTTTGCGAATCCAGAATGCTTCGACCCGGGGCGCTTCCTGCCCGACGCCCCGCCGATCCCGCGCGGCGCATTCATGCCCTTTGGCACGGGCCCACGCTTTTGCTTAGGCCAGCAGTTCGCCAGCGTGGAAATCGCGCTGATTGCCGCCCATCTGGTGCGTCATTTCGAGCTTGATCTGGCATCAGACAAGGAACTCCCGCAGCCCTTCGTCGACCTGGCACTCAAACCCAAGACCCCCATGAAAGTGCGCTTTCGAAGGCGAAGCCGGGCATGACGCGGAAACCACGGCAAGTCTTGGCCAAGCCGAGTAAAGGTGCGAGAACAAGGCGCGAGAACCGCAGTGCGAGAATCGGTAGTGCGAGAATCGAAGTGCGAGAATCGGACACACATGACCTGCACGTGGTGATGCCGGATCAGATTCTCCTGAGCATCGCGGCTGCCATCGCCGGTTTGATGCGCATGGCCGTACCGGGTGAAGCGGGTGTGAGCGATGTGACAGGGGTGGGTGTGCGCGCGCACCCAGCCGCAGTTGCTGATGGGAGCGCCGACGTCCTCGTCGGCCGTTGCCGAGTGCGGCATGTAGGGAGTTCGCACAGGCGCTGATGCGCCACGTTCGTTGAACGCTGTCAGAAATTTCCGACACGCTCATCAGCGCTCGCCTGACAGACAAGCTCACCACGCTGCGCCATGCTGGGCGCATGACTCAAGCTCGCGCGCTCACCGTTCTTCCAGGTCAACACGGCCTCTACCACTGCGTCACGCGCTGCGTGCGGCGGGCATGGCTGTGCGGAATCGATCCGCTCACTGGCGTCGATCACGAGCCGCGCAAGGCGATGATCGAGGCCCGGATTCTGGAGCTGGGTTCGATCTTTGCCGTCGGCATCTATGCGTATGCGGTGATGAGCAATCACTTGCACGTAGCGCTTTCTATCGAGCCCGAAGCCGCCAAGCGCTGGAGCGATAGCGAAGTCGTCGAGCGCTGGGTGCGCCTTTTTCCGGCGCGCGAGCCTGAGCAGCGCGAGGCGAAGAAAGCGGCGCTACTCGCCAGCCCAATCGCCGTCGACATTCGCCGCAAACGACTGATGAACTTGTCTTGGTTCATGCGCTGTCTCGACGAGTACATCGCGCGGCGGGCTAATGCCGAAGACGATGTGACCGGGCGATTCTGGGAGGGGCGTTTCAAGAGTCAGCTGCTCGACGATGAGTGTGCGCTGGCCGCTGCAATGGCGTACGTCGATCTCAATCCCGTGCGCGCCGGCATTGCTGAGAGCGTCGAAGGTTCCGATCACACCAGCGTGCAGGCGCGAGCAACAGAGTTGCGCAAGAATCCGAGCAGCGCCAACAAACTGCTGATGCCGATCGCAGGCTTCGGTGTGTTCCTGCCGAGCGGCGACAAGTTCGATGGAGACATGAAACCAATCGGCAGCCGGCTGCCGATGACGAGCGCGCAGTACATCGAACTTGTCGACTACACCGGCCGGCAGTTGAAGCCCGGCAAACGCGGTGTGATCGATTCAAGCGAGCCACCGGCGTTGCGAAAGCTTGGAGTCCATGGCGACTTTTGGACCGGCCACGTCAAAGGGTTCCGCTCCGCGTACCAGCGATTCGTTGGCGGCGTCGAGGCAATGGCTGAGAAAGCCAAAGCGCTCAAACAGCAGTGGCTCAAAGGCATCGGCTACGCGCGGAGCCTTGCCGCCAACCGGTGAGCAGACCCATCCGCGCATTCTTGACGCCGCCGGCGTCTGGGCGCGTTGCTCGCGCGCTAAAAACCACCCAACTCATTCTGTCCGTTCAGACGTCTAAGCTTCCAGACGTCCAACGCAGTTCGCTTCGAAATCAGAAAGTGCGTGTCCTTGTTCTCTCCTTGTTCTCTCTCTTACTCATTCTGTCCGTTCAGACGTCTAAGCTTCCAGACGTCCAACGCAGTTCGCTTCGAAATCAGAAAGTGCGTGTCCTTGTTCTCTCCTCGTTTAGGCTCACGAACCCATGCATGCCGAGCGCAGCTCGGCGTTCCGTTGAGGCTGCGAAACTTCGCGCTTAAGAACGCCACGCCAACGGTCCAGTTCGAATTCGGCAACCCCCGCAACCCGCCACGCAACGGCGCTTAACGGAACGCCGAGTTTCACTCGGCGCTCTTCGTTACGGCTCATGAGCCCCTGCATGCCGAGCGCAGCTCGGCGTTCCGTTGAGGCTGCGACGCTCTGCACATAACAACGCTACTGCAACCCGCCACGCAACGGCGCTTAACGATAGGGGTCGGGACGGCCCGTGCCGCCCCGCCCTCCGAACCGTACGGGCGGTTCTCCCGCATACGGCTCTCCAGTGGGTGGTTTCCATATCAGGATTGGCTCGCGC
>JALHMG010000040.1 GCA_022844135.1 Lysobacterales bacterium
GAGGGCCGTGTTAGCGAGGAAATGGCAGCGAACACTTTGTCAGTACGACAAACTCGATGATTTCCGGGCTGTAACAACGAAACTAAGCCATTTCATCGCGACCTCATGAAATATGCGGGTTAGCAGTCCAGAAAAACAAACACGCAAAACCATTTCCTCGACCAATACCAAACAGAGCGCATCGAAGCATCCAATCAATATCTACAGGTCCACCGTTTGATTCAAAGCAGCAATTTAGTCCGAGCATATTATCGGTAAATGAGACCGAATTACAGTCACGTGAGTACATGGCAAAAATGGCCTATCAGTATGCCGATGCCATGATCAAGGCGCGCTCAGGTTAAATCGGCAGCGACTCTACGCAATCGAAGCCAGCGCTTTGTCGCATTAGCAGGCTGTTGAGAAACAGTCTGCTAGCGCGAACCATGGATGGTTCGCACATTGATCAAGCACGTAAGTGTTTGATCAATGGAGAGCGAGTCCGGACATGCGCCGGACTCGCGACTTGAGAAACGCACAGGAAGTGCGTTTCTCAACATCGTGTTAGGGTGCGATCTTCGCTAGCGAATGTCTTCGCGGCAGAGTTGCTGCATCCGCGTCCACACCCGAATTCTGCAACAACGCTGTCTTGCGCTCAATTCGGTACCGGCCCCACGCCCGAAGGCAGCACATTCGTGTTGGGATCGATCTGCACTTTCTCGTAAGGTCGATCCGGCGGCGGAACGTCCGTGTAGTGCAGCCTGCCGTTTGCGTCCTTCCACTTGTACAGAACCGGGCTTGCCACCGGCGAGGGCGGAGCCACCTTGCGCACTTCTTTGGGCAGCGAATCGGGGAAGAAGCGCCACCAGACGAAAGCGGCGGCAGCGAGGATGAGCACCAGAAGAAAAATGGCGCCTGCTCCGCCGCGTTGGTGAATGCGCGCGATCATCTCTGCGTAGCGGACCTATGGTCTGCACGCTTTGGGTACGCGGACCCATGGTCCGCACGCTGTTGGAACAAGGACAGGCCACCCCGTACCGCGCGGCAGGCCGCAGCATGCGGACCATGGGTCCGCGTACCAAAAGCATGCGGACCATGGGTCCGCGTACCAAAAGCATGCGGACCATGGGTCCGCGTACCAAAAGCATGCGGACCATGGGTCCGCGTACCAAAAGCGTGCGGACCATGGGTCCGCGTGCCAAAAGCGTGCGGACCATGGGTCCGCGTACCAAGAAGCACGCGCGCGCGGTCGGTCGGGATCATGATCCTGAAACGGGCACGTTCTCAGCCTTGCATTGCTCCAGCGCCGCACGAGCGATGCGGATTTGCTGATCGCGCTCCTCGGAGGTCATGATGCGCTTCTCGCCGTATTCTTCGATCGATAGCGTCGGTTGCTCTTGCAGCAACTTCAGATTGGCCTCGTGCTGCTTGCAACGCTGAGCGTTTTGCTCTGCACGTGTCTGCTCACCTTTGGTCTCCGCAGCCAGCGGCGGCGCAGGCGGCGCAGCGCGCAGCTTGACCTCCTCGGCTTGATTGCTTTCCGGCGGCTTGGGCGAGAAGTGCACGGTGCCGTTTTCGTCGGTCCACTTGTAGACCTTGCCAGCGGCAGCGTCTTCTTTCTTCGCATTCTGCGCAACTGCGCCGGCGGCAAACAGGGCCAACACCATGGCAGCCAGGATTCGCATTGCAAGCTCCTTGATTCGTATTGGGAACGCGATGGACGAAAGCTTACGACAACAGCATGGGTTCGTGGCGATACAATGCCCACATTCTTAAGCTTGGCGTTACTCGACGCATGACCGATCAAGACACTGAGCAGAAGCGCCGACCGCCCGGCATTTATCTGTTGCCGAACCTACTCACCACTGGCGCGATGTTCAGCGGCTTCTATGCGATCGTCGCCGGCATCAACGAGCAATTCGTCTCGGCCGTAATCGCGGTCTTCGTAGCCGGATTGTTCGATGGGCTCGACGGGCGGGTGGCGCGCATGACCAACACGCAAAGCGAGTTTGGCGTGCAATACGACTCGCTTTCAGACCTGATCAGCTTTGGCCTCGCGCCAGCTCTGATCGTGTACATGTGGGCGCTGGCGGATCTGCGCGCCTATGGCAACTTCGCGGGCAAACTTGGCTGGTTGATCGCGTTCCTCTACGCGGCATGCGCGGCGTTGCGATTGGCACGCTTCAACACCCAAGCCGGGACCGGCGATAAGCGTTTTTTCACCGGACTCGCCAGTCCGGCAGCCGCGGGCACGTTGATGGCCTTCGTCTGGGCGATGGAAGACTTTTCGGTGTTCGGCGCTGGCACACGCTGGTTTGCGCTGATTCTGACGATGACGCTTGCGCTGCTGATGGTCAGCCGCATTCCGTACTACAGCTTCAAAGTGTGGCCCGAGCGCGTGCCGTTCTTTTGGGTGCTGTTGACGATTCTGGCCATCATTCCCGTGGCGGCGCATCCGCCAACGATGCTGCTGGTCATTGGCCTTGTTTACATCGCCAGCGGCCCATCGATGTGGGCCTGGCGCCGCTGGCGCAAGCGCGGAACTGCAGCGTGAGCCTGCCGACGCGCGTGCCTACAGAAACCCTCGAACGCCGCATCGGCGCCGAGGAGGTGGGCATTTTGGCCGACTTCTCGCACGCGTTTGCCGCCACGCTCGATATCGACGAAACGCTCAGACGTGCGGTGGCGCAGATCGCCGAGTACATGAATGCCGAAGCGGCGGCGGTATTTCTGGTCGACGAGGACGGCAGCAGCGTATGCCGCGCCAGCGCCGGGCCGGTCGACGTGGTGGGCCTGCGCGTCGAACGCGGCAAAGGTATCGTCGGCCGCGCGATCGCCGAGAACCGGGTCCAGCTGGTGCGCGACACGTTGCGCGACCCGGACTTCCTGGGCGATCAGCGCGGTTTTCATTCGCGCTCGATCTTGAGTGCGCCGCTCGATAGCGCCAATGGACCCATCGGTGCTCTGCAGGTACTCAACAAACGCGACGGCGCACTGTTCGACACCCACGATGCCGACGTGCTGCGCCTGCTCGCGGTGCCGACCGCTCTGGCTTTGAACAACGCTCGCCTGTCGCGCGAACTGGTCGAGCAAAACCGCATCAAGCGCGAGTTCCAACTCGCGCGGCAGATGCAGAAGACACTGCTGCCGCCGCGGCGCCGCGATCTGCCGATCGTGGCGATGAATCTACCGGCGCGCGAAATCTCCGGCGACTTCTACGATTTTTTTGAGATCGATGACGGCCGAATCGCATTCTGCATCGGCGATGTCTCCGGCAAAGGCATGGATGCAGCGCTGCTGATGGTGCGCGCATCCAGTTGCTTGCGGTGGGCGGGCAAGGACGGCGCCGCGCCGGGCGTTTGGCTGGCGCGCGTCAATCAAGAACTGTGCGATACGGTCACGCGGGGTATGTTCGTTTGCGCGGTGGCGGGATATCTGGACCGCAATACCAGCATGGTCGAGTTCGCCTCGGCAGGTTTTCCGCCGTTATTGCTGCATCGCGGCGAGTCGTTTCGCGAAATTCCGGCGAGCGGTCCGCCGCTGGGCATCCTCAAGGATGTGCCCTTTGAGGCGCATCGCGCTGCACTGGCAGGCGGCTCGCTGTATGCCTTCTCCGACGGTGTGACCGATGTGCGCGGCCCCGATCGCAAACCGATCGGCATGGATGGCGTGCGCGCCTTGATCGGGCGCGTAGCCGGCGGCTCGCCGCGGGCTCGCGTGCGCGCCATGGTCGGGCATTTGCGGCGCCTGGCGCTATCCGACGACACCACGCTGATGCTGCTGTCCGACGACGATGCGCAGCCGCGTTACCTGGGCGGTATCGGTGGCTTGAGCGATCCCGAAAACTTACGCCTGGTGCGGCGCTCGGTGAGCGATGTGGTGTTGCGCCTGGGCTTCGACGAGGCGGAGCGTCAACGCCTGGTATTGAGCGTCGATGAGGCCGTCGCCAACGTGATTCGCCATGCCTACGGCGGCTGCTGCGATGGACGGGTGGAGTTGTCTTTCTGGCTCGATGCTGGGGCGATACGCTTCGAGTTGCGCGATTTCGCCGCGCCGGTCGACCCGGAGCGGATACGCCCACGCGATTTGAGCGACTGCAGGCCCGGCGGGCTCGGCATCAACCTCATTGATACCGTGATGGACGAATGGCGCTTTCTTCGCCCGGATGGCGATGGCAATCTCCTGCGCATGGTGAAGCGGTTGCCTTGAAGCGATCAATAGTGAATGGTTGATAGTCGATGGAAATTCACGCGCGATGACGTCTCTCCCCTGCGTTGCCATTGACTATTTGCTATCGGCTATCGACCGAGTTTTCGACCTCGACCACGCTTTGACTTTTGACGTTCCGCAAGCGAGTCTGTTCCCAATACCTGCAGGCACCCCATGACCGATATAAACGACTGCGCCACCGAAGACCAACAAGGCTTCAAGCTCGTACGTGTCCGCGGCGAGGTGGACTTGTCGTGGTCGCAGCGGCTGCGCAAGACCATTCTCGATGCGCTGGCGACCACCAGGCCCGTTGCGGTCGACCTGTCGCAGGTCACCTACATCGACTCCTCCGGCATCGCGGCGCTGGTCGAAGGTTTCCAGAATGCGCGTGGCAAGGGCCAGCGCTTCAACCTCGTCGCGGTCAGCAAACCGGTGCACGCGGTGTTGGAGCTGGCGCGTCTGGATCGCGTCTTTCCGATTCTCGCGAGCCTGGATGAGGCAGTGAAGTAACAGGCTGTGTGTTCAGGGTTGTTGGACGGGGCAATACAACAGCGCTGTTCCGGATATCCGATACCAACTGAGAACTACGAACCAACAACCAAGACACAGCCGCAATGACCCGCGCCTATCTCGCCATTGCCTCTTTCGGCCGCAGCACGCAAGCCGCGTTGCTGGAGCTGGGCTATTACGGCGCCCTGCTGGTGGAGACCTTGTACTTCACATTCTTTGGCTGGCGCGTCGGGCAACCGCTGCGCGCCAAGGCGGTGTTCGAGCAGATGCGACAGATTGGCGTCGATGCAGTGCCGATCGTGTCGCTGCTGGCAGTCACAATCGGCTTGAGTCTGGCGATCAATGGCATCGCACAACTGGAGCGCTTTGGCGCCGAGAGCGCCATTGTGGTGGGATTGGGCATTGGCGTGACGCGCGAGTTTGGGCCGCTCATCACCGGCATCGTGGTCGCCGGCCGCTCGGCGTCATCGCTGGCGGCGCGGATCGGCTCGATGGTGGTCTCGCAGGAAGTCGATGCATTACGTGTGATCGGCGTGGAACCCGTCCGCTATCTGGCCGCGCCGCCGATGATCGCAGCCATCATCATGCTGCCTTGCCTGACCTTGATCGCTGATTTCTTCGCCATCATCGGTGGCGCGTTGTTTGCGCTTGGCAGTGTGGACATGAGCCTGACTGGGTTTTTGTACCAGTGCCTGATCGTGCTCGAACCCTGGGATATCAACCAGGGCCTGATCAAAAGCGTGGTGTTTGGCGTGCTGATTGTGCTCATCGGCGTGGCCACGGGTTTTTCTGTGACGGGCGGCGCCGAGGGCGTCGGCCGCGCGACCACGCGTGCGGTGGTCTACAGCATTTGCGCGATTCTCGTGGCCGACATGATTTTCAGCTTCTTCTTGAATCGTTGAGCTCCGCAGCTCTGGTACGCGGACCCATGATCCGCATGGCGCTGCATCCAGACCCAACATGCGGACCATGGGTCCGCGTACCAGGAAGCGCTTTTCCTCCGCAACTAGTGTGCTGTTCCGCAGTTAGCTTGAGATTGTTGCGCAACTCTGCGGTTGCTCCCGCACTCGCTGGAAACTACTCACCGGAGCGGCGATGATCGGCGCCTCCTTGGTGCCGATCGATTTCCATGTCCAACGCTGTTTCCGTTCGTATCAACGACGCACGCCATCTGCGTTTTGCGCTGTACGATGTCCTGGACGCGGAGGCGCTGACAGTGCTGCCGCATTTTTCGGCGCACAGCCGCGACACCTTCGACGCGGCCCTGGATTTGGCGGAAAAGATCGCGCTGGAGAAGTTCGCGCCGCACAACCGCAAATCGGATCTCAACGAACCGGCCTTCGTCGATGGCAAGGTCAAATTGATCCCGGAAATCGAAGATGCATTGCTGGCCTACAACCAGGCCGGCTTCACGGCCGCATCGATTGATGCCGAGCGCGGCGGGATGCAATTGCCGTTCATGGTCACCACTGCATGCGATACGCTTTTCGCCGCCGCGAATGCCAGCACCGTGGCCTACCCAAGTCTGGCACGCGGTGTTGCGAACTTGCTGCTGGGCTACGGCACGCCAGCGCAAATCGAACGTTACGCGCAACCGATCATTGAGGGTCGCTACTTCGGCACCATGTGTTTGTCCGAGCCGCAAGCCGGCTCATCGCTCGCCGATATCCGCTGCCGCGCCGAGGTTCAACCCGACGGCTCGTATCGCCTGAGCGGCGCCAAGATGTGGATCAGTGCGGGCGACCATGAGCTGGGCGAAAACATCGTCCATCTGGTGCTGGCGAAGATAGTCGGCGCGCCCGCAGGCGTGCGCGGCATCAGCTTGTTCATCGTGCCGCGCTATTGCGTCAACGCAGACGGCACGCGCGGCGCGCGCAACGATGTGCAGCTGGCAGGCTTGAACCACAAGATGGGCCAGCGCGGCAGTGTCAACACCTTTCTGAAGTTCGGCGAGAGCGGCGAGTGTTACGCCGAACTGGTGGGCGAGCCGCACCACGGCCTGAGCTATATGTTCCACATGATGAACGAGGAGCGCATTGGCGTTGGCGTTGGCGCCATCGCGCAGGGCATCGCCGGTTATCTGTACTCGCTGGATTACGCGCGCGAACGGCGTCAGGGACGTCATCCCGATCAGAAGGATCCAAACTCGCCGCCCGTGACGCTGATCGAGCACGCCGACGTGCGTCGCATGTTGCTCGCGCAGCGCGCATATGCGGAGGGCTCGCACGTGCTCGCGTTGTACGCCGCGCGTTTAGTGGACGAGGGCTTCGACGAGTCGCGCCGCGACGTGAGCCGCCTGTTGCTGGAGTTGCTCACGCCGATCGTGAAGGCCTGGTCGTCGGACTACACCTTGCGCGCCAACGAAATGGCGATCCAGGTCTTGGGCGGTTATGGCTATACGCGCGACTACCCGGTTGAGCAGTACTACCGCGACAACCGGATCAACCCGATCCACGAAGGCACCAACGGCATCCAGGCGATCGACTTGCTCGGACGCAAAGTGATGATGCAAAACGGCGCCGCGCTGCGTGCGCTGATCGAGGTCGTCAATGCCGACATCGACCTCGCGCGAACGCTGGAGCCGCTCAAGGAACTCGCTGATCGACTGGCCGTGGCGCGAGATCAGATTCTGAGTGTCACGCTGCGCGCCGGCCAACGCATGGCCGCCGGCGAAGTGCGCGCCGTGCTCGCCAACGCCACGTTCTACTTGAACGCGCTCGGGCACCTTTGCATCGGGTGGATCTGGCTCCGGCAAGCACGCGTCGCGCTGAGCGCCGCAACGCTGGACGCCGACTTTGTCGCCGGCAAGGTGGCAACGTGCTGCTTCTTTTTCGCGACCGAACTGCCCCAAATCACCCATTGGTGCAAGATCGTCGATAGCGACGACAGCACGCTGGCCATGCGTGAGGAGTGGTTCTGAGGGCGCGGGCGCTTTCGAGTTCCCATCGTCGCGGAACCCGTGGGAGCGCCGGCGTCCTCGCTGGCCCGCTTTGGAACGACTAACCAGCCGGCAGGCGAGGACGTCGGCGCTCCCATCCCGCGAGGCTAACTGATGGCGCCCCTTTGGGACTGACGCTCCCGCAACTCGCGCATCACTTTTTCGTTCTCGGCGTTCTGCCGCGCAGTGCGCACACGATGCTCCCGATGCAGTCGATTGAGCGCCTGCTCGACCTCTCTGTATCGATACGACAATGTGCCGAGATTCAGCACGCGATCGCCAGACAGCGTGAGCGTATTGAAGATGCGCAATAGCCAGAACGGTTGTCCCACATAACTTTGCGCCACGGCCTCAGTAAAGTGGATGTGGATACTGACGCCACTGCGCGAGTAGCGTAACTGCGCGCGCTGGATGTCGTCCCAAGGAACGAAGGCCTGGGTGTGGCGATGGTCGGTGATGCCATCGGCATCGATGACGACAATCGGATCGGTATTCAGCATCGCGCGCAACGCACTCAACGCCCACCAGAGCAGCAACACGACGACCGGCACAGCCAGCACAGCGACGAATGCGCCCAGCTTCGCCGACAGTGCGAATGCGATCAATCCGCCGTAACCGATATGACCGGCAGCCACCAGACAGGCGATCAAGCCGAAGGCCATCAGCGGCCGGGAATAGCGAAGTTCGATGCTTGGCGTCATTGTCGTCAGACCGTCGATTTCCCAACGCAGTAGTCAATAGTCCATGGTCAATAGTCAATGGGAAGGCGGGGGTCGGTCGCGTTGTCGCGAAGGCGCATGCGAAGAGCGGTCAATAGTGAATAGTCAGTAGTCAATGGGAAAGCAGAAGCGCAGGGTACTCCATTGACCATTGACCACTGCCGGCGAACATCAACCATCAACAACCGCTAGACTGCCGCCAAAACCCAACCAGCCGGGAGGCGATATGCGCATTGGTGTGCCGAAAGAAACCAAAACCTTGGAAGGGCGCGTCGCGCTGGTACCAGCGGCGTGCGGCGATCTGGTGCGGGCGGGGCATGAGGTGTACATCGAGTCCGGCGCCGGCATCAAGAGCGGTTTCCTGGATGAGGCGTTCACCAAAGTCGGCGTCAAAATCGCGCCCGATGCGGCGGCGCTCTACGAGAAGGGCGAATTGATCGTCAAGGTCAAAGAACCGATCGCTGGCGATCTGTCGCATCTCAAATCGCACCATCTGCTGTTCTGCTACTTGCATCTGGCGCCGGAGCCGGAGCTGACCAAGCGCCTGCTCGATATTGGCCTGTGCGGCGTGGCTTTCGAGAGCGTCGAAGATGGTCAGGGCGGCCTGCCGCTACTCGCGCCCATGAGCGTGATCGCTGGACGCATCGCGGTGCAGGTCGGCACGCATCTGCTGCATCAACCGGCAGGCGGCAAAGGCATTTTGCTCGGCGGTTTGCCGGCTGCCGAACGTGGCAAAGTGGTGGTGCTGGGTGCCGGTGCCGCGGGCGGCAATTCGGCCGCGCTCGCCGCAGCGATGGGCGCGCAAGTCGTGGTGTTCGACAAGCGCCCGGATCGCCTGGAGCAAATGATGGCGCTCGGCGCCAACGTCACGGCACTGTATCCGTACGAGAGCTATGTGGCGCGCGAAGTCGCGACCGCCGACATGGTCGTCGGAGCGGTGCTCGTCCCCAGCGCCCGCGCACCGCGCGTGGTGACCACCGAGATGATCAAGTCCATGGAACTGGGCAGCGTGATCGTCGATATCTCCATCGATCAAGGCGGGTGCGTGGAAGGCATCCGACCGACCACGTATGCGGCACCAACCTACGTTGAGCACGGCGTCACGCACTTTGCTGTGACCAATATGCCGGGCGCCGTGCCGCAAACCTCCAGCCAGGCCATCTCCGCCGCGATCCTGCCGTACACGATGCGTCTCGCGAGCGGCCAATGGCGCGACTACGAGCCGCTCAAGCGCGGCATCAACATCGACGGCGGCAAGGTCGTTCATCCGGCCTTGCTTTGAGGGCATCCATACAACAAGCTGATCTCCGATTTGCGAATGAACGATTGGCAGATGTTCCGCAGCTTCGACTCCCAAGGGCCGGCTCAAGCGATGCAGGCTTGGCTGGAATCGGAAGGCGTGCCCTGCAGAATCGAACCACGGTCTCTTGAGCGCGGAATCGAAGCCGATTTCGCGCTACTTGTTCAAGCAGATCTGGCACATCGTGCAAGATGGATCTTGGCCCAATTGCAGCTCAGCGAGCGCGAGTTGGAATTTCTCGCGACCGGACAATTGCATCAGAAGGGCTGATTTGGCGACGTCCGCAATGTCGATCTCG
Source organism: Lysobacterales bacterium (assembly GCA_022844135.1). Lineage (GTDB taxonomy): Bacteria > Pseudomonadota > Gammaproteobacteria > Xanthomonadales > SZUA-5 > JALHMH01. The sequence goes on from JALHMG010000040.1 coordinate 9,954, forward strand.
TCATCGACATCGAGACGACGGCGATCACTCTCAGCGGCGCGGCACGGCCAATAGGCCAATGAGACCGAGCGCCAGAGCCAGCGCAATCAGCACGCCGGGCTGAAGGCTCGGCACTGCGACGGGCGGCGGTTGTGGGCCGAGATTGAGGTCGCTGACCTGAAATTCGCCTGGATTGAATGTGAAAAGGCGCACCTCGTCGATCAAACCATCGAACCACTCTGTGGCGACCAGCGGATTGCCGCCGACCAAGAAATTGCCAGCGGCTGGATTAGGCGCCGCGTTCGTGGTCGCCGCGGGAGTGCCGTTGACATAGAGCGTTCCAACGCCGTTGTCGCGTACAAAGGCAAGGTGCGTCCAATCGGTGGTCACTGGAGAAGTGCCCCCCAATACGACTCCGCCCAGCAGAAACGCCCAATTCGGACCAATGCGGAATAAGCCAAATCCGCTGCTGGCGGTGTTGCCGTTGTAGGCGATCGTGGCGTTGTTTGCTGTGCGGCCGTTCGAGCGCACCCAAGCTTCGATGCCGACATTGTTGGTGACGGTGGTGAGCACCGGACCCGCATATCGCGCGGTACTGCCATCGAAACGCATCGACAATCGGCTAACGGCGCCACGAGGCGGACCTTCGTTGCTGTAGACGGGGCTGCCGAATCGATCCAGCGGCTGGTTGCCGATCGACGGCTGCGTCTGGGCCGCGCCCGGCAGGGTATTCGCCGCGCCGGCGTCGGCATCGCCCAATCGGTAATAAGCGACCACATTGATTGCAGCCTGCGCACTCCCCACGAACAGTCCCAGAACCAATCCCGCCAACAACGACCGCATCATCGTGCCACTCTCCGCTCCGAACCAACGGCAAGTCTAACGATGTCGCCAAGACTGCTCTACTCCGACCAGGGTTCCTTGCCATTGATTCGCTGAATTGTTTCCGCGCCTTTTGCCCCCGATACCGCTCACTCCCGCGTCTTCAACACCTCAATCAAATCCAGGTGCCGAACGCGGTGCGCGACAATGGCGGCGGCCGCCGTTGCGGCGAGCAGGATGACCAGCGTTGAGCTGCCGTAAGTGGCCGCGGATAAGTAACCCGGCACGCGATACAACTCGCTCTGCAAGCCCGCTGAAATCACCTGCGCTAACCCATAGCCCACCATCCAACCGGCGGGTATCGCAAGCAGCGTCAGTATCGCCAGCTCGCCGATCAGCACATACGTCACCTCGCCGCGCGTAAACCCGAGCACCCGCATGGATGCCAGCTCGCGGCCGCGCTCCGACAGATTGATGCGCGCGGTGTTGTACAGCACGCCGAAAGCGATCAGCCCGGCGAGCAGCGTGGCGATGCCGGTGAAGATCAGCAGGCTTTCGGCCATCGTGTCGTAAAAGTTCTCGATCGCCACTTTGCGCGCGCCCACGCTCGCCACCTGCGGGCGTTCTTCCAGCAACTCGAACAGCGCCGCCTGCGCCGGCGGATCGATATCCATGAGCACATGCGTGAGCAAATCGCCCTCGGCGAGCGCGCGATTGAGTGCGTCCAGCTCCATGTAGGCGGCGATGCCGATCGCCTCCGATACCGTGCCGGCCACGGGCAGTTCCACGACCTGCCGGGCGCCCTGCTGCACCTCCACGATCACGCTGTCGCCAGGGGACACGCCAAGCATGCCCGCCAGATAGTCGGTGAGCAGCAGGCCGTTTTCGGGCGGCGCAACCGGCGCGCCGTTCGCGTCCAGCACGCGCTTCAGACTGGCCTCGCTCGGCAGTCCTTCGAGCACCGTCAACACGTTACGCGGTCCGGCGCGCAAGCGCACACCCAAGGAGCGCAGCGCTTCGGCGTATTGCACGCCAGGCAAACCGGCGATTTCGATCAGCGCATCGCGCCCGCGCGGCTCGTTGAAACTCACCGACAGATCGTTGCGCTGCGCGAGCGCGAACTGGCGATCGACCATGAAATTGAGCGCGTCCTGCTGGAACATGCCGATGGTCAACACGCCCGACGCCAGCGCGATGCCGAGCACGGTGAACAGCGCCTTGCGGCGACGCCTGGAGAGATTGCGCAAGATCATCCGCGTCGGTTGATCGAGCCAGCGCGAGGGCAGCGCGCGTTCGAGCAACGAGCGCGCGAAGCGCCCTGGCGTTTCCGCGCGCATCGCTTCGGCGGGCGGCAGGATGATGGCGGCGCGCAGCGACACCACGCCGCCGATGACCGCGGCAGCGGTCGCAATCGCCAATGCGCCAAGCACTGCGCTCGGCGCGAGCACGTAATCCAGGTACGGAAAGCGATAGAAGCTCATGTACAAAATGCCGAGCATGCGCCCCAACCAGATACCGCCCGCCACGCCGCACGCGCACCCCAGCGCGACAATGGTGAGCACCATGCCGGCATAGTGCGCGCCGATCTGCCCATGCCGATAACCGAAGGCCTTGAGGATCGCGATCTGATCGCGCTGCGTGGCGATCAGCCTGGAAAACACCACATTCAACAGGAACGCCGCAACGCTCATGAACACCGCCGGGAACACGGTGGCCATGGTTTTCAGCTGATCGAACTCGGCACTCAGGAATTTATGCGACAACTGGTCCTTACGTTCGATCGCGCCCAAGCCGCCGTACAAGTCCAGCAGTGGATCGAGTCGCTCGACGACCTCGCGGCCACTGGCACCCGGCGCCAATGTCAGCGCGACGCTGTTGAACGCACCGTCCATGCCATACGCCGACTCGACCGCGCGCCTTGAGCCCCAGGACACCACGTAGCGCTTGAAATCCGGGAAGGCCGCGCCGGCCTGAATCTGATAAACGTACTCTGGCGAAATGGCGATGCCGACGATGCGGAACGGCTGCATGCGGCCGTTGATGACCGCACTTAAACTCGCGCCCGGCTGCAGCCCGTGCGCGGTGGCAAAGGCTTCGCTGACGACGATCTCATCGAGCGCGTACGGCGCCGGCAAACGCCCGGCGCGCACGTATAGCTGGTTCAGCGGCTTGGGCCCATCATCGGGCAGCGAGATCAACAAACCGCGAATCGGATCGGCGAAACCATCCAGCCGGATCCGCATCGGCGCACGGATCGACAACTCCACTTCGCCCACGCCGTCGATCGCCGCGATGTCCTGCCCCAACGACAGCGGCGCACGCTTCAAGTGCGAAAACACATCGGCGAATCGGTACTCGCGGTAGAAGCGATCGCGCGTTTCGACCAGGGAATCGAGGTTCGAAATCGCCATCAAATAGGTGGCGATGCCACTGGCCATCACCAACACAATCGCCACCACCTGCCCACGCAGGTGCCAGAGATCGCGAAGCAGTTTTTTGGTCAGAACCATTCGTACGGCGAGGACCACGATGAGCGAATGCTCGATAGTCCATGGTCAGTGGTTAATGGTCAATGGCTCACCCATCGACCGTTGACTAAAGCCGCCGCACACAAACCGTTCACCTGAAACGTCCGCCGCTCACAGCTTTCCCATTGACCATTGACCATCGACCATCGACTATTGAGGGCTCACCAGACTCATCCGACGTCGACGACCCATGCGCGCCACCCTGCCGCTACTTGCCCTCGCCCTCACCGCCTGCTCAAACCTGGAGAAATCCTCAATGACCGATCGCATCACCGCTCCCTACGGCAGTTGGCCAAGCCCGATCAGTGCGGCGAGCCTCGCCGAAGCGGGCGTTTCGATGAGCGATCTGCGCATCGCCGGCGGCGACGTGTACTGGCGAGAGAGCCGACCAAAAGAACGCGGCCGGCAAGTGTTGATGCGCCTTCGGGACGGCAACATCGCCGAGCTGACACCCGCCGAATTCAACGTGCGCACCCGCGTGCATGAGTACGGCGGCAACTCGTACGTGGTGTTCGATGGCGGCATCGTATTCGCCAACTTTGCCGATCAGCGCTTGTACTTCCAGGCCGAGGGCGCTGCACCCGTGGCGATCACGCCAAGTGGATTTCAATTCGCCGACGGCACGGTCGATGCGGCAAACCGGCGCATGCTGTGGGTACGCGAAGATCATCGGCCCGGTACCAAAGCGGCCAATGGCGAAGAGCGCAACGAAATCGTTGCCCTGCCCTTGCCGCCGGGCGGCGAAGATGCGGGCACGGTGCTGGTGACGGGTAGCGATTTTGTCGCCTATCCGCGCCTGTCGCCCGATGGCAAACAACTCGCGTGGATCGAGTGGAATCACCCGTCGATGCCCTGGGATCGGACCCGGCTCAAGACCGCAACGCTCGATGATGTGCGCGTTCATGACGTCCAGACGCTGATCGACGACGCCAGGATCGCAGCGCTGGAACCAGCCTTCGTCGGCAGCGATTTGTACGCGATTGCCGATGTCGGCGATTGGTGGAATCTGCATCGCTGGAAAGGCGCCGAGCGCACCGCAGTTTCGCCCATGGCGCGCGAATGGGCCGGGCCGCTGTGGCAACTCGGCGCCCAGACGTACGATGCGAACGCCCGCGGCGAAATCGTCGCGCGCACCAGCAATGCCGCCGTCGATGAACTCGGCATCGTGTCCACCGATGGCACATATCGGCGCCTCGAATTGCCCTATCAGAGTTTCGGCGAAGTCGTCTGGCGCAGCGATGATGCGATTGTCGCCTTCGCCAATGCGGCTGACGACACTGGCGTGCTGATCGAAATCGACGCCGCGAGCGGCACGCATCGCGTGCTGCATCAGCCCTCCGCTTTGCCCGTCGAGCGCACCTATTTGTCAGTGCCGACAGCGATCGAGTTTCCGTCCAAAGTAGGTAACGCGCACGCGTGGTTCTATCCGCCCACACACCCCACGCACCGAGGACCGGACGGCGCCAAACCGCCGCTGATCGTCACCATCCACGGCGGCCCGACCTCAGTCTCCAAAGCGACGCTCAATCTGTCGCGTCAATACTGGACCAGTCGCGGCTTTGCGCTGGTGGATGTCAATTATGGCGGCTCGACCAGCTTCGGCCGCGCCTATCGCGAGCGCTTGAACGGCCAATGGGGCATCGTCGATGTCGACGACGCCATCGCCGCCGTCGATTACCTCGTTGCCCAAGGGTGGGTCGATGAGAACAAAGTCGCCATTCGGGGCGGCAGCGCTGGCGGATTTACAACCCTGGCGGCGCTGGCTTTCCACGACCGCTTCAAAGCCGGAACCAATCTGTTCGGCGTCTCCGACATCGCCGGTCTCGCCGCCACCAGTCACAAATTCGAGCGCAAGTACGATGTGTCGCTGGTGGGCGAACCCAACGAAGCGCTGTATCGCGCCCGTTCGCCTATCTTCCATCTCGACGGCTTCAAAGAGCCTCTGCTGACCTTGCAAGGCAGCGATGACAAAGTCGTTCCGCCCGAGCAATCGCGCAAAATCGTCGCGGCCCTGGACGCCCGCGGTGTAGCCCACGCGTACATCGAGTTTCCAGGCGAGCAGCATGGGTTTCGCCAGGCTGCAAACATCGTTCGTGCCCAGGAGGCGGAGCTGTACTTTTACGGCAAAATCTTCGGCTTTACGCCTGTCGACAAAATCGAACCGGTGCCGATTCGGCATTGGCCATGACAGAAGCGGTTGACGATGCCGCGGCGATTGCCGCGGCATCGCTCAATCACGGTTTACGGCGCATAGCAGCTGTAAGGCGCGCCCGGATGCTGGCTGTATGCGGACGATGCGACGCCGCCGCCACCGGGACAACTAACGCTGGAATGAGCTGTCGAATAGCAGCTGTAACCGGCAAACTGAAATACCGAAGCTGGGGTAAGACCGGTCTGCGAGTCGCTGGCAGAGCCTTGGTCGGTCGATGCGTATGCCCAGTTGCCAGTCGGCGTGGTCGGACCGAAGTCCAGCGTGACGGCGGCCCATGCCGAGGATTCGGTCCCATAGTATGCCGAGGCTGTCGATAGGATCTGCGCGCCCGAGCTGCAACTGCCCGGATCTTGATCGTAGTCGTAGACCTGTTTGGCATCTGCACGAAAGCGATCGGCGGTCGCCATCAGCCCGTCGATCAGCTGTTGCTCACTCTGGGTGATGCCGTTTTTGACCATGGATGCACGCAAGCTCTCGGCGCGCTCGAGGGCACGATCGGCAAGCGCATTAAACCCGGCCTGGTTCACGGCAACCAGTCGTTCCGAGTACTTATCGGCACTCTGGTACAGACCCGGTTGCACTTCCGTCATGCCGCGCGCCAAGAGATCCTTCTCTAGTGCCGAATTGCCCGCCTGTGCCACACCGCAGAACGACAGCAAAGCTAACGCAATAGTTGAGTTTCTCATTTTTTTACCTCGTTATCTTTTGGGGGAATGGGCGATAACCCGCCCACCTTATAACGCGGAGTGGCGCATAAAATCAGCTCATTGCCGGTTAGTTACCAAGAACGATTTATTTACGATACGTTTACATCTATCGCACATTCCTTGCAGGCCGTTCGAGCAGGCGTCGCACTGGGTCCGGTACCACTTGTTCCATCGACGGCAGTTAGAATCCCGCCATCTCCGTCAGCTACGACCTCAACCGCATGTTCGAAAACCTAAGCAAACGCCTCGCCGACACCGTCAACAAACTGCGTGGCCGGGGGCGCCTCAGTGAGGAGAACATTCGCGAGGCGGTGCGTGAGGTGCGCGTGGCGCTGCTGGAGGCGGATGTTGCGCTGCCCGTGGTGCAGGCGCTGATCGAGCGCGTTAAGGCGCGTGCGGTCGGCCAGGAGGTGGTGCAAAGCCTCTCGCCTGGACAAACGCTGATCAAGATCGTGAACGACGAGCTGGTCGCTTTGATGGGGGCGCGCAATGAGGATTTGAACCTCAATTGCCCGGCACCGGCGGTCATTTTGATGGCGGGCCTGCAAGGTTCGGGCAAGACCACCACCACTGGCAAGCTGGCGCGCTTCCTGCGCGAGCGCAAAAAGAAGCGCGTAATGGTGGTGAGCTGCGATGTGTATCGCCCGGCCGCTATTGAGCAGTTGAAGACGGTTGCCGGACAGGTCGAGGCGACGTTTTTTGAGAGCACGCCGGAGCAACGTCCGCTGGATATCGCCCGCGCTGCACTGGAAGCGGCCAGGCGCTCTTTAGCCGATGTGCTGATCGTCGACACCGCCGGGCGTCTCGCGATCGATCAGGCGATGATGACCGAGGTGGCTGAGCTGCATCGCGCACTGTCGCCGATCGAAACGCTGTTCGTCGTCGACAGCATGACCGGCCAGGACGCGGCGAACACCGCCAAGGCGTTCGCCGAAGCGCTGCCGCTGACGGGCGTGATCCTGACCAAAACCGATGGCGACGCGCGCGGCGGCGCTGCGCTGTCGGTGCGCTACTTGACCGGGCGGCCGATCAAGTTCATGGGCGCGGGCGAGAAGCTCGATGCACTCGAGCCCTTCCATCCCGATCGCGTCGCCTCGCGCATCTTGGGCATGGGCGATGTGTTGTCGCTCATTGAAGATGTGACGCGCAAGGCCGATCAGGACACGATGGAGAAGCTGGCCAAGAAAGTGGTCAGCGGCAAGAAATTCGATCTGTCGGACATGCGCGATCAGTTGCTGCAGATGCAAGGCATGGGCGGCATGGCGCAACTGATGGACAAGATGCCGATGTTGCCCAAGCTCGACGACCCGTCGGCGGTCGGTGCGATGGGCGACAAAGAAGTACGCAAGATGGTGGCGATCATCAATTCGATGACCAAAAAAGAGCGCCGCTTCCCGGATCTCTTGAACGGCTCGCGCCGCGCGCGCATCGCCAAGGGCTCAGGCACGCAACCATCGGATGTGAACAAGCTGATGAAGCAGTACATGACGATGGAGAAGATGATGAAAAAACTCTCCGGCGGCGGCATGCGCGGCATGCTGAAAGCCCTTAAAGGCTTGGGCGGCGGCGGTGGTTTTGGTGGCATGCCAGGGTTTCGGCGCTAGGCATTTTTGGTTCTTGGTTCTTGGCTCTTGATTCTGAGATCGCCGAATTTCTTGCCGCCCGTTGGAAGCTCACGTGCGCATTCGTTGAGAACTCGCGCGTTGACTTGTAGCGATGGAACAAGACGAACAATGTCCAACAGCCCCGAACCCCAGATCGCCAACGCCGTCGCTGCCCTAGAACGCGGCGAGCTGGTGGCGATGCCCACCGAAACGGTTTACGGGCTGGCGGCCGACGCAAGCAACCCTGAGGCCGTGCGCAAGATCTTCGCGCTCAAGGGGCGGCCGGCCGATCATCCGTTGATCGTGCACTTGTCATCGGCGTCTCAGATCGACGATTGGGCTGCCGATATTCCGCAAGCCGCTCGCTCGCTCGCCGATGCATTCTGGCCGGGGCCGCTGACGCTGGTACTGAAACGCGCTGCGAGCGCCGATACGATTGTCACGGGTGGGCAAGACACCATTGGCCTGCGGGTGCCCAGGCATCCCATCGCGCACGCGCTCTTGCAAGCCTTCGGTGGCGGCGTCGCGGCGCCGTCGGCCAATCGCTTCGGGCACATCAGCCCAACGCGCGCCGCGCATGTGCGCGAGGAGTTTCCCACCGGCATTGCCGTAATTCTCGATGGCGGCGATAGCGATGTGGGTTTGGAATCCACCATTGTCGATCTGAGTGGCGAAAGGTCGCGCCTGTTGCGCCCGGGTGCGATCACACACGCACAGCTCGAAGCCGTCATTGGACCTGTGCAGGTTGCCGTGCGCGACGACGAAGGCCCGCGCGCGAGCGGCCGACTTGCTTCGCATTACGCACCACACACGCCGACTTATCTGGTGCCGCGCGAGCGGCTCAGTGCAGATGCAGCCGTCCTGGCGCTCGGCGATCTGCCAGCAGGTATCAGCGGGATCGCGCTGCCGCGCGACGCCGCAGCGTATGCGCAAGCGCTGTACGCCAGTCTGCGCGCGCTCGACCAAATGCGCCGAGCGCGCATCCAGATCGAAATGCCGCCCGACACGCCGGACTGGCTGGCGATCCACGACCGCCTGCGCCGCGCCGCCGCGCGGGATGGCGATGCGGAGGCGTAGCGGTCAGGGCGTCTATTGGATCTATCACGCCGCGCGCTGGCAGGCAGAGACGTGATGGCGTTCGGAATCCATGATCAGCAAGTCGCGACGAGCTTTCAATTGACGAATACGGACCGATCAAACGCCTAAATCAAGCAGGGTCTTCCAGCACAGGGCTTATCGACTTCCCACTCTTACGCTTTCCGCTGGCCTTACGCGGCTTTGTCGCCAAAAAACGCGGTGGGTCAAACGGCGCAAGCACTTCGAATACCTTTCCGCCTGGTGCCGGCTGTGAGCCAAGCAGTTTTCCAGGTTCCCATTTCGGATCGGTCATGACATGAACGGGTTTGTGGGCAATGATTTCTACCGCGTTTGCGGCGTCAGGCTCGCTGAAGCTCACCTTCTGACCTTCCTTCAAAGTCTTGAAACCGTTGCCCCGGATAGCGCGGAAGTGCACGAACACGTCCTCATCGCCTTCACGGCTGATGAATCCAAAGCCCTTGGCGTCATTGAACCACTTGACGGTGCCAACCTTTCTAGAGACTTGCGAGTCGGTAGCCTTGCAATTTTTGCCCTTGTCAGGCGCGACCGATACGTGGTCAACCTTAGGAACTCGTTTCATTGCCTTCGAACCTCGACGGCTCGACATCTAGCCATCTTAATCCGCTGTTTCCTCAATCTTCTCACCCGCCTTCTTGATGTCCTTCCCCATCCCTTGCACCGTATTGCACGCCGACAGGCTGATGGCAGAGGCAACGACAAGGAGAAGCCAGATAGTGCGTCCCATAGCTTTCATGTTGGTCATCCGGTATTGACACAATTCCAAGTCTAGCGCGAGTTGCGCCAACAGAAACCATCTACCGTTCCATCCGCCAGCTCACGCTCGCCTTCTGCTCATTGCCACTGATGCCCTCGATCTCGATGTTCTCGGTCACGCGGTACCGCAGGATTACGAGCTGGATCGCGTCGAGCAGGCTCGACCCGTAGCCGATGAAGAATCGCGGCGAGACGTACTTGCCCACGACCAGCGCCGAGCCAATGGAGGAGCCCAGACTCTCGATGCCGGCCGCGAGCCCAAGACGTTGGCCGATGCTGCCGGCGATCAGGCTGCCGCCTGCCGACTGCAGCGCATCGGCGTATTCGCCGAGGCGCGCAGAGTCGTCGCTGTTGGCAGTCGTGATGGGCCGGCCCAGCACCAGGTACGACAACGCTTCGGATTGATCGAGCTGCGGATCGGAATAGATCTGGATCAGCGGGCGCCGTGCGCGGCCGCGCACTTCCACGCCGACGCGCTGCCGCTGAACGGATTTGGCCGCCAGAATGTCGAGCGCGGGGTTGTCGGCGAAGCCGCCGGTAAAGCGCAGACGTCCGCGTTCGATCTCCAGGCGCTGGCCGTAGGCTTGATACGTGCCCTTGACCGTCATCTCGCCGGTGCCGCGCGCCTTCTTGCCGGGCACTTGCGAAATGCGCACGCCGCCGCCGAGCGTGGCGAGCAAGCCATAGCCGCGCAAATCGACTTCCTGGATGAAGGCGACGCTGACTTCGGCGCGCAGCGGCAAGGGCGCTGGCGGCGGCGGCGCATCGACGATCACGACATCCTCGCTTGGCGCCACCGGCGGCGCGAAGCGATCCAGATCGATGCGTCCTGCGCGCAGCAGCACGCCACCCTGCACCGCCGCGCCGTCGCCATCGAGCTTGATGATCAGATCGGTATCGCCAGCCAGACGCACCGCCGGGAGGTCGACGAGACCAGCGTTGTTGGCCACCAGTCGCAGCTCCGACGCCGTGCCGTCCAGCGCAATTTGACCCGATAACTTGAGCGTGCCCGGCGCAATGTTCAGATCGCCTTCGAGTGCCAGCACGTTGTCGGCGATGGTGCCATCGATCGCACCTTGCGTGACCTTCAAGCCCATGCTCGGCAACTCAAAAGCAAGTCGCTCGGCTTGCAAGCGTCCGGCCAGCAACTGCGGCTGGTTCAGCGGCACGCTCAAAGTTCCCGAGAGCGCGCCGCGAATGCTCTGCACTTCCGGCGTCACAGTTTCCGCGAGCGCCAGATCGTTGATTTTCAGCGTTGCCTTCAGTGCTGCGGTGTCGAGCATCAAGTCGCTCACTGTAGCCTCGATGAAACCATCTTCGGCCAACGTCAAGCGCGCCTCCACGCGCCGCGCGGCGGCATCGAGCGCGGCGGTCGCCTCGAAGTCGATGGGCGCCTCGAATTCGCTGGCACCTTTCAGGGTGCCGTTCTCTACCGTGAACTTCAGTTGCCCCGACAGCGACGCATCGCTGGCGATGCCGAGCGAGCCGCCGCCGCTCAGGAGTCCGGCCAATTCGAACGTGTCGCCGGGCAGCAGGGGCTGCGCAAGGCTCAGCGGCATCGAGGCCAGATCGACCGAAAGCTGCGTATCGGCGCCGCGTTCGATACCCACACAGGCGCGCGCCGCGCCCGCGGCCAGACACAGCGGTTCAACGCGAACGCTCGCTGCATCGAGCACCGCGCTGGTTGGCGCCTGCAGCGAAAATGTCGGCAGCCGCGCGACGCTCAAGTCGAGTGCATCGACAACGCCGCGCCACGCTTCGTTCTCGAAGGCACCGCTGGCACCGAACGAGACGTCCAGGTTCTGCGCAGCGAGAATGACGGTGAGCTGATGCGCGCTGGCGCTGCCGGCGAGTGTAGCGTCGAGCGCGCGTACGGCGCGGCCATTCAGAATCAGGTTCTGCGCCGCGAGCTTGCCATTCCAGCCCACGGACTTGCTTAGCTCCACGCTGTCGATGCCGTAGGCGTCGAAGGCGATTTCGCTGCCGCGAAATTCGCCCGTCAACGTATCGATTACATCCGCGGCCGCAAGATCGATCTCGGCGCTGCCGCTCAAACGTCCGCCGGTCAAGCGCGTGATGTGAATCAGAGGCACGTTGTCCAGCGTCGCACGCAGTCGGCTGTTGCCCAGCGCCTCCAGTTGCGTGCGGCCTTCGCCCCACACGATAGCCATAGCGCCCGTCTGCGGCACGGCAGCAGACCCACCCAGCTCGCCGCTCAGTGCGATGCTCGAACCACGCAGCGTGCCGCTCAAATCCTTCGTCGCAACGCGCCACGTCAGCGGCTCGGCAAGCACCAGATTGCTGTCGATCGTGCCGCTCAATTGCCCCGGCCATTCCGGCGCAAATGCGTCGAGTTGCCAGCGACTCGCAGTGAGTGTGGTGGCGAGTTCCAGCGTCGCGCGATCCAGCGTGCCGGTCAGCGACAGGCTGCCCGGAGCGATGATGCCAGGCGGCGCGTTTTCAGTGTCCGACGTAGCTAAGGCCGGTGAGCTTTCGGAGCTTGCCGGCGTTGCAACAGCAGGCGGACTGACCGGCGCCAGCGTCGGTGTTTGCGCGTCAGGAGCGAGTTGCAATCCTTGCTGCAGCAGAGACAATTCCTCAAGCCCGATCGTCGCATCGTTCCCCGAAATACGCGCTCGCAGCGGCAGCGTCTGAAGGTCGTAAAACAACGATCCATCCAACGCGAGTTGCCAATCGTTCAAGCGTCCCGAAAAGGCGCCCTGCGCGGTCAGTCGCGAAGCCTCGACGATCGGTGCACGCCAATCAGCGAGCGCCGCATTGGCGAAATCGAGCGTCAGCGCGCCCGCGTCAGCGCCGTCGTCGAGCGGCCACGCACCCTTTGCCTTCACAAAGCCCAATGCCGCCGACCCAAGCTTTGCTTCGCCAATCTGCACCTGCCCATCGCCAACGCCGATGTCGATGAGCGCCACCTCCAGCGGCTGTCGATTGACCGTCGCGCCGCCGGTCACGCTGGCGCGCCCATCGCGCCAGCCGAAAGCCAGATTGAGGTCGAGCGACTCGATGCCGGCATCGAGTCCGAACTCGCGCGGATCGATGCCGAGCGCATTAAGGCGACCGTCGGTAGCGCCGGTGCCGAGCACATCGGCGACATTGGCTTTCAGCGTGATCTGGCCGTCGTTGACCTGTGCATCTACATCGAGCGTATCGAGGTTGCCCTTGACGCCAACGCGCGCGCGCTGCGCTTTGTCCCCCACCGGCAGTTCGCCCTCGCTGTCGAGCGTGCTTGCCCAAGATTGACGGCTGTCGGCGGCGCCCGACAGTCGCAGCAAAAGCTCCCCAGCGCGTAGCGCAATGCCATCGATCGCGAGCTGCCCGTCGCGCAAACTGACCTCGCGTGCGCCGAGCGAAAACTGCAGCGGCGTCTCGCCGCCGGTATCGATGCCGCTGTCGGTCAGGTCAAGATTGCGCAGCACGATGGCCACCGGCAAATCGAGTTTGCCCGGTCGACTCGGCGACGGCGGCGCATCGCTCGTTTGCGGCGCAACGATCAAGCCGCGCGTGGTCAACGTATCGATAACCACTTCCCGATGCAGCAATCGACTCGGCACCAAGCGCAGCGTAACGCGCTCGGCGCGCACCGCCACATCGCCCCAGCGCGCGTCGAGCTTTTCAATGACTGCACCGTCTGCGAGCGAGCCCGACGCACTGGCATAGCCCAACACCTGCGCACCCGCGTTGGCCAATGCGAACGTCAACCCGCTCTCGGTACGCAGCAGCCAATACATCGCCAGAGCACAGGCCACCAGCAGCGCTACGATCAGCACCAGCGCTCGAAACAACCACTTCATAGTTCGGGCCCGATCAGCAAATGCAAGCGCAATCCGTCGCCCTCTCCCGCCACCGGGACCGCCAGATCGAGTCGTACCAGGCCAACGGGCGAACGCCAGCGCAGACCGACTCCAACACCCGCAGCGACGGTGGCATCGCCGGTGTCGAAGGCATTGCCCGCATCGAGGAAACCGGCGATGCCGAATTCGTCGAATAGATGCCGCTCGTACTCGGCCGAGGCAATCGCCAGATAGCGACCGCCGCGGACTTTGTCGGCAGCGTTGGTCGGTCCCAGCGTTTGATAGCCAAAGCCGCGCAAGCTGCGATCACCGCCAGCGAAGAAGCGCAGCTGCGGCGGCAATCGCGAAAAGTCGTCGGTCCAGAGCGCGCCGACCTGACCACGGAGCAACAATCGATCGCGCTCGCCGACCGCCATCAAATAGCGCGACTCGACCCGCGCCTGCGCAAACGCCGCATCGCCGATCGAAGGCGCCGCTCGCACCTCAGCGCTGAACGAATAGCCTTCGCGCGGATTGATCGGATCGTCGACCACGCGGTGGAGATAGCGTGCTTCGGGGAAAAGCAGCGTGCTGCTCCCCGGTTCATCGCCCACCTCGAAATCGCCGCTTATCAAGCCCAGCCCATAGCTCAAGGTTCCAAGATCGGTCTCGCGCTGGCGCGAGGCGTACAACTGGATCACCTCCTGGACGGACGTGGCGGTTTCCTCATCGAGGTACCCTAAAGCGAGGTTGTAGCTTTGCCGATTCTTTCCTGGCAGTGGAATCGAATAAGCGGCATTCAGCGAGTTGAGCCGTTGGCTGATTTCCGCGCGGGCGCTCAATTTGTGTCCACGCTCATTGACCCAACGTCGGTTGAGACCGCCTTGAACGCCGAAGCCGCTGTCGGTGCCGAAACTCAAGCCGCCCGTGTAAACCGTGCGTTTGGCGGGACTGACACGCACCGTGATCGGCACCGCCAGCCCGTCCGCCTTCTCGCGATCGGGTTCGATTTCGACTTCGGAGAAGTAGTCCGCCTGCAACAACCGCTGCTGCAAGGCGACCAGCCGGTCTTGGCGATACCCTTGGCCCGCCTCGTAGGGCAAGTAACCCGCGAGCACGTCCGTTCGGATGTGCGCGCCCTCGAAGGTGGTAGGCCCGAACTGGAAGCGCGGCCCAGAAGCAAACTTGAGTGCAATCTTGGCGCTGTGATCGGCCAGACGCACAGCGATGCGCCTTTCGGAAACTTCCGCATCGAAATAGCCGCGTTCCGCGAGCGCATCGCCGATGCGCAGCTTGCTGGCCTCATACAAACGATGGTCGAGGATCTCGGTTGGGTCGGGCTCGAATTGTTCGACCGTGCGCAGGACTTTTTTTTCGTCTTTGCCTGGTCCGTCGATCGCAACGTCGACCGCAGTTACCAACGTCGGCGCTCCCAGCTCTATCTGGTAGCGCGCAAAAAACGTTTTTCCTTCTTGCGTCAGCGTGCCCGTGACCTGAGCGTGGTAGTAGCCGAAAGGCTGCAGCGCTTTCGCCATTTGCGCCATGCCGCGCCCATACACGCGGCGAATGAGGCCCTCGCTCGCCTCGTTCTTGCGCATCAGACCCTTGAGTTCGAGCGCCGAACTGGCGTTGTCTTTCAGCTCGCCCTCGATGCCGCTGATGTAGATGCGCACGCGCCGCGTGCTCGGGTCCTTGCCTTCGACGACGGTCGCCTGCTCTTCCTCTTTGTCACCACCGCCAAACAGCGCACAGCCGCCAGCGAAGGCGGAGAAGCAACAGAGCAGGAGAAGGCGCAGGAGCGGCATGGTCAAACCATAGCGCGAAGGCACAGTCGGTATCGCACTCATGCGTAACGCTTTTAGCTTTTCCCAACATGGTCGTAGAACGTTGGGCCAAGCACATGCTCACACCAAGACTGTTGGTCTGACCGAATGACTCCAATTGCAGACCGACAGGTTCACAGCTTCGTGTCTTCGTGCAAACCCCGCTTTTCACACGCACGTGCCTTCGCGCCAGCCGGGGAATCGATCTGGGCGCGATGAATCGCGCCCCTGCAGAATCGCGGTCAGACCCGCGCGAAACCCTTGGTCAGATTCTCAGCCAGTAACTGCTCGGCGATGGCCATCGCTCGGGTTTCGTTGGCCGCGATATCGGTCGTGATTTTGAGCGGCTCGGCGCGTTTGGCGGAAAAATCGGTCCAGTACACGAGATACGGAAACGGCACATCACCGCCCTTGCGCACGACCACAAGCTTGCGCAACATTTCGCCCTTGGCATACACCTCGCGACGCACGATTTCGGTGCTGGCGCTTGTGGGCGCGGGCGTCGGCGGCTCGGCGCGTTCGAGGATTTGCTCAATGCGCGCGCCCCCGCTCTTCCATTCCTTGTCTTCGCGCAGCTTTTCGAAGCGCGCGAACGATAGACGTGGGCAGGGTGTGAGCCCCAGGAACCGATAGCTGCCCTGGCTGTCATCCCAGCCGATCAATTGCGTGCGCTGCTCGCGTCCGCCTTCGGCGCTAATCAAGTCTTCGCCATGGATTTCGGCGATCAACTTCGGGCGCACGAACTGCACCGCGCGGCCCGAGGAGTCGGTCATTGCCAGCGGCGCTTCGACTTTGAGCGGACGCAGTTTATCGAGCAGCGCCACGCGTTCGGCATCTGTCAAACCAGAACCCACGCGCGCAAACGTCTGCACCAGCGACTCGACTTGCGCGCCGGGATAGATCAGGCCCGTGAGCAATGACGTCACCCCATATTGCCCTTCGAACTCGCCTTCCACGAATCCCATCACCAAGGCATCGACGCTGCGGTGCGGCTTGACTTTGAACGTCTCGGCGCGCGTGAGCCGGCGGATGATCACGCCCTCACCGCCGGTCTCGACCGCATGCGCAAACGCTGCCGCGACGCCCGACTCAGGCACAACCTCAGCGGCTTGCGCATGCGCCGCTGCATTCGTATCGGTACCGAACAGCTCGCGCAATTTGTCGAGCGTCGTCTTGAAGTCCGCCTGCTGCGCGCGCAAATCCTTGCCGTCGAGCATGACGATATCGAGCAGCGCCAGCTTCAGGCGCGCAATGTCCTCATCGCTGTTACCGAAGCTGACGCGAATCACCTCGCTAACGCCCGAACGCCGCGCGCCATCGGCGCCACGCGTGGTGTCGAGATACAACTCGCAACGCAGCAGAGCGCGTTGCACACCACCAGCTTGCAGTTTGGTCGCCAGTGCATCCAGCGCTTTGAACCCCAAGCGCACGCGTCCGCCCGGCGCTGAGAAAGCGAACGGTTCCTGCCCCTGCTGGAAATACACGAACACGCCTTCGCCGTCGTACTTGTGCGCCACGAGCACCGGATCGCCGCCCGCAAACCGCGTCGCCAATTCAGCCGGCGACAGCGCCAGAATCTTGCGCATCACCTGGTTTTCGAAATCGGTGGCCACCGCCATCAGCACGTGGTCCGTCACCGCGCTGCCGGTCGCAATGCCGTAGCGTCCGCGAAGCGTGAGTTTGCTGTGATCGATCATGTTCGGATGCATTGTTGGTAGAAGGTCGTGCGTGGCAGGAATAGTTACGCGCTTGTTCAAACTATAGGCGTGCTTCATCGCTGCGGCGCTGATCAGCCTGCTGAAAGATAAGCTTCTTTGTAGAACGGTGCCTTGCAGCTGCATTCCACAAGTATGTCACCGAGCACAGGAAGACGCCGAGCCACGCAATCAGGCTGATGGCTTCAGCCCAACGCCGCGTTGCGGTTCGGGTGAAAAAGGCTGTGATATTGCGCCGTCCCGCTGGCACGTCGACTTCAATGCTCCCGTTCTCTGCTCGTCCGTGTGCGATGGCTCGGCCGTCGATGGAAATCGTCCAGCCGGGGTAATCGACGATGCGCAGTCGAAGCCGGCTCGCCGTCGCTGAATCGACATCGAACACGATTGCGTGCGTCGAAACACTGCGCACAGACGCGTGCGTCGAACCTTCGATGACGAATACCGCTGGCTGCGCATCCAACTGGAAGTTCCGATCCCAGCGCTCGCCAAACGCCAGAGGTCGGTGCTCAGGCGTATCGAATCGAGTGGCTTCCAAGGCCCAGCGAATCTCGGCCTCCGACGTTCGCTTTGGTATCGGCATGAACATCTGCGTCCGAACAGCGCCAACGCCGAGAGCGGCAAATACGACGATCAACACTAGCGACGCGACGCCCGCGGGCTGCGTGCGAAGACAGACGTACACGCATAGCAGATTGAGGAACCCCAACCAGCGCCACGCGAATTGCACGTACTGCAGCGACGGAACGGCTGCGTAGACCCACGCGCTCAGCGACGTCATCAGGAAAACGACGGCAGCGATATGCAATACGCCTCGTTGCTGCTCGCGACCTTTTCTGAGGAGCAACGCCGCAACGAATACTGCGGCGGCAACATTGATCCAGACCCATCCGTACTCCAGGCGAAAGACGCCACGCGAAGGGCGTTCCATGAAGTGCAAAAGGTTCTCGCGAATCGGCCATGCCTGCGTCAGATATTCGGTGTGAACAAGGTGGCGTTCGGCAATCGCAGGCAGCCAATGCGCCGTGCTGAGCGCCAAAGCCAGTCCGAGACAGAGCAACGTGCGAGCCGCGTACGCACGTCCATTGGCATGGATGCGAAATGTGAACACGACAAACGCCAGAACGAACGCTTGAAAAGCCACCAGGATGTGCGCCAGACAAACCAGCGCTGCGAACACCGATGCCAGCAGCCAGTGCCTTTTCAAGAGCGCATACGCCGCCCACGGCACCAACGCCATCGCCAAGGCGCTCGCGGGCATGTTGAACCGCTCGGTGACCAGCATCAGAAACGGACAAAACGCGGCGCACAAACCTGCAGCAACCGCAGTCCAGTCGCCGCGACCGATCAGCGCATACATCCCGCATCCGCAGATCAGCATTGCAGCGATGTAACTGCCCTTGATCGCCAGCACCACATCGCCGCTAACCTGCATCAAGGCGGCGCCCAACCAGTACGCCAGCGGCGAATAAAACACGAACACTGGTGCACCGAAGCCACCGTTGGCATCGTCGACCCAGCGCGGATACCACACGCCATGATCGAACATCGCATCGCGGAAAAACGCGATGCGGTGAATGTGCATCGCCCAATCCTGGTATTGCGCCAAGCCGGGTGCCGAGAACAGCAGCAGCGCGCCCACCAGGATGAGGAATGCAAGCGCGAGCGGACGGATTGCCATCGAAGATAAGAACGGATTCACGGTTGCTGACAGTTGAAGAAATGGTCAATATTGGATTAAGACAGAGCCTTACAGGGGGCGAAATGTCTAAGGTGTTGAAGCTTGCGGGTTTGGTTGCGGTGTTCTTTGCGGTCGCTGCGGTGTTGGCCGACACCAAAGGATTGGACATCGTTTTCGTTAATGGCTTCGAGGGCACGTCCCCGCCCACCAATTGTCCGCGCGACGCCGACGGCGATGGACTGCTCGATCCGGCGTGTGTCGTTACCTTCGTGCCACCCGATCCGGTGAGCATCGCACCGCCGATCAATCCGACGATCACTACCGGATTCCCCGACGCGGTCGATTTCCTCTATAAGCATCCGAATCCGGTACAACGCGGCGTGCCGCCCGATGCCATCGTCGAGCACCGACTTGCCGTGCTCAAGGGCTTCGTCAAGAACGCCCAAGGCCAACCCCTTCCTGGCGTGTTGGTCCGCGTGCTCTCGCATCCGCAATTTGGCTACACCTTCACTCGCAACGATGGCGCCTACGATCTGGTCGTCAACGGCGGCGGCGAATTGGTGCTCGATTACCAGAAAGATGGCTACCTGCGCGCGCAGCGTTCCGAACTGACACCCTGGCAGCAATGGCAGTACTACGACGACGTGCGCCTGATCGAGTTGGATACCGCAGTCACGCAAGTACCGCTGGGACCAGCCACCTTGGGTTCGCTGGCGCGCGGCAGCGCCGTGACCGATGCCGACGGCACGCGGCGAGCGACGGTGTTTTTCCCTGCTGCAACGTCGGCGGAAATGGTGCTGGACGACGGCAGCCGCCAACCGCTTCCGAGCATTGGATTCAGGGCCACCGAGTACACCGTCGGCGAAGCGGGGCCGAGCCGCATGCCGGGGCCGTTGCCCGATTCCGTGGGCTACATGTATGCGGTTGAGCTATCGGCCGACGAGGCGATTGCAGCACGCGCGCGGCGCGTTGAGTTCAGCCAACCGGTGAGCTTGTATGTGGAGAACTTCGTGGGCTTCCCCGTCGGCGAAGGCGTGCCGCTCGGTTACTACGAGTACCGCCAAGGCACGTGGCTCCCAAGCGACACCGGGCGCGTGATCAAGATCCTGTCGATTTCGGGCGGCCTGGCGATCCTCGATGTCGACGGCACGGGCATGCCGGCGAGCAACGCGGCGTTGGCCGAGATGGCCATCACTGACGCCGAACGCGAGCGAATGGCCTCGATCGACGGAGACCGTAACATGCATCATGGTCATAGAACACCCTCGGACATTGCGGCTGATATAAGAGAGCATCCCAACTTTCCAAATGCAAGGTACATCAACTTGTTCATGTGTGGGGCAGCAAATGGACCAAATCCACTCGCTCAATACATTGCGGAGAAAACCGGAATGCCTGTACTGGCATCCTACGGTCCGGCGTCGGCAGACCCTACAGGTCCCATCGGCGCAAACGTGCAATTTTGGTTCTACCATTGAGTAGTTATCATGGCCAATCTTATTCCCGTCCTGTTCGCGATCACCTTGAACGGCTCGACTACAAGGTGCGAATTTTCTCAATTAGAAATTCAAAATGCTGTGAACGGCATTGCCTCAGCGTTGGAGAGAATTGAGTTGAATTTGGTCGACTGTGCAAACGACTACCAATCATTCGGTCTGTATAGTGCGATCTGTTTCGCGTGGTCGGCTCACAAGGACAAAAGACTTTCCTGTGCATCCAACCTTATGATGTATGAGGGTGATGATAGCTTTCAAAAATTAGGTTATGCGGTAATGCTCCATCGCGAGCAATACTGTGGCAGTTCGATTGCGATCGTCGAACTGCTCTCCGATCTAGGTATTGATGATTTCTTGCTAAAACTGGAAATCCTAAACGCGGCCGTGCGATACGGTGACTACAAAGCCGCGCTCAAGTTAGCGGATGAATACAAACGTGCTGGAGGCGAGTATCTCGCGTCTGCGGCTCAGGTTTTGTACCACCTCGGCAGAAGTCGCTATGGCGATCGCCTAAAGAACAGTCTAGCCATAGCGACCAAGTCGCTTCCTAGTCCCAAACAGGAGGATCGCCAATTCGAATGGATCGAAAGCATAGTTGAAAATAAAACCAATGCTTGCCAATTCGGAAGGTTTTATACTCAGCTGCCGCTGCCGCAGCCATTAACAACCCTGCCGCCGTCAACGTAACAGGGCACGGACGGCTATGGGACGACGACTATGTAAATGGCCAATACAGTCCAAACCGTCCCCAGTGTGAATTCAATGCGGATGGCGACAAAGTGAATACAAACCGAACTCGCGAACAACTAGTCCGTGACATAAAGAACCTTCCGAGATTCCAGAATTCGAAATGCACAAACCAATATTTATCAGTATGCTGATTTCGACCCCGTGAATCTCGTTGATTATGATGGAAACCAAGTGGTCGGACCCTTCATTCCGACATTGCCTCCAGCACCCATGCCGGGACCAGGGCCAAATCTCCCTAATCCGACTATTCCGACGCCGCGCTCTCCACTGCCCATAGGTGATCGATTGATATACAATTATGTAATCGGCAAACTGACCGGCGGCCTTGCAAAAGTCAGCGAAAAGGGTCGAATCATACCAAAAGGCCCTGTGGCACTGGCAATCACACTGATGAAACCTCGGCGCATGGATTGCGCAGAAATAGATTGCGATGGAAACAGAGTGCCAGATTTTGATGAATTTGACAAGCTCAATAGCTGTTCGTTCGAATGATCGCCTACTTTGTACTGTTCTTCGTATGGATGGGAGCGGTAGTCATACTCCTCGACTTGGTCTTTTCCGAGGATTCTGCGATATCCTTGATTCTTTACTTATTGGCTTTTCTATTATTTCATTGGACAACCTTGTGGATCAACAAGAACGAACCGCGGGCTATTCGAAGATCATGGACGGTGCTCGCGAGCGCGACAGTCGTGCTTGCCATTCTCATTGCAGTTAAGGTTGCGGCTCTTGAGTAATGTTCAACCAGCGAGCTCCGCGCGCCAGGTCGCGGAGCTGTCAGAATTCTCCAACCATATGCATAGACCCGCATGGCTTGGCGTACTATGTGGAGCCATGTTTGCATCGTTTCGTGCGCGCCGACTTCAAAGCCGATCTGTTCTCCTTTGCCGAGCGCGATGCCGAGATTGAAAAGGCCGAACGACTTGATGGCAAGCTGATGCTGGTCACCAATGTGAGTGAGGTGGTAGCCCGCTACAAGGCGCTGGCGGACATCGAGCGGGGCTTTCGGGTGCTCAAGAGCGATCTCGATATCGCGTCCGTCTACCACCGTCTACCCGAACGTATCCGCGCGCATGCGCTGATTTGTTTTCTCGCATTGCTGATGCATCGGGTGATGCGCCAGCGGCTCAAGGCCGCCGGTCGCAGCGAGAGCGTCGAGCGTGCGCTGCGAGAGCTCAAGAAGATCCAGCATCACCAAGTCAAATTCGGCACCGACACTCTCACCGCCATCGGTCGCGCCGAGCCCGCGCAGAGCGATTTGTTTCAAGCGCTATCCGCCTCAAACACCGCCGTAGTGCCAATTTCGAAAGCGCCGGTCAATATGATCAATGGCTTACGGCACTAGGTGTCGAACCTGGCTGCGCTGCGCTCGCTTGTGGCTGGCGGGCTGGCGACAGACATCGTCGATGAGTTGGATCGACAAATCGTTTGTGCGCACGCTGATTTTCCGGACGATGCGACGATTCTGCTCGCGCGACTCGAACCTGCTAACGCGGGCGGCGCGAGAGTCGTTTAAGGACCACAGACATAGTCCGTGCGCGCCACACTGTCGCGCAACGGATCGACCAGCGCATCCGTGTATTCGTCGAGCAATAATCGTCGCTTTGGCAGCAACTGCAATCGAATCCAACGGCTGAGCTCCGCCAACTCACGGCCCTTATCGGTCAACAGCACACATCCTTCGACGATCTCGATGGTGCCGGATTGGAGTTGTTCGGTCAGGCGCACATCGACCAGTCGGTGCTCGATGAGGTATTCGTCTACAAACACGCTTGGCAGTGTGTCTTGCCGTATGCCGCCGCCGCGTTGTTGGAGCTTTTCCAACAGATAGAACGACAGCGAGCGGTCGATGAGCGTGGGAATGCTGATCGCGAACGCGTAGCCGCTAAGGAGAAAAATGCACCCAAGCAGGCCGCGTTCGAAGCGCGTCAGGCGCAGGCGCGAACCCAGGGCAAACAAGAGTGCGGTGGCGATGGCTGCGGCGAGTGCTGCGTCGAAAAGGGCTGCGTAGAACACCACATCGACCGCGAAGTTGCGCATATGCATGAAAAAGACCAGCAACAGCAGCAGCGCAAAACACAGATACGCGATGATCGATTCGGCGAACTTCATGCGTGGTTCTTTGGACGTGGGCCTCGGTTCACGAGCCTGTTTCGGTACGTTCGATGCGTTCGATCAGATCGCGATAGTCGCTAGTTGTTCGCGTGCCGCCGAGGCGAACCACGCCAGTGAGCATCAACATCATCAGCGCCAGCGCGCCGGTTTGCAGGAACATCAGCACCAGAATGCCGAGGGCGACCGAGAACCAGCCGGGCGTGGCGAAGCCGAGCAGCTTGAGCGCGACGGCGGCGACGGCTCCGAGAATCGATACCGAGGCTACAAAGGCGCACAGCAGCCCGACGCGCACCAGCACATCCTCAGCGAACACCATCACTGCCTTGAAGCCGTGCAGGACGTGACTGACGAAGCTCATTTTCGAGTCGCCGGCATGGCGGACGCCGCGCTTGATGGGAACTCTGGCGATCCGCATCTTCGATACCAACACGGCGCCCGCGACGTGCAGTGCGGTCTCGTGCATTGCTGCCAGACGGCGGGTCGCCGCGCTGCTCAAAGCCATGAAGTTGCCGAACTCGATGTTGCGCCCGGTGAGGAGCGCGAAGACGAGTCGATAGGCGCGATAGAAAAGCTGGAAGCGCTGCGACTCGATGCGCCCCTCGCGCACAGCCACAGCGACGTCCGCGGACGCGTTCAGCGATTCCAGCAGCGCAGGAACGAAGTTGACGCGATCCTCGCCATCACTGTCCATGACCACCACGCAGTCCGACGCCCCGATGGTGTCGGCAACATAGGCAAGTCCAGTCGCGATGGCACGTTGATGGCCAACATTTCGTCGCAGGCGAATCACTGTCCCAGGCAACTCGGCATCGCGCAGCCACTCGACATTTGCCGAATCTGCGACCGAGCCGTCATCCACTAGCACAATCTTCGGACGCGCCCCGGCTAGTAGATTTATCTCGCCGAGCCAGCAACGCGTCGCCTCTGCGTCGTCAAGGTAGGGCGCGACGATGGTGAACGCCGTGTCGGGCATGGCTTAGCGTGATGTCCCGAAACGCGACCCAAAAGACATTGGATCCTCCCTTTTTTCAGCGCGATTTGGATAACGCTATTCACTCGTGGGTACTGCTTTTCAAGCTTACAACTCCACCGACACACGCTCAGGCAGTTTCAGCTCCTGATCGGACAACAGCAGTAGCAGGCGATAGCGGCCTTCGCTGTCGATCTCGCCATACAGGAAGGCGCGATAAGCGGTGCCGGCTTCGCGGATGACGAGCGGCTGGTTGCCTTTGGGACCGGCGCCGAGCACGGCGACTTCGCCCTTCTGCGACAGATCGCGAGCGAGGTTTTGCAGGAACTCGTAAGTCAAGCCATCGACATGCGCCAGTTGCAGCGTTTGCTTGAACGCGAACTGCGTCAGCGCCTCGTTGGCAGGCAGGCGTTTGCCGATCTTGACTGGGTGCAGCTCGTTCAAGTTCGCATGCCGCACCAGATGTGGGCGGCGCGCTTTTTCCTGTCCTGCGGCGTCGTAGACGATATCGACATCGGCAAAATCGCCGATCGGCCCGCGCGCAGGATCGGAGGCATCGAACCACGCTGGCGTGACGCTATCGGGATCGATCGGGGTGCCGGCCAACTCTAAATCCAGCTCCGGATCGCCCGCGACCAAGGAGGCGAAATCAACCGCAGCGTATTTGCGGGCGCCAGTGACCAGGCGTGCGGAAGTCACCTCGCCACTGCTGGTCGTCGTGCGCGGCACCACTTTCGGTTTGTCGGGCGGCAGGCCGTGCAAATCGACGCGTGCGCTCTTGCCTTGGTATTCGAGGTGCAGGGTGATGGGCATTTGGGTTCTTGGTTCTTGGTTCTTGGTTCTTGGTTCTTGGTTCTTGGTTCTTGGTTCTTGGTTCTTGGTTCTTGGTTCTTGGTTCTTGGTTCTTGGTTCTTGGTTCTTGGTTCTTGGTTCTTGGCTATAGGTCTTGCAGGGGCGCGATTCATTGCGCCCCTACGTCCACCCCTGAAACCGCTTCAAGGCATCACACCATCGAGAAATCCAGATCATCTGCATCATCACTTTCGCCTTCCGCATCGAAGAAATCGTAGGCCACGGACAGGCTCAGAAAAGTGCTGCGCTTGCCCAAGCCCACGAGCAGAAACGGCCCATCGCTGCGCACCAGCAGTAGCGCATCTCTGGCCGAGTGACTCTTGCGATAGTTGAAGGTGGTGCGATACAAGCCCTGTTCCAGACCGCTGCCGATCAGAGGATAAACATCGGTCACCTGGAAGGTGGTCAGTTCGCTCATCGGTACCGGCTGCAGCGGCGACTCGACATCGAACGAACTCGGTTTCATTTCCGCCGGCTGATCGTCGATAAGCGTTTGTACCTCTTCAACCGGCGTACCTTCGGGATCGGCTTTCAGCGACGACACTGCGTTCGAAGGCAAAAGTCGCCCATCGGCGAGCAGGATCCCGCGACTGAGCGCCTTGCCGTCTTTCTCGGCGATGCGCCTGGCAAAGCCGTACAGCGCCTTTTTGTCGACCTTCGATCCAAGCTCGAAAGGCAGCAGCTGCTCGCCCAATCGAAACTGCAAGGGTTTGGCCATCGTCCTATTTCCGGTTGTTCGCTCGACTGAGCGGTCCTGCGCCAGAATCAATGCTGCGAAAGATGCAGGGCAGCACGCAACACCCGTAGGGCTCGCGCCATGCCGATCTTCAACGTCTGCTCGATCTCTTCCATCGTAATTTCCGCTGCTGGACCGCGGCCTGCGGCCCAATTGGCGCTGACCGCGAGACTGCCATAGCCAATGTCCAGCTCGCGCGCCAAAGCCGCTTCAGGCATCGCCGTCATGCCGACCACATCGCAGCCGTCGCGATGCAGGCGCGCAATCTCTGCGCGCGTTTCCAGGCGCGGGCCTTGGGTGACGGCCATCACGCCGCCGTCGTGCGCCGCTTCATCGCAAGCGCGCGCGGCATCGAGCCAGGCCTGCCGCAGCCTTGGCGTGTAGGGTTCGGACAGATCGATGTGACGCACCGCCTCGCCATACTGATCCGAGTAACTGCTGACGCGGCTGTGGGTGTAATCGATGATCTGATCGCACACCACCAGGGCACCGGGCGCGGCGATGTCGCTGATGCCGCCGACGGCATTGATCGATAGCAGGTTCTGTACCCCAATTTGTTTCAGCGCCCACAAGTTGGCGCGATAGTTCACGCGATGCGGCGCGAGCCGATGCGGATCGCCGTGACGAGCGATAAACACCACGTCCACGCCATCGAGTTTGCCGCGCCTGAGCGCGCTCGAAGGTTCGCCGAACGGCGTGGACCATGGCTCATGGCGCACATCGGTTAAATCCGGCAAGTGGTACAGCCCCGTGCCAGCGATGACACCAATCGGATGACTCATACGGCGTAGATTCCTTTGAGGTTTCGGCCACGTTCGTGCATATCCATCCCGTAACCGAAGACATAGCGATCTGGAACTTCGAGGCCGATGAAATCGGCGCGCAATCCCGGCACGCAGCGGTCATGCAGCTTGCGTGCGAGCACCGCGATGCGAACGCTTTTCGCGCCGCCCGTGGCAGCCATTTCCACGAGCGCCGCGAGCGTCTTGCCCTCGTCGAGAATATCGTCGACCAGGAGCACATCGCGGCCTTCGAACAAATGGCGCGGCTTCGCTTTCAACTCAAGCCAGGCGCCGGTGATCGCGCCGCGATAGCGCGTGGCGTGCAGGTAATCGAAATCAAGATCGAGATCGATGCGCGGCGCCAGCTTTCCCGCCAGGATCAATCCGCCCGTCAGCACGCAAACGTAATGCGGACGCATGCCGCGCATGGCCTGGGTAATTTCTGTGCCCATGCGTTCGATGGCCGCATCGATCACAGTCTCATTGTGGATCAGTTCGGCACGCGCGAGCGCGGCTTCGAATTCGGCATCGGTCATGATGGGCGAGCGTCGTCGAGCAAAGCTTGCAGCCTAGCGTTCCAATGTGACCACGTCGAGCGCGACAGCTCCTTTTCGAGCGGCGCGCGCAAACGGCCGCGCAGCGCGCGCGCCAGCTTGTCGGTGGCGCGAAATCCCTGGGCAGCTGAGAGCGCGGGCTCAACAATATCCGGGCTGCACACCAGCACCAGATCGCATCCCGCGCGCCGATGCGCAGCTAGCCGTTCCTCGATCGCGCCCAACGCCGCGCCGGCTTGCATGCCGATGTCGTCGGAGATCACCACGCCGTCGAAGGCCAGCGCCTGCTTCAGCGCAGATTTGATCCAGAACGGCGAGTACCCGGCCGCCTCGGGCGCCACGCTGGGATACTCGACATGCCCCATCATCACCGCTTTCGCCAGCGCGCCGGCCATCGCGAAGGGCAGCACGTCCTGCTCCATGATCTGGAGCGCCGGACGCATGTCGATGGCGCGATCGAAGTGCGTGTCGGCGAGCACACTGCCGTGCCCTGGAAAGTGCTTCAGGGTGGCCGCCATGCCTGCGCGCTGCATCGCGTCGACATACACCGTGACGAGTTCCGCGCACACGGCAGGATCAGCGTGAAAGGCGCGATCGCCGATCGCCAGATTGCCACGCTGCAGATCCGCCACAGGGGCGAAGGACAAATCGAGACCCGCTCCGAGTACTTCGGTGGCCATGATCGTGGCGTGCAAGCGCGCTGCGCGCCGCGCGGCCGCGGGTTGCGCATCGTACAGCGCGCCGATGGCTGCCAATGGCGGCAGCAACGTGAACCCGTTCTTGAAGCGTTGGACGCGGCCACCCTCCTGATCGACCGCAAGCACCGTATCGGCGCGCACGGCGCGAATGTCCGCGCACAACGACCGCAACTGATCCAGGTTCTCGAAGTTGCGCGTAAACAAGATCACGCCGGCGACAGCGGCATGCGCAATCCACGCACGCTCTTGCGGCGCGAGCTCGGTTCCGGCGATGCCGATCATCAAGGCACTCATCGCGGCCACCGCGAATACGGCAGTTGCGCGAGACGCACGTTGTAGTAGCGCTCGTCCGCGGTGACTTCCATTCCGAGCCAGTCGGGCCGCGGGAACTGCTCATCGCTGTGGGTCAATTCGATCTCCGCAACAATCAGTCCGAGGTTCTCGCCATCGAATTCATCGATCTCGAAAAGATGATCTTGCACACGCACATAGTGCCGCGTCTTGCTGACCACGGGCCCATCGGCCAGTCGCTCGATGATCTCGCGCGCCTCCGACACCGGAATCACGTACTCGTATTCCAGGCGCGCCGCACCGCGTTCCAAACTCTTGACATTGAGCCACGCCGTCTTGCCAGCGATACGTACGCGCGTCGAGCAGCGCGTGCCGCCGAGGTACGCCTGGCTCATGTAAGCGCTGCGCTCGACCAGCGCACGCCAGCCGTCGTTGGCCAGAAGATATTTGCGTTCGATTTCGACGGGCATGGTTTACAACCTCATCTTCGATTTCGCTACACCATCGGGTCTCGGCAGAGAAAAACTGCCACCTTACCAGCCGAAGAGGACCGCCCTGCGCAGCGAGTTCGTCGATCCTCACAGCATCAACTGCGCAGGCCAACGCCCTTTTGCAACAACCGCAGGCAGAACACGAACAGCACAATCGTCGCGCCAATCATGATCGCGAATGCCAACCCCAGATTGACGTCCGTTTCGCCGAGCACGCCGAAACGGAAAGCGTTCACCGTGTACAGAATCGGGTTGGCCAACGACACGTTCTTCCAGAATTCAGGCAGCAGGCTCACCGAGTAGAACACGCCACCGAGGTACGTCAGCGGCGTCAGAATGAAGGTGGGGACGATTGAAATATCGTCGAACTTCTTGGCGTAGACGGCATTTACAAACCCCGCCAGCGAAAACAACACGGCCGCCAGGAAGACACTGAGCAGCATGATCCACGGGTGCGCAATCGATAAATCGGTGAACAGCAGCGACACGATCAGCACGATTCCGCCGACCAACATCCCACGCACCACGCCGCCGCCCACATAACCGGCCAGGATGATCCAATTCGGCGTAGGCGATACCAGCAGTTCCTCCACATACCGGCCGAATTTGCTGCCGAAGAACGAGCTGACGACGTTCGCATATGCGTTCTGTATCACGCTCATCATCACCAAACCTGGGACGATGAAATCCATGTAGCGGTGCCCGCCCATCTCGCCGATACGGCTACCCACGAGCTGGCCGAAGATCAAGAAATACAGCGTCATCGTGATCGCTGGCGGCACCAAGGTTTGGCCCCAGATGCGCAAGATTCGATTGATCTCTTTGATAACGATGGTCTGAAAAGCGACGAAACCGGCACTCATGCGATGCTCCTTGCCTTGGCATCGTCCAGCAAGTTCATGAAGAGTTCTTCCAGCCGATTGGTCTTGTTGCGCATCGAGCGCACGCCAATGCCGGCGGCGCTCAAACTGCCGAACAACGCGTTCAACTCCGTACCGCGCGGCACCTCAACCTCAATGGTCACATCGTCGATGCGCTGCACCCGATAGCCGCCCACATCGGGCAAGGCCTGAATGGGCCGCGACAAATCGAAGATGAAGTGTTCCTTGTCGAGCTTGCTCAGCAGCACTTTCATGCCGGTGTTTTCGATGATCGTGCCCTTGTCGATGATCGCGATGTTGCGACACAGGTTTTCGGCTTCCTCCAGGTAATGCGTGGTCAGGATCACCGTGGTGCCGGCGCGGTTGATCTCCGTCAGGTACGTCCACATCGAGCGGCGAATTTCGATGTCTACGCCCGCGGTCGGCTCATCGAGGATCAGCAGCCGCGGCTCGTGCATCATCGCGCGCGCGATCATCAATCGTCGTTTCATTCCGCCAGACAGAGTGCGCGAGGCGACGTCCTTTTTTTCCCACAAGCTCAGCTGGTTCAGATACTGTTCGGCACGGCGCCGGGCGATCTCGCGGGGTACGCCGTAGTAGCCAGCTTGATTGACCAGGATTTCGAAAGGTTTCTCGAACTGGTTGAAATTGAATTCCTGCGGCACCAGGCCAATTTGCGAAACCGCCGCCATGCGCTCGTGTACCACGCTCTTGCCAAAAATCAGCACGTCGCCGGCGCTCGGACGCACCAGCGAGGAGGCGATGCCGATCAGCGTTGACTTTCCGGCGCCGTTGGGCCCCAAAAGCGCGAAGAAATCGCCCTCTGCGACGTCAAGCGAGATGCCTTTGAGCGCTTCGACTTTGTTGCCGTAAGTCTTCTTTAAATTTGCTGCGGAAAGCGCGTACACGGAGGACCGAGGATGCGTAAAGAGCCGCAGAGTATAGGTGCCTGCTTCGGGCAATGTTCCTCAAGCTCGGCGACTGACACAGCGCCCGCCTTTTGCCAGAATCCGCGCCCGACGCTTAGCTCGCGGATTCCGCTCAATGAAATCGATTTCCTTAACGCGCTTTCTGATTGAGGAGCAGCGCGAACACCAGCACCTGGACGCTGATCTGCGCTTGTTGATCGAGGTCGTCGCGCGGGCGTGTAAAGCGATCTCGATCGCGGTGGGCAAAGGCGCACTGGGTGGTGTGCTTGGGTCCGCACAAAGCGAGAACATCCAGGGCGAGGTGCAGAAGAAGCTCGATGTGTTGTCGAACGATATC
Source organism: Lysobacterales bacterium (assembly GCA_022844135.1). GTDB lineage: Bacteria > Pseudomonadota > Gammaproteobacteria > Xanthomonadales > SZUA-5 > JALHMH01. The sequence goes on from JALHMG010000040.1 coordinate 40,564, forward strand.
TTGCTCGAAGCCAACGAATGGGGCGGACATCTGGCGGCGATCGCGTCCGAGGAGATGGACCTGCCGCACGCAATTCCGCATCGTTATCCCAAAGGCGAATACCTGCTGCTGTTCGATCCGCTCGATGGCAGCTCGAACATCGACGTGAACGTGTCGGTGGGTACGATCTTCTCCGTGCTGCGCTGTCCGGATGGTGTGACCGAGCCTACGGCAGAGGACTTCCTGCAACCAGGCACGCGGCAACTTGCCGCTGGCTACGCGGTATACGGGCCGAGCACGATTTTGGTGTTGACCACTGGCGCCGGCGTCTACAGCTTTACGCTCGATCGCGAAGTCGGTTCATTTGTATTGACTGGGCGCAACTTGCGTATTCCGGAAGAAACCCAGGAGTTCGCAATCAACATGTCCAACCAGCGCCACTGGGAAGCGCCGATGCAGCGCTACATCGGCGAGCTGTTGGCCGGCAAAACCGGGCCGCGAGGTAAGGATTTCAATATGCGCTGGGTCGCGAGCATGGTCGCCGATGTGCATCGCATTCTGACGCGTGGCGGCATCTTCATTTATCCGCGAGATCTGAAGGACCCGAGCAAGCCGGGACGCTTACGCTTGATGTACGAGGCCAATCCGATGGCATTCATCGTCGAGCAGGCAGGTGGTGCAGCGACGACCGGGCGCGAGCGCTTGATGGAGGTCATGCCAACCGACCTGCACCAGCGCGTTCCGGTCTTCCTGGGTTCGAAAAAAGAAGTCGAGCGCGCGACAGCGTTTCATTTGGCGGGTGGCTGATTCAAGCCCTCTGATTCACGTCTTAACGCCTGAATCTCCGCCGATTCGACAACCGATACGCCCGGCGGCGCAGCGCGCGCCGCATCCAACAAACGCTCCGCAATCGCCGCAGCGCTCACGGCGCGATACGCACGCGGAATCAGTGCTGCGAACGCTCGCATCGCCACTAATCCGATTCGCTCGGCGGGGCGCGATTCGCTGCGCTCGGTGTCGATCATCGAAGGCCGCAAAATCGTTAACGAGCGAAAGCCCAGCGCCGCAGCACCCTGCTCAACCTCGTACTTGGTGCGCAAATAGAAATTGCCGCGCGCACTCGCGCCGAGCGACGACACCAGCGCTGCCGTGGGCGTGCCGGCATCACGGGCGGCCTGCAATAAACGCAAAACGAGATCGTGATCGACGGCTCGAAACGCGGCTTGCGATCCGGCCTTAGCGATTGTGGTTCCGAGCGCGCATAGCACCGCATCCGCTACAGGCAGCTGCGGCCACTCACCAACCGGGTTCGAAAGTTTGGCGTGCGTGGGTAATGCGCGACGGGTCGGCGCCACGATGCTGGCGATCCGCCGATCGGCCAAGGCAAGTTTCAGCGTCTCTTGACCTACGGCCCCCGTCGCACCCAACAGGACGATCTTCATGCCTCGTCTCGGACGTCGATGCCAGTCACATGCGCCAGGATTGGGCCGCGCCACAACGCTTCCTCGAACCTGTCGAGTTGCTCGGGCGTGCCGCTCGTGCGCACATCGACGCGGCCATCCGTCAGATTGATCGCCGAACCGACCATGCCGAGCGCTTCCATCTCGCGGCGGGCAAAGGCGCGAAAGCCTACACCCTGTACTCGGCCACTGACCAGGAACTGCCGACAGATCATTCTGCGGCCGCAATTGCGGCTTCGAGATCGGCGCGCGTCACCGGCCCCAAAAACGACTTCGCCAATTCACCACTCGGCGAGATCAGATGCGTTGTCGGCAGCCCTTTGGGCACTTTGAATGTGGCCGGCGGGGCGTACACATCGACCTGCGCAATCGGGTAACTCACCGGGCGTTTTTCCAGAAACTTCTTCAGATCGGCCACTTCGGTGTCTTCGAAAGCGAGGCCAATCACGCCAACGTCATCGCGCGCTTTATCCAACTCGTCGAGTTCTGGCATCTCCTTGATGCACGGCCCGCACCAGGTGGCCCAATAGTTGACCACCACCCATTGGCCCTTCTGTGCCGACAGTTTGTACTCGGCGCCGTCCAAGGTCTTTACTACCAGATCTGCCGGCAACGGTTCGGCTTGAGCCGACGCGGTCAACAACAGCAAGCTCATCAATATGCGCATGTTCTCTTCTCAATAAAACGGGAACGATCAAGAGACCGACGATGCTGCGTTCTCCTTGCTGTCGGCAACGTGACGAAGCGGAGATTTCTTGAATAACTCGACGATCGCGACATCCAGGTTGCGTTCCGCCGCGCTGGCAGCGGCTTCGCAAATCGCTTCGATGCGATCCTCGGCGCTCAAGTTCGACTGCTGCTTGCCGGTGCTCAATGGCAACACGAAACTGCCATCGCGAAACAGCCCGCGCACGCGGATCAAGTCGGGGTCGCGACTCAGCAACCACGAACCAATATCGCTGCGCTGGACGATGCGCTGGCGCTCCAGAAATCCCAGCAGTTCGGCAATCGTGGCCTCGGGGACGTCCGGAAGGCTGGCAGCGATTTCGCCGACCGACAGACCGATGCCCTTGGCCTGCGCATCGCGCAGCTTCAACAGTAGCCTGAGCATCGCCTTGAAGCGTTCGCGCTCGGGCAAATCGCGCTTATTGGCTTCGGACGAGAACGCGCCCAACGCAGCCGTCAGCGATGCGCCCATCAGCGCGATAACCCAGGAAATGTAAATCCACAGCAAAAACACCGGGATGAATGCGACCGCGCCGTAAATCTGCTGATAGGTCGCAAACTGCGAGATGAACCAGGCGAAGCCGCGCTTTGCGATCTCAAAGGCGGCAGCGGCGAACAAGCCGCCGAACACCGCATGCCGCAGCCGCACCGGGCAATTCGGCACGATCAAATACGACAGCGTAGCGGCAGCAAACACAATGAGAAACGGTAAGGTTGAAAGCACCAAACCTTCGAGTTGCATGCGCTGCGCTGCCTCCGCCAACATCGGATACGCGAGCAAAGCCGAACTGACCGCCAGTGCTGCGCCCACCATCAGCGGTCCAAGCGTCAGCACCGTCCAGAACACCAGGAATCGCGCGATGGTCTTGCGATAAGTGACCACGCGCCAAATGCGGTTGAACGCATGCTCAATCGACGTCATCAGCAGCAGTCCGCTGACGAACAGCGCGATGGTGCCGACCGCTGTCAGATGCGAAGCCTTGGAAACGAATTCGCGGATGTAAGCCTCGACCTCCACACCAGAGGCCGGCACGAAGTGGCGAAACGCGAATTGCGTGATGGTATCGGAGAAGCGCGAGAACTCCTGGAAGCTCGCGAACAAGCTCAGCACGACCGTGAACAGCGGCACCAGCGCAAACACGGTCGTATACGACAAAGCGCCAGCGGCCTCGAAGCATTGATCGTCGTTGAAGCGACGCGTCAGGAAGCGCGCGAACGACAGCAGTTGGTGACTCGGCAAGCGGCGCATGGTGTCCATGCGCTAAAGATAGCGGACCTCAGGCAACCTTCGTGCTAGCCCAAACATCCGTCGATGGGCCGTTTCCCACCGACTCCTTGAGCAAGCGCACAGCTCGCATCACGGCACGGTGCAAATCCTGCATTTCGCTGTAAGGCACGTCGCGCGTTTCGTGGTAAGCCACCGCCAGCCACAGCGCGATGCCGCGTAAGCGCAGCGGCACGTTATCGGATTTGATGCGCTCCAGCGCAATCGCCGTGCCGTTGCCCCACGGACTGTAGCGTTCCGGATTCTCGCTGGCGTACAAGTGCGGCGTCGCAAATGCAGCAGCATTGGCGAATTCTTTCTGGGTCAATGCGCACAACGCACGTTTCTGATCGAGCGAAAGGCTGCTGATAGCTTTCTCAAGTTCCTTGAGTTGACCTCTGAGGGTCAGGTAACGCGCCAAAGCCAACGTTCGAAAAACAAACTTCATGGTAAGACCCCTGCCCAGAATGCGCATATGTTGCCACGTTGCGGCTATCGCTTTGGAGGGCCAAACGCGATCCGTGTCACAAATTGACGCTACGTGTCAGCGAGGCGCGGAGACTGCCGGTGAGTGAACGGTAAGTCAAGCCACCGCGCGGGGCGTTGTGGATACGGTGATGTTCTTGGTGTTCTCGATATAGTGCGAGCCGATGCTTTCGCTACGTTTCAGCGCGGCCTCAATGATCAAGCGACTGACAAGCACCTGCCGCAACGCTGGGGATCCAGGCAACAATCGCCGCTCCATCACCTGCATCTGCTGCAATGCCTGATTCAAGCGCTCGGGTGTGCGAACGATACCCACATCGTTCCACATGATCTGCTGGGCGCGAGCCGTCACCAGCTTATCGTTGGTCGATAGTGCCCGTATGGGCGGCTGGGTTTGCGCATCCACGACAGCAATCGGCTGCGAAGGACCGCGCTGAGCAAGCCGCTCGCCGAGCGCGCGACCATACGCGATCGCCTCAAGCAGCGAATTGCTGGCGAGGCGATTGGCCCCATGCACGCCGGTACAGGCCACCTCACCAACAGCGTACAGGCCCTTCATCGTCGACATCGAGTGCAGATCGACCTTGATTCCGCCCATGTGGTAATGCGCAGCCGGCACGACCGGCACAAACTGTACGCGCGGATCAATCTGCCGTGCTTTGCACGCCTCGAAAAACGAGGGAAAGCGCGACCGCAAGCTGTCGCCCAAATGCCGAGCATCAATGAACACGCGGTGCCCGCGCGCCCACTGATCCCAGACTGCACGGGCAACCACATCGCGCGGCGCCAGCTCGGCCTGGCCACTGACTGCACCCATGAAGCGCGCGCCAGTCTCGTTCACCAGCGTCGCGCCCGCACCGCGAAGCGCCTCTGTGATGAGCGGCAACTGTGTATTCGTATCGTCCGCCTTGGGCGCCAATACCGTTGGATGGAACTGCACGAACTCAAGATCCGCCAGCTCGGCGCCGGCCAGATGCGCCAACGCCAGCCCCGAGCCGTCGGCCTCCACTGGATTGGTGGTGTATCGATAAAGCTGACCGATGCCGCCAGTGGCCAACACCACGTGCGGCGCTACCAGCCGCACCGTTTCGCCACGGCGATTACGCACCGACACGCCGACAACCGAGTTGCCGCGCTTCAGCAACTCCTGCGCCTCGCAAAACTCGTAGCGCTCGATCCACGGCTGACGCGTCATCGCCTCGCGCAAGCAGCGCATCAGTTCTGCTCCGGTTGCGTCGCCGCCAGCGTGGAGGATGCGTGGAAACGAATGCGCGGCCTCACGCCCCAGGGTCAAACGCCCCTGATGTGTGTCGAATTGCACGCCCAAAGACAGTAGCCAGCGCACAACATCTGGCGCCGACTCCGCGAGCCAGCGCACAGCCGATTTATGGTTGAGCCGATGACCAGCGGTCAAGGTGTCGGCCGCATGTTGCGCCGGCGAATCGCCGGGACCGACTGCCGCCGCAATACCGCCTTGCGCCCAGCAGCTCGCGCCATCCAGCCCAAGCATGCCGCGCGACACAACCGCGACGCGTAACAACCCGCCGGCGCCTAGCGCTACACTCAACCCGGCTGCCCCGCTGCCGACCACGATCAGGTCGAACTGCTCTGCCATCACGCCCCCGTTCATGACGACCGATCGTCACGCATTCTTCTGATGTTGACCGAACGCCGTCACGGTAAGTGTGCTGGCCGCCACATTTTAGCCAGTTGCGGGCGCCGAATGTCAAAAGGTGCCGTGAAAGGGCACTTAAAGTTGGCGAGATGGAAATCTCATCGAGTCGCGACTTGCGACAGGCAACCAGGCGAGGACTCGGCATGGCGTCAGATCGCGGCAGTTCTGGCACCCGGACGCTTATCGCTGAAGCTGCTACCAGCGATAGCGCACCGTGTAGCGCACTTTCCCCGTGCCATCGGCAGGAATCTGCAGATTGAAATCCATCGTCTGCGCGTCGCGCTTGTCGCCCTTGTGCGTGGATTCAACCAACTCCCACCCGCTCCAGCGATAGAAGTACTCGCGCACCACGACCTCGGCGGAGATCTTCTTGCGATTGCGTACTTCGATCTCGAAGGTTTCGGTGATCCAGCGCGCGTTGCTATCCATCTTGAAATCGACTTGCTTGCGTTCTCCGACAATATCGAATGATGTACCGAGTTTGATGCGCAGCTTCTCGTTGCGCGGCGTGTGCGCGATGGCATCCTCGCCGATGAACTCCAGCGAGCCATCGTTGGCCGCCTGATTGACGCGAATGCGCCCTGCAGGCAACGGCATGCCCATCTTGTTCTCGCTCCGATTCTGGAACTCCAGGAACGCGCCGACTTCGCCCTTGTGCGTAGCGCCTAAACCTTGGTCCATGTTCGGCGCGCCGCCCCACAGCGGATAGTTGAAGGGGCTTGCAGTGAACACCAGCTGCTTCTTGCAGCCCACGCCTGCTGCCGCCGGAAACAGCTCCAATTGTTTGGTCGAGTTCTCGGGCAGATCGCTGCGGCGGCCAAGCGTATACAAGTGGTACTCGAACAGCTCGGACTCTTCGAAACCATCGTCGGCGGGCGCTGCAGCCGCCATCATTTCGGACTTCATCATCATCTGCGGCGCCGGTGCGGCGGGCGCCCGATTGACTTCGCCTGCAACCAGTTTCAACTTGGCCTGCGGGAAGCTCGCGCCAGACTGGTTGACGATCGTCACCCAGGCCGCCAAGTCCATCGTACAACCGCCCTCGCGTTCATTCAAAGTCACGTTGTAATCCGCCCACCAGGTCATGCCGCGCGTCTGATAAGCAACCTGCGCGTCATGCTCGCCGCCGCGCGCGCTATCGGTGAGCCACACCAGTGTCGGCCGCGTAATCAGCCCGCCGGGTAGCGACGGGAAGCGCACGTGATCGTAGCGGGTGATCGAACTCACCTCGCCTGTCTCCGACTGCAGCAGGATCGCGCCCTGCGTGCCGAGCAACGTGCCGCTGATGCGCTCGATGTCAGTACCGTTGGCGCGCTCCACCGTGATCTTCTGGCCGATATAGCGATCCATCAGTTTCTCAGCGCTAACGAGATCGAACTGAAAGTTCTGCTCCAGCACGCGCGTGCCGTTGGGGTCGGTCAGCGACGCGAAGCTGACGGTGGTCGCATCGATAAGTTTCGCAACATCCGTGAAGCGCACTTCGCCACGGCCCTGCGGCACAACCATCGCGCGCCGGTCGCGCACCAGCGCATAACCAGGCAGACCCGTGGCGCCGTAGTTGGCGAGCGCATTGACGTCCACCTGCCCCGGCCGAGCGGAGCTGTAAATGGTCAATGTGTAATCTGGATCGGCGGCGTTGGCGACAGTGGTCATGGCAAGTGCGATCGCAAGAGAGAGGGTGCGCATGGTGTGTTCCCAGTGGTTGTCTGGATGCTAGAACGAACCGAGGTAGCGAGTGGGGTTTCGATGCGTTCTTCGCGCTATTTCGCTGATGCGCGAGCCGCCGATGCAAACGCCCGTGACTTACCAACCGCGTCCTGCAACTTAACCCGCATATTTCATGAGGTCGCGATGAAATGGCTTGATTTCGTTGTTACAGCGTGGAAATCATCGAGTTGGTCGTACTGACAGAGTGTTCGCTGCCATTTCCTCGCTAACACGGC
>JALHMG010000041.1 GCA_022844135.1 Lysobacterales bacterium
GGTCCGGCCTGGCGGCGCAGCCGCCAGTCGTTCGAGAGGGCGCATCGCATGCGATGCAAGCTTGCCCTCTCTCACCCTTCGCGATCTTCCGCGTTCCCTCATGAAATATGCGGGCTAAGTCCATTGCCTCGACGCGCAAGTTCGACGAGTTCGGCGATTGGCACTACTTCGGACTGATGTGGCAAGGCATGAGGCATCTGCTGAGACGCGGCGATACCGACTTCGCCGATCGCTACTGGTATCGGCCAAAGCGTTGAGTCCTGACGCCAGTGCGAGCCGCTCAGAACGCCAAGCGTTCGATCGGCTTGCTGTACGCCACTCCGTCGGCAGTGAACGTCAGCGTGCCGCGCCGGTGATCGGCGAAGACGATCGAGAAGGAACCGATCTGACTCGTAGTGACCGAGTTGGCGTTGAATCCCGTGGGCGGAAATCCATTCGCTGCGGCGCGTAGCAGCACGCCGCGCACTTCCAGCGGATTGACCCAAACAGCGCCCGTCATCAGCAGCCACACAGGCTTGCGCTCGGCGTCGTAGATGTACAGCGTACCCACGGTGCTTGCATTCGGCCGCTGCGTGAACGTCATGCCCCAACCCGATTCGGCTGGATTCCACCAAAGATCGGAGAAGTCGATGCCCGGCGCCCACAGGTATTGCAGCGGCGCGCGCAGGTATGCCTCAACGTCGAGAATTTGCGCAGGCGTCAAATTGACCTTGACCATTGCGGGGATGTTCGCCAAAGCGCCGCGGATGCGATCGGCACTGAAACCGGTGATGTTCGGTGTACCTGCCTGGCGTTCTTGCGGCGGGCTGCCGTGGCAGCGCGCGCAATTCTGTTCGTACCAGAACTTGCCCGCCACGGGATCGGCGGCATGGGCGATGTTGGCGGCAACGATGGCGAGGATGGCGAGCGCGCGCATTGCGAAGTCCGTGGACACTGATGTCCGTCAGGATCGCGCCGAAGCATTGCAGCCCGATGACCGCGTTCAGTAGCGGCGCCTATACTCCGCGGCCCGATTTCAACCGCCCTCCCCCATGACCAACATCGCACCCAAAGTGGGCTTCGTCAGTTTGGGATGCCCCAAGGCGCTCGTCGATTCCGAGCGCATCCTCACGCAGCTGCGCACCGAGGGTTACGACATTGTGCCCACGTATGCGGCTGCCGACGTGGTCGTGGTGAACACGTGCGGCTTCATCGACTCTGCAGTGGAAGAGTCGCTTGAAGCCATCGGCGAGGCGATGGCCGAAAACGGCAAGGTCGTCGTCACCGGCTGTCTGGGCGCACGATCTGAGCTGATTCGCGCCCGCTTCCCGCAGGTTCTCAGCGTATCGGGCCCGCAGGACTATGAGTCGGTGATGACCGCAGTCCACGCGCAACGCCCGCCGCCACACGATCCGTTTCTCGATCTGGTGCCGCCGCAAGGCATCAAGCTGACGCCGCGGCACTATGCGTACTTGAAGATTTCCGAGGGATGCAATCATCGCTGTAGCTTTTGCATCATCCCCTCGATGCGCGGCGATCTGGTGAGCCGACCGATCGATGCAGTACTCACCGAGGCCGAGCGCCTCGTCAAGGGCGGCGTGCGCGAGCTGCTGGTCATTTCCCAGGACACCAGCGCGTACGGGGTGGACCTGAAATATGCGCCCCGCTCCTGGCATGGACGCGAATGGCAAACACGCTTTGTCGATCTGGCGCGCGCACTCGGCGAGCTGGGCGTGTGGGTACGCATGCACTACGTGTATCCCTATCCGCACGTCGACCAGGTGATACCGCTGATGGCGGAAGGCAAAGTGCTGCCGTACCTGGACATCCCGTTCCAGCACGCGAATGCGCGCGTGCTCAAGCGCATGAAACGTCCCGCGAGCGGCGAGCGCAACATCGAACGCATCCGCGCCTGGCGCGCGATTTGCCCGAACATCACGCTACGCAGCACTTTCATTGTCGGCTTTCCGGGTGAGACTGAGGCCGAGTTCGAGGAATTGCTCGCGTTTCTTGAGGAGGCGCAACTCGACCGTGTAGGCGCCTTCGCCTATTCGCCGGTCACTGGCGCGGCCGCGAACGAACTCGATGGCGCCGTTCCCGAGGAAGTGAAGCAAGAACGCCTGGAGCGCTTCATGACCACGCAAGCGGCGATCAGTGCCAGGCGACTGCAAGCGCGCGTTGGCGGGCGCGAGACGATCCTCATCGATGAGGTGGGTCCCAGCGTTGCGATTGGGCGTTCACGCAGCGACGCTCCAGAAATCGATGGCAAGGTTTACATCAAGCTCCGCAAAACCGATCCCAGACCCGCCCCAGGCATGTTCATCGATGCGCTGATCAAAAAGGCGGATGAGCATGATTTGCATGGGACCCTGGCGTGAAGCGGTTGCGGGTTGCGCGTTGTTTTTTTGGCAGGCGGACCCATGGTCCGCACAGTTGGCGATCGAGCCTGCTGGCTGCGGACCAAAGAACAAGCCGCTGCCGCGTGCGAACAACTTTGGTGATTGCAGCCGTCGCTTGAGCATCGACTTCACTACCCCGCCCTTCACGCAACTCGCGGCCTATCGCGAGCTGTTGATGTTGGAGGACGAGCGCTTTATTGGCGACCTCAACCTGCGCTGCGATTGGCCATCCTTCGCCAGCTCTCTCAATTGCAACGATGATCTGCACTACGAGGCGCGCGTCGCGCGGGGCGTGGTCAGCACTCGGCCAGGCAGCTGGCACGATCGCTTCGGTGCCATCGCGTGGCTGGAATTTCCGCGCATCAAGCGAGTTCTGAACGAACTGCAGATCGCCGATCTTGCCCGGGTTGGACCGAAGACCCGAACGCGCCACCAGCAAGCACTGACCCACGTCGACGAAGCGGGATTGATTGTCGCCAGTCGCGATCCGGGGTGGATCGACGCGATGCAGGATCATCAGTGGCACGAACTTTTGACCGACCGCCGCCGGCAACTCGGGTTGGATGTGGAGATCTGGGTACTCGGCCATGCGTTGTTTGAGCTGAAGCTGACGCGCAGCGATGAATTGCTGGCGGGCAAAGTGCTGCCGGTCATCGTGCCGCGGGATTTCTTCGAACTGACCGCAGCGCAGCGACGCGAGCGACTGGATGCGCGAGTCGCCCAGGCCCTCGTTCGGCGCGAACTGGGCGCCGATCCCAAGGATTTATCCACGCTGCCGCTCGCGGCGCTCGCGGGCTGGCATCCGCTCAATGCCATCGAGGAATTTATCCGCAACGCGCCTTGTTTTCGTCCCAAACCGCCCGGACGCGTGTATGCGCCGGCAATTCAGTTGGGGTAGGTTTGTCCGACATCGTCAGCGTGCAGCGCAATGCCTGGATCGATCAGTTGCTCACCGTCCCCCGTCACTCCCGCGAAAGCGGGAAACCAGTGACTTTGCTTTGAAGTCAGACATCTCCAAAACCAAAAGGCGCTGGATGCCCGCTTTCGCGGGCACGACGGTGTTTTTGCTTGGCCTCGCCATCGCATTCTTTCTTTTCCCACCACCCTTAAATCGCGTTCTCGCCCCCGGCAGTGTGCTCGTCGCCGCGCGCGATGGCACGCCCTTGCGGGCGTTCGCGGACGAACATGGCGTCTGGCGCTTCGCGGTGCGTATCGACGAGGTGGCAACGGTCTACATCGACACGCTGTTGGCCTACGAGGACCGTTGGTTCTTCCGCCATGCGGGCGTGAATCCGGTATCGCTCTTGCGCGCGGGCTGGCAAGGCTTAGTCAGCGGCGAGGTGGTGTCGGGTGGGTCGACCTTGACCATGCAGGTGGCGCGACTACTGGAGCCGATTCCACGCACGGTACCCGGCAAACTCAAGCAGTGCTGGCGCGCATTGCAGCTGGAAGCGCGTTTCAGCAAACGCGAGATTCTGGAGATGTATTTGAATCTCGCACCCTTCGGCGGCACCATCGAGGGCGTACAGGCGGCGAGCTACGCGTACCTCGGCAAACCTGCGAGCCGACTCAGCGACGCTGAAGCCGCGCTGCTGGTCGTGCTGCCGCAGGCGCCTAGTCGCTGGCGCCCAGATCGCCATCCGGCGCTTGCGCAGGCAGCGCGCAACAAAGTCATCGCACGCATGACTGCGCTCGATCGCTGGAGCGAGGCGCGCGCTACTGATGCGCGCATCGAATCCGTCGCAGCGCGGCGCCTGGTCCCACCCATGCGTGCGCCGCTGCTGGCGGAGCGGTTGCGCGGCAGCGGCGGTGCTGTGGTGCAATCGACGATCGATGCCGGCATCCAGGCGCGCATCGAAGATCTGGTGCGCGCGACTGCACGGCGTCTGCCGGAACGCAACTCCATCGCTGCGCTGGTGGTACAGACGCGCTCCATGGAGACGTTGGCATACGTCGGTTCAGCCGCGTTGAATGATGAAGAACGCGCCGGACACGTGGATATGGTTCGCGCCACGCGCTCGCCCGGCTCCACCCTGAAACCGATGCTCTACGGCCTCGCTCTCGATACCGGCCTGATCCACTCGGAAAGCTTGCTCATCGATGCGCCGCAATCCTTTGCCGGTTATCAGCCAAGCAATTTCATGGAGCGCTATCAGGGACCGGTGAGCGCGGCGCAAGCGCTGCGACTGTCGCTCAATGTTCCGGCCGTGGATCTGCTCGATCGCGTTGGCGTGGTGCGTTTTGCCAACGCGCTGGAAAACGCCGGCTTGCGGTTGCGCCTGGCGGCTGATGCCGAGCCCAACCTGTCGTTGATACTCGGCGGCGGCGCAACTTCGCTGGAAGAACTGATCGGCGCCTACGCAGCCTTGGCGCGCGCAGGCTTGGCTGCAAAGCCAAGATTCCGGGCCGACGAGCCACTCGTTGAGCGGCATCTGCTCAGCCCAGGGGCGGCATGGATCACGCGCCGCATTCTGGAGCGCGATCCGTCCGACAGCTTGTCGGCAAGTGTTTTCGATGGCGCCAGTCGCGTATCGCTGGCCTGGAAAACCGGCACCTCCTACGGTTTCCGCGACAGTTGGGCGATTGCCGTGGCGCCGGAGCACCTGATCGGCGTTTGGATCGGCCGCCCCGACGGCACGCCGCAACCGGGTCAGTTTGGGGCGATCACCGCGTTGCCGCTACTCGCCGCGATTGCCGACGGCCTGCCCTCGCCGCGCGCAGACAGCTCGCCCGCACCCAGCGGCGTACGCGAGGTCCGCATCTGTTGGCCGCTCGGGCTGGCGGAGAGCGCAACGAAATCTGAGCACTGCCATCGGGCGCGTGATGCCTGGGTGCTGGATGATGTGATCCCGGCCACCTTCGCCGATCGCGAAGGCGACACCTGGCAACCGCCGATCCTGCAGATCTGGCGCGATGGCCGGCATCGCCGCAACGCAAGCTGCGTTGCGTCCAGCGCCGAGTTGATCCAGATCGCGCGCTGGCCGACGTTGGCGCATCCGTGGTTGTCTGGAGAGCTGCGAGAACGCGCCAGCCTGCCGCCGCTGCATCCGGAATGCGTTGGCGACGATCTTCGCCAGGGCCTGCGTATCGGCGGGCTCAGCGATGGGATGGTGCTCCGCAACCCCAGTAATCGCAAAGGTCCGATCGAGATCGAGCCGCAGGCACTCGGCGGCAGCGGCGTCGTGCGCTGGTTGCTCAATGACCGCCATGTCGGCAACACCTCCAACCTGGCGCCGATCCGCATTCGCTTGCAGCAGGACGGCGACTATCGCATCGTCGCCATCGACGATGGCGGCGCGTGGGCCAGCGTGTCGATTCGGGCGCTGGGGGTCGAATGATGTTCGAGCCAAAGTTTCCTGCGGAAGCTTTGACACCGTTTTCAAGCAGGGCGGCCCCGCGGAGCGAAAACGTGGTTGCGCGTCGAGTATCGGCAGTCGAATGCGCTGTTACGGGTCGCGCCATCGCACGACGCTATTTCACGTCCCCGGCCGTTTGCAAAGACTGGCTTCAGGAAAACACGATGTCGCAATCACCTTACGCGCCGCCAAAGGCCATTGTCATCGATGACGCCAAAGGTTACCAAACCGAATTCGAGCGTGTTCGCCGCGAGCACTTAACGACAGAAGCGCAATTGAAATCGCTTGGAACGCTCTATTGCTTGGGCGGCACGGTGATGGCGGTTGCCGGACCGTTGATGATCGTCGGCGTGGGCGCAAGGTCAGCAAATGAACTTGCGTCCATGCTGAGAATCGGCATTGCGACCGTGATCATTGCAGCGTTGTGTATCTGGCTTGGCTATGGCTACCGAAACGTCAAACCGTGGGTCAAGATTCCTGGCACGATCGTCGCGGCTATCGGTCTCATCAACATCCCGATTGGAACCGTGCTCGGCATCGCGATTCTTTACTGGATGTACTCTGCGCAGGGCCAAACGGTTCTCAGTGCTGACTATCAGAACATCATCGCATCGACCCCGCACGTGAAGTACCAGCGCTCGGTGCTCGAATGGATCATGATAGGTGCCGTGTTGGTCGGATTGGCGTTGTTCGTGGTCATTGTGTTCATCATCCCGGCTTTCCAATGACTCAAACCCGCGCCACTGGCCTGGCACTCGCTGCGCTGTCGGCGATTCTGTTTTCCGGCAAGGCGATCGTCGTCAAACTCATGTATCGGCACAACGTCGATCCCGCCACGGTGATCGCGCTGCGCATGGGCATGGCGGCACCAGCCTTCGCGATCATCGCGTGCTGGCAGGCGCAGCGCGGGGCGGCGCTGTCGCGGCGCGACTGGGGCACCATCACGCTGCTCGGGTTTCTGGGTTACTACCTGTCCAGCCTGCTCGATTTCTGGGGATTGCAATACGTCTCTGCGGCGCTCGAGCGCCTGATTCTGTTCCTCACGCCAACATTGGTGCTGCTGATCTCGGCCGCGGCACTGAAACGATCGATCACGCGGCGCCAATGGTTGGCGATGATTGTCAGCTACATCGGTATCGCACTGGTGTTCGTCGAGAACCTTCGTTGGGGCGGCGGCGACGTGTTTTTTGGCAGCGCGCTGGTGTTCGGTGCGGCACTGTCGTACTCGCTGTACCTGATCGTCTCGGGAGAAATCGTCCAGCGCATCGGAAGTACCAGGCTGGTCGCCTACGTGATGTGCGTCGCGTGCGTTCTGTCGCTCGCGCACTACGCGCTGGTGCATCCACTCGGCGACTTGCTGACGCACAACCGCTCCGTCCTCGGCTTGTCGGCGATCAACGCCGTGTTTTGCACGATTCTGCCGGTGTTCCTGACCATGTATGCGATTGCTCGGATCGGTGCGCCCAGCGCCTCGCAACTGAGCGTGCTCGGCCCGATCTCTCTGCTGTTTCTCGGCGCCGCCATCCTCGGCGAGCCGATCACCGGGCTGCAACTGCTCGGCACCGCCGTAGTACTCATCGGTGTGATGTTGGTCTCAACGAGCAGACGGGCGTAAGATCAGGCTCTATGTCTCGTGCAATCAGGCAGGGAGCGGAGCGATGGGACGTTACGTGGATGGTTTTGTGGTGCCGGTGAAAAAAGATCGGCTGGACGAATACAAGAAGCTCGCAAAACTGGCGAGCCAGGTGTGGCGCGATCACGGCGCTCTCGAATACCTGGAAGCCGTCGCCGACGATGTGGATGTTGGCAAGCGCACGTCGTTCCCGCGCAGCGTCAAACTCAAGGACGACGAAGTGGTGATCTTCGCGTTCATCACCTACAAATCGCGCGCCCAACGCGACAAAGTCAACAAAGCCGTCATGGCCGATCCACGCTTTGCGGACATGCTGGAAAACAAGGATTTGCCGATGGACGGCAAGCGCATGTTCTGGGGCGGGTTCAAGGGTCTGGTGGAAGCCGGGTTCGCGTGAAGCTGGTTGTCCGGTTCGTTGCCGAGATTGTGCGGGTTGCCCCCCTGCCCCCTGCCCCCTGCCCCCTGCCCCCGCCTCCGGATCATTCAAATCGCCACCCCAGCGAAAGATAGGCCACGCGATCCTGATACAGATTGGACGTCGACCCCGTCGGGCCAGTCACGATCTGCACGGTGCGAGCATTGCCGAGATTATCGATGCCGGCGCGCAGGTCGACCGGCCAACCGTAAACGTCGCGCCAGTTGAGCGCGATATCGATGCGCTGGTATTCGCCATCGCCGATGGTCGCCGTGTCTCGCGAACCGACGTGGTTCAAGTCCACTCCCAGGCTCAAATCGTCGCGCGGCTGCCAGATGACGCCAACGCCACCCAGCCAATTCGGGCTGCGGCCGATATCCTGCACGACGAGGTTGAGGTTGCGGCTGTCGCGGGCCTGCACGTAAGACAGCGACCCGCTCCAGCGCCATTGCGGCCCGAGCACGCCTTCCCATTCGAATTCGACGCCGCGGCTCCGCGCAATTGGGGCATTGCGGAACGCCGGAATGCGCGCATCCAGGAACACCATATCGTCGATGTCCGCGCGATAGGCGGTGGCGCGAAAGGTCTGCTGCGCGCCGCGCCAGATGTAGCTCAGCTCGCTCGTGGTGTTGACTTCGAAATCGAGACTGCGATTGACGCTGCCATCGCCATACAGCTCGAAGAACGTCGGCGAGCGATAGCCCTGCGCATGTTGCGCTTTGAGCACATGCTGTTCGGCTGGCCGCCAGACCAGCGAGGCGCGCGGCGTCAGGCGACTGCCGATGTCGCGATTGGCGTCGTAACGTGCGCCTAGCGTGATCTGTAGCGCATCGATGGGCGAAAGTTGCGCTTGCGCGAACGCGCCCACCACGCGCCGCGATTCGCCTTCGACGACCACCGGCCGCGGCGGCAGGCCTGGACGGGGCGGCAGACCGCGATAGGACGCGCGCTCGATCTCGCCCCACAGGCCGTCGACGCCGAACAGCCAATGGCTGCGCTCGCTGTCCACCGCGATCTCGGCCCCGGCGCGAATCTGGCCGCCCTTGAATCCCAGCGCAAAACTGTTCGGGCCCAGGCGCACTTCGCCAGAGTCGTAATCGTTGTGCAGATATTGCGCGTGGGTACGCAGGTTGACGCGCTGGCCGAGCGCATGGGCGTAGTCGCTGCCGACGGTGTAGGAGACATCGGCCTGCCCCGGATCGCGGATAGTGCCGCCAATCTCCCCAAGCCGGCGGCGCTCGCCCTGCGCAATGACGCGAAGGCCGCCGCGTTCGGCGCGCAGCACCAACGAACGCGACTGCTCGCGGGCCAGGAAGCCCACCGGCAAAACCGCCTCGCTGCTGTTGCGCCAGCCGAGCGCCGACGACAATTTAATCTCGCCCAACTCCGCATGGTGCAAGGCATCCAAAGTACGCCCACCATGATTGTCGATCCCGGCAACGATTTCGCGCACACCACTGCGGGTGACGATATTGATCATGCCCTGGAAAGCATAGTCGCCATAAATCACCGAGCCTGGGCCACGTACGAACTCGATGCGCTCGACCAGCGTCATTGGCAGAATCAAGGCCGAGCCGTTGGCGCCGATATCTTCGCGGCCGATGGCCAGACCGTTCAGAAGGATCTGGATGCTGCCGCTGTTGAACGGAAAGTAGATGCCGCGCGCGGTCAACGTCGGCACTCCGCGTGCGTCGATCTCGGTCTGCAGGCCGGGTGCGTGCGACAAAGCCTCCCAAACCGTTCGCGCCCCTAAATCGCGGAGTACGGCGCCTTCAAGAACGGTCACCATGCCAGGCACAAAATCGCGGTTCATGCGCGTACGCGTTGCGACCTCGGTTTCCTCCTCCAGCGTTTGCATCAATTCTGCGAGCGCTGCAGCGTCGTCCGATTGCGCGCTCGCTGGGGCGGCGAACGCCGCCCACAGGGCCAACGTCAGTGCCTTCGCTTTGGCTTTTGCGCTCATGGCAAGCTCACCACCGTCGGATTTTCCGGCTCACGTCGAATGACCACCCGGCGCCCGGAAATCTGGTCGTCGAGATGGCCCTGGTCGCGCCCGGCTTCCTTTGCCGCATACAGCAAGCGATCGGCGGCCGACAGCGCTGTGTCGGGCTGCGTCAAATCGGGGCGCGTTACGACCGCGCCCAGACTGACGCTGACGAACACGCTGGCGTCGGAGCGCGCATGCGGGATCTCCAGATCGGCGATGGCATCGATAACGCGACGCGCCGCAGTTTCTCCCTGGTCGCCAGCGATCAGCAGCGCGAACTCCTCGCCGCCATAACGCGCCGCCAGATCGTCGCCCCGGGAGAAAGCATGTTCCAGCGCATGGGCGATGCGCCGCAAACATTCATCGCCTGGGCTATGCCCGTAATAGTCGTTGTAGCGTTTGAAGTAATCGACATCGATCAACATCAGCGTCAATGGCTCGGCGCTGCGTTGCGCTGCCCGCCATGCACGCGCCAGCGACTCATCGAATCGACGTCGATTGGCGATCTTGGTCAGGCCGTCCATGGCCGCATGCTGCTCCAGCAGATCGCGCTGACGCTTGATCTCGATGTGCGTACGCACGCGCGCCCGCGTAATCGGCGGACTGATGGGCTTGACGATGTAGTCCACCGCGCCCAGATCGAAGCCGCGGGCCTCGTCGTTAACGTCGGTCATGGCGGTGATAAAGATCACTGGAATGTGCTGGGTCTTGGCCTCGCTTTTGAGCCAGCGCAAGACTTCGAAACCATCCATATTTGGCATCACTACATCCAGCAGGATCAGATCGAACGGCTGGCTGACGGCCATCTGCAGTGCCCGCGCGCCATTGGTTGCGAAGTACAAATCGAAGCCCGCCAGGGCCTCGGCGACCACCTGCACATTGGCCGGTTCGTCGTCGACGATCAGAATTTGTGGACGCGCGCTGGTCATAAATTGGCTCCTTTCGAAGAGGTGTTGGCAGACGCCAGAATGGACAAGGCGTCATCGAATGCGAGGCGATCGATGGCTGCACGTAGTCGCCCGGCGGTGTCGGTATCGATGTTTGCAGCGCTCAGGAAATCATCAGCGATGCGACCTGCGAGCAAACTGTTGGCTTGCAGCGCGGCCGTCAGCGCCGCGCGCTTTTCAGCCCCGGCGGCCGACTCCACCGAAATCACGCTGGGCGCATTGGGCAGCGCCGCGCACACCAGCGCCGCGAGTGGCGCGCTCAGCGCATCGAGCGGCACAGTGTGTCCATTGCGCAGCGCCAGTTCGATCTTGGCCGCCGCATTGGCGATGTCGACGAGCGCCAGCGTCGACGCCGCGCCTTTGAGCGTGTGCAACAAGTCGAGCGCAGCGCTGCGCTCATCGGCAGCGAGATGCGCAGCCAATGCTTCAGCCGCACGAGCATGACGTTGCCGGAAGTCGTCGATCAAACGCCACAGCAGAGCCTCGCGACCGACGCGCTGCAGCGCGGTGGGCAAGTCCAGGCCCGGCACATGATGTTGCGGCGCCGATGGCGTCGCGCTGCGCCGCGCATCGATGCTGAGCCAACGGCCGAGCACGCGTTTGAGTTCGGCCTCGTCGATCGGTTTGGTCAGATAATCGTCGAGCCCGGCATCCAGGAAGCGCTTGCGGTCGCCCGCCATGGCGTGCGCGGTCAGGGCGATGATCGGACATCGGGCGCCAATGGCACGCAGCCGCGCGCTGGTCTCGATGCCGTCCAGACCCGGCATCTGGATATCCATCAGCACCACATCAGCTTGCGCGGCGGGAAACATCTCCAGCGCAGCAGCGCCGCTGTCGGCGGTACGCACATCCAGTCCCAGATCGCTCAGCAATTCGCCGGCAACGATGCGGTTGATTTCGTTGTCCTCCACCAGCAATACGCGACCGTTCAATCGTGCTGCCGGAACGTTCGCGCTTTGTACGCGTCGCGCCATTCCGAGCGCCTGCATGGCGCCGTCGAACAGCGACGATGGACTCACCGGCTTGTGCAGGAACACGTCGATGCCGACACCCTGCGCATCGCGCGCCAGCCGCTCATCGCCGTAGGCGCTGACCATCACCGTGGCCGGCCGCGCCGTGCCGCGCTCGGCCAAAGTGCGCACTGTCTCGATACCGTCGAGGCCCGGCAGTTTCCAATCCAGGATCATCAGGTCGAACCGTCTGGACGCGAGCAGCTCAAGCGCTGCCTCTCCGGATTCGGCGAGCGCGACGTCGAAGTTCATGGATTCGAGCATGGTGCCGAAGACATCGCGCGTGGTTGGATTGTCGTCGACGATCAGCGCCAGACGGCCGCCGCCGCTGGGCGGTCGCAGCGGTTGCCGACGGTCGACGGCGACGCGCACGGTAAACCAGAACGTACTGCCCTGCCCCAGCTCGCTGGTGGCGCCAATCTCGCCGCCCATCAGCTCCACCAGGCGCTTGCAGATGGCAAGGCCCAAGCCCGCGCCGCCGTGGACGCGGGTATCGGATTCGTCGACCTGCGTGAACGGCTGGAACAGGCGCTGCAACTGCGCGGGCGCAATGCCGATACCGCTATCGGTCACTGCCACCTTGAGCAAAAAATCGTTGCTGTCGGCGTTCGCGCGCGTCACGGCGACGACGATTTGCCCCCGCTGGGTGAACTTGAGCGCATTGGTGACCAGATTGATCAGCACCTGCGACAGCCGCGCGGCATCGCCGATCAGTGCATTCGGCACATCGGGCGCGACCTGGAACAGAACGTCGATGCGCTTGCTCCGGGCACGATCGCCCACCACCGCAATCAGGTCGTCCAGCACGCGATTGAGGCCGAACTCGCGCGCCTCGATCGTCAGCTTTCCGGCTTCGATGCGCGACAAGTCGAGGATGTCGTTGATCACGCCGAGCAGCAGCCGCGCCGACGTGGTCACTTGCGCCACCATGCCGCGCTGACGAGCCGTCAGATCGGTGCGTTCGAGCAGCGTCGCCATACCGATCACGGCATTCATCGGCGTGCGAATCTCATGGCTCATGTTGGCAAGGAACTGGCTCTTGGCGCGATTGGCGGCCTCGGCCTGATCGCGCGCCTGCTCGAGATCGCGGCGGAAGGCCTGCTCTTTGGCCGCCAGATCGCGCTCGGCTGCGAGCCGCTGTTCGGTGTTGCGCTCGGCGATACCGAGCTGCACGGCCAGCACGCCGCCCAAAATCAGCATCAGCACGGCGATCACGAGTCCCTGGATGAGCAGCTGATTGCGCAGATCGCGGCGCAGATCGGCGTGGAACTCGCCGTTGACGACGAACGTACCCACGCCGAGCAACTCGGCGCTGTCTTGATCGTACAGTTCTACTTCGACGCGCTGGTGCTCGCTCCCGAAATCGCCGGCCCGGCGGTTGAGCAACAACGCGGCACGGCCGACGACGTCCGAGTCGAGCTCCAGGCCGACGTCGAGAAAAAACGCGGCGTCGCGCCTGACGCTGCGGAGCAACAGGATCTGATCGATCGCTTGCAGCATCGATGCCTGCTGGCTGTCGATGTTTTCCTGCGCGAGCGCGTTGGCCAGCAGCACCGATTGCGATTGCGCCATCACTTCGGCTTGTTGCGAGGCCTCATCGAGCAACCGCGGCTGCAGAAAGAACAACCAGAACGCCAATAGCGAACCTTCCAGCAGGACGGTCAGAACCGCACATGCCGCCGCGATCGCCATTGCCGAGCGGCCGATCATCGATACACCTTCGCAACGCGCAGAAAAAACGGCTTCAATTCGACGCCGGCAGCGTCCAGCGCGTTCTCGTTCAAGTAGGGCTGCACCGTCGCCTCGATCGCCAGCCCTGCCATCACGCCGCGCTCGACATCACCCTCGAAAGGCGAATACAGGACCACTTGCCGATCCTGGCAATACTTCACCCAGCGCGCCAGCGACTGAGCATCGAGTGGCGAGGCGATGAAGATCCCCGCAGGTACCTGCTCCGGCAGTTCCGAGACCACTTTCGCCAGGACCGGCACATCGCGAATCGCACCACCCTTGTCGCTCGGCGCGATCAGTGCCGCCACCGTCGCGCCGAGCGCGACGTCGCGACTGTAAATCGCCACGTGCAGAACGCCATCGGTGGCGCGTTCGGTCAGTCGCAGGTCGGCTGCCAGCAAGGTGCGGAATACCCGCGCGCCGGCGCGAATGCGACGCGCGCTTTGATCGTCAGCGCGCGCCGCGAAGGCAAAGGACAGCGTCGCCGACGTCAGCAGCAAAAATTGTCGGCGCGACATTGTCTCGTGATCGGGCATAGTTCGCGATCATCGCCCAAACCCGTGCAGGTTTGATGGAGACACGGCCTACTCTGCTGCTGATCGAAGACGACCCGACCTTGAGCGAACTGCTGTCAGTGCGCCTGGCTGAGGCTGATTTCGATGTGGTTGCGCACAGCGGCATCGCCGATGCGGTCGCCTGGCTCGACACGCACGTCGCCAGTGCCGTGGTCCTCGACTTGACGCTCCCGGATGGCGACGGTATCGAGTTGTGCCGTCGCATCCGCGCCCGTTCCAAGCTGCCATTGATCATGATCTCAGCGCGCGGCGAGCTGGCCGACAAAGAACGCGGGCTGGATGTCGGCGCCGACGATTATCTGGCCAAACCGTTCGACCCGGCCGAGTTGGTTGCACGCTTGCGAGCGCTGCTGCGGCGCTGGCGCGATTGGCAAGGCGCAGCGCCGTCGCGTGCGCTGGCGATCGACGAGATGGCCTTGCTGGCGCGCGTTGGCAGCGAGCCGCTGCCCCTCACACCGATCGAGTTTCGCCTTCTGCGCACGCTTGCCAGGCATCCCGGCCGCGCCTTCTCGCGCAGCCAGCTTCTCGATGCGATTTACAGCGCCGACAAAGTCGTCAACGATCGCACCGTCGACTCGCATCTGAAAAACTTAAGGCGCAAGCTGGTCGAAGCTGGCCTCGACGACCCGATCAGCGCGGTCTATGGCGTTGGATATCGCTTCGAACGGTAACGATGTCAAGACAGTCCGAACGGTCCGCTTACCGGTCGCGCCACGACCGCGGCGGCGCGCTATGTTTGCCCGATGCGCGCCCGAATTCGCCCGATCATCGCCTTTGCTTTACTCGCCCCCGCTGTCGCGGCGGCGGGGCCCACCATTGAGCAGCGGCTGGCGCGCCTTGCGCCCGATCTGGACCGCGACGTGCTGGCCCTGGCTTTGCAGGCCAAGGACTGCCGGTCCGCCGACGAATCGGGCCATCGTCTGGCCATCATCGATTACTCCAAACCCTCGACCGAGAAACGGCTCTGGGTGTTCGATATCGACAAGCCGCGTTTGTTGTTTCACGAGCATGTGGCCCATGGCCGCGGCAGCGGCGAAAACTACGCGACCCGTTTTTCCAACACCAGCGGCAGCTACCAGAGCAGCCTGGGCCTGTATCGCACCGCCGACACCTACGATGGCGGCAACGGCTACACGCTGCGACTGGAAGGTTTAGACCCCGGCTTCAACGATCGCGCTCGCGAGCGTTACATCGTGATGCACGGCGCGCCTTATGTGGATCCGGATTTAGCCAATACTCAAGGCCGGCTGGGGCGCAGTCTGGGTTGTCCCGCGCTGCGCCCGCAAATCGCCCGAGAGATCATCGATACTCTGCGCGATGGTCAATGGCTGTTTGTCTACTACCCGGATGCCTCATGGTTGAATCAGGCGGCAAGTCTGTCCTGCGCGACATCGCGCCTGGCGGCAGAAGCGATGCAACGCTCTGCGTTCGCGGCTACACCCTGAGGCGGTACATCGCTGCCTTCCCTCGCACGGGGAGAACTCGCCCCAGCCTTGCGCTGGTTGCGTGCTTGTTGGCGCTGCTGCTCAGCGCTTGCGCGCCGAACCGCCCGCGAGTCGAACCATCTCCACCGGCTGCGCCGCCGCGAGCACTGAGCGCCGGTGAAGTTCGCGACGTGCTTTTCCGGCACGAGCCGATCATCTTCTCTGGTTCGACTGTCGGCGATGTGGCAGCCGTGCGCGCGTTTTATGCGGCGCGCGACTACCGCACCGCATTCACCGGCGCCGACTGCGAACGACGCATGCCGGCGATGGTGCAAGCGATCAGCCTCGCCACCACTCACGGACTGAACCCCCAGCACTATCACGCCGACGTACTTTCCACACAAAACGCGTGCGATCCCACCAACGAGCTGCTGGCTGCGGACGCCTGGTTGAGGCTGGCGCAGCATCTGCACGCCGGCAGCATCGACCCTCGTACGGTCGAACCCGACTGGACCGCCGAGCGCCCCGCACTGGATCGCGGAACCTTGCTCGAGCAGGCGCTGACCAGCGATTCGCTCGCCGCCGGCCTCAACGCCTTGGCCCCGCAGGACGGCTATTACAAGGCATTGCAACGAGCGCTCGTGCAGTGGCGCGAACTGCAAGCACGCGGCGAGTGGCCACAACTCGATGATGGCCCGACCTTGCGGCGCGGCGATGCCGATGCGCGCGTTCCACAGATACGCGCGCGACTCGCCATCGAAGGATTCCAGGCCGACGCTGTCGCCGAACCGACGCTGTTCGACGCCGAACTCGAACGACAAGTCAAACGCTACCAAACTGCCGCGCACCTGGATGTCGACGGCGCCGTGGGTCGCGAAACGCTGGCGGAACTGCGCCGCACACCGGCAGAGCGCGTGGCGCAGATACGCGCCAATCTCGAGCGCTGGCGGTGGCTGCCCGATACGCTGGGCGAACGCCACATTCGCGTCAACATCGCCCACTTCCAGCTGGAAGCCCGCGCCGGCGGCAAAATCGAACGCGTGCATCGGATCATTGTCGGCAAGCAGCTCCGGCGCACGCCGAGCTTCTCGGCGAATATGCGCTACATTGTCGTCAATCCCTGGTGGGAAGTGCCAAGGCGACTGGCGGTGGAAGACAAGTTGCCCTTGTTCCAACGCGATCCGGAGGCCTTCGCTCGGCTCGGCTTCCGCGCCGTCGGCGCCGACAACATCGAAGTCGATCCTGCGGGCATCGACTGGAACGCCTTTACCAAACGCAATTTCCCCTATCGCTTGCGCCAACAGCCGGGCCGCGAGAACGCGCTTGGCGAGGTAAAGCTCATGTTCCCGAATCGCCACGATGTTTATCTGCACGACACGCCTGGCCGCACCCTGTTCGAGCGCTCGCGGCGGAATTTTTCCTCCGGCTGCATGCGCACCGAATTCCCGCTCGAACTGGCAGCCTGGGCGCTGTCGGACAACAGCAACTGGCCCCTGGAGCGGTTGACCACAGTCGCCGCAGGCGAGGTCGAAACCACGATCCGACTCAAAACGCCGTTACCAGTGCACGTCCAGTACCTGACCGCCGTCGTCGACGAGGGTGAGGTGCGTTTCGTGTACGACCTTTATCAGCGCGATGCAGCGCTGATCGACGCCATGGGCCTGGGCGCAACGCAAGGCAGATAAACGCAAAGCCACCGTCCGCCCCGTTGGGGCGGTTCTTGTTTTTGGGCTCGTCCCAGGGTTGCGCTCGTTCCTCGCTTCACCCTTCGCTATCACCGTCCATGCCGTTGGCATGGAAACTCCAGTGCGTGTCGAGGCGCAAGGAATTCCCCTCTTTCTCCGTCCACGCCGTTGCCACGGGAAATCTCGGGCGCGCCGGGGCGCCTGCGAACGGGGCGGGCACGGCCCCAAAGGGGCCGACGGTGATAGCGAAGGGTGGAACCCTGGAACAGGGTGGAACCCTGGAACAGGGTGGAACCCTGGTATCGACGCCCCCAATCACCATGCGCCCCAACGGGGCGCACGAATCATTCGCTTCACGATGGGTGAAACATCCGCGCGGCCGACCGTCAAGCTTTTAGCCCGGATATTTCATGAGGGAACGCGGAAGATCGCGAAGGGTGAGAGAGGGCAAGCTTGCATCGCATGCGATGCGCCCTCTCGAACGACTGGCGGCTGCGCCGCCAGGCCGGACCTTTGCGCCGGAATCGAGGCGGGAGGAGGGTGAGAGCGGGCAAGCTTGCGCCGCATGCGGCGCGCCCGCTCGAACGGGCGGCGGCTGCGCCGCCGCACCGGGCGGAATGGTTGACCCGGCCCGTCAGCGTAGCTGCCGGGCGCTCGGAGCATCGCGCGCTGCGCGCGCAAACGATGCCCCTCTCCCATTGCGACGACGAGCAACGAAGAGTCCGGCGCAAAGAACGAGCGAGGGCCGCGTTAGCGAGGAAATGGCCGCTGACAGTCTGTCATTTCGGTCAAGCCGTGGAATTCCTCGCCGTTACAACGAAATCAAGCCATTTCCTCGCGACCTCGTGAAATATCCGGGTTAGACCCGCCATCGATGACACGATCTGATGCGGCCCGATTTCAAGACGCGCGGTTAATCTTGGACGGCCTGGGGCCTTGGTACGAGCCGTCAGGGATTCAGAGGATCGTATCCGACATGCCGATTCAATTCTGTATCGAAGCGATTCAGCAGTTGCAGGAGCGTCTGCGCTTCCTCGACATAGCTGTGATAGTCGTATTGCCGCATCGCCATGACCCCGACACTGCTCGACGGCGGCAGGCGATCGTCGCGCAGCATCTGTCGCGCGTTGGGCAGAAACACGCATTGCAGCCAAAGCTCGAAGCTCGGCGCATCGAGATAAGACTGGATTTCGCCACTGGCGCAACGCGCCAAAAGATCCGGTGGATCGCTATGCCAGTAACCGATGCGGCGCATTTCATTCTCAATCTCATCGAGCGTTGCGGCCATCTCGGCCCGTGCCGGTGCGCTGCTGGCGCCGCGATTCGGTTTGCGACTTCGGAAAATGCTGTTCGACGCCCATTGCAGGACGCGATCTGCGCTCCATAGCAGCAGAAGCGCGGCGCCAGCGCCTGCGCCGGCGTAGATTCCAATGCGCACGCTGAGTGGCCACTCGGCCCCGGAAACGAAATGCAGCAACGGCGGCAGCGTAAAAATACAAACCAGGGCGGCGCCGAGTGCAATACGAAGAGCGCGACGAAAGCTTGCCGCAGCGACGCCACGCCCGGCTGGGGGAACCATCACGGAGAAACTCGCACAGGCGTGATCGTTTCAAATCCCGCTTCGGCGGGCTTTCGAAGCCCGCTGTAGCGAAGCTGAGGATGGTTCGCGCATGGATCAGGCACGTAGGCGCTTGATCCATCGCGTATCAGGGCAAGGCCGACAACTGCTGCTCTGTCGCCGCCCCTTGAATCAACGGGGCGGCGCAGAACCAAAGCCACTTCGATCGACGCTCGACTCAAGCGAAGCCGTTCGCCTCCTTGCGCTCGTTGCGGGCGCCGATGGCGCTCACGGGCCCGGCGGCGGAACGATGCGACGGCGGGAAACGGCAGTCGACGCGCTAGCGGTGTTGTTGCTGTTGTTACTGTCGTTCGTCGCGCCAGCGGTGACCGTTGCATTGAGCGTACCGCTGGCAGTGCTCCGGACAGTTGCGACGATGGTTGCAGTGCGCGTTGCGCTGGCAGGTACTGCGCCGGCCCACGTGCACACGACCGTTGCGCCACCGCTACAGGTTCCACCGTCGCTAGCGACGGCCGACACGAAAATCGTCGGTGCCGGCAGGGGCAGCGAAATGCTTGCGCCGTTGGCGCTTGCTGGCCCGCTATTGGTCAGCGTCGCGACATAGGTCAGCGCCGCGCCGGGCGCCACTGGGTCAGGGCTGTCGCTCAGCGTTACGCTGACATCGCTCGTTGCCGTGCAATTTGTGGCGCACACTGGCACCTGTGCCGTAACGCTGATGCTCCAGCTTACAAAAGAGCCAGAGTCGCCAGACAAATCATCCAAGACATACAGCGACCAGATACCGTTGGGGTTTGTCCCGTTGAATTCGCTCAATGCAGTACCGTACGGCGCTCCTGGGGCCGGCGCGTTAAAAGTGTCGGCACCGATAGCGTTGATGTTGGTTGGGCGGAACGTCCCCGAAACCAATGGGCCAGCGTCCGGCATCGCGCTGGCCGCGCTGTCGCGTAAGTTGAGGCTCACGTTCGCCACGTCGCCTGGACCGCCCACATCCGACATAATGATCACGCGCTGGCCGCCCGGCCCAACCAACAGTACGTCGACATCATCCGGGAATGTGTGCGTGAAGCCGTTCAATGTGACCACCACTTCCGATACCGTCCCGCTCATACCGCTCACCGAGATGTTGCTGGGGTAGGGGTTGGCGGTTCCCACACCTGGGATCACGATGGGAACGGTGTTGGAAAAACTGAGCGTAGCGTTCGCCGCTGCTCCCAGCGTGAAATTGAAGCTTACGGTTCCGAGATTGAGCGGGCCATCCTGCAGGGCCAGCGTTGCCGTGATCGTGCCGCCGCAACTGCCACTGGCGGTAAAAGTAAAGGGGCGCGTTACAGCGGCGCCGCCGGCGACCACGCTGCCATAGGACTGAGCAGCGCTCGGCGAGCCGACGCCGCCGCCGCTTTGCAGCGTAGCGACGAGGTTGGTCGTGTTCGCCAAACCAACGTTCTGCAACGAGAAATCCACGGTGACCACTTCGGTCGGATCGATCGCCCCGTTGTTTGGTGTGCAACTGCCAGTCGCCAAACTGGCGCCTGCTGTGGATATCACCGGCAGGCTCCCTGCGTTGGCGTTGTGGACGACCAAGGCGTAGTGCTGATCGGTGGCATCGGCATTGCCGAGCACACCATCGCCATTGAGCGCGGTGGCTCGAACCCTGACCGAAATCGGCGAACCCGCAGCCGTTCCAGCTGGCAGCAGGACCTGCTCGACGTTGTTGCGCGTATCTGCGATGCCGCCCGCGGTACTCACCCCGGCAGCAAAGACGTTGCCTCGGTAGGTGTTGCCGCCGACAGACACCTCCAGATCGAGGTTGTTGACCAACGCCGGATCGGCAACGGCGGGCGGATCGGTCCAGACCAGCGACACCCGTATCGGCGCAGCTGTCGACGCCACGGTGCCGACAAAGGTACTGGCGTTGCCGACATTCTGCAGCGTCGTGGTTTGATCGATGTATTGCGTGGCGATTCCGGTATTCAGGACGCGACGGAGATTGACGCGCCCCCAGCCCTCAGTGCCATTGGGTATGGCCGCAGCAGTAGTGCTGCCGGTCATCTCGGTGGCCCCGTTCAACAGCGCGGCCTTGACCATCGCCGGCGATGGATTGGCGCCGGCATTTCCCATTT
The DNA here is from genome assembly GCA_022844135.1 of Lysobacterales bacterium. Taxonomy (GTDB): domain Bacteria; phylum Pseudomonadota; class Gammaproteobacteria; order Xanthomonadales; family SZUA-5; genus JALHMH01. Next base: position 20,841 of record JALHMG010000041.1, read on the forward strand.
TCCACCACTGCGTGAACAGCGCCGCGGCGCCCGCGACTTGAGGCGCGGCGTGCGAAGTGCCGCTGCTCCAGCGATGATTCGCGTCGATGTTGCCGAACAAGACATCTGGCCCGGAACGTCCGCCGGTGACTCCCTGTCCGGGGGCCGTGATGTCAGGTTTCACTCGACCATCGGCCGCCAGCCCGCGCGATGAAAAGTCCGACACTTCTTCCAGATTGTTTGCAGCAGGGTCGATTTCTGTGCGCAAGTTGTCCGATGAGGCAACCGTAATCACGTTCTTGGCAACTTTGGGACGCGTGAGGCCGTTCGTCCCTTGATTCCCGGCCGAGAAGATAATGCTCAGCGGATCGATGCTCGCTGCGGAGGACGCGTCGCGCACGAAACCGTCGAACTGCGCGGCAAGCGCGTCATACGCATTGCCGTTCGTTCCCGAGCCCCAGCTGTTGTTGCTCAGGTTACTGATAACGCCATTCGGGCCAGGGGTCGTCACCGCGTCGTTCGCGGTGTCGGCCTCCAGGCCTGAGTAGCCGAATCGCAAAAACGGAATATTGACGATGTGCGCGTTCGGCGCGATGCCTAGACCATAGTTGTAGCCAGTGGGATCGAGCGTCGAGAACGGCGCAGTGCCGGCAATGATGCTCGCCTGCAGGTGTCCGTGGCCTTGTGCGCCAGCGGTTGCGCCGCGCAGCGGTCCGTTCACGGTGTTTGCGTTAGTCACGTAAAAACCACCATCGCCGGGAATGCCAACGCCATCGTCGACAACCGCCACCGTCACGCCGATGCCAGTCACGCCGAACTGCGTCAGTGGGTTGTAACCAGGCGCGTTCAGCACATTTCCGACGAAATTGCCGGCCACGATTTGCGCCGCGCGTTCGTCTTCGCGGGTCGGCGCGATGTACGGATCGATGGCAATCACACCCGGCAATGCCGAAACGGGCTTCAGATCCTCCGGCGCCAGGAACACCCGCAGTACGTTGAAGTAGTTGTTGGGCAGGATCGCCTGGGAGATCACTTCTGGCTGTGAGCCAAGCTGCTCAACCGTCTGACGCACCGATTCCAGACTGAAGCTCTCCAGCACAGCGATGTCGTAAGGCGCCTTAGTACTCTTGCCGAAGTTGCCCGAGGGTTTGTCGCTCTCCGCCGCAAACACCCAATCGAGTGCAGGCGCGAGCTTGGCAGCGGCCGGCAGCACGCCCACCCAGCGTACCGTTGACAGATCGGCGGCGGCCTCAACGGCGCTGCGCCGAGCCTTCACCAGAAACGCCTGCTGCGGAAGGTACTGCAATACGTCCAGACCGCGCTTGCTCAGATCGGCCAGCGTTGCATCGCTCGCCGGCGCTGCGAGTTGCAACACAAACACAGCTTCGCTGTCGGTCTTGACCCCGGCACAAGCGGCTCGCACAGCGTCGGGAACGTCGCTGGCCGGATCGAAACTGAGATTGCGCAACTCGATGCGCGTGTCCAGCGGCCGCACGCGGCTTTCGATGAACTGCCCAGGCAACGCCTGGCGCCCGGCTTTGGCGAGACCCGACACGACCACATAATGGCCATGATCGGCCACGACTGGACCCAAAGACTTGGCAAATGCGCGATCTGCCGCAGTGGTTGTCTCAACGACGCTGAGCTGCTTCAGCGACGCAACAGGCGGCGCGCACAAATTTCCGCCCGCCGCTGTTGAACTTACCAGTACCACCAATCCGCCAATCCACCATCGCAACTGAACCATCGCATCACCCCCTGATTGTGATTGATGTCTAGGATATGCGGTTGACGATCACGATGTCGCGAAGATTTGGCCAAGCCAAGGCAATAAAGTTGACGGCGCAGGGGCAAAATCCCGCGCGCGGTCGGGCTTGCCGAGTGGCCGTTTCGATTCAGCGCGTCCACCGGCGGCGCAAACAGTTCGTCAGCCGACACCGACGCAGCAACCAGAGCAGCCCCCCCCCGAACCACCATCGTCCTGAATTCACCGAAAACACGCCCTTTTCTGTCACGCCTGAATGATGGCGCGGGAGTTCCATAACCCAAGTACAGCTGCAGTCGCTGTTGCCAGTTCGGCCGAGGACTGTCCTAATACATGGCGAGCTTCGGCCCCAAGACCTGACGACATGTCCAACGCTTTGCACCCCAAGTTGCCACTGAGCGGCGTCGTCATTGCGTGTAACGAAGCGGATCGAATAACGCGGTGCGTAGCCTCGTTGGTCGCCGTATGCGACGAGGTGCTGGTGCTCGATTCGGGATCGAGCGATGACACCATCAAGCTCGCGCAAGCTGCCGGCGCACGCGTCGAGCATCAACCCTGGTTGGGGTTCGCAGAGCAGCAGAACGCAGTCATCGCGCGCGCGCGGCATCCCTGGGTGCTGTTGCTGCATGCGGACGAATGGCTTCGCGAGGGCGCCAGCGAGGCGCTGCGAGAGTTATTCGCAGCGGCGAATGGTCCGGCGCCGATCGAATCGGCGGACATCTGGCAGCTCCGACGTACGACGCATTTTCTGGGCAAGGCTCTGCGATTCGGCGGCTGGGGCGATGAGAAAATCATGCGACTGATGCGCAACGATGTGCGCTTCCTGCCATCGCAGATTCATGAGCGTGTCGACAAGGCGGGCAAACGCTCACAGCTGAGCGCGATACGAGTCGATCACGACACCGCGCGTTCATATCCAGAGTACTACCAAAAACTGCAGCGCTACGCGGAGCTTTGGGCCGGGCAAAACCGCGCGCGGGGCAAACAGGCGGCGGCGTGGTCGCCGCTCGTGCACGCCTTTGGCTACATCGTCAAGAACATTTTGTTGCGCGGTGGCATCCTCGATGGTGTTCAGGGCTGGCGTTACCACTACTGCCACCTGTGCTACGTTTATCGGAAGTACCAATTGCTACGCTCGGCGAAGTAGCCGAAGCGCTGCGAACTACTCGAAGCCATTGGCAAACACGCCGTTGTTGCCATTGCGCATGATCAGTACCACGTCGTCGACCTCGTCGGCGAGCATCATGTCGAGATCGCCGTCGTTGTCGATGTCGTAGAGCGAGGCGCAGGAGGCGTTGGCGGTGGCCATGATCTGGCTGATCTGGGTGAAACCGCCGACACCGTTGTTGCGCAGCACATACCAGCGCGAGGCGCCGTAACTGGACGTCACCCAATCCAGATCGCCATCGCCATCGAGATCGCCCAGATCGCTGGCTACCATCTGGCCGTTGAACGCATACGTTGTTGCTGCCGATAAACCGCCGCTGCCATTGCCGAGCAGGATCGCGCCGTTGTTGCTTTGGCCGTTCACCGACGCTACGTCGAGGTGGCCGTCGCCGTTGACATCGCCGAGCACGAGTTTCCACAGCAGGCCGCCGCCTGCGACGTTGGCGCTGCTGGTGAAGGAGCCATTGCCGTTACCGACGAGTACGATCACGCGGTTATCGTTGCGCGTGCCGACCACCAGATCCATGATGCCGTCGCTGTTCATATCGCCCGTCGCCAACGCATATTCGCCGTTGCCGCCCGAGTTGAAATCGACGCGATTGCCAAACACGCCGCTGCCGTTGTTGGTGAGGATCGAGAGCGTGTTTCCGATCTCGGTGGCGACCACCAGATCGCTATCGGCATCGCCGTCGATATCCAGCGCTGCGATGCCATGCGGCGTATCGGCTACGGGCACTTGCGCCAGCACATTGAAGCGGCCGTTGCCCAAACCTAAGGCCACCGAAATCGAATCGCTGCTGGTATTGCTGGTGACGATGTCGATCAAGCCATCGTTGTTGAAATCGCCGAGCTCACTGGGACTGGCCTCCAATCCGATCGCCGGTGGCGGCACCAGCACCGGACCGAGCAGACCCGTGCCATCGGCGCGATTCAGCATCACGCGCAAGTCGGCGCTGATTTCGTTGATCGCCACGTAGTCGACCCAGTTGTCCCGATTGAGATCGGCAAACGCGCCGCCGTACAGCCTGGTGAGCGCAGACGAAGTGCGCACCGAGACGTTGTCGATCTGGGTGAAGCTTGCAGTCGCGGTGCCAGCGCGCACCGTGAACGAGTAGCCGTAGCCAGCCTGGCGAAGCGGCGTATTGTCGGCGCCGCGCACGCTATTGGCCAATTGGATCCCGACTACCTCGCCTGGGAAGAAAGCTTGCGCTGGCACGAAGTTCAGCCGCGTATTTCCGGCGCTGAAACTCAAGGTGCCGGCCACCGGACCGCGCTGTTGGCCGAACACACGAAAACTCAGCGCAGTGATCGTTGTCGGATCCAGCGGGCGATCGAAGTCGATGCTGAGCGCTACGTCTGGCGCCTGGTTGAGGGCATTGCGCGCCGGCAAGTGGCTGGATACCGAAAGTGCGTGCGCACAAGGCGCCAGAAAGAGCGAAAGCAGAACGATCAGGCGCATCTTGCATCTTCCCCGCGACCGGCTTGCGCCGACGCATTGGCTGCCCCCTGCCGATATAGATTCGAGCAAATGCCGATCTGCAAACCGTGTTTACGCGCACGCTTCAGCGTAGCGATTCGAAATTGCCCAGGAATTGCCGGTCGGTTCGCGTGGCGGGCGTGCTGCCGCGCATGATGGAACCCAACGCGACCCAGTCGTTCATCAGCGCTTGCAGGTCAAGACCGGTGGGCGTTGGGCCCGGCGGCATGCGCGGAATAATCGCGTCGGGCGTTCCCGCGTTGCTGCAGTTGATGCGCAGGAACACCAGGCTCTGCTGCGGACTGCCCGGCACGATTCGGCGGAATCCGGGGTAGCCGGATTCTGCGCCGGACTCGTCGATGCCCAGCATGCTCTCTTTGGCATTCTCGACGAGCACGTTGAAATTTCCGAGACTGATGCTCGTGTGGCAAGACGCGCAGCGTTGCTCAAGCAGCGGCTGAATGTCGGCAAAAAAGTCGACGTTGTAGTTGATCGGCACCGGTGCCAGCGATTCGCAGCCTTCTGCTTTGCTCGGCGGCGACCAGGCGCTGAGGTCTGCAGCAACACAAAGCAGCAACACCGCGGTCGATATCCGACGCATGGCTCAGCTCCCGAATCAAAATCGATGACCGATCTTATTCCAGGCGGGTTATCAGCAACTGCGCAATGGTCCACGACAAAGACGCGCCGACGAGCGCCTACTTCTTTGACGTGTGGCGTTTGCCATTTGAGGCCGTCGGTTTCGCCGCCGTCACCCAGCGCCGAACGAACCAACCCAATCCCAGCCCACCCACGAACACCAGCCAAAATGCAAGGTAGGGCAGACGCTCAAGGCCGCTTTGCAGATTCATTCCGAACACCGCCGAAACGCTCATCAACGGGAAGGCAACCGCAGCTAGGATGTTGAGTTTTTGCTGTGCGCGGTTGCCAGCCTCCGCAGCGCGCGTTTGCTCCTCGCCGCTGCGCGCCACACGAAAATCCAGCGCCAGACGCGCATCGGCGAGCAACAGCTCAAAGCCGCGCGCAACATCCACGCTGCGATCGCGCATGTCGATGATGAAGGCATCGTTGCCGAGCGCTTCGCGCGCCGTCTGCAGCGCCAACTTCATGTTCGCAGTGGACCGCGCCAGCGGAATCAAGCTGTCGATGACGGCGAACAGTGCCTCGATATCGGCGGCCTTCTCGAAACGCGTCTCCAGCGCGTCGAGCAAAACTCGGTAGTCGTCCATGAACTTGGCGAGCGTGCGCTCGCCATGTTCGAGACCTTTGTACAGCCATTTGCCCGTCGGTTGACGCAGAAAAATCTCATGCTCGCGTTCGTTACCGTCGGCCTTCGGAGGCGCGTGCAGGATCAACAAAAGATGGCCGGCCTCGAAGATCGCCCGCTGCGCTCCCCAGCTTTCGCTGCCAAGCCGCGCGCTGATTTCAACCGGTAACGCCCATTTGTATTGGGTGCGTGCCATGACCGTGCTCCATCGAAGTTGCTGGAGTCTACGTTGGCGTTGTCAGGCACAACAGGTGTGAGCGACAGGAGGGCGCCATTCCCGCCCGTCGCCGGGTGATGCGCAACGATCGAAATTACTTGCCCTTCAGCGAACGCAGTACGGCAATCGCCGCCGCCTTGCCAGCCTGATCGCTGTCGTCGACGTTGTACCAGAGTTCGCCGATCTGACCGCCAGCGAGAATGAACCAGCCGGCGCCGAGGTCGCGTTTGACCTCGTCTTCATCCAGTGCCTTCGCGGGCATCAGCAACGCGTCCAGGCCGTTGATCTTGATTTCCTTGGCCTCCTCAGCCTGGACCTCCGAGAAGTTCTCCTCCAGGTAATCGACATGATCCTGGACCGCCTGTTTGATATCCGAACCCGGAACCACGCGGAACGACAGCTCCAGTCCATTCGGACCGGCCACCTCGAAATAGCCTTCCGCGTCCTCCTGCGGCGTCATCTCCCAACCGGTCGGCACATCCACGGTGAACGCCATTTGCGCTTCGTTCGGATAGAACACGCGCGTCAGGTCGCCTGCAACCGCAGCGCCAGTTCCGACGATCGATATCGCGAACAAGGCCGCAGCTTTGAGGTACAGCTTGGCAAAAGATTTCATGAGAACTCCCTGTTTGAGGAAAACGCAACCGACGCTTTCAGCTGGTGGAGGCGGCAGCATCGAATCGGCAGCGCGGCCATCGTAGCGCCGGATTGTGCAGGTTCGCGGGAGATCCACCCGAGGTCCATCAGTGCCGAGTGCGACTGACCCCTGCGACCCGTTCGGCGCGCTTGACTCCGTTCCTGGTAGAGATCCGATGGTTTGCGGCCCCTTGCGAAGGCATGCGCGGTCGAAGCTTCAGGCAAACTTGCGCGGTCGTCCTATGGACATCAAACATGGTCAAGCCAAAGGGCCTGTGCTACGTGACCTACGTCGATTCCGATGTCATCCATTTGATGGGTGCGGATCGCCGTTGGCGAGCTTGGTTGCGGGCGGGAGGATTGCCTGTGTCCTGGTGGCGAGATGGCGTACCCTTCGAGCAGTCCAGTTCGGAAGACCTCAGCGATTTCCTGCCGAAAATGATCACGCTGGCGCGCCTCGGCGTTTGCTTTTCGGAAGACTACAAACAGCAGATGGCGCCCGCCGACATCATGCGCGATCTGCAAGCGCGCGGACTGCTGCGCGAACCTTTCGTTGCCATCGGTTGGGGCGACAACGGGCGCCAACAGATCCAGCATGATCCGCCGTAGGCTGCGCACAGACCCAGGGCGAAGTCTTGCCGGGCATTAGCGAATACACAGTCCCGAGTTAGAACAGTTCAGTGCGGCGATTGCACGGTAACCTCAGACCACTGTCGAACGATCGAATCTGCTGGGTCACGGGATCCAGAAACGCCAGGCTACTCGCGAGCAGGCGCAAGGGGTTCTCGAAATCATCCGCCGCCGTCGGGCGGGCCGTCGGGTACCAGACATCATTGGCGATGGGCGCGCCGAGCGCGCACAAGTGCACGCGCAACTGATGCATCTGCCCGGTCTTCGGAACCAGTGCGTAATGCCAGAGAGGGCCGGTGGCGTCGATCACGTCGATGCGCGTGAGCGCATTGGGCGCGCCCGCGACCTCCACCGAGCGGAAGCCGTCGGCATGGCGCTGCAGGCGCGAACTGCGTTCGAGCGGAAACTGCAGGTTCGGCAACGGCGGCGCAAGCGCCTCATAGCGCTTGGCAATCGCGCGGTCGCGAAACAGGTTTTGATAAGCACCGCGCGACGCGCGATTGCAGGAGAACAACACCAGACCCGCCGTGGCGCGATCGAGACGATGCAACGGCGATAACGCCGGATTCCCGAGCCGTTCGATGACACGCGCCACCAGCGTTTCTTTCAAGTATTTGCCAGCCGGATGCACCGGCAAAAAGTGCGGTTTGTCGACCACAACCAGGTGCTCATCCTGAAACAAGATCGTCTCAGTGACCGGCAAGGGCGTTTCGATGAACTCGCGGTAATAGTGGATTTCCAGCGGCGCGCGAAATGGCGCATCGGCGCGCAGCGTCTGCCCGTGCTTATCGAACACCTGGCCCTGCCCGAATCGTTGCAGCCAGTCGTCGCGGTAAGCTTCCCCATAGTGCGCGCACACGGCATCGATCAGGCAGCCATGCAACGGCGCGCTGAGCACCTTTCGACAGCGCAGGAATCCCTGGCGTTCTTGCAATCCGAATCGCGCAGCGACGCTCACGCCGTCATCGCCAACGCCACCGCCTGCGCCACTTCGATGCCATCGATGGCGGCCGAATAAATGCCGCCCGCGTACGCCGCGCCTTCGCCGGCCGGGTACAAACCGCGGGTGTTGATGCTCTGGTAGTCCGCACCACGCGTGATCCGAATCGGCGAAGACGTGCGGGTTTCCACACCCGTGAGCACCGCATCTTCCATCGCGAAACCTTTGATTTGCCGATCGAAGGCCGGCAGCGCTTCGCGCAGTGCAACGATCGCGTAATCGGGCAAGGCCGTGCTGAGGTCGGTGGGCAATACGCCCGGCGTATAGGACGGCTCAACGCTGCCGAACGCTGTACTGCGACGTTTGGCCAGGAAGTCGCCCACGCGCTGGCCAGGCGCGTTGTAGTTCTCACCGCCGAGCTTAAAGGCTTGCCGCTCCCAATGACGCTGAAACTCGATGCCAGCGAGCGGGCCGCCGGGGTAATCCTTGGGCGTGATACCAACCACAATGCCAGCGTTCGCATTGCGCTCGTTACGCGAGTACTGGCTCATGCCGTTGGTGACCACCTGCCCTGCTTCCGAGGTGGCCGCCACCACCGTGCCACCAGGACACATGCAAAAGCTGTACACCGAACGCTGATTGCGGCAGTGATGCACGAGCTTGTAGTCCGCCGCGCCGAGCAGCGGGTGCCCCGCAAACTTGCCGAAGCGATCGCGATCGATCAGCGATTGCGGATGCTCGATGCGAAAGCCGATCGAGAATGGCTTGGCCTCGATATGCACGCCGCGATCGAACAGCATCTGGAAGGTGTCGCGCGCGCTGTGGCCCACTGCCAGCACCACATGCTCGCAGGCCAGCTCCTCGCCGCTCGCAAGGCGCAGAGCGCGCACTTTGCCAGCGTCGATCAGGACATCCTCGACGCGCGTGCCGAAGCGAATCTCACCGCCCAGCGACTCGATCGTGGCACGCATTTTTTCCACCATGCTGACGAGCCGAAACGTCCCGATGTGCGGCTTGCTCACATAGAGAATTTCCTCCGGCGCGCCGGCCAGCACGAACTCCTGCATCACCTTGCGGCCGTAATGCATCGGGTCTTTGATCTGGCTATAGAGCTTGCCATCGGAAAAGGTACCCGCCCCACCCTCGCCAAACTGCACGTTCGACTCAGTCTCAAGCTTGCTCGTGCGCCACAGGCCGAACGTATCCTTGGTACGTTCGCGCACCGCCTTACCGCGCTCAAGCACGATCGGCCGAAAACCCATTTGCGCCAGAATCAACGCGGCAAACAAGCCGCACGGACCAAAGCCGATGACCACTGGCCGCGATTTCAACGTCGCCGGCGCGCGCGCAACGAACTTGTATTCCATGTCCGGGCTGGTCGCCACGTGCAGCAAGTTATTCAGCAGCGCTTGCCGCTGAGCCGAGGCAGGCAGCTCAACATCGATGGTGTAGATCAGCGTAATGGCCGCGCGCCGACGAGCATCGTAGCTGCGTTTGTACACGGTAAAGCCGGTCATCGCCGGCGCCACCGCACCCAGCCGCTCGCGAACCGCCGCCTCCAGCGCCTCAGGCGGGTGATCCAGCGGCAATTTGATCTCGGTCAGGCGCAGCATCCGTAAAGCCCAGTCTCGTCGCGAGCGCGGATGCTCCGCGACGCCGTGCTCGGGCGCAAGCTTCGCCCAAAAGCGGCGGCGAGATCCCGCACCTGCTCGCCAAAGAGGTGTTTGTGAGAATCTGCGAGATTTCGTTGACGTCACTCGCTGATCGCCAGCGGAGATACTGCTACCCAACCCGGCCTTGGGGATAGTTGGCGTCCGGCCCGTTCCGCTTCCGCGACCCGCTGAACAAGGAGCGCCGCTTGCTTCGCCTGCGCCTCGACGACGCCTCCAGCAAATGCCCTACGTCACTAACTTAGAACGCGTAGACACGACATGCCGAAGAATATTTCTGATAAACCGCTCCTTGTGCCGCAAGTGATGGTCTCCAGCACCTTCACGGATCTGACGGTACATCGGAACGCCTTGATCCTAGCCATCGGCAAACACGACATGCATCCCGTGGGCATGGAGTTCAGCGATGCGAAACTTAACGGAGATGTGATCGACGCCTCGCTCGCCATGGTGGCGAAGAGCGCCGCATACATCCTGATCATCGGCCGCAAGTATGGCCAGATGCCCGAGTGTCCGAAGCGCAATCCCGAGGAGTTGTCCATCACCGAACTGGAATACCGTGAAGCGGTTAGATTGAAGCGTCCTGTGCTCTTGTTCCTGATGGGAGACAAACACCCTCGCATCGAATCGGAAATAGAACTCGACCCCGACAAACGCGCGAAGCTCGCCGCCTTCCGTGAGCTGGCAAAGAAGTCTGCTCCTGGCTCAGCCGTGAACCGCGTTTATGGCACCTTCGAAAGCCTGGACCAGTTCAAGGACATCATCGGTGCTCCGCTGTCCGAAATGCAGCGCCAGTTGGAACCAAGACCATCCGTCGATCCTGCAGCGTCCACTGACGCAACGTCTTCTGACTCACTGGCCTCTATCCCGAAGCCCCCCGCCTTCTACGCCGAACCCCACTACCTCGGCTCGCACAAGTTCGTCGGACGCGCGCGGGAACTCGAAGAACTCACCGACTGGGCCAATCCCGCCGACCCCACGAATCTCCTGCTCTTCGAAGCCATCGGCGGCAACGGCAAGAGCATGCTCACCTGGGAGTGGACGAAAAACCACGCCCTCGCCGCGCGCCCGGCGGACAAGCCCTGGGCTGGGCGCTTCTGGTATTCGTTCTACGAGCGCGGCGCCATCATGGCCGATTTCTGCCAGCGCGCCCTTGCCTACATGACGGGTCGCCCGCTGGAGGACTTCGCGAAAAGGAAAACCGCCGAGCTGAAGGACGAACTGCTCGCCCAGCTTCATGCCAAGCCGTGGCTGCTCATCCTCGATGGCCTCGAGCGCATCCTCGTGGCTTACCACCGCATTGATGCCGCCGAAGTCCGCGATGAGGAGGCCAACGCTCCCACCGACAAAATCGTCAACCGCAACCCCTGCGATGCCATCCGCGACGAGGACAACGACCTGCTCCGCGCCCTCGCCGCCGCCGCCCCGTCGAAGCTCCTTGTCAGCTCCCGCCTCACACCGCGCGTACTGCTCAATCCCTCCGGCCAGCCCATCCCCGGCGCGAAGCGCATCACCCTCCCCGGCCTGCGCCCGCCGGATGCCGAGGCCCTGCTGCGCTCCTGCGGCATCGAGGGGAACAGCGACGCCATCCAGAGTTACCTCACCGCCAACTGCGACAACCACCCGCTGGTCATCGGAATCCTCGGCGGCCTCATCGCGAACTACCTGCCCGCGCGCGGCGACTTCGACGCCTGGTCCGCCGCCACCGACGGCGGAGCCGCGCTCGACCTAGCCCGCCTCGATCTCATCCAGCGCCGCAACCACATCCTTGAGGCTGCGATCCAAAAGCTGCCCGATGCCAGCCGTCAGCTGCTCTCCACGCTCGCCCTGCTCACCGACGCTGTGGACTACGAGACGCTCAAGGCCTTCAATCCCCATCGGCAGCCCGACCCAAAGAAGCTACAAGACACCGTCAAGGACCTGGAGCAGCGCGGCTTGCTGCAATGGGATGGCCGCATGCGGAAGTATGACCTGCACCCCGTCGTCCGCGGCGTCGCCTCGGGCGCGATGGCGGCGGCGGACCGCGAACGCCACGGCCAGCGCGTGGTGGACCACTTCACCGCCCAGCCCCACCGCCCCTACGAGGAAGCCGAGACACTGGAGGACGTGCGCAGCGGTCTGCACGTCGTCCGCACCCTGCTCAAACTCGGCCACTACCAGCAGGCGGCGGATGCCTACTCCGGTGCTTTGTCTGAGGCGCTCGAGTTCAACCTCAATGCCTATGCCGAAACCTTGTCCTTGCTGAAGCCCTTCTTCCCCAACGGATGGGGCATACTGCCGAAGGAGGTGGCAGCCAGCGACAGTTCCTATCTGGCGAATGACGCAGCGATAGCCCTGGAAAATTGCGGAGAACCGGCGGCCGCCCTCGCCGCTTACGGCGCTGCCCTCCGAGCGGGCTTGAACACCGAGGACTGGACCAACACGGCGACTCGGCTCCGCAACATCTCGGGCAATCTGATGGGCCAGAATCGGCTCGCCCAAGCGCTCCGTGCGGATTCCCTCGCCTTGGAGGTCGCCGCCTTGAGCGAAAACAAGCAAGGCGTTTTCATGGGCCGCCTCTTCCTGTTCGCCGACCAGTCGAGGCTGGGCCAATGGGCGGAGGCAGCCGCCACCTGGCGCCTGCTCGACCCCATGGGCCGCGCTTGGGACCGCGCCGTCTATCGGCCCGGATGGGCGGAAGGGTATTACGCACAGTTTCACTTCTGCCAGGGCAACTTGCAGGAGGCGCACCTAGCCGAGGCACAGCGCCTGGCGGCCCAGGGCAAAGACCGCGGCATCATCCGCGCTCTCCACCGTCTGCGAGGCGACTGGCGGCTCACGCAAGGCGAGTGGGCGCTGGCGGCGGCGAGCTACCAGGAGGCCGTGCGCCTGGCCCGTGATACCCGATCGGTCATTGATGCCGACTCCGAGACCGGCCTTGCCCTGGCCAAGCACCGCCTTGGCCAGCTCACCAATCCCCGCGAGGAAGCTGAGCGACTGGCCCAACTCCGCGACCCCGCACATCGCCTCCTCGCCCGGCTCTGGCTCGCCCTCGGCGACACCGCGCAAGCGAAGCACCACGCCCTCGCCGCCTACCAATGGGCCTGGGCCGACGGCGAGCCGTATGTGAACCGCTACGAACTCACCCAGACCACCGCACTGCTCCAGCAACTGAACGTCCCCATCCCCAACCTCCCGCCCTACGACCCCACCAAAGACGAGAAGCTGCCGTGGGAAGACGAGGTGCGCGCCGCCATCGAAAAACTGCGCGCGGAGAAGGAAGATTGAAGCTTGCCAGTTTTCCGAGAAGCAGACTCTGTCCCGCGCTGATGGTGCTGCTGCATCACAGCGATCCGTTAGCGCAGGGCGAGCTTTAGCGTTCCCCAAAGCCATCACCGCCACCGCACTTAACTGGCGCGCATCGACTACTCGATGGTGACCCGTGGCGAGTACTACCAGGAATCTGGCGCCAAAACCTATGACAACGCCTTTAGCAGGCTGTTGAGAAACAGCCTGCTAGCGCGAACCATGGATGGTTCGCGCATTGATCAAGCACGTAAGTGTTTGATCAATGGAGAGCGAGTCCGGACATGCGCCGGACTCGCGACTTGAGAAACGCACAGGAAGTGCGTTTCTCAACATCGTGTTAGGGATGGCGTATTGCCGATCTCGACAGGGCCTTCATAGCAGAAGGCCCAGTTGATGAAGCGTCAGGACTACCTCCATTTGAGAGTTTGAGCGTTTATCCATTTCTGCTCCAACTTTCTCCAGACTCATCAACCAAAGCTCCTGGGCTCCGCGCGAAGCAACTTCCCGATTCGCACGAATAATATCTGCCGCAGCTATAGCATACGCGGCGTTCTTTCCGACACTTCCGCTTCCGTAGTCTCCCGAGGGAACTCCACGAATGAGTCCCGCACCAGCCAGCCCGAGAAAGGCGCCCTTCGGGCATCCCTTCTTTTGCGATGTCTCTGAAAGCGGAAAGACCGCTTCCGCAGCTTCGGCCCAAGCCTGCGGTGGAGCGATTTTTCTCTCGACGCACTTCCGCACCGCCAATTCAGCAACTTCGCCGTACTTGCCCATTACCCCACCCTCACTTCAAGCATATCGTTGGAGTTCAGCGGACGGCTGCGAATCGCGCGAAGCGCCTTGCAGACGGTCCGCTGGAACGTTTCGTTCGGCGTCTTACATGCCCAAGACCCATAAGCATTTACTTTCCTTCGTTTTTGATTGGATGAACTCACACATCTTCTCGCCGCACTGATGAACAGCCGGGGCGAGAACTTTGGTTTCGACGGCGGTCCAGATGTCCTGCGCGAATATCGACGCGTAACGTGAGAAAAGTAGCTCCCGTGTGGGCTTCGTCGCTACGCCGTCCAGGAATGCACGGAGTTCTTGAACCAGTCGCTCAATTTCTGCTTCTCCAAACCGCTGAAAAGAGAAGTAATCGAAGGACTCGCTTGCAGCATGAAAACACTCAGCGAAGAAATCAAAGGCAGCATCCCTTATAAAAAATGATCCCGGAAGCCAACAGGCATGCGCGCGCGGAAGCTCTTTGGGATGAAACTCAAAATACGACGAGCTATCACGGGCCTCAGGTCCTGGCAGGGGTACAAATACCGAAAGATCCACTACGCCGTAGCTCATGAAGCCGAACGCCGCGTTAAGCCGCCGCGGTGCCGAGCGCCACGGTCAATGCGAAGGGCCTGTTCCGCAATCGGCTTGATTGATGGGTTGAACCAAGCCGCTACGCGGCAGGAACAGCCATCGTAGCTGAAAAATCCCGGCCATCGGCGCACCTTTTCTCGCGCACGCAATCTCGCGTGCGCACAGAGGGAGAAGGACGATGGAAGCATCGGAGCGGGTCCGTTTCGAGGCGCCGTATGGACTACATCTTAGGGCTTTGAAGCTGCAAGGCAAAGCGCCTCAGACCGTCGTGTGGGCGCTTACCCAGGGCTTGCGCCCTATGCACCGCAGAGCTGGACGACTCCTCGAATCGATAACGATTTGGGTCTCTTTACCGTTCGTGCTACCGCGCAGTCCACCATGGCCTACGCGACGCGAAAGTCGGGGGTGCGAGCCAGCTCGATGGAAGTCCGGTTAGGCAACGGGGTCGAGCCTTCATTCGAATTGCGATCTCAATGCCCTTGCGCTGCGCCCACTCGGGGCTTTCATGCTCGGGGGGCGATTGCACAGAATCATGAGAGGTTAGGTTTGCCGCGCGAATCCGAACCGCGCTCTGTACGCGTACGATGCTCCAGGTATGCCGATGAATATGAGGTACAGAACCGCGTTTAGCACTGAAGGCTGCGCTCGAGAGCCCGATATGGCGGGACCAGCCATGAGCTCATGGCCCAAGTAAGCGATTCCAACGAGAAATGTCAGCGTTCCGATGATGCTTCCTACAAACTGGCGGGCCCGTCCTGTAGTTACGCACGCGACAGCGATCAGAATGCAAAATACACCGAACCCCACGACGCCCACCGGATGCAGGGAGTCCTTTCCCACCAGTACCATCATCAAGCCAAACAGCGCCGCGATTGAGCCTAGAAAGATCCGTGCGCCGAGGCTCAGACCTTCGTTGATGGTTTCGTTAGCCTGTTCGTACACAGCAACCTCTCTCGGCAAACCCAACGCGCAGCTGGAGCGATGGGTCTACACCATGATCACCAAAGGCGAGCAATACGTGGATCAAGGCCAAGCCTACTTCGAACAACAACACCGAGGCCGCGCCATCCGCAACCTCATGCACCGCGCCGCCCAACTCGGCATGACCCTCGTTAACCTTGCCGTCGAACAGGCCAAAACGGCATGAGCAAAATCAACTACTTGGCGGTTGTTTCCTGAGAGGCGGCATACGGCGCTGGCATTTCTCTGCAGACGGTTACCTCGTCTGCCCACCACTGGCCTCGCTCGAACGAGCAAAGCAATAGCCGTGCTGAACCACAAGAGACCTCAAGAACTTGGTTGTCTGCTACCACGAAGTTGAGGGCGACGTCTTTACCAAGAGAATCTGTCCAGGTGGCGGACGCAGAAACGTCGTGCTCTACAAGCGCTGCATCAGGGATGAAATGGGTTGCCTCGCTGAGGCCGATGGCGTACTGAACAGGTTCATCGACCCACGAAACGAACACTCGGCGCCCGCCCTCGAACGTTAGAACTAGCTCGCCTCCAAAATCGTGCACTCTGTTGTGCGACGCATCTTGAAGCGCTTCCTCCTCACCATCCAAGAGCCTGTAAGAGACCGCGACAAGGATTGGCATGACAGCTAACGCTGCATTAAACCGCGCCGGCCACAGGACCGGTTTTGGGGTAGAAACAGATCCGGCGTCCGCTTGAATGATGGGTTGAACCAAGCCGCTACGCGGCAGGAACGGCCATAGTAGCTGAAAAGTCCCGGCCATCGGCGCACCTTTTCTCGCGCACGCAATCTCGCGTGCGCACTGAGGGAGAAGGACGATGGAAGCATCGGAGCGGGTCCGTTTCGAGGCGCTGTGTGGACTACATCTTAGGGCTTTGAAGCTGCAAGGCAA
The DNA here is from genome assembly GCA_022844135.1 of Lysobacterales bacterium. Classification (GTDB taxonomy): domain Bacteria; phylum Pseudomonadota; class Gammaproteobacteria; order Xanthomonadales; family SZUA-5; genus JALHMH01. The sequence goes on from JALHMG010000041.1 coordinate 37,101, forward strand.
AGCGCCTCAGACCGGCGATGGTTATGCCCGCGCGGTGCGGCGCGTGGCGGCGTTTTTCGACCGCTGTCCAGATCGATTGTCGGCCGAGGACTGCAAGAACTACTTCGCGTGGCTCATCGACACGCGCTCCTGTGAGCCTCGTGAAAATCGAGCGCTGCGGTTTGCAGTTCTTCTACCGTCACGTGCTGGAGCGCGAGTGGCCGTGGGTCGAGATGGTCAAGGCGCCGGTGGTGAAGTCGCTGCCCGATGTGCTCACGCTGGATGAGATTGCGCGCATCGTGCTGGCCACGCGCGAGCAACGCTATCAGACGTTCTGGTGGACCACCTACAGCATGGGATTGCGCCTCTCTGAGGCGCTTAACCTGTGCCTGCAGGCGTAAAGTGACAAGCCCCGCAGGGGCGCAATGAAATAGCCCAGGGCGCAAGTCCTGGGTAGGCTCGCCCGCGTCCGGGAGAGCCCCGAAAAGGCGAAACGATGTCGCAGCCGTTCGAGGAGGAACTCGTGATCTCGACCAAGATCCAAAAGCCTGTTCTGGCCGGCCGCTTTCGCGACGTGCCGATCAGATTTCGCCCTTTCAGGGCTCGATCATGTGGGCGCTTACCCAGGGCTTGCGCCCTGGGCTATTGCATTGCGCCCCCTCGGGGCTTGTTCTTGCACACCGGAAACAACCACGCTTCCTTTTTCGGCCTGCAACTATTGACCTGCTCACAGCCAACCGCTACCGCGCCAGCCAACAGCCAAAGCGCGAAATTCTTTCCCCTATAAAGATCGCTCTGCGAGAACGGGCTTGTTCAACCCGGGATCAGATCGCGGCTTTGCGCGATCTATCCCTGTTCGTTAGATTTGCCCACGTTAAGCAATAAGAGATCGTTCTTTACGCACGTAAGCTTATACTTGCCCGGGCGCTCAAAGACAACCCATTTAACGGTCTCGTAAGAATGGATCTCGGCTGGACAACCGTACGTAATTTCGTACCTTCCAGGCTGTACCCACATCGGGGATTCAATAGACTGATAGTCAGTGACAAATAACCCGCCCCGATCCCCGCCGATACTCCAGACCTCCACCGATTCCCATTTAATGACATCTAAGACAACTTCGGCGTAATCTTCCGAGTTGTCTGGTTTGACGGTTAGCACCGGATTAAACTTTGCTAGTTCTGACCGAAGGAGGCTACCAGAAGTGGGCTTGGGAGGACCTGCAGCGCCTTTCGTTACTTGACCGGTGCAAGCGGCTATAGGTATCGCGAAGAGAATCAAAGCGAATCGTTTCATTGGCAAATCTATCGAGACTGTAGAAAAAGCACTTGAGATCCCGAGCGCCAGTTACTTGGGCGCATCGAGCGCATGTTCGGTCGAAGGAACCCAGCAAAGCGGCGGTCCGCTCGAGCATGAAATTGGCCGCCAACACTAACGCCGCTGCTGTTTGAGCGAGGCCAGCCTGCGGCAAAAATACTCGCCGCGCCAGCGGACCAGGGCCTTTGCAAGTAATACAAACCCAAGCATGAATGTGGCTCCTTGCAAAGCGAAACTCAATGGTCTCAGTTCGCTTGACGCTAAGTCGGATCGGAAGTTGAGACATGCAGACAAGATCGCAAAAAACCAGAGGCGACCAACGCCGCAACGATTGTGGTGGGCTCGGGTTCTGGTGATATGGGGAGAAGTTCGGCTTCCGGAGCCCAGCCGACGGGTACCATCGATTGCAGGTGGGCGTAGGAGTGACAGCTTTGACACCACTCCCACAAACCTCGACGCCCGTTGTGCCAGCGGTAGAGCTGCGCGTGGCCGCACTCGGGACAGACTGAGTCAACGCGGATCTTGGTTGGCGATGCCGAAAAGGCGGAGCGCCACGCAGCCCAGTGCTCTTCGGAAACGCTGTGCCACTCCATTTGCGATCTAACGTTGGACATAACCGGCGGGCAAAAAGCGCAGCTTTTTGACCGTCCGGTTGATGGACGGGTTGAACCAAGCCGCTTCGCGGCAGGAGCGGCCATCGTAGCTGAAAAGTCCCGGCCATCGGCGCACCTTTTCTCTCGCACGCAATCTCGCGTGCGTAATGAGGCAGAAGGACGATGGAAGCATCGGAGCGGGTCCGTTTCGAGGCGCTGTATGGGCAACATCTTAAGGCTTTGAAGCTGCAAGGCAAAGCGCCTCAGACCGTCGATGGATATGCCCGCGCGGTGCGGCGCGTGGCGGCGTTTTTCGATCGCTGTCCAGATCGATTGTCGGCCGAGGACGTCAAGAACTACCTCGCGTGGCTCATCGACACGCGCTCCTGGAGCCTGGTCAAAATCGAGCGCTGCGGTTTGCAGTTCTTCTACCGTCACGTGCTGGAGCGCGAGTGGCAGTGGGTCGAGATGGTCAAGGCGCCGGTGTTGATCTTGACCGACACTTGGTGTCAAGTCGCTGCCCGATCTGCTCACGCAGGGTGAGATCGCGCGCATCGTGCGGGCCACGCGCGAGCGCCGTTATCAGACGTTCTGAGACAAGCCCCGCAGGGGCGCAATGAAATAGCCCAGGGCGCAAGCCCTGGGTAGGCTCGCCCGCGTCCCGGAGAGTCCTGAAAGGGCGAAACCGATGGCGCAGCCGTTCGCGGAGGAACTCGTCCATGTCGTGCGCTGGACCAAGAACCGAGAGCCTGTTTTGACCCATGCGGGGCGTGCCGATCAGATTTCGCCCTTTCAGGGCTCGATCATGTGGGAGCTTACCCAGGGCTTGCGCCCTGGGCTAATGCATTGCGCCCCTTCGGGGCTTGTTCTTGCGTACCAGAAGATCGCGCACGCGGCAGGAGCGGCCATCGTAGCTGAAAAATCCCGGCCATCGGCGCACCTTCCCATCGCTTTGGCAAGCGCAGCTTTTGGATCGCCGAGTTGCACTCGGCGCTTTTCGTTCCGAGTTTCCTGGTGCCACTTGCAAGCCCGCTTGCCGAGTTGAACTCCGCGTTCCAGCGAAGTGCCACTTGCAAGTCCGCTTGCCGAGTTCAACTCGGCGTTCCAACGAAGTGCCGAAACTAATCGCTGGCAACAACGTTGGCGCCGCGCTGCGCGATGTGTCCGAAGCGCGACTCCTCGGCGTCGAATGCGCTGCGCGCGATGGCATCGCATCGGCTTCGATGGGTGATGCCCGGTCTGGCCTGGGAACGCCGACGTCCTCCTCGGCACGTATGTCAGGGATCGGGAACAACTCTCTCTGCACTTCCAGCCCTGCCCGCGATCGGCCACAGCTGCTGGCTGTCTGGCGACAGGCGGCGTCAGTGGCGCAGGTACTGCAACAAATCGGCTATCCCCAGTTCATGCGACAAGTCGGCTATCCCCCATTCATGGGACGACACCCGGCAGCGCCGATTGGACACTTTGCCTGTTGCTTTGCGCGACGCTTCCTATCCCTGCTGAGAACAACGATGACCGCGTTATCGATGCTGCGCCATGGCGCATTGTGCTTGTGCTTAATCGTATCCGTCCCCGGCCAGTCGCGTGCGGCGGTCGAGGAACTGCCCACTCAGGTGCTGGAGTCCATCGCCGCGCGTGAGTACCACGCGAGCGTGCATGCCAGCGAACTTCAGGCGCCGAACCGAGCGCAGGGTTTTCGCACCAAGTTTCGCGAGCACGGGGTCGAGCTTGTCGACCGGGATCAGGCGGCGCAGCCTCTGCTTCGACTGAGCCTCGTGCAATGGGGCCGCGTCGATCGCCTGCAGTCGGCTGAACCTGGCGTTCTCATTGCGGATGGGGTTCGCGTCGAACGCCGCAGCAAGTCGCTGACCGAGTGGTATATCAACTCCTCGGACGGCCTCGAACACGGCTTCGATCTTGCCCACTCGCCGCCCGGTCGCGGCGAACTTGAGTTTCATCTGCAGAGCGATCGTCCAGCGCATCTGGTGCACGCCGATCTGATCGAATTCGGCAGTGGCGACGACAAGCTGCGCTATAGCAAACTCAAGGTATGGGACGCTGACGGCCGAATCTTGCCGGCGCACATGCGCGTGAGTGGTACGCATCGTGTGGTGATCCGTGTCGACGATGCCGGCGCACGCTATCCGGTCACGATCGACCCGCTGCTGCAGCGCGCTGCCGACATCGTCCGCTCCGGAACCCAGAGCGGCGCTCAATTTGGGGTTCGCATTGCCAACGCCGGCGACGTGAACAACGACGGGATAGACGATTTGGTCGTCGGTGCCTTCCTCTGGGACAACGGCCAAACCGACACCGGCGCGGCGTTCGTTTACACCGGTCCGAGTTTCAATAACCCCGTCTTACTGAGCCTGACCCAAGCGGGGGCCGCTTTCGGCGGCGGCGTCGGCGGTGCCGGCGATTTGAACAACGATGGTTTCGACGATGTCGTGATCGGCTCACCAAGCTTCGATGGCGCCGCAGGCACCAACTCGGGCGCGGCCTTCGTGTACTTCGGTGGTTCGGGCGCCTTCGATCCCACGGCCGATGCGACCATCAGCTCGCCGTTGTCGGGGGCGAACATGGGCTCTGCGGTGCGCGGCGTGGGCGATGTGAACGGCGACGGGATCGATGATCTTGCGGTCGGTTTGTCGCGTTACAACCCCGGCGGCAGCCCCGACCAGGGCGCGGTCTTCATCTACTACGGCAGCACTAATTTCAACTCGACATCGGATGCGTTGCTCACCCTCAACCAGATGTCCGTCAATGCGGGCGCCGCGCTTGCCGGTGGCGATGTCAACGACGACGGAGTCTCCGACGTGATCGTTGGAGCGCCAGGTTATGAGTCAACGAGCGCTCTGGTCAATGAAGGCGCGGCGCTGGTGTTCTTCGGGGGCTCCGGCGCGATCGACACGACGGTCGATGCCATTCTGCGCACAGCCCGGGCCAACGCCGCAGGCGGTAGTTCGGTCGCGACGGGCGACTTCAATGGAGACAATATCGATGACGTGATCTCCGGTGCCCCTCTGAATTCCGTAGCGATCAGCGAAGGCGGCACGGCGCAAATCTGGTTTGGTGGAACCGGTCCCTTCAACACCCTGGTCGATGTCACGTTTTTCGGCAATGCGGACTCTGAGGACCTCGGTCGTAGCGTCGCCGCCTTGCCCGACTTCAACGGCGACAACCGAGACGAGATAGTGGTTGGCGCGCCCGGTGCTGCCAACGCCAGCGGGCTGATCAGCGGCGCAGTCAAGCTCTACTTTTCCGCACCGAACGGATTCTCCTCCAACCCCAGTCTGGTGCTGCTCGGCACACAGACCAGCGACATTTTTGGCACCACAGTGGCGACCGGACGCTTCAACAGCGACGCCCTGTACGACGTCGGCGTTGGCGAGCCTGGCGTCGACATCAGTCCGGGCGCAAACAACGGTGCCTTCCGTCTCTACTTTGGCCAGAGCGACGACGTCTTTCGAAACGGATTCGAGTAAGGCTCCACTTGGAAATAAGCCACCAGCCGATTGAAAATTGACCATCAAAGCGCATGCGGGGCTTCCGTGGTGGACGGAGCCCCGATGTGGGTTCCGGAAGCGGCTGGAGGGCATCGGCGCTCAAGCCCATCGATTCGCAGCCCGTTGCCTGGTGCGCGTTCATCCGACGCTGACGATTTGGCAAGCGCAGCTTGTGGAGCCGAGTTGCACTCGGCGCTTCTGGTTCCGAGTTTCCTGTTACCACAAGCTCGCTTGCCGAGTTCAACTCGGCGTCGGCACGCCTCCTGACGACTCGTTATGAGAAACGCCAGGCGACGAGAACGTCGGCGCTCCCGGCGGCCGCAGTTCCTTGCCCGGCACCAGGCCCTCTTTTGGCAAAAACGCCGTATGCGCTGATACGGATCTCTGCCGAGCTCCGAAGACCAAGCATACGGAGAGCAAAATCATGCGCCATCGCACTTCCCCCCAAACGACGGTCGGTGCTGCCCGTCTGACCTGGAAACGCAGCGTGCTCGGGTTGTTGGTTCTGGGCCTCAGCTCAGTGAGTCAAGCTGCGCAGTTCTGCGTGAGTTCGGATACCGGGCTTTACAGCGCGTTGCTGACCGCGAGCGCGTCCACCGAAGACGACGAAATCCGCCTGGTGAAAGGATCGTTCAATGTCAATTTCGACTTCGGGTCCAGCGGAAAAATCACGGGCGACCTTGCGCTGCGTGGTGGCTACGACGCAGGCTGCGCGACGCGATCGACAGCCGCTGCGATGACCAGGCTGAACGCACAAGGACAAGGTTTTCGCTTGTTTCCCCGACAAGCCAGCGATCTCACCATCGAGCGCATCGATTTCGATGGCTTCAGCTCCATCAAAATTGTCGACAACGTCGCGGAGCCTGCAGGCCCCTATGGCCTCGTGTTGGTATCCCGCAGCGCTTTTCGCAATGCGCAGATGGGCCTGGGGGTCAGCCTGCTGCGCCACGATGTGCACATCGAAAACAGCCTTTTCGTCAATAACCAGACCTTGCCCACAAGTCGTGGCTTGTTGCTGGAGACATTCCACAATCCGGGCACGGGTCAAACATCGATAGCCAGCGTGGTCAACTGCACCCTGCGTAACAACTCCGTAGGCCTTACGCTGGGCGAAGGAACAACTGGCGCTGCCTCTCCGCCGACGTTGATTGCCAACACCATCGCCAGCGAAAACAGCCAGACCGACATCGAGTTGTTTCAACCCGCGGAGCTGCGTTACAACCTTTACTCGACGCTGGCTCTTCACCAGACAGGCTCGCTCGCCGCTGCAAGCACAAATAACCTGAGGAGTCCGGCGCTGCTGGATCCCAGTCATCGACCGCTGCCGGGCTCCAGGGCTATCAACAGCGGCGAGAACAGCTATTTCCCGACGCCGCTAAAAGTACGGGACTATTACGGAAATGCGCGTATCGCAAACGTGGTTATCGATCGCGGTGCGGTGGAGTCGAACTTGTGATCGCCGAACTCGTGGGCGAGATCGATCGCTGGGGCTCAGCGTGCCTAAGCCTGTTCCTGTCCCGCAGAGTAGACGGTCGTCGCGATCGTGATTTACGACAGGATCGACGAAGCACCCAGTGAGCTGGCACGGCAATACGAGCAGACAGGCTCAACGGTTGCCGACGAGAACAATGCCTGGTTGGCGCTGGTGGGCATCGGAGCCGCGGCAGATCAGGCGCCGCTCGATTGGGCGCGCCAATGGGTCGCGGCGCAGAATGAAGGTGCCGATATGCCGCCGGTGCCGTTGCCGTACCAGGCGCCTGACTTTGGGTTGTATGGCCTCACCGAGCATTGCCCACAGCGGACGCAACAGCCGTCGAACAGCGACAAGCCTCGCAGGGGCGCAATGCAATAGCCAGGGCGCAAGCCCTCGGCAGGCTTTGCGGAGAAGCTCATCCACGTCGCGTTCTCCGTTGACTGGGCCGCACTACCACGAATGCTCGTACCGCTGGCTCCTGTAGCCCAGCCACAGCCCCGCCTTCGCTGCGCGGCGCATCAACCTTGCCGTTGTTTCCAGCAGGCAAAAGATCGAGTAGTCGAGATCATCTCTCAGATATACTCCACCGTCTCTACTCAGATCCTCGCGCAGGCGCAACCTCTCGGCGAAGTAGCGCTCCATGGTGTTATCAGCTCGTCCATATAGGGCAATTGTCATCTCTACCGGTCGCTCAGCACACCACAGAAGAATGCTCTCCAGTTCCGCGGCAAGTTCGTTTAGCTCCTTCTGACTGCTCACGATCGAGTAGTGAGCAACCTCCATCCAGTGCTCGTCCCCTTCCGAGTACTCGATCTGCCATTGCTCATCGGAGAACAGTCGCAGACGGGACTTGCATCCAACTGCGGCGAGAAGGGCTTTAGTACTCTCGGGAAAGCAGTAGGCATCCGAATTGAAACTTACGGAGCGGCCCGGCTCTGTCGCCAATGGAATCTCACTGGAAGACGAAAGGCCGAGGGCCATCAGTCGTTCCGGTGGCGCTGAGGCGAGGAAGTGCTTCGCGTTGAACACAGAGATCTCGTGATGCGAGGAGTCAGACATAGGTCTTCCTGTGTGGCCAAGCTCAGGCTAAGCGGCCGCCGTTTAGGGATGTTTGGTCGAAGCAACCCAGCAGTGCGGCGGGCCCTTGAGCTTACTGTTGGGCTACGGTACTTGATGCGCATTTATCTGCCCGATGCCAGCGCTTTGGCAAGCGCAGCTTGTGGAACGCCGAGTTGCACCCGGCGCTGCTGTTCCCGAGTATCCTGGTGCCACTCGCAAGTCCGCTTGCCGACTTCAACTTGGCGCTCCAACCAAGTGCCGAAGCTGATCGCTGGCGACAGTCCGGAAGAGATTCGAGACAAACGCAGCACCTCACATCCTCTGCCCAAGGCAGCTGGTTGCCGCGCGCAGTCGTCCGAGCTCGCCGCATGTCGCGGGCAGCCAGCGCCTGCCGCCCCACCGACGAGCTTACGCCGCGTCGGCCTGATCGCCGCCATCTGCGAAGGTCTGGCGTCGGTTGCAAATAGTGTGTGCAGAGTCGCGCGCCACCGTTCTCGCGTAGCAGGCTGGCTGTACTATCCGCGCCGATGGAATCGCGTAACCCCTTGCTCAGTAAATCTCTCTACGCGCCCGCCAATGTGGGCGTCGGCGATGCGCACCGTTGGCGAAACGTGATCTTGCGGATGGGACACAAACCGACCGTGGCCGTCATCACGGTTGGTTCGATTCTGATGTCGATGGCGCTGACGCTGATCATCAGCGTGGCCGTCGGCAACATCGCGAATCTGGCGCTCGACCTTGTGATCGCCTTTATTGTTCCGCTGGTGGTCGCGCCGCTCGCAAGCTACTACGCCGTCGGACTTTTGTTCGAGGTCGAACAGGCGCGTGCGCTGCTGCAGATGGCCGCGATCCGAGACAATCTGACCGGACTTTTCAACCGCGGCTACTTTCTGGCTCGCTTGCGCGAGGAAATCGAGCATTGTCGGAACGAGCGGCGGGCGTTGGCGCTGATCCTGATCGACGTTGATCACTTCAAGGCGGTTAACGATTCCTTCGGTCACGCTGCTGGCGACGCCGTTCTAGAACGGCTCGGACAGGTACTCGCCGACACGCTGCGACCGCATGACCTCATTGCGCGCTACGGCGGCGAAGAGTTTGTCGCGCTCCTGAATGGCGCCGACCTGGGTGAGGCGAACGGTGCCGCCGAACGCATCCGCGCGACACTTGAATCGATGACTTTCCAGTGGGCGGAAGGACGTGGCGCTGTGACCGCAAGCCTCGGAGTGACGTTTCTGAGAGATACCGAGGATACTGCCGATGCGCTCCTGGCGCGCGCCGATCGGGCGATGTACGCGGCCAAAAATGCTGGCCGCAATCGATCCGTCGCATTGCCTTAGCACCGAGTTCGCTGCACGCTATGAGACAGGCGCTTCTTCAAGCCCGGCCCGGCGTAAATCACAGCAACTTCCCGTAGCCCGCATATTTCATGAGGGAACGCGGAAGATCGCGAAGGGCTTTGCGCCGGAATCGAGGCGCGAGGAGGGTGAGAGCGGGCAAGCTTGCGCCGCATGCGGCGTGCCCGCTCGAACGGGCGGCGGCTGCGCCGCCGCACCGGGCGGAATGGTTGACCCGGCCCGTCAGCGTAGCTGCCGGGCGCTCGGAGCATCGCGCGCTGCGCGCGCAAACGATGCCCCTC
>JALHMG010000042.1 GCA_022844135.1 Lysobacterales bacterium
CAACATCAAAATGGTTGTCTCGTTGATCCAGCCGATCGCGATGGAAGAAGGTTTGCGCTTCGCGATTCGCGAAGGCGGCCGTACCGTCGGCGCCGGCGTGGTTGCCAAGGTCATCGAGTGACACGAGCCACACGCGAGTAGCTCAACTGGCAGAGCAGCGGTCTCCAAAACCGCAGGTTGGGGGTTCGATTCCCTCCTCGCGTGCCATGTATCGATAGAGAGCAGAGCGCCAGGGTTGGAGACGACCCTGGTGCTTGTGCAGCAGCAGGCGCAATGAACGACAAGACTGAAATCAAGGCCAGCGGCAACTCGCCGATGGATATCGTCAAGCTGACGCTTGGCGTCCTGATCGCTGTGGGTTCTGCGGTCGCGTTCTACTGGTTCGAAGATCAGTGGCCGATGTACGCCCGCGTCCTGACAGTGTTGGTGGGCGTCGGTGTCGGTGGCGCAGTCGCCGCGATCAGCGGCCCCGGCATTCAATTCCGCAACTTCCTCAAGGAAGCGCAGTTCGAAGTGCGCAAGGTGGTCTGGCCGACGCGTCAGGAAACCTGGCAGACAACGCTGATCGTCGGCGTCGCGGTGCTCATCATTGGCATCGTCATTTGGATTATCGACATGATCCTGTCCTGGATCGTTCGGTTGATGATGGGCTGATGCCATGAGCAAGCGCTGGTACGTCGTACACGCCTACTCGGGCTTCGAGAACACAGTACGCAAATCGCTGGACGATCGTATCGCTCGTTCCGGTTTGCAAGACCGCTTCGGTCAGGTGCTGGTTCCCACCGAAGAAGTGATCGAAATGCGCCACGGACAGAAGCGCAAGTCCGAGCGGAAATTCTTCCCGGGCTACGTTCTGGTGCAGATCGAAACGCATGTCGATGGCCGCAGCTTGCGCATCGACGATGAGTGCTGGCACTTAGTCAAGGAAACGCCAAAGGTCATGGGCTTCATCGGCGGCACAGCGGATAAGCCGCTGCCGATCGCCGATAAAGAGGCTGACGTGATCTTGCAACGCGTGCAAGACGGCGTGGACAAGCCAAAACCGAAGGTACTGTTCGAGCCGGGCGAAATGGTCCGCGTCACCGAAGGCCCGTTCAACGATTTCAATGCTGTGGTTGAGGAAGTCAACTACGACAAGAACCGCCTCAAGGTGGCGGTCCTGATCTTCGGTCGGTCAACACCGGTCGAATTGGAATTTGGTCAGGTCGAAAAAGCCTGATCGTTAAGCGGGACGCGGGGCATGGGGCACGGGGCACGTGCACCAAGCGCGTCCCGATCGTCAACCGATGGAGGAGTCCCGCAGCTTGAAGCGTGCAGACGTTTGAACTCCAGGAGAACTTAAATGGCTAAGAAAGTCACTGGCTACATCAAGCTCCAAGTGAAAGCCGGCGAGGCGAATCCGTCGCCACCGGTGGGTCCCGCGCTGGGTCAGCGTGGTGTCAACATCATGGAATTCTGCAAGCAGTTCAACGCCGCGACGCAGAAGACTGAAAAGGGCACGCCGCTGCCGGTGATCATCACCGTCTACAGCGATCGTTCCTTCACCTTCATCACCAAGACACCCCCGGCAACCATTCTGATCAAGAAAGCGATCGGTCTGGCCAAGGGCAGCTCGCGTCCGAATACCGAGAAGGTGGGCAAGGTCACGCGTAAGCAGCTTGAGGAAATCGCCACCACCAAAATGCCGGATCTCACGGCAGCTGACCTCGATGCAGCGGTGCGCACCATTGCCGGAAGCGCCCGCAGCATGGGCTTGAATGTGGAGATCTGATGCCATGGCCAAAATTTCTAAACGCGTCAAAGCCCTGCAAGGTGTTGTCACCCCCGGCAAGGCCTATCCAGTCGAGGAAGCGCTGACGATTCTGAAAGCGAACTCGAAGGTGAAATTCGTTGAGGCGGTGGACGTCGCGGTGCGTCTGGGTATCGATGCCAAGAAGTCCGACCAGGGCGTGCGCGGCTCGACCTTGCTGCCCAATGGCACGGGAAAAACGGTCCGTGTCGCCGTGTTCTGTCCCCCGGGCGAAAAGGCCGAGGCCGCCAAAGCCGCTGGCGCCGATGCGGTGGGTATGGACGATCTCGCCGAGAAAATGCAAGGCGGCGACCTGAGCTTCGGTCGCGTGATCGCAACGCCGGACGCCATGCGCGTCGTCGGTAAGCTCGGTCAGTTGCTCGGTCCCCGCGGCTTGATGCCGAACCCGAAAGACGGCTCGGTTACGCCGGACGTGGTCACGGCGGTGAAAAATGCCAAGGCAGGTCAGGTCAAGTACCGCAACGACAAGGGCGGCATCGTGCATTGCACGATCGGCAAAGCCAATTTTGAAGTGAATGCACTCAAGGAAAATCTGAACGCATTGCTGGCGGATTTGACACGCCTGAAGCCGGCGGCGTCGAAGGGACAGTATCTGACCAAGATCAGTCTGTCGACGACGATGGGCCCGGGCGTCATTGTGGACCCGTCGACCATCAGCACGAAGTAGCAATCGGGCACCGGTCGTCCACGATCGGTGCCTTGCCGGATCTCGGTTCTTGGTTGTTGGTTCCTGGAAAGAGCGACGGGCTGTTCGCATCGTGCTCTATCCAAGAACCAACAACCAGGAACCAAGAACCAAAGGTTTTGAGGGCTCTCGCCATTTCACCGACGAGAACGCCGTCAAAGACCGCGGGTGCGACCAGTATTCCGCGCATCGCCAGATGCAACGGTGCTGGAAGCATAAATCCCGCGCAGATGGTGCCGCCCGCTCCAAAGATATGGAAACGGCAGTACCGCAATGTGGGGCATGACGCCCCGGCGTTCGATCTCGATGCGAATCGACGAAAGAGCGTTCAACGTGACTCGCCGCTGTGCGCGTTCTGGCAGCGGCTCGCAAGAGGAATGCAATGGCACTCAATCTCGCACAAAAGAAAGAGGTTGTTGCGGAACTCGCTCAAGTTGCTGGCAGCGCTTTGTCGCTGGTAGCAGCGCAGTACGACGGCTTGACCGTCGCTCAGCTCACTGCCCTTCGTGCCAAGGCGCGTAAGGACGGCGTTTACCTTCGCGTCGCCAAGAACACTTTGGTAGCTCGCGCAGTGCAGGGTACGGACTACGAATGCGTCACCGACGCGCTCAAAGGTCCGCTCCTGTTTGCGTTCTCGAAGGACGACCCGGGTGCAGCTGGTCGCTTGGTCAAAGATTTCGCCAAAGGCAACGACAAGCTCGTGCCCAAGCTCGTGTCCGTGGGCGGCAAGCTCTACGGTGGAGCCGAGGTCGACAAGCTCGCCAGTTTGCCGACGCGCGAACAAGCCTTGTCGATGCTGCTGGGTTGCTTGGTACAGCCGGCCACGAAACTCGTGCGCACGCTGGCCGAGCCGGCTTCGAGCCTGGCGCGGGTGATCCGTGCCGCTGGCGAAGCCAAACAAGCCGCTTGATGCGATTTATCGCAACGTTTCCGTTTCCTAAATACTCTGGAGTTTCACCATGTCACTGAGCAATGAGCAAATCCTGGACGCGATCGCGTCGAAAAGCCTGATGGAGATCATGGACCTCGTCAAGGCGATGGAAGAGAAGTTCGGCGTGTCGGCCGCCGCCCCGGTTGCGGCTGCCGCCGCCCCGGCCGCCGCTGCTGCCGTCGTTGAAGAAAAGACCGAGTTCACCGTCGTTCTCGCCGCCGCCGGCGAGAAGAAGGTCGAGGTCATCAAGGCCGTCCGTGCGATCACCAACCTTGGCCTGAAAGAAGCAAAGGACCTGGTCGAAGGCGCCCCGGCGACCGTCAAAGACGGCGTCAGCAAGGACGACGCGAACAAGTTCAAGAAGATGCTGGAAGAAGCTGGCGCCAAGGTCGATCTCAAGTAATCGAGCGAAGGCACCAGTCGAGCGGTGGTTCAATAGGAGTCATGCGCTGCACATCCTGCTGACAAAAATCGCTGCTTAACGCCAAAGGTCGGGAGCCGAAAGGTCCCCGGCCTTCTGGCGTCTTGCGTTTTGGATTGCCCAGAACGCCACTTGCCAAGGCTTCGGATCGAGGCCTTGGCAAGTGCATCACCCCTTTGGAGCCGGGCTCTGCAGCTCGGCATCCGCAAGCTTATCTAGTTCACGTCGCTTCACCGCGACACCAAAAAGGCGAGAGACCTCCATGACCTACTCGTTCACCGAAAAGAAGCGCATTCGCAAGGACTTTGGCAAGACGCCAGGCGTTCTGGCGATTCCGTCTCTGTTGGCGATCCAAGTCAACTCCTACCGCGATTTCCTGCAACTGGAGGCCTCGCCGAAACAGTTCAAAGACGTCGGCTTGCATGCCGCGTTGAAATCCGTCTTTCCGATTTCGAGCTATTCCGGCAGCGCTTCGCTTGAGTACGTGACCTATCGCCTGGGCGATCCGCCGTTCGATGTGCGCGAATGCAAGTCGCGCGGGCTGTCTTACGGCGCGCCGCTGCGTGTGACTGTGCGTCTGGTGGTCTACGATCGCGAGAGCTCGAACAAGGCCGTGAAGTACGTCAAGGAGCAGGAGGTGTACATGGGCGAATTGCCGCTCATGACCGACACCGGCACCTTTATCGTCAACGGTACCGAACGCGTCATCGTTTCCCAGTTGCACCGCAGCCCTGGCGTGTTCTTCGACCACGATCGCGGCAAAACGCACAGCTCGGGCAAGCTGTTGTACTCGGCGCGCGTGATTCCCTACCGCGGCTCATGGCTCGATTTCGAGTTCGACCCGAAAGACAGCCTGTACACGCGTATCGATCGCCGCCGCAAATTGCCGGTGACCATCTTGCTGCGCGCGCTGGGTTACAACAACACCCAGATCCTCAACATGTTCTTCGAGATCAACCGATTCGAGCTCGCCTCAACGGGCGCCTCCATGGAGTTGGTGCCGGATCGTCTGCGCGGCGAGACCGCCAGTTTCGACATCATGATCGGCAAAGAGCTCATCGTCGAATCCGGCAAGCGCATCACCTCGCGCCACGTGCGGCAGATGGAGAAGACCAAGGCAAAAACCTTGGACGTGCCGGACGAGTACTTGATCGGCCGAATCCTCAGCGAGGACGTGGTCGACACCAAGACGGGCGAGGTTCTGGCGCTGGCCAACGACGAGCTGACCGACGACCATCTGGCGGCCTTCCGGCAGGCGAAGATCGCCAGCATCGGCACGATCTTCGTCAACGATCTGGATCGTGGTCCGTACATCTCGAACACGCTGCGCATCGACCCCAGCCGCACTCCGCTCGAAGCGCTGGTCGAGATCTATCGCATGATGCGGCCGGGTGAGCCGCCGACCAAGGAAGCGGCGCAGAACCTGTTCCAGAACCTGTTCTTCCAGCAGGATCGCTACGATTTGTCGGCGGTCGGCCGCATGAAATTCAATCGTCGTGTCGGCCGCAAGGAAACCACGGGCTCGGGCGTGCTCTCGCACGACGACATCCTGGCAGTGATGCGCGTGCTGATCGACATCCGCAACGGTAAAGGAATCGTCGACGACATCGACCACCTGGGCAACCGTCGCGTGCGCAGTGTCGGCGAAATGGCCGAGAACGTGTTCCGCATCGGTTTGGTGCGTGTCGAGCGCGCTGTCAAAGAGCGGTTGTCGTTGGCTGAATCTGAAGGCCTGACGCCCCAGGAACTGATCAACGCGAAACCGGTCGCGGCGGCGATCAAGGAGTTCTTCGGCTCCTCGCAGTTGTCGCAGTTCATGGACCAGAACAACCCGCTGTCTGAGGTGACGCACAAGCGGCGTGTCTCGGCACTGGGTCCGGGTGGCTTGACACGCGAGCGCGCTGGATTCGAAGTTCGCGACGTCCACCCCACACACTACGGTCGTGTCTGCCCGATCGAAACGCCGGAAGGACCGAACATCGGTCTGATCAATTCGCTCGCCGTTTACGCGCGCACCAACGACTATGGCTTTATCGAAACACCGTTCCGCCGCGTTATCGATGGCAAGGTTACGCCACAGGTCGACTATTTGTCGGCGATCGAAGAGGCCGAGTTTGTCGTCGCGCAGGCCAACGCCGCGCTCGACGAGGAAGGCAATCTGATTGAGGATCTGGTGACCTGCCGCGAGCGCGGCGAAATCCTGCTCAAGTCGCCGAATGAGGTGAATTACATGGACGTCTCGCCGATGCAGACCGTTTCGGTCGCCGCGGCGCTGGTGCCATTCCTTGAGCACAACGACGCCAATCGCGCGTTGATGGGTGCGAACATGCAACGCCAGGCGGTGCCGACATTGCGCGCCGATGTGCCGGTGGTTGGCACTGGAATCGAGCGCAAGGTGGCGAGCGATTCGGGCGTCACGGTGAATGCGCGACGCGGCGGCATTGTCGAACAGATCGACGCCGGTCGGGTGGTTGTCAAGGTGTTCGAGGACGAGGTTGGCGAGAACGACGCTGGCGTCGACATCTACAGCCTGATCAAGTACACGCGCAGCAACCAGAACACCTGCATCAATCAGCGTCCGCTAGTGAACGTGGGCGATCGTGTGGCGCCTGGCGATGTCCTGGCCGACGGTCCGTCGACTGACATCGGTGAACTGGCGCTGGGCCAGAACATGCTCGTCGCGTTTATGCCGTGGAACGGCTACAACTTCGAAGACTCGATCCTGGTCTCGGAGCGAGTGGTCAAGGAAGATCGCTACACGACGATCCACATCGAAGAACTGACCTGCGTTGCGCGAGATACCAAGCTCGGGCCCGAAGAAATCACTGCGGACATCCCCAATGTCGGCGAGCAGGCGCTGTCGCGTCTGGATGAGAGCGGCATCGTTTACATCGGCGCTGAAGTCAACGCTGGCGACATCATGGTCGGCAAGGTCACGCCAAAGGGCGAGACCCAGCTGACGCCGGAAGAGAAGCTGCTGCGCGCGATCTTCGGCGAAAAAGCATCGGATGTGAAAGACAGCAGCTTGCGCGTGCCGCCGGGCATGGACGGCACGGTGATCGACGTGCAAGTGTTCACCCGCGACGGCCTGGAGAAGGACAAGCGCGCTCAGCAGATTGAGCAAACGGAAATCCGTCGCGTCCGCAAAGACTTCGACGATCAGTTCCGCATTTTGGAAGCGGCGATTTACAGCCGTCTCGCCGATGCGCTGGTCGACAAGGTCGTCAATGGCGGCCCGCAGGGCATCAAGAAGGGCGAAACGATCACTCGCGAGTACCTGAAGGGACTCGAGAAGAAAGAGTGGTTTGCGATTCGCATGAAAGACGACGCGGCTGCCGAAGCGATCGAAAAGGCCCAGGAGCAGATCGAACGCCACAAAGCCGAGTTCGACAAGCGCTTCGAGCACAAGAAATCGAAGATCACTGCCGGCGACGATCTGGCGCCGGGCGTTCTGAAGATGGTCAAGGTGTATCTGGCCGTCAAGCGCCGCATCCAGCCCGGCGACAAGATGGCAGGTCGCCACGGCAACAAGGGTGTGATCTCGAACATTGTTCCGGTCGAAGACATGCCGTACATGGCCGATGGCACCAGCGTCGATATCGTGCTGAATCCCCTGGGCGTGCCTTCGCGCATGAACATCGGTCAGGTGTTGGAGACCCACTTGGGCTGGGCCGCCAAGGGTTTAGGTAAACGCATCGGCGAGATGCTGGAAGCCAAAGCGGCGATCGCCGAACTGCGCAAGTTCCTGGATGAGATTTACAATCAGAACATGGCGCGCGAGCAGGTGAACTTGAAGGAGTTCACCGATGAGGAACTGATGACGCTGGCGAAGAACCTGAAGAAGGGCGTGCCGATGGCCACGCCGGTCTTCGACGGTGCGACCGAGGCCGAAATCAAGCGCATGTTGAAGCTTGCAGGCCTGCCGGAATCGGGCCAGACCACGCTTTACGATGGTCGCACGGGCGATGCGTTCGAACGTCCGGTGACGGTGGGCTACATGTACATGCTCAAGCTCAACCACCTGGTCGACGACAAGATGCACGCGCGATCCACGGGTCCGTACTCGCTGGTCACGCAGCAGCCGCTCGGCGGCAAGGCGCAGTTCGGCGGTCAGCGTTTCGGCGAAATGGAAGTCTGGGCGCTGGAAGCCTACGGTGCGGCGTACACCTTGCAGGAAATGCTCACCGTCAAGTCAGACGACGTGCAGGGCCGCAACCAGATGTACAAGAACATTGTCGACGGCGATCACCAGATGGTCGCGGGTATGCCGGAATCGTTCAACGTGCTGGTCAAGGAAATCCGTTCCTTGTCCATCCACATTGAACTCGAGAACGAAGCGCAGTAATCGAAGGCTATTGGAGCTTACGCAATGAAAGATCTATTGAATCTGTTCAACCAGCAGCGGCCGGCCCAGGACTTCGATTCCATCCGCATCGGCCTGTCGAGCCCGGATTTGATCCGCTCGTGGTCGTTCGGCGAAGTGAAGAAGCCGGAGACCATCAACTACCGTACCTTCAAGCCGGAGCGCGATGGCCTGTTCTGCGCCGCGATCTTCGGGCCGATCAAGGACTACGAGTGCTTGTGCGGCAAGTACAAGCGTATGAAGCATCGCGGTGTTGTCTGCGAGAAGTGCGGCACCGAAGTGACGCTGGCCAAAGTTCGCCGCGAGCGCATGGGCCATATCGAACTCGCCAGCCCAACTGCGCACATCTGGTTCCTGAAATCGCTGCCTTCGCGCATTGGTTTGATGCTCGATATGACGTTGCGCGACATCGAGCGCATCCTCTATTTCGAAGCATATGTGGTCGTCGATCCCGGCCTCACTGCGCTGAATCGAGCGCAGTTGCTGACCGAGGAGCAATTCCTGATCGCCGTCGAAGAACATGGCGATGAATTCGATGCGCGCATGGGCGCCGAGGCGGTTTACGAACTGCTGCGCACCATCGATCTCAACGCCGAAATGGTGCGGTTGAAAGAAGAGATCGCCAGCACCAACTCCGAGACCAAGCTCAAGCGCTTGAGCAAGCGCATCAAGCTGATGGAAGCCTTCGTGGAGTCCGGGAATCGTCCTGAGTGGATGGTGATGACGGTGCTTCCGGTGCTGCCGCCCGATTTGCGTCCTTTGGTACCGCTCGATGGCGGTCGCTTTGCGACTTCCGATTTGAACGACCTGTATCGCCGCGTTATCAATCGCAACAACCGCCTGAAGCGCCTGCTCGAACTCAACGCGCCGGACATCATCGTGCGCAACGAGAAGCGCATGCTGCAGGAGGCCGTCGATGCGTTGATGGACAACGGCCGTCGTGGTCGCGCCATTACCGGCACCAACAAGCGACCGCTGAAGTCCTTGGCCGACATGATCAAGGGCAAGCAGGGTCGCTTCCGCCAAAACCTGCTTGGCAAGCGCGTCGACTACTCCGGTCGTTCCGTAATCGTCGTCGGTCCCACGTTGAAATTGCACGAATGCGGTCTGCCGAAGAAGATGGCGCTGGAGCTGTTCAAGCCATTCATCTTCAGCAAGCTGCAGCGCCGCGGCCTGGCTACGACTATCAAAGCCGCGAAAAAGCTCGTCGAGCGCGAGAGCGCGGAAGTGTGGGACATCCTCGAAGAGGTGATCCGCGAGCATCCGGTGTTGCTCAACCGCGCGCCAACCTTGCATCGCCTCGGCATCCAGGCCTTCGAGCCGGTATTGATCGAAGGCAAGGCTATTCAGTTGCATCCGCTGGTCTGTACTGCGTTCAACGCCGACTTCGACGGCGATCAGATGGCCGTGCACGTGCCGCTGTCGCTCGAAGCGCAGCTCGAAGCGCGTGCCCTGATGATGAGCACCAACAACATCCTGTCGCCGGCCAACGGCGAGCCGATCATCGTGCCGACGCAGGACGTCGTGTTGGGCCTGTACTACATGACGCGCGAACTGGTGAACAAACGTGGCGAAGGCATGGCCTTTTCCGACGTCAAAGAGGTGCATCGCGCTTACAACTCCAACAAGGTCGATCTGCACGCCAGGATTCGCGTACGTATCAACGAGACCGTGATCGACGAGAACGGTAAGCGCGAACAGAAGCGTACGCTGACCGAAACGACAGTCGGCCGGGCGCTGTTGAGCGAAATCCTGCCAGCTGGTCTGCCGTTCTCGATCGTCAACCAGACGCTGACGAAGAAGGCAGTTTCGGGATTGATCAACGCCTGCTATCGCCGTCTCGGTCTGAAGGACACGGTGATTTTCGCCGATCAGTTGATGTACACGGGCTTCTCGTACGCTACGCGCGCGGGCGTTTCGATCGGCATCGACGATCTGAAAGTGCCGGTCGAGAAAGGTTCGATTCTGGAACGCGCCGAAATCGAAGTGCGCGAAATCCAGGACCAATTCACCAGCGGTTTGGTCACCGCTGGCGAGCGCTATAACAAGGTCGTCGACATCTGGTCGCGCACCAACGAGCAAGTCGCGCAAGCGATGATGAAGGGCATCGGCTCGGACAAGGTCAAGGACCGCGAGAACAACGATGTCGAGCAGAAGTCGATGAACTCGATCTTCATCATGGCCGACTCTGGCGCGCGCGGTAGCGCGGCGCAGATTCGCCAGTTGGCCGGCATGCGCGGATTGATGGCCAAGCCGGACGGCTCGATCATCGAGACGCCCATCAAGGCCAACTTCCGCGAAGGCCTCGACGTATTGCAGTACTTCATCTCGACCCACGGCGCGCGTAAGGGTCTGGCCGATACCGCGCTGAAAACCGCCAACTCGGGTTACCTGACGCGGCGTCTCGTCGACGTGGCGCAAGATGTCGTGATCACCGAGGTCGATTGCGGCACGCTCGAAGGCGTGACGATGGCCCCGATCGTCGAAGGTGGCGATGTTATCGAAGCGCTGCGAGATCGCGTGCTTGGCCGTGTGGTCGCTGAAGACGTGTTCTTGCCCGGCAACGACGATACGCCTGTGGTCACGCGCAATACGCTGCTCGACGAAGCCTGGGTCGCCAAGCTCGAGGAAATGAGCGTGCAGCAAGTAAAGGTCCGCTCGACGATCACTTGCGCGACGCGCTTTGGCGTGTGCGCCAACTGCTATGGACGCGATCTGGCGCGCGGCCATCGCGTCAACATTGGTGAGGCGGTTGGCGTTATTGCCGCCCAGTCGATCGGCGAGCCAGGCACGCAGCTCACGATGCGTACCTTCCACATCGGTGGTGCGGCCAGCCGAGTGGCGGCGCAGGATCACGTCCAGATCAAGACCACCGGTACCATTCGCCTCAACAATCTGAAGACCGTCGAACATGCGGCCGGACATCTGGTCGCAGTGTCGCGCTCTGGCGAAGTCTGCGTACTCGATGGTCACGGCCGCGAGCGCGAACGCTACAAGGTGCCGTACGGTTCGGTGCTCACTGTGCGCGATGGCGATGCAGTCAAGGGTGGACAAACGGTTGCGAACTGGGATCCGCATACGCATCCGATCGTGTCTGAGGTGGCCGGTCGCATGCGCTTTATCGACTTCGTCGACGGCGTCACGGTGAACGAGCAGATCGATGAGTTGACGGGTCTGCAAAGCAACGTCGTCACCGATCCGAAGCGCCGCGGCGGCGCCGCCAAGGACCTGCGTCCAATGATCCGCCTCGATGGTTTGAACGGCGAGCATCTGGTGTTGCCGGGTACCGACATCACCGCGCAGTACTTCTTGCCGTCCGGCGCGATCGTTTCGCTGCAGGATGGCGCCGAGGTCGGCGTCGGCGACGTGGTCGCACGTATCCCGCAGGAAACGTCGAAGACCCGCGACATTACGGGCGGTCTGCCGCGCGTGGCGGATCTCTTCGAAGCGCGCAAGCCCAAGGAGCCGGCGATTCTGGCCGAATGTACGGGCGTGGTGAGCTTCGGCAAAGACACCAAGGGCAAGCAGCGCTTACTGATCACCGACAAGGATGGAAACGTCCACGAAGAGCTGATTCCGAAGTGGCGGCAGGTCATCGTCTTCGAAGGCGAGCACGTGGAGAAAGGCGAAACCGTTGTCGACGGCGAGCCGAATCCGCAAGACATTTTGCGCCTGCTCGGTGTCGAGCCGTTGGCCGTGTATCTGACAAAGGAAATCCAGGACGTCTATCGCCTGCAGGGTGTGAAGATCAACGACAAGCACATCGAAGTCATCGTTCGTCAGATGCTGCGCAAAGTTGAGATCACCGCCACTGGCGACACGCGCTACCTGCGCGGCGAGCAGATCGATCGCGTCCGCGTGATCGAAGAAAACCGCCGTGCCGCAGCCCGCAACGAGCAGGGCGCCGAGTACGATCGAGTGCTGCTGGGCATCACCAAGGCATCGTTGGCAACCGAGAGCTTCATTTCGGCGGCGTCCTTCCAAGAGACCACCCGCGTGCTCACCGAAGCCGCGGTCCGCGGTACGCGCGACACGCTTCGCGGTCTCAAGGAAAATGTCATCGTCGGCCGCTTGATTCCTGCAGGTACGGGTCTGGCGCACCACGACAAGCGACGCCGCAAGGCTGACGACCTGTCGACGGCTGAGCTCGAAGCATTGGGCGATATCGGCCGACCAAGCCGCAGCGAGGACTTCGCCGACAGCATGAGCTGATACGCACGCCGTGGGCGCTTGGCTCGCGGCGGAGACTGACCCTGGTGAGATGTTGTTTCGACGCCCGAGCTTGCTCGGGCGTCGTCGTTTTCGTCTCTGGCGCTTCCGCAACAGCTGACGATCGCGTTGTATTGTCGACGCTGCGCATAGTCATCGCTGAACGTTGCAATGAGGAGAGCCGTGTGAAACCACACATTCGCATCGCCATCGTCGACGATCACGCGCTCATGCGGGCCGGGTTTCGTGCGATTCTCTCGGCGTATGCCGATATCGAGATTGTGGGCGAGGGCGCATCGGGCGAGGAAGCACTCGCGTTGGTGCGCGAAAAAAAGCCGGACGTTCTGCTACTCGATATTTCGATGCCCGGCATGAGCGGTATCGATGTCACCCAGCGCCTGATGCGTTCGAAAAGCGCCACGCGAGTGGCAATTGTGACTCAGCATGCGGAAGGGCCTTTACCCAAGTTGCTGCTCGAAAACGGCGCTGCCGCATATCTGACAAAGGGCTGCCCGAGCGATGAGCTGCTCGCAGCAGTTCGAAAGGTTGCGCGTGGCGAACGTTATGTCGATACGGCGATCGCACAGCGACTGGCAATCGCCAACACACAGGGCGAGCGCTGCCATCTGGATGCGCTGACCGCGCGCGAGCTCGAGGTTGCGCTGATGGTCGGCCGTGGCGATCGCTCCACTGAGATCGCCAAGCGATTGTCGATCGGCGAAAAGACCGTGCACACCTACAAGGCGCGTGTCTACGCTAAGTTGGGCGTCGACAGCGATCCGGCGATCGCGTTGATTCTGGTGCGATTCGGGCTGATTTCGCTCTGACAACACGACTGCGACCGACCCTCAATGAACGATCTCTTGACCGACTTGCTCGCATTGATCGGAGCGATCTGGATGATCGTCCGAGTGATCAAGTTGCGTGCGATCGCGGGTTTGCGGTTTTCGCGCACAACCGCCAAGTTCGTCGACGCGCCGGTTCCGGGTTCAATCGCAGACCTGATTGAACAGGCAAACATCGAACTTGACGAATTGGGCTTTGAGCCGGCGCGCTGGGCGCACGTGCGCAGGCCAGATTCCGGCGAATTGATGCAAGTGCGAGTGCACAGGCAGAACCAAGCTGCCTTTGCCGCAGGCGCCGAATCGATTGAATGCATTTGTGGTGACTCGCCTGCTAGATGGCGAAACGCTGATCACGCAGGCTTTCGATCCGTATCTGAAGCAGCTCGCAGTGAACAATGCCACGGTCATGGTCAGCGCCGAACCAAGCATAGCCGGGCTCTGGAGCGCGCACTGCGCGCTGATCGATTCGCGTGGCGACACCGATCCGGGCGGCATCAGCGATGACGGTCTGCTGGGCTTCCACACTGAGTGGATGGAGCAGCAGCGCCAGGCACTGATTCGCGCCGGATCGCTGAGGCCAATCAATGACGACACGGCATTGCCGAGTTTGGCGTTTGCCTGGACTGCGCTGCGCGCCACGTTGAATGCCCCCAAGCCACCGCTAGACACGCAGACGGTGCCGCCGGCGCGCGTGGCGTTGCTCGCAACGCTTGCCGAGCGCGCGCGAACGTGCTCGCCCTCGCGCTCGGTCGAATGGACGCTGTTTCTCATTAGCGTGGCGCTATTCATGGCGTTGGGCGCACTGCTGTGGGATCCCATTACGGCATGGATGATTCTGGTCGTGGTAGTCATCCATGAACTGGGTCACTATTTGGCGATGCGCGCTTTTGGCTATCAGAATGTGCACATGATGGCTTTGCCGCTGGTGGGTGGCGTGGCGATTGGTCAGGACGCCAATCCCAGTGCACACCGCAGCGCCTGGATGTCGCTGATGGGACCGCTGCCCGGCATCGTCATTGGCTGGGCTATTGCTGCGGCGGTCATCGTCGGGGTGTGGCCCGATGCGCTCGGCAGCGGATGGCAATGGGCAACGATCTTTCTGCTGCTCAATTACCTCAACGTCATTCCGGTGCCGCCGCTCGATGGTGCGCATGTGGTCAAGGCGCTCTTGCCGCCGCGGCAGGCGTGGCTGGAGATCGGATTTATCGCCATCGCTTGCGTGCTTGGAGCGATCGCAGCCTGGATGTTCGATTTTGTCATCCTTGCGCAGCAACTGGGACGCGGTGCTCGCGTCGCTGGACACCAAGGTGCCCTTTCCGTTGAATCTCCTGGCTGGAGACGGACCGGCGCTTCCGGGGCCGGCGAGTCGAGCGGATATCGCTGCCGCTGAAGTTCGTATCGGCCGTACGCTGCCGAGCGATTATCTTGAGCTTCTTGCACACCACGACGGCCATCACATTTTGGGCCTGGCCCGATTGCAGGCGTGCACGTCATCGGCAACGAGCATCTATCGAGTTACGCGCCGCTCGATTCGCGCCTGATGGCAGACATAGAAGGAGCCTTTCCAGGCGCGATTCCCGTCAAGATTAAGGACGCAAACGAGTTGATTGGTTGCCTGAGCCTGACGCCGCCGGAGCGTGCGTCGATAGATCTGCTGTTATGCCCGCCCGGCCATCTGCACCAGGGCGTACTCGAGCTGCGCCGTCTATTGCGCTATCCAGATTTGCTGACGATGGCGCGGTCGCATGCTGCCGTGAAGGCGGCACCGTGACGGATGTCGCCTACACTGGATTTTGATCACAGACGCGTTCAAAGCTCTTGGCATTTGCCGAGAGCTAACGCGGCTATTTGCTTGCCTCAATCCGCTTGGTGATCACCACCTGCTGCACGAGGCCCAAAACTCCATTGGCCAGCCAATACAGCACCAGACCGGCCGGAAAGATCGCGAACATCACGCCCATGATCAGCGGCATCGTCTGGAAAATGCGCTTCTGTATCGGGTCCATGCCGGGCATGGGCGTGAGCTTTTGCGTGTACCACATGACCGCCGCATTCAAGATCGGCAGTACGTACAACGGGTCACGCACGGACAAATCCTGAATCCAGCCGAAAAACGGCGCCTGGCGCAACTCGACGGCCTCGAAAATCACCCAGTACAGCGCAAAGAAAACGGGCAGCTGCAGCAGCAGCGGCAAACAGCCGCCTAGCGGATTGACCTTCTCTTGCTTGAAGAGATCCATCTGCGCTTGCGCCATCTTCTGGCGATCGTCCCCGTAGCGTTCCTTCAGCGCCTCCAGGCGCGGCTGCAGCTTGCGCATTCTGGCCATCGAGCGGTACTGCGATTCGCTCAAACGATAGAACGCCAGCTTGACCAGCAGGGTCAGCAGGATGATCGCTACGCCCCAATTGCCGACCAGCTTATGCAGCCAGCTCATTACCCAAAACAGCGGCTGCGCGATGAAGGCAATCACGCCGTAGTCGACCGTGTACTGCAAGCCATCCGCCACCGTTGGCAGCAAATCCTGCAATTTCGGACCCAGGAACAAAGTCGCACCGACGCTCGCTGTCGCGCCTGGGGCGACGTTAATCGCCGGCGTCATCTGTCGCATCACATAGCGCGGATTAGCGCTAGTGGCGTCGAGGATGGCGGTAGAGTACGTGGTCTGCTCGTCTTTCGCTGGTACGAACGCGCCGACGAAGTAATGCTGCTGCATCGCCGACCAACCGCCGGCGACCGTGCGCGAGAACGGCGTTTCCGCAAAATCCGTGAACGGTAGTTTCTGGAAGTACTCATCGGGCGTGTAAATGGCCGCACCGACATAGGCGTACAGCTCCGGATCATTAAAGGCAAACATGCTCGGCTTGGGCGGCGGAACGCGCAGCATCTGCCGATACTGTCCACCGATCCATTCAGTCGCACTTTGATTGTCGATTTCATGGCGTACGCCGACCACGAAGCTGCCGCGCGTGAGCGTGAATATCTTGCGCACGACGAGCCCACTGGCGTCGCGCCAAACGAAAGGCACCTCAACGCTGTTTTGTCCTTCAGACACGGAGAAACGGTCGCCTTCGATTTCAAACGGTGCGGTGTGATCCGGCGCGGGTTGCTCGGCCGACACCAGTCCCGATTGCACGACGAACAGCCGGCTCGGTTCTTCGTTGAGAAGTTTCACGGGCGCGTCTTTCTGCTGCAGGCTCAGCGGATATGTCAGTAACTCGGCAACACGAATCTCAGCGCCGCGGGTAGAAACCGTCAGGCGCAACACGTCGTTTTCTATGGTCACCCGGCGCTCGTTGCTCGCGACCATCTCCCCCGGCACTTGCGTTGCGTGGGACGTCGGCGCGGACGGAACGCTCTCGCTGCCTTGCGCGGGTGGACTCGGCACGTCATCGCCGGTCGCAGCGACCACGGCAGGCTCGCTCGGAGTGGTCTCTGGCCTTGGGCCGTAGTCGCGTTGCCAGGCTGCCCACAATTGCATGCCAACCAGCGCTATTCCCAGCAGCAAGATGATTCGGAGATTGCTCATCATGGATTGAAGAATGTCCTATTTGGCAGCCGCAGCTGCCGTTTGAAGCCGCAATAGCAGCGCGTCGAGATCGCCGCGCAAACTGACCCGGTCGCCGCGACTAACCTCGCGCCCTGGCGCAACTACGATGTCGATGGCGGGGAGGTGTTCGCGGGCTGCTCGAAACGCCTCACGACCGATGCGCTTGACGAGGTTGCGATCATGCGCTGCCGGCAGGTGCTTCTTGCCGACGGCAAACCCGATTCGCGCACTTTCAAGACCATTCGGCCGCACGACCGCCATAAAAAAACGGCCGCGTTCACGGCGGCCGAGTTGAAACGTTGCGTCGAATTCTTCAGGCTTCAGCAATCGGGCCGTGCGCGGAAACGCGCGCGTCATGAGGCGAAGCCCGACGCGCGCTTACGGGATCAGCTTGTGACGGCCCTTCGCACGACGACGGTTGATCACGGCGCGACCGTTCTTCGTGGCCATGCGGGCGCGAAATCCATGGGTGCGCGCTTTCTTGAGTTGACTGGGTTGAAATGTGCGCTTCATGGCGTCTCCAACGAAACTTGCGAAGAAAAGAGCGGCATAGTAGCGGCATGAACGTCGGCAAGTCAAAACTTAGCGGATGGCGGTTAAGCGTGGCGCTGGCTTGCCTGACGCTGAGCGCGTGCGCTGGCATCGATTGGCGCCCGCAGACGCAGTTTGCGCTGGCGCCGGCCACACAAGGCGAGATCGCAGCGCGCGTCCAGGCACTGAATTTGCCGCCTGGGCAGTCGAGCTACCGCCTGCTGCAATCCAATGGCGACTCGTTGCTGATCAAGATTGGTACCGCAGAGCGCGCGGTCAGCAGCCTCGATTTGCTCTACTACATGTGGCACAGCGATATCAGCGGTCAGTTGCTGGCCGCTGAGGTCATGCGCGCCGCCGATCGCGGCGTGCGCGTGCGCTTGTTGGTGGACGACACCTATTTGCGCGGGCTTGATCCAAATCTCAAGGTGATTGATCGCCATGAGAATGTCGAAATCAGGGTGTACAACCCTTACCGGACTCGCGATAGCGCGCCGCTCAATGTACTCGAGTTCGTGTTCAGCGGATTTCGGCCGAACCATCGAATGCACAACAAGTCGTGGATCGTCGATGGGCAAGTCGCGATTGTTGGCGGGCGCAACGTAGGCGACGAGTATTTCGGTCTCGACGAGGGCTTCCATTTCCGCGACCTGGGCGTGTTGTTGACCGGCGCCGCAGCGTCCCAGGCACAGCAAGATTTCGATGCCTATTGGAATGCTTCGGTGGTCGTGCCGATCGCTGCCATCGAAAACGAAATACCCAACGAGCCGACTTTGGCGCAAGCTCGCGCCATGCTTGAGCGCAGCCGCGAACGCACGGTGAGCAGCGGCACGCTGGCGCGGCTCAATGCAGACTCCACGTTGGCTGCGTCGATTGGCCAGGACGGCCTCTATATCGGCACGGCGGCACTGGTCTCGGATCCGGCCGACAAATGGCTGCTGGGAAATAGCGCACCGATCGGCGTGGCCGCGACGCTGAAGAAGACCATCGATCGCGCCGAGCGCGAGGTGATCCTGATTTCGCCGTATTTCGTTCCTGGCCAATCCGGCGCGAAGTGGATCGCCTCGCTGGAGCGCCGAGGAGTCCAGGTCAAGGTGCTGACCAACTCGCTGAATGCCACCGATGTCGCCGCCGTTCATGGCGGATACGCGCGTTACCGCAAGCGCTTGCTGAAGGCGGGCGTGGAGATCCACGAGCTGAAACGGTCGGCCGGCAGTCTGCCAATGGAATCCTCGTTCCGCGGTTCGTCGCGTGCCAGCCTGCACACCAAGGCGGTGATCGTCGATGGCCGAGTCTCGTTCGTCGGCTCGTACAACCTGGACCCGCGCTCGACCTGGCTGAACACTGAAATGGGCGTGCTGATCGACGATGCTGCGTTCGCCCAGGAAGTCCGCGAACACTACGAACTGGCGCTACTCCCCGGCGCCAGTTTCGAACTTAGCCTTGAGGGCCATCGCTTGGTGTGGACGGAGACCAAAGACGGCCAGGTGGTCAAGCATTATCGCGAACCAACGCGCAGCTGGTCGCGGCGCATCGTCAGCTTTCTGGCGCGAGTTTTGCCGGTGGAGCGACATCTTTAGCAACCCCTACTGTGCGATACAGCTCGCTCGTATCGTAAATTGCACCGGCCTTGATCGTGGTGCGCACGCGGCGGATGTCGCTGATATCGGCTAACGGATCGCCATCAATCAAGATCAGATCGGCGCGCCAACCTGGCGCGATGAGCCCAACTTCATGCGCGCGGCGATTCACTTCTGCCGAGCCCAGCGTGGCCATGCGCAGGATGTCGGCCGTCGGGATGCCGGCGCCGGCATATAGCTCCAGCTCGCGATGCAAACCGAAGCCCGCCAGACTGTCGGTGCCGGGCACAATCGGCACGCCTGCCTGATGCAGCGCGCCGAGAAAACGCAGCATCGAGGCGAAGGCGCGCGCGTAGCGCTCTTCATCGCCTTTGGCCGGCGTTAGTCCCCCGAGCAGCAAACTGCGGCGGACTTGCGCCGGCAAACGGTTGGCGATAGCCGCGTAGCTCGGATTCACGCTGCCGCGCTGCGCTTCGAACATGCCCTCGAAGATATTGACGGTGGCGTCGAGCACCGTGCGCCGTTCGGCCATGGCCTGGATCAGTTTGCGTTCGCGCGGGCCTAACGGGTCGATCTCTGCGGCGTGCTTTCCGACTGCCGTAAAGCGCGTCATGTCGCGCGTATCCGATGCTTCCTTGTAGAGAAAATTGAGAAACACGAAGTTCAAATGCTGCAGTTCGTCGGCGCCCGCGGCAATGAACTGCTCGGCGGTCATGAATGCCGGTACATGCCCCGACAAACGCAAGCCACGACGGTGGGCCAGCCTGGCGATCAACGGCACCAGCTTAGGCTTGAGCGAGGAATACACTTTGATCTGAACATAGTCGTGATCGGCGTACCAGTTGACCCATTGCTCAGCTTCTTCAGGCGTATCGACGAATACCTTGGTGGGTCCCGCAAAGGGCCCTCTGCCGTCCATGAAACCGGCCATGATGATGCGTGGCCCGATTTCCTCGCCCGCCTCAATACGGGCCACGCGGGCCGGCAATACCGCTTCGTCGTTGGCCATGTCGCGCACGCTGGTGACCCCGGCCGCCAGATGCAACAGGCCATCGCCGTCGCCGAAGTGCACGTGGTTGTCCCAAAGGCCAGGCATCAGAAACTTGCCTTTAGCGTCGAAGCGTTCGATGTCGGCGGGGAGTTTCATCGCGGCGGCATCGCCGACGCCGACGATTCGATCGCCTTCGATCAAGACATCGCTCGCGCGTGCGATTCCGGTACGCGGATCGAACATCTTGCCACCGGCGACCAGCCACTGACCCTGGGGTTTATGGGCCAGCGCCTGCGCCCATTCCTTGGCGCGCGCCGTCTCGCGCTCGCGCTGAACCGTTTCGAGCTCAGCCTGCAGTGCCTCGCGGCCGATCGGCAGCATCGTCATCCAGCCGCCGACCTGCCCCAGGTACTCGCCGTTGGCGTCGAACCACACCGTGCTCGGCAGGAATCCAAGGCCGCTGATTTCGTACGCCACCAGCTCGCGCTTACGAAACATGCCGCTTTCGCTCGACTTGACGCGCGCCACTTCGGCAATGCGTGCACTGCCGGCCGGGTACAAGTCGATGCTGCGATCCTCGTCGGCGAGCAGCGCTTTCGCGAGCACACCGAGGAACATCGGTGGAGCTTCGATAGGCCAGTAGAACTTACCGGCTGGCGCCTCACCCGATTCGGCAG
Organism: Lysobacterales bacterium; assembly: GCA_022844135.1. Taxonomy (GTDB): domain Bacteria; phylum Pseudomonadota; class Gammaproteobacteria; order Xanthomonadales; family SZUA-5; genus JALHMH01. The sequence continues at coordinate 20,592 of JALHMG010000042.1, forward strand.
CACTGCGCCAGCGCGCGCTGCCGTTTTCGACAGCGAAGCTCTCGTCCACCGGCGACTTGTAATAGTCCTTACCGCTAATCGAAACGCGCGTTGGGATGCCCGCCGCGTCCACCGCAAAGCGCACATCGATATCCGCTCCGCGGCCGCGATCGTTGTAGCTGAACTGGACTCGCGTCTCATCGCCGACGGTAATGATTTCTTCGCCAGCTTGCTTGCCAAGCATCAGCACCGCGTTGCGCGATTCGTTATCGGCGGCAAGGGTGGACAGCGGCAGCAGCAATGACAACCAGACGCATCGGACCATGACCGTGGCTCTCAGGTGTTGATGCTGGAAACCTACTACCTTTAGGCACACGGCGCCAACTCGCGAGGCCACCCAGCGCCAATCCAAGGCAGCGAGTCATGCTGGTTCCTTCAGACGCCGCGAGTGGTTAGGCGATCCGGCTGTGCGATGGGCTGATGGAGGTTTGGCTGTGCCCGCGTTGCCCGCGATCTACTAACCCAGCAGCCTTTCGGTCCCCTCCAAAGCCACCAACTGCGCGCGAAAATCGGCGATGCGTTGGCGCTCTTGCTCGACGACGGCGACCGGCGCGTTGGAGACGAAGTTGGCGTTCCCAAGCTTGCCTTCGCACTTGGCAATCTCGCCCTTGAGTCGGGCGATTTCTTTTTTCAGGCGCGCGCGCTCGGCGTCGATATCGACCAGGCCGAGCAGCGGAATGAGCAGTTTCAACTCGCCGACCACCGCCGTGGCTGCGGCAGGTGCGGACTCATGGGCGCCGAGCCAGCGCATCGCCTCGGGCTCGATGCGGGCGAGGAACGCGATTTCGCCGCCGAAACGCTCGATGCGATCGCGGCTCGCTGCGTCGCCACCGGCGAGGATCAGTGGCACCAGTTTGCCCGGCGCGATACCAAGTTCGCTGCGAATGCGGCGTAGTCCCGTCAGACAGGCTTTCAGCCAGTTGACGTCCTCCATCGCCGCTGCATCGTTCGGGAAGTCGGCGGCTTGCGGGTAGCGCTCGGCGGCGATGCTGGTGCCGACATCGCGTGGGCTCAGCTGCTGCCAGATTTCTTCGGTGATGAAGGGAATGATCGGATGCAGCGAACGCAACACGGCATCGAGCACCCAACGCAGCGTGCGTTGGGCGCTATCGCGGCGACCTGGATCGGTGCTGGCCAGCGCGGGTTTGCACAGTTCCAGGAACCAGTCGCAATATTCATTCCAGACAAAGTCGTACAGAGCCTGCGCCGCCAGATCGAAGCGATACTCGGCAATATGCTGATGCACGGCTGCGGTGGTCATTGCCAGCTCGCTCAGGATCCAGCGCTCTGCCGTGCTCAACGGGAATTCGATATCGCTGGCGCCTCCACGCGCAATGCCAACCAGCGCTGCGGTGGCGTCCACGCTTGCCACGGCGCGCGCAACGTCGGGCAAGGTGTCGTCGCTCCTGTCGGCTTGTGCCAGCACAAAGCGCGCCGCGTTCCAGAGCTTGTTGCAAAAGTTCTTGTAGCCCTCGCAACGCTTCAAATCGAAGTTGATGGTGCGCCCGTGCGTGGCGAGCGCCGCGAACGTGAAGCGCAGCGCATCGGCGCCGACCGCCGTAATGCCGTTCGGATACTCCTTACGGATGCGCTTTTCGACTTTCTCGCGGACCTGCGGAATCAGCAAACTCACTGTGGACTTCTGCACCAGCGCATCAAGTTCAATACCGTCGATCAGGTCTAGCGGATCGATGGTGTTGCCCTTGCTCTTGCTCATCTTCTGACCTTCCGCATCGCGCACGATGGCATTGATGTAGACGGTCTTGAAGGGGACGCGGTTTTTCAGTTCCGCGAAGTGCGGCTCAAACTGGGTTGTTGGTTGTTGGTTGTCGGTTGTTGACGGAAGCCGGCCCACGAAATACGTGGTCGCCATCACCATGCGCGCGACCCAGAAGAAGATGATGTCGAAGCCGGTCACGAGCACTGAGCTTGGCAGGAAGCGCCGGAAGCTCGACCATTCGTCATTGGCGTTATCGGCATTGCCCGGCCAGCCCAGGGTCGAGAACGGCCAGAGCGCGGATGAGAACCAGGTGTCGAGTACGTCGTTATCCTGCGTGAGTTCGCCCACCGGCGGAACAGCCGCGTTGGCGCGCGCGTCGGCTTCGTCGAGGCCGACAAAAACGTTGCCGGCTTCATCGAACCACGCCGGAATCTGATGGCCCCACCAGAGCTGGCGACTGATGCACCAATCCTGCAGATTGGTCAGCCACTGCACGTAGGTGGTGGTCCAGTTTTCGGGTACGAATTTGATGTGGCCTTCGGTCACTGCGGCGAGTGCAACGTCGGCGATGGCGGTTTTGCCGCCCGGTCGGCCATCGGGCAACGTCTCGCGCGTCAGATCCAAAAACCACTGATCGGTGAGCATCGGTTCGATCACGGCCTCGGAGCGCTGACTAATCGGCACCGACAATTTGTGCGGCTTGGTCTCAACCAAGAGTCCTGCGGCCTCAAGATCGGCGAGCACACGCTTGCGCGCTTCGAAGCGATCGAGGCCCTGGTATGCATCGGGCGCGGACTCGTTGACCTTCGCGTCGAGGCTGAAAATGCTGATCAACGGCAGGCCGTGGCGTTGGCCCATCTGATAGTCGTTGAAGTCGTGGGCGGGCGTGATCTTGACGCAGCCGGTGCCGAATTCGCGATCGACATAGACGTCGGCGATCACCGGTATCGTGCGTCCAGTCAAGGGCAGCGTCAGTTGGTTGCCAACAAGGTGCGCGTAACGCTCATCCTCGGGGTGCACTGCTACCGCGAAATCGCCGAGCATCGTTTCCGGGCGCGTCGTTGCGACGACGACACCTTCGCCGCCATCCGCCGCCGGATAGCGGATCGACCACAAGTGGCCGTCCTTCTCGATGTTCTCAACTTCAAGATCCGAGACTGCTGTTCCCAGTACCGGGTCCCAATGCACCAGGCGCTTGCCGCGGTAGATCAGGCCCGCGCGATACCAGTCGACGAACACGCGGCGCACTGCGGCCGACAGGCCATCGTCCATCGTGAAACGCTCGCGCGACCAGTCGCAGGAGGCGCCCAGGCGACGCATTTGTTCGGTGATGGTCGAGCCCGACTGCGCCTTCCATTGCCACACGCGCTCGATGAACGCGGCGCGGCCGAGATCGTGTTTGCTCTGGCCCAGTGCCGCAAGCTGGTTCTCGACAATTTTTTGTGTGGCGATGCCGGCGTGATCGGTGCCGCATTGCCAGAGCACATCGCGCCCTTGCATGCGCTCGTAGCGGATCAGCAGATCCATGATCGTCTGCTGAAACGCGTGCCCCATGTGCAGCGTGCCGGTGACATTCGGCGGCGGCAACTGGATGCAAAACGGTTCGCCCCGGCCGCTCGGCGCGAAGTAACCGTTGCGTTCCCATTCGGGATACCAACGCTGCTCGATGGCTTTGGGGTCGAAGCTCTTGTCCATGGCGGGCTCTGGGCGTGTCAATCGAAAGCCGCGCAGGATAGGGGATGACGCAGCGAGTCGTGACTCTGGCGAATTCGACGGCGGGATGCGGATCAGGCGCGAGCGAGCTGTCCGGCGACCCATTGCCGCTCGGCGCTGCCGAGCGGGTAACGTAGTGCAGCCGACAAGTGCGCCCGGCGCTCGGCAGTATGGCCGTTCGAGTGATGGATGTCGGCTGCGATCAGGTGATAGGCGGCATCGCTCGCGGTGTCGCGCAGCGCGTTCCATTTTTCCAGGGCTTCCACGGCCTGGCCAGCGTGGGCCAGTGCAAGTAATTGATGCCAGCGAGCGGGCGCATGCGCGGTGGTAGCGAACAGCAGTTCATAGAGCGCGGCGATTTTTCGCCATGGCGTGCGGCCGCTGATCCGGCGCTCGGCGTGTGCGGCGGAGATTGCCGCGCGCACCACGAACGGATCGTTCGCTTGCGTGGCCGCGCCGCGAGCAAGCAAAGCCGCGGCGACGTGAATACGCACGCCATCCCAAGACTGCGGGTCCTGGCGATCGAGCGGCACCAACGAGCCTTGCGAATCGAGCCGCGCGCTGCGGCGGCTTTCGGCGAAAACGATCAGGCTTGCCAGGCCCAGCGCGCTGGGCTGATCCGGGAGCAATTCAGCCATCGTCAACGCCAGTTGCTCGGCATCGCGCCCGTAGGCGGCGATCGCCTCGCTGCCGGCGACGTCGGCATAGCTGCGGTCGTACAGTACCTCGATGGCGCTCAGCACTGGCGGCAGCCGTTCGGCCCAGGTGTCGACCTCCGGCAATTGGAACTCGATACATGTTGCTTCGATCTTGTGCTTGGCGCGCTGCAATCGCTTGGATACGGTCTGCTCATCGGAATAGAACCACCGGGCGATATCTGCCATCGACAAACCGGCCGCAAAGCGCAGCATCAACATCGCCTGGGTATCGACGCTGAGTGCCGGATGCGCGCAGAGGAAAAAGGTCGCCAGGCGCTCTTGCACGCTCGGTGCCGGGTCGACGTCTACAGCCGCAAGCGCCGCATGCGCGGCAACGTGCGCGGCGTGCTTGCGCTGATCGAGTGCGAAGTTCCACGCTGTGCGATACAGCCAGCCTGCAGCATCGCCGGGCCAACCGGTCGCGGGCCAATGCCGCGCAGCTTTCTCGAATGCGTGCTGCAGCGCTTCTTCGGCGAGGTCCAGATTCCGCAGGCGCTGCGCCAATGCGGCGAGCAAGCTCGCCGCATGACTGCGCCATAGCGCGTTCCAATCGCTCACCTGGTTAATCTTGATCAGGCAGTGTCGCCCGGATTTCGATTGCGCCATCCGCATGCAGCGGTATGCGCTTGGCCCAGGCGATCGCGACGTCCAGCGACGGCACGTCGATGAGATAGAAGCCGCCCAACTGCTCACGTACCTCGGTGTAAGGGCCGTCATGCGTTTGCTGTACGCCGCCTCGGGTGCGGACCGTGGTAGCCGTGCTGGTGGGTTCCAGGCCGGCGCCGCCGCGCAGGATACCGGCCTGCGCCATTTCGCCCGCGATCTGCATATGCGCGTTCACAATGTTGTTCCAGGCTTCCGTGTCCCTGCCGCCGTAGTTGCGTTCGTCTTCGTAAATGGCGAGTAGGTATTGCATCGTAGTTCTCCAGTCAGTGCGTTGGGTCGTTCCAACAACCTATTGACGATTGAGGGCGCGGCTTTCGGACATGAACGCGAATCATTATGGCCGGTGCGTAAACCAGGCGACGAAAGGTCGGCCATCGGCGGTCTTGTCGATCATCAGTCCCTCGCCGTCGCGCGCGCTGCCGCCGTACCAGGTGCCGACGATCCATTGCAAGTCGTTGGCGTTGGCAAAGCCGACGCTCTGGCAGCGTTGCGTGGACTCATTGACGATCAGCCGCTCGATGCGATATCCGCCATCGCCGAAACGGGCGCTGTCGGCACCGCTCGACTGCCATGTGAACTGACCTTCGGTGCAACTGGTGAAGTCGATGCGGAACGAGCCCCAACGCTTGCGTGCGATTGCAGCCGGATTGAACGCACTGCCGAAGGTTGCGCCGCTGGCGCTGCCGGCGTCGACGATCAGCGTGCGCCCGCTCGCGTTTCCCAGGCCCGCGATCCAGTATTGCGTGCCCACTTGAGCGGTATCGACATTACTCGCTTTGGGAATCACTGTGACCCAGGTCGGCCCGGAAACGCCGCCAAGGCTGGCATCGGCCAGCAGACCGCGCGCCGCACCGGTGGCCGGATCGTGCTTGCTGACGCCGCCGACATGCGTGATCAGCACGCTGCCGTCGGGGTGATAGGCAAGGCCGGTCGGCCGTGCCAGTCCAGTGGCAAAGTCGCCGATGAAGTTACCGCTGGTGCCGAATCGCAGCACTTTGCCGTTGCGCTCGCTGCTGACCAGGAGCGTTGTGCCACCCGGCTCGAACAAGATACCGCGGGTTTCGTCGAGCGTGCCAGCGCGCGCCGCGATGAAGCCACTGACCACGTTGCTGACCGGATCGAAGCGGATCACGGAATCGCTATCGAATCCAGGTACGTACAAACGTCCGTCGGGTCCAAAGACCAGTCCGTTGTCGGGTCCGTTCAGGCCTTGCGCATTGCGAGCGAACGCATCGCCGATCAAGCCGCCATCGCTCAATCGATAGCGCTGCACGCCGTCGTAGTTGTAGCCGCCGACAAAGATCTCGCCATTGCGGAAATCGAGGCCTGTCGCGCCGAAATTGGCCGGCAACGTCACCGCCACGCCCTCGTAGGCAAGGGTGGCGGCGTTGTAACGCAGAATCTGGCCGGTGTCTTCGGATACCACGTACAACTTTCCGTCTGGTCCCAGGCGGGTGGCTTGCGCGCCGCGGATGCGATTCTGATCGTCGAGCAATCGCTCGTAAGCGCCGGTGCAGGCGTCGAATACGTGCACCGAGCTGAAGTAACCGCTGACCAACAAGCGGTGATTGCACGACTGCGCTTGCGCCAGTAGCGGCCCAGCCAGCAAGGCGAGGAGGATGCTTAAGCGAACCATTTTGGACTCCGGGGTTGGGAAGGCGCCAGGGTCCGCGTTGGCCAATCCCCATACCTTCCGGGCGCCTGAGGAATTCCTCCTCTTTTGCCGAATTCCGCCGCTTTGTCGCCCCTGTGCGGCGTGCCTTGCCTATGCTCCGCCAATGACTGAACGTCCACGACTGTCCATTGGCGAGGTGCAGCTTTGGGCCGATCGCCATGAGCTGCATCGCGATGGCAACATCGCGCATTTGCCGCCGCGCCTGGTGCAATTGCTGCTGCGTTTGGCGGCCACGCCGGAACAGACGGTCACGCGCGAGCAACTTCTGGAGGCCGCGTGGCGCCGGCGAGTGGTCAACGACGAGGTGTTATCGCGCTCGATCGCCGATCTGCGCCAAGTACTCGGCGACGATCCGCGGGAACCGCGTTACATTGTGACTGTACCGAAACTCGGCTATCGATTGATCGCGCCAGTGGCGCCGCTGGTTGCAGTTGCGCCAGACCCGCTGGCGCCAATTACGCCGAAGGAATCTGCGCCGACGGCGATGCCGCGGCGTGGTCGGCTCACTTTGCCTGTGGTGTTGGCGACACTGGGCGCCGTTGCCGCCGTCGCCGTCGCCGTCACGGCATGGGAATTGCGTCGGGTCCCGGAAGATGGCGCCGCGCGCCTGCTGCGTGCGCAGCCGCTGACGAGCGCGTCTGGCCTTGAGCTCGCGCCGAGATTGTCGAGCGATGGCACTCGCGTGCTGTTCGCCGAGAGCATCGATGAAAAACGCTCGCGCATCATGTTGCGAACGTTGGCCAGTGGCGAGCAGCGTGCGCTGACGCCAGGAGAAGCCTGGGATACCTGTCCGGTGTTTGCTGGCGACGACGTGGTCTACACGCGCTTTCAGGGTCGCGACTGCCAGCTTGTGCGGCAATCGCCATCGAGCGACCACGCGCAAGTGCTGACCGCGTGCGCGCCGGTTCGAAGCTGTCCAGAGAGCGTCGAGGGCGGCATCTGGTTTACAGCGCCTTCGCGCGGACTGGCGCGCCTGACGCTGGCGGATGGCTCGATCGCCACGCTGACAGCGCCGCCCGACGGTACATTCGATATCGATCCCAGGCGCATCCACGGTGACGTGTACTTCTCCCGCGGCAACAACGACGAGCGCAGCCTGCATCGGCTCGTCGACGGCCGCGAGGAAACACTGCTGCCTGGCAGCATGCTCTATGGCTATGCGCCGGGTCCCTCGCCAGAGCTAATTCTCGCCACCGACATGCTCGGATTCCGCGCGCTGGTGGCATTCGATCCGGACACCGGCGCGACCGCCTTGCTCGGCGCGCGTGGCGCGCGCTATCCGGACGCCGTCGGCGAAACGCTGGTTTTCGAATTGGCGCAATACGATGCCAACCTGTGGCTGCATCGCAGCGGCGAGCCGCCGCGCCGCTTGACGCCATCGAATCGCTACGATGCGTATCCAGTGCTGACGCCCGATGATCGCGCCGTGATCTATCAGAGTAATCGCGAGGGCAGCGACTCCTTGTTTCTGATGGACCTCGCCAGCGGCGCCGAGCAACGCTTGCCGGCGCCACTCGGCGAGCGTTGGGCGCACCCGGCTTTCATCGACTCGCGCTCGATGCTGTTGACCCGATACCGCAAAGATGCCACCGACATCATCCGCTACACGCTCGGCGCCGATCGCGCGGTCGCCCTGTCGCTGCCGTCTGGTGCGCACGATGCGCGGATGGATGCTCAGGGCCGCGTGTGGTACTTGCTCGGAAGCGGCGAGGCGCAGCGATTGCATCGCGCGGACTCCGAGGCATCTGGCGTCGGGCAGCTGATGCTCGATCGCCGTGTAGACGAGTACGCTCTCGCCGCCGATTCCTGGGTTGTGCGAACCGGCACGCAAATTGCCCGTTGCTCGGAGCGCTGCGAGCCGCTCGACATCGCGCTCGATGTCGCGCTTGGCGCACACTGGATGCTGAGTGGTTCGTCGCTGTACGTTGTGCTCGATGGTCAGGGAAACTACACACGAATCGAAGCAGATCGGCGTGCCGCAACTCACTGGCCAGCGTCGAACACGCTGGCGCGCGGCTTGAGTGTTGCCCGCGATGGGAGTTTTGCAATTGTGGCGCAAACCGACGCACTTGAAGTCGATCTGCACTGGGTGGCGCCGGCTTCAGGGCAAATGCGTTGATTTAGCGTGACATCAGATCGAGTACTGCCGCTCCGATCGATTCGGCACCAATGCGCATGTGCTGCGACACGTGCGCGATCAGATGCGATCGATGGAGTCGAGTAGTTTCTGCAATGCTTTCAACGTCAGTCTCGGATAGGCGCAGGGATCGCTCAGGAAGCGCAGGCGCTGGCGCGACTGCGCTTCGCTGAGCACCCATACTCGAAACTCGATCGCCCCAGCGAGAAATGCGTAGCCCGGAATCCGGATGGGCGCAGCGCGCGGCGCCTCGGCTTTGCGCTCCACCATGCGTGTCGGTATGCCGATCGTTTCGAAATGCCCACCGAGCGCATCGACGTGTTCGGCCACGGTGACGATGTGCACGAAGTCCTCCGCTGGCGGCTCGACGCCGGTCGCCAGAAGGCCCGTCAAGCGCGGATCGAAAGGCTGCAACCGCCGCATGCACTCGATGGCGGCGCGCAATCGCTCTTGCCTCATCAGAACACTTCGTATGGGTCTTGCTTGCCGCTGCCGGTATTGCCGCGCGCCAGTCGCTCCATGTCCTCGACGCGAAAGATCTCCATCATGGCGTTGGCGTCGCCCGCGTTCGTGAGCAGTCCGGACCCTTTGTTGATGCGCGCGGTGGTGATGCCCGTCGGCATGATCGGCGGCACATCGGGAATGTCCTCCAGAGCTTCGCCCATAAAGCGGATCCACATCGGCAACGCGGTCTTGGCGGCAAATTCGCCCTCGCCCAGCGATGAGAAGTCGTCGAAACCCATCCACGTGGTGGCCACCATCGAGTGATTGAAGCCTGAGAACCAGGCGTCGCGATGCTCGTTGGTGGTGCCGGTCTTGCCCGCCAGATCGTTGCGGCCCAGCTCCAGCGCTTTGCGTCCAGTTCCACGTTTGACGACATCCAAGAGCAGCGATGTCACCAGATACGAATTGCGCGCATCAATCGCGCGCGGCGCGAGCTTGACCGTCTGCGGAGTACCGTCGGCGTTGGATGCCTGGGCTGCAATCGGTTCCAGTGCGAATTCCTGAGCGATGCGTTCCGGGCACTCTGCGCACGCCCGCGGCGGGTCGGCGGTATAGGCGGCGACACCGTTGGCATCGTCGATGCGATCGATCAAGTGCGGTTCGACCAGGAAGCCTCCGTTGGCGAAGACCGCGTAGCCGCGTGCCATGGTCAACGGCGGCGCTGATGAGGTCCCAAGCGCGATCGACAGATTGGGCGGCAAGCTGGCAGGCGTGAAACCGAACTTGGTGATGAACTCGCGGGCATAGTTGACGCCGATTGCATCCAGAATGCGAATCGACACCAGATTCTTGCTGCGCACCATTGCCTCGCGAAGGCGAATCGGACCGCTGAACGTTTCGTTGTCGTTCTGCGGCCGCCAAGCCTTTTCCACGCCAGGAATGTCGAAAACAATCGGCGCATCGTTGACGATCGAGGCCGCCGTAAAGCCTTTTTCGAACGCCGCAGAGTAAACGAAAGGTTTGAAGCTCGATCCCGGCTGGCGCTCGCTCTGCGTTGCGCGATTGAACTTGCTGCGGCCGAAGCTGTAGCCGCCGATTAGGGCGCGAATGCTGCCGTCTTCGGGGTCCAGGCCTACCAGCGCGCCTTGTACGGTAGGCAACTGGGTTAGCCGCCATCCGCCGTCATCCGGCAACCGGCGCACGCGAATCACGTCGCCAGCCTTCAGCACCGACGCCAGATTCGTTGGCGCAGGCCCGCGCTGGTTGGACGAGATCCAACGGCGCGCCCATTTAACCTGTTCAAAGGCCAGCTCGCCCGTTGTGCCGTCGGCGAACTTCAATTCGGCCTTTTCGGGTGTGGTGCTCAACACCAGTGCCGCGATCAGGCCGCCCGGTGCGGTCAGCCCGCGCAACGTCGCCAACGCGTCGGTCTCCGGCGTACCTTGGGCAATGGACGCTTCGGGGCCGCGATAGCCATGGCGTTCTTCATAGTCGATCAACGCCGCGCGCAGGGCATCGTTGGCCGCCACCTGCAAGCGAGAATCGACGGTCGTGTAGACCGAATAACCGCCGGTGAGCGCCTCCTCGGCCCCGAGAATGCGCTCCGCATCCAGACGCGCCATTTCGGCGACGTAGGGCGCTTCAAGCTCGATCGGCAGCTCGTGCATTTTCGCCAAGTCTGGTTCCGCGTTCGCCTGAGCAAACTCCTCGGCGCTGATGAATCCAGCCTCGCGCATCCGCGTCAGTACATACGAGCGGCGATCAAGTGCACGCGCTGGATTCTGAATCGGGTTGAGGTCCGACGGGGCCTTGGGCAGACCGGCGATCATCGCTGCTTCCGGCAAGGTCAGGTCCGACAGCGCTTTGCCGTAATACACCTGAGCGGCCGCCGCCACGCCATAGGCGCGATTGCCAAGAAAGATCTTGTTGAGATACAGCCCGAGAATTTCGTCCTTGGTGATCTCGCGCTCAATCTTGAGCGCCAACAGGATTTCCTTGATTTTTCGTTCGATCTTCACTTCTGGTGTCAAAAAGAAGTTACGAGCGAGCTGCATGGTGATCGTGCTGCCGCCAGTGCCGAATTCTCCACCTGCGCGGATGAACTCCCAACCGACGCGCACCATGCTTTGGTAGTCGACACCTGGATGCTCGTAGAAGCGCTCGTCCTCGGTCGCAATAAACGCGTTCTTCACAAGCGGTGGTACGTCTTCGATGCGCACTGGGAAGCGCCGCGCTTCGCCGAAGTTCGCCAGCAGCTTCCCATCGCGGGAATAAACCTTCAGTGGAACCTGGAAGCGAACATCGCGCAGCACCGCCACGTCCGGCAGTTGCGGCGCGTAATGGCGATAGACAAGGTACAAGCCTGCCGTGCCCAGCGCGATGCCCGCGAGCAAAAGGATGCCGAGTCGGCGCAGCCAGCGATAGCGACGTTTCATGAACAACCCGAGAAAGAGCGGCGGGACGCATTCTAGAGCGTAGCGGTCGTCGCAAATCGGGCGCGCGGATGATGCGTTCACGTCGATGATTCATTGTGTGAGCGCGCTAGCAAACTTCATGTTGCCAATGACTTCGGAATGGGATTTAATGTAGAAGAACACGTATCGCTCGTAAGGGCTCGTCGGAAGGGGAAAAATCCGTGGGTCTGTTCACGCCGAAGAGACCGCCGTTGGTTGGTGTAGACATCAGCTCGACTGCGGTAAAGCTCTTGCAGCTCAGTCAATCTGGGGGACGCTACCGCGTGGAACATTACGCGGTCGAACCGCTACCACCCAATGCGGTGGTGGAAAAGAACATTGTTGAAGTCGAAGCCGTGGGTGAGGCGATCAAGCGCGCTGTCCAGCGCTCTGGCGTCAAGACCAGGGCCGCGGCGGCGGCAGTGGCCGGTTCTGCGGTGATCACCAAGGTCATTCAGATGCCTGCCGACTTGTCGGAAGAGGATTTGACCGATCAGATCCAGGTCGAAGCCAACCAGTACATCCCATATCCGATCGAGGAAGTCAGCCTCGATTTCGAGGTTCTGGGCCCCGTGAAGGACAACCCGGAGAGCGTCAATGTTCTTCTGGCGGCCTCACGTACCGAGAACGTCGATCTGCGCATCGCTGCCTTAGAAATGGGCGGTCTCAGCGCTAAGGTGGTCGACGTTGAAGCTTTCGCGATGGAAAATGCTTTCCAGCTGCTGGCCGACCAGATGCCCGCCGGGCGCGATGGCCTGGTGGCCATCATCGATGCTGGCGCGACCATGACATCGCTTAATGTGTTGCGCAACCAACGCTCGATTTACACCCGCGAGCAGGTTTTCGGTGGCAAGCAGCTCACTGACGAAGTGATGCGGCGTTATGGTTTGTCTTATGAAGAGGCGGGCCTTGCCAAGCGCCAGGGCGGACTGCCCGAGAGCTACGAAATCGAAGTACTCGATCCGTTCAAAGAAGCGATGGTGCAGCAAGTGAGCCGATTGCTGCAGTTCTTCTTTGCTGGTAGCGAGTTCAACCGCGTCGATCAAATCATCCTGGCTGGGGGCTGTGCATCGATCCCCGGCATCCAGGAAATGGTCGAAGAGCAGTTGGGCGTGCCGGCGATGATTGCTTCGCCGGTGGCCAATATGGCGGTTTCGTCCAAGATCCAAGCCTCATCACTGGCCGCCGATGCACCGGCGCTCATGATTGTCTGCGGTTTGGCACTCAGGAGTTTCGACTGATGGCCAGAATAAACTTACTTCCGTGGCGCGAAGAGCGCCGCAAACAGCGGCAGCAAGAGTTCTACGTCTTATTGGGCGCCTCAGCAGGCGCCGCAATTCTTGCTGTACTGGCAGCCTTGTGGTTCATCGGTAGCCAGATCGATGCCCAAAACGAACGCAACGCCACGCTCGATCGCGAGATCAAAGCACTTGACGCGCAAATCAAAGAGATCGAAGACCTTGATCGCCAGCGCGCTCGTTTGATCGCCAGAAAGGAGATCATCGAGCAGTTGCAAGCTACCCGTACGCAAATGGTCCATTTGTTCGATGAACTGGTGCGCACCTTGCCAGAGGGCGTCCAACTAACTGGTATTAAGCAAGCTGCGTCCACTTTGACATTGAGTGGTGTCGCCCAATCGAATGCGCGCGTCTCGGCCTACATGCGCAACCTCGATAAATCACCGTGGCTCAAGGACTCGGAAATCGTCAAGATCGAGGCAACCAACGAAAGCGAGACAGTTCCGTTCATCTTTTCGCTGCGCGTTAATCTCGAAGACCCTAACGCGCAACCGGCGGAAGATACGGCCGCTGAAGGCGCGACACCGACGGCTGGGGGTGCGCCATGAGTCTGTTCGACGATCTGCGCAAAGCGGATATCAACAATCTAGGCTCGTCGCCAACATCGGTCCAGATCGTATTCGCCTCTCTTCTTTTCGCCGTCATTTGCGGTGCGGGGTGGTTCTTCTACTTCAAGCCGCAACATGAAGCTTTCGATCAGTTAGTCCTCAAAGAAAAGGATCTACGCTTGGACTTTGAGGGCAAGCAAGAGCGCGCGGCCAATCTGCAAGCCTATAAGGAGCAGTTGCAACAAATCGAACTGGTACTGCAGCAGATGCTGCGCCAATTGCCAGGAAAGACCGACATGCCGGACTTGCTGGTCGACATCTCTCAATCGGCGCTGGCCACTGGAATCGAGAATGAGTTGTTTGAACCCTTGGCCGAAATCTCCAAGGAGTTCTACGCCGAAAAGCCGATCGCGCTGCGGATGATCGGCAACTACCATCAGTTCGGCGATTTCGTCAGCAGTGTGGCGTCCTTGCCGCGGGTTGTCATACTGACGATGCACGATATCTCGCTGAAGCGAAACGAGAAAGACGATGCCCCGGCCGATCAACTGATACTCGAAGGCACCGTGAAGACCTACCGTTATCTGGACGATGCCGAGATGGCTCAAGGCACCGCCGACAACACTACGCCCGCTGCGGCCCCGGCGCGATGAGGCACCCATGAACAAAATTGCCATCGCTCGATTTTCGCTCCTGGCCGCCGCCATCGTCGTTCTTGCCGGTTGCGCCGAAAGCCGCGCGGAACTGGATTTGTATATCGCCGAGGTCAAGCAGCGGCCGGGGCCACCCTTGCCGCCCTTGCCGGTCATGAAGACGTTTCCGCCATTCGAATATGCTGCTCATGAGTTGCGCGACCCATTCTCGCCGATCAGCGATGACAATGAGGAAGAGGCCCAGGTCGCAGCAGCGTCAGGTACTGGCATCGCACCTATTGCTGGCCGACGTAAGGAAGAACTGGAGTCGGTACCGCTCGACAGTCTCGACATGGTCGGAACTATCGGAGCGGGCGAGGACATGGTGGCCTTGATCAAGGATCCGCTCGGCGTGATCCATCAAGTTCGCACTGGCAATTATCTCGGTCAGAACCACGGCCGAATCCTGCAGATCTTCGAAGACCGAATCGAGCTGACGGAAATATTCCCGAATGGCTTAGGTGGATATGAAGAGCGCCGGTCACCGATTGCGTTAGACGACAAATGATGTTCTTGAAGGGGTTAAAGTGATGAACGCACACATCCAACAGCCAAACACAAAGAACATCAAGGCATTGCTACCGGAAGGGGTGGTTTCGATGTTCAAGAATTGGGGCGCAGTTATCGCCATCTCGCTGGCCGCCGGGGCAGTTCATGCCGAGGACACGCTGAGTTCGATCACCTACGAGGCAAAAGCCGGTGGTGCCGTCGACGTCATATTGAACCTCGAAACAGGAGCCACTGAAGCAACCGTGTTTGCAACCAGCGAGCCTCCGCGTATCGCTGTCGACTTGCCGAGCACCACGAGCAAAGTCCAAGAGAAAATGCTCGACGTATCGGTCGGCGCGACGAAGTCCATCGCTACCGTTGAGGCGGGTGGCCGAACTCGCGTAGTCATCGATCTGTTTCGTGCAGCTCCCTACAAGTCACGTCGACAGGGCAAGAGCGTCGTCATCGAGGTGGCGAACGGCTTTGCCGAGGTTGTCGATTCCAGTACGCCGATCGATCCCGCCAAACAGGTCATGGGCGAAGGCAGTGAGTTGACTGGCGTCGATTTCCGTCGCGGCAAAGCCGGCGAGGGCAGGTTGATCCTCAATTTCTCGAACGAAAATGCTACTGCTAATCTGCGGGAGTCTGGGGGAAGATTGAGCCTGGAATTGGCCAATGTGACGGTTCCCGATCGCTTCGCGCGCAAGCTCGATGTGAATGACTTTGCAACTCCCGTCGAAGTCATCGACGTCACGCGCCGCGCCAACGGCGCCTCGCTGGTATTCAGCATCAACGGAGACTACGAGAAGCTGGCGTACCAGGCGGGCACCGAATATGTTGTGGAAATCTCACGCAAAGCCGAGCAAGAAAAAGAGCGCCGCCCGAACGATCCGCCGGTCTATGTGGGCAACCGCGTCACCTTTAACTTCCAAGATATACCAGTCCGATCGGTATTGCAGTTGGTCGCAGACGTCTCTGAGCTCAACATCGTCGTCGCCGACAGCGTCCAAGGCAACGTCACGCTGCGACTGATCAACGTTCCGTGGGATCAAGCGCTCGACATCATTTTGCAAGCGAAGGGATTGGACAAGCGCCGCAACGGTCAGGTCATTTGGGTAGCTCCAACCGAGGAAATCGCCGATCGCGAGCAAGCTCTCGAAGACGCCAGAATCGCGATGGAAGATCGCCAGGAATTAGTGGTTGATTACATCCCGATCAGCTACGGTAAGGCCGAGGATATGGCTAAACTACTGACGACTGAGCAGCTCGAAAACCAGAGCGGAAACTCAAGCGCGCAACAGGGTGGCGCGCCACAACAGCAGGGCGTGTTGTCTCCTCGTGGCACCGTTGCATTCGATTCCCGCACCAATACACTGATCGTCACCGACATCCCAGACCGAATTACCAAAGTGCGCGAACTGGTCGCCATACTTGACCGCGCCGTGCGTCAGGTCTTGATTGAATCGCGCATCGTGATCGCCGAGGAAGGCTTCCGAAAACAGCTGGGTGCTCGCTTCGGCCTCAGCGGCGCTGGTGAGGACAGCGACGGCAACCTGATCACGATCGGCGGATCGCTCGCTGGTACCGATCAAATGATTGGTGTTGGTCTTGCCAACCGCCTCGCGGGGAATTCCTCCGGATTGCCCGTGGGTATCGGTGACTCAACCGGTGGGGGCGTGGTCTCGCCGTTTGCCGGCAATCGACTGAATTTCAACCTTCCGGTGGTTGAACCCGGCGCCGGAAGCTTTGCCACAAGCATCCTTGGCGCTGATTATATTCTGGATCTTGAGCTATCTGCATTGGAGTCCGAAGAGCGCGGCGAGTTGTTGTCCAGTCCGAAGGTGATCACTGCAGATCAACAAGAGGCGGTCATCAAGCAAGGCCAGGAAGTTGGCTATGTCACGTTGCAGGCTGGCGGTGGCGCAGGCGTGCCAACCGCTACAGTTCAGTTCAAGGAAATCGTCCTTGAGCTTCTGGTGACGCCACGTATCACGGCGGACGGCCGCGTGTTTCTGACGCTGAAAGTGAAGAAGGACAATCTGGCAGGTTTCATCCAAACGCCGGGCGGCCAGGTTCCGATCATCGACAAGCGCGAAGTGCAAACCGGCGCACTTGTGGATAACGGACAAACCGTCGTGCTCGGCGGCATTTACGAATTCGAACGCAACAACAGCTTGAGCAAAGTGCCGATTCTGGGCGACATTCCTGCGGTCGGAGGACTGTTCCGCAATCGCGATAACCGATCCAGCAAGGTTGAGCTGCTGATCTTTGTCACACCCAAGATCTTGTCGGACGTAAAGCCCTAACGCGCGCCGCGTTGGCTTAAGAATTAGAAACAGGAGAGCGACATGAGCGCCTTTACGCGATTCCTGGTTGCCGGTGTCACGGCGGCCGTGCTGGCCGGCTGCGGCGGCGGAGGTTCCAACGGGAACGACAACGACGGCTTTGCCCCGCCAGCGCAGGGCCGGATCAGCTTCGAAACAGTAGGGGCGAGAACTTCATTGCCTTCGAACCGGTCCGGAATACCGCCTGAACTCAATTCACCGTACTACGTTCAGTTGAACGTGCGTGTGCAGCGATCGAACGGCTCTCCGGTCGTAGACGGCACGGTAGTGGGCTTGCGAACGAGCAACGTCCGGTCAATCGCCCTCTCTCGCCTTGACGATCCTTCGACTACCGACGTGAATGAGTTCACGCAGTTGTTCGGCACCCTTAACAGCCCAACGAGCGGTGGATTGGCGACGTTTTTCGTTCACTCCCTCAACGACACGGGAACTGCGGTTCTGACGGCTTCGGCCCAGGATCCGGAGCTGGCCTCTCGCCAATTGGCTCAAGACTTCACGATGACTGTGACCGAGGGCCCGGCTCCGTTCAAACGCATCTTGATCGAACCCGTACGTACGGTGTTGCCGCCCAACTTGTTTGGCGTTCAACCATTTCTCGGATCACCGTTCCTCTCAGAGGTCACAGTCACTCGGCGTGGCGTGGACGGCAGGTTACTGGGGGGAGGCGATATCCAGGCTTCCATCAACCCAGTGACGTCAGCAGGTTTTTCGCAGCTAGACGATCCGTCGACGACAAACGTCAACGAATTCACCAACATCCTTGGTGCGGGACCGCTCACTATCACGGCGGGCAAGAAGACGCTCTTCGTTCATTCCTTCACCATTCCGGGGACGGCCACACTGACGATCACCGCAGTGGACCCCGACACAGGCGCACGATTGTCGGAGCAGCAGGTCTTCACGATCGCAACGCAAACACCGGACCTGCCGGCCGATGTCGAAATCATCCGTCCGACCAATGCACTTTATATCCAAGGTTCCGGCGGCCTCAACACGCTGCCGTTGCAGGCGGTCGTAGAGAATGGAGCGGGCGTACCCATTCCTGATCCGCCTGGCCCGTCGATCGTCAATAACGTTCAGTGGGAAATTGTCGACCAAGGTGCAAATGGCGGAGAGGTTCTTACAGCAGTCAACGGGCAGAACCAGAACGTTGAAGGGCGCTTGGTCAGAGTCCGCACGCAACAGGGTGCGTCGACCGTCACCTTGCGGTCGGGTACGCGCCAAGGAACATTCGTGATACGCGCAACCGCAGACCGAGCCGACAACAATGTCGACAACGGGATACAGAGCGGTGTCAGCAAAGACGTTTCCATCATCATCTCGGACGGCAAGTTGTTCTCGCTAAAGATCGTCACGCCAAGCGTCAATGCGTTGCGAGCAAATCTGGTTTCGGGCGGCGTGGCACCGATCGGCGGTGGTCAGGCTATTCCAACCGACCCGAACGGCACTTACTCGTTGCGTATCAGTGTGCTCGGTACGGACCGTCAAGGTAATCCTGTGTTGCCGAACACGCCGATTGATTTTGGCCTGATCGACGCGCCTGTCGCGGGCTATCCCAGCCAGGGCGCTGGCCAGTTCCTGCTCAGTGGCGGCGATGGCGATCCGCAAGAGGGCGGCAACCTTTTCACTGCCCCCACCGGTCAGTTCACCACGGCGGGCGGCGGTGCTGGACCGGGCGATACACTGATCGTGTTCGGTGAGCAATCGAACGCCAACCGCGATCTGGAGAGCGCTCGTCGTATCGAACGCATATTGAACGCAACCAGCCTGAACGTAACGCAGCGTTTCAACCTGAACAACGATACCGGAGCCATTGTCAACTCCGGTCCCGTGCTCCCGTATGTGATAGGCAAGGCAACAGTGGCCAATATCACGCCGAACGTCCTGACCAACAATATCGGTGTTGCCACGACGGCTATGAACTATCCGGCCAATCAGCTGGGTCGGTTGGTCGCAGTGTGGGCGCGTGGAGCTGGGGAAACCGTTAACGGTCAGCAAGAGCTGGTGACGGACGCCGAATTGTTGGTGTTCGCTGGTGCAGGCCCCGCAGCGCTTATTGCGTCGCCGTCGCTGATTGCAGGCAACACAACCGCCACGGTAACCGTCTGCTTGGCGGATGCTTTAGGCTCGCCGATTCAAGGTGCAGCAATCGGTTTCCGAATCACGCGGCCGGCGACAACGACAACAGTTGATGGTCAGCAGGTAACCGGGGTGCTGAATAACCGGACTGGCCGAAACGGTTGCTCAGAGGCGACAGTGGTCACCGCAGGCATCGCAAACGCGAATCAGACGCCGATCATCACCTTCACCGGCGGCGGGCAAGAGGCCGTGGTCAATGTCTCCGCGCCGAATACGTCGATCCTTCAGGCCTTCCCGTCCGGTTTCTTTGGCGGTAACGGTGGGCCGATTCAACTGCGGTTGATTGATGGTAACAACACGCCAATTCCGGGCGTACTGATCACCGGAACGTGTACCGGTACCGGTGGTGCCCAGATCTTCCTGACGGTACCGCCGGGCATTACCGATGCAAACGGGCGCACTCAGGCGACTGTGGTTGCAGTAAACCTTGATCAACCGGAAGGCGAGGGCGGTGGCAGCTGTGTATTCACCGCGTCCGGTGGATCGCCAACCACTACAGTGACCTTCCAAGGCGTCAACGTCTGCGCGATCTTTGCTTCACCCTCCTGCGGGTGATTGACACGGTCATCTAATGCAGAATAGGCAAGGGCCGCATACTGCGGCCCTTGCTGCATCAGCGGCCCGAGGATTCTGCATCTCGCAGTGTGCCCCCATTTGCGCCTATCCTGTCGCACAAGTCATCCAGCCGCCCACCCATGCCCTCTGCGAGCGCCACCAGGATCTTCGCTGCCGGTGAGAGAATCTTTACTGAGGGGGATCCGCCCGATGTTGCGTACCTGATTGAGTCTGGCCGCGTCGAAGTTTGGGCGAATCAGGGCGCAAAGCGATTGACCCTGAGCTTTCTGGGTGCGGGTGAAATCCTCGGTGAGATGGCCGTCATCGACCGTGCTCCTCGAAGCGCTTGCGCCGACGCGCTTACCGAAGTGGTCGTCACCGAAATTCGCGCAGATCAGTTGCGTGAGCGTCTCGACGAAGCCGACCCAGTGCTCCGCAGTCTGCTGATCGGACTGCTTACCAGGTATCGACGCGGACTGCGGGCGGCGCGAGTTGGAAGCAGTGGTCCGGAACCCGCCGCAGACAACGAAAACCAGGAGCAGCAGCGGCGCATTGCAGACAAGATCCGCTTAGAGCGAGAGCTGCTCGAAGCGATAGAGCGCGACGAGCTACGCATCGCATTTCAGCCGATATTCGATCTCCTTGAGCAGCGAATCGTTGGCTTCGAAGCGCTTGTGCGCTGGGATCACCCAACGCGGGGGGCTGTGTCGCCCGCCGAATTCATCGCACTGGCTGAAGAGACGTCCCTGATCGTGCCTGTAGGTCACTACGCGCTACGAAAGTCCTGTCAGCTGTTAGCGAAGTTGGATGGCACGCTGCCGACCCACATACGTCCCTGGGTCGCAGTCAACATTTCCGCACGCCAATCTGTGGTGCCGGATTTTGCCGACCTTCTTGCGCGCACGGCCGAGGAGTTTGGCCTTGAGCCCAGGCGCCTGAAGGCCGAGATCACCGAGAGCCTTGCGCTGGATTACGACCGGGTGATGGAGCTGATACGGCGGTGCCGGCACCATGGCATTGGCGTTGCGCTCGATGACTTCGGCACCGGGCACTCTGGTCTGGGGCACTTGCATCGCCTGGACTTCGACTCGATCAAGCTGGACCGGGCATTTGTAACCCCACTGCCAGCCGACACCAAGGCTGTCGCGTTGGTGCGGGGTATTGCAACCATGCTCAACGGACTATGTGCCGAGGTGATTGCAGAGGGTGTCGAGACATTGGAGCAAGCCCAAACTCTCCATAGGCTTGGCGTTCGCTTTATTCAAGGGTGGCTCGTCGGCAGACCACAAGAGCCGAGCCTGATCCTTGAGCAACTGCTGACACCACCGAGAGTCGAATTGGTCTGAGGGCGGCATTGCGCCGCCCTCAGACGAACGACTAGAAACGCACTTCGCCGGTAGCGCCGATGACCGAGTAATTGAAGTCGGCGCCACTATCGCCGACCTTATAGCGGTCGTAGGTCAGGCTAACGCCAAACTGCTCATTAAAGTCATAGCCGCCACCAACGCCAACGTAGAAATCATTGTCGCTATCGTCGAACGGTACCGTAACGGTACCCGCCCGAACTCGTCCCTCTGCATCCCAGAACAGCAGGCCAGCGCGCGCACTCAGAAAGAAACCGGCAGTATCGTCGGACAATGGAATGCGACCGCTCACGCCGGCATACAAACCATCGACCTCGACCGAACCCGTGGCCCCACCGATGGCAACTTCTTCTTCCACTTTGCCTAGATCCAGGTAGCCAACTTCAGCGCCGAAATTCTCCAGGAAACGCCAGCCACCCCCGATACGAAAGCCGGTGTCGTTATCGTCAATGCCAGAATCGTCGACGGAGGCACGACCCACCGACCCGTCGATGTAGAAACCCTCATCGGCATACGCCAAGCCCGGTGCGGCGAAGACGGCCGCAACTGCCAGCGACAGAATGCTCTTGCGCATAAGTCATCACTCATGTTGTTGAGAAATTCGCGTCGATCGTCAGACGCGAGAACTCACAATGAGCCCGAAAGTTGTCGATCACCCATGCCGAAAGTCGCAACGGCGAATTCGCGTCAGCGGCCATTTATCGCTATGAA
The DNA here is from genome assembly GCA_022844135.1 of Lysobacterales bacterium. Classification (GTDB taxonomy): domain Bacteria; phylum Pseudomonadota; class Gammaproteobacteria; order Xanthomonadales; family SZUA-5; genus JALHMH01. The sequence continues at coordinate 42,278 of JALHMG010000042.1, forward strand.
CGAACGCCTTACTCGACGCGACCCTGTTCGCTCGAGATCAAGCTGCTCGGACGCCTGGTGCCAACGTCAAACGATTGCGCCCTCGCTGCTTGGATCGATACAGCGCTTTGTCCGCAGCATCGATGATCGCGTCGCTGGTGCGGCGTTCGCGATCACGCTGCGCCAACCCGATGCTGACCGTGACGCTGACTTCGCCTTCTTTGCTGCCGCGGCGAACTGCTTGCGACTTACCACTTCGCGAGCCGAGCCGGACACGGCGAGCCTCGATAGCGCCCCGCATTGCCTCCAGCGACTGGTCGGCGCTATCGATTCGATGGCCCTCGAATACGATTGCGAACTCCTCGCCGCCATAGCGATAAGCACGACCGCCGCGGCAACGTTTGAGTTCGCGAGCAACGATCCGTAGCACCTGGTCGCCGGTCTCGTGGCCATAGCGGTCGTTGAACTTCTTGAAATGATCGACATCAACCATCGCCACGGCGATGCGCCCGGATGTCCGGCTCAAAGCTTCATCCAGCGCCCGGCGATTCGGCAAGCCGGTCAACGCATCGACGAAGGCCATACGATAGGCACCGATCAGCACCGAAGCTGCGAGCAGGAGCGAACACAAACCCAAGCCGGCGTTCCACATATCAGGGCGCAGTGTCGCCGCAATCATCGGCGCCAGCGATAGCGCCATGAAGAGATCGAGCGGCAGTCCACGCAACAACCACCTGGACAGCGCGACGACGCACGCCAGCGAGACAACAGCCGGCGTCAACATGGCCGAACCCCATTCCACCACCGCACCGGCCCAATCAAGAATCACCGCAGTCCGCGCAGCCAGCATGCCGCAGGCGAGCGCAAACAGCGCACTGCGCCATGACAGTAGTGCAGGCTCCGGCAATGCCACCAGAGCCAGAAACAAGGTCGCCGTCACGAACTGAACGGAAGCATCGTTACCAGCCAACAATGCGCCACCGAGAACGAGGGCGCACAGAACAAAACGATTGCGGCGGAAGCCAAGAGCGACAGATCCTGCGACCAGAATCGCCCAATGCGCCTCGTTGCCGAGCCACTGGAGCCAATGTACGGCGATTGAATAGTCGATCACTAGCGCATCTGAATTCGAGCCGCGCGCATTGTACCGGCAGCCGCACCCCAAGTAGCCGGCAATCGCGTGACCTGGGTCACGCGTCGTTGTCGCCCATTTCAAAGACAGTGCGCCGTGTGCAGACGAGCTCGGCCCGCCCAATGTCATGGTGCGACCGAGATCAACGCAGCAAAGTTTGCGCAGGAAACTTTGCCCCGAGCAAGGTATGTTGCGCGCCTCGCCGCCCACATTGCCCAACACCATGATCCGAACCGACTTAGCCAATGCAATCCGCGCACTGGCGATGGATGCCGTCCAGCAAGCCAACTCCGGACACCCCGGCATGCCCATGGGTATGGCCGACATCGCTGAGGTACTTTGGAACGACTTTCTGCGCCACAATCCGAACAATCCCTCCTGGCCCAACCGCGATCGTTTTGTGCTTTCGAACGGTCACGGTTCGATGTTGCATTACGCACTGCTGCACCTCGCCGGCTACGATCTGTCTATCGACGAGATTAAGCGCTTTCGACAGTTGCACTCCAAAACCCCGGGTCATCCGGAAGTGCACGAGACGCCAGGTGTCGAAACAACCACAGGTCCGCTCGGTCAGGGTCTCGCGAATGCGGTCGGCATGGCGCTGGCGGAGAAGATTCTTGCCAAGCGCTTCAATCGCCCTGGTTTCGATATTGTCGATCACTACACCTACGTATTCCTTGGCGACGGCTGCCTGATGGAAGGCATATCGCACGAAGTCGCCTCACTGGCCGCAACTCTGAAGCTCGGTAAGCTGATCGCTATCTACGACGACAACGGTATTTCCATCGACGGAAAGGTCCAGGGCTGGTTTACCGACGACACGCCAACGCGATTTCAGGCTTATGGCTGGGAAGTCATACCCGACATCGACGGTCATTCGCCGGAGGCTATCAAGGCCGCGCTCGTCACAGCAGCAGCCGATCCTGATCGCCCCACGCTGATTTGCTGCAAGACTGTGATCGGATTTGGCGCTCCGAACAAGGCGGGGTCGGAAAGCGCTCACGGGGCGCCGCTAGGCAAAGACGAAGTCGCGCTGACGCGCGAACGTCTCGGATGGCCTCACGCGCCGTTCGAAGTGCCCGAAGCGATCTATGCCGCATTCGATGCGCGCAAGAAGGGTGCGGCGTGGCAGGCCGAGTGGGATGCCTTGTTCGCGCGCTACCGTCAAGCCTTCGCGAAGGAGGGCGCTGAATTCGAACGCCGTTTGCGCGGCGATCTGCCGGAGGATTTTGCAGCCGTTGCCGCTGCGCTGACTGCCGAACTGGCTGGCGAGTCGGCGCCCATGGCGAGCCGCAAAGCGAGTCAGCGGGCGCTCGAAAAACTGGTGCCGGCAATTCCCGAACTGATCGGAGGTTCCGCAGATCTGGCGCATTCGAACTACTCGATCGTGAAATCCAGCCGCGATGTGAATACAGCAAGCGACGGCGGCAACTACGTGTACTTCGGCGTGCGCGAATTCGGCATGAGTGCTATCGCCAACGGCATGGCGTTGCATGGCGGCGTGGTGCCATTCACCGCGACATTTCTGGTGTTCTCGGACTACGCACGTAACGCCGTGCGCATGAGCGCGCTAATGCACACCAGAGTGATCCACGTGTACACGCACGATTCGATCGGCCTGGGCGAGGATGGGCCCACGCACCAGCCGATCGAGCATCTGGCCAGCTTGCGCCTGATCCCGAACAATCGCATCTGGCGCCCCTGCGACGCAGCGGAAACGGCCGTGGCGTGGAAGCTGGCGCTGGAGCGCACCGACGGACCCACGTGCTTGGCTTTGTCGCGCCAGAACCTTCCACCGCAGCCGCGCGACCCTGAGCAATTGGCGCTGATCGCGCGCGGCGGATATGTATTGCTCGATACGATGCCGGGCAAGGTCGATGCGATCGTCATCGCCACCGGTTCGGAGGTTGAACTCGCTGTACAAGGCGCGAGGCAAGCCGCCGCCGCAGGCCTCGCGGTACGCGTCGTATCGATGCCATGTTGCGAGGACTTCGATGCGCAATCGGCCGAGTATCGCGACGCCGTTATGCCGCGCGCCGTCCGCAAGCGGCTGGCCGTGGAAGCCGCCCGCAGCGACTACTGGCGAAAGTATGTTGGCTTGGATGGCGAGGTGATCGGCATCGACAGCTTCGGCGCATCCGCGCCGGACAAGGCCCTGTATGCGCACTTCGGACTGACGGCGGAGCGCGTAGCTGCAACACTGAGCGCACTCTAGCGCTGTTGCTGGAGAACAGGGAAAACCGGGCGCCAATTCGATTCGGTGCCCGGAACCATCCCTTGCTCTGCCCGGCTAGCCCGCATATTTCATGAGGTCGCGATGAAATGGCTTAGTTTCGTTGTTGCAGCCCGAAATCATCGAGTTGGTCGTACTGACAGAGTGTTCGCTGCCATTTCCTCGCTAACACGGCTGCGCTTCCTGCTTCGCTCCTCCGGCCAGCGCATCCATGCGCTGGCGTTCGGCGGCGCG
>JALHMG010000043.1 GCA_022844135.1 Lysobacterales bacterium
ATTCCGGCGCAAAGGTCCGGCCTGGCGGCGCAGCCGCCAGTCGTTCGAGAGGGCGCATCGCATGCGATGCAAGCTTGCCCTCTCTCACCCTTCGCGATCTTCCGCGTTCCCTCATGAAACATGCGGGCTGGACCAGGCCGTACGGCCAAGCGCTTCCCGCATCGGCACTGGCCACCACGTTGGTCTACGGCGACGACCTGATCAGCCGGACGCAACTGGCGCTGGCCGGCAACACCGCGCAGCGTGAAGAATGGCAACTGGCAGAGCTTCGCCGCTCTGATCGATGCATACCCTGCTAGGCTCTCGGAAGCGGGCGTACAGGGGCGCGCAGGGAAATGCATTGCGAGGTGGAATCTGCGTTCGAGGCGCTGCGTGGTGGCGGCGGCAGCGACAACGGTCCGCGCATCGTGCTGTTGGAGTCCTTGGACGATGTCCGGCGCTGGATGAATGTGGAAGAGGGTACGGCGCGCGCGACACTGAAGGGCTTCAAGCAAATCAGTATCGACGAGGCGCTGGAACTGCGCCGCGATGATCCGGAACTCGGTGCGGTGGTCGAGCGCGCCGCACGCCTCGGCCTACCCTTGCTCAAGTGCGCCTATCCCGACACCGATGCCGACGTCGCCGAAATGCTGCCTGCGCCGATTTCGCGGCGCCTCAACGCGCTGCCGCTGGCGAGCAGCGCGTTGAGGCTCGCGGTGCTGCTGAACGATCCGGAGGGTGCGCGTCCCATCGAGTTCGCCATCGCCCGCCGCGTTGTGCCGATCCTGGCGCGCCTGAATCTAGTTCCTGCTGAAGTCGACGCTGCTGGCTGTGCTGGCGCAACGACTGGGCCGGCGCAATTGCAAACACTGCAAGGTTCCCGAGCCCGTCGATAGCCATGTTCGGGAAACGCTTGGCGTCGGCTGCGACGAGGTGTTCTATGTCGGCCACGGTTGTCCACGCTGCGAGGGGCGCGGAGTCAAAGGACGCATCGGTATCTATGAGCTGTTGCAGGTAACGCCCGAGATCGCGCGCCTGATCGTGCCCGGCGCAGATGCCAACGCTATCCATGCGTTGGCCATTCAACACGGCATGACGTCGATCACCAGCAATGCCGTGACGTTGGCGCGTGCCGGCGTGATCTCGCGAGGCGTTCAGCGTGCGCGTCGATTAGGGCGATGTCCCTGGGATCGTGAATTCGGCCTCGTCGACCGCTTCCACGCCGACACTTTCGAACCACTCCGGCCCGAGTTCCGACCTGACCGATCCACTGCAGCGCAGGTCGGCGATGATTTCGCCGCGGCGTTCGACCACGACGCCGGATTGTTCGCGAGTTTCGCCGTTATCGCCCCAGCGGCCGATGCCGGTGTAGACCACATAGGCATGATCGCCGCGGCGAAAGCGCAGCCAGCTTGCGCCGCCGCCGGCATAGGATTCGACACGGCCTTCGGCCGACAGTACCGGATCGGCGGGATACTCGGGCCAGATCAGCTCAGGCGTTTGGCCCGGCCGGCCGAATCGGTATTGCAGCCAGCTGCCCGATCGCCCGCCCGCGGAGTGGCAGACGGCCACTTGCCTGGCGCCCACGGCGCATTGGAACGCGGTGGCTTCGCCCTGAGCGCAGCTCGGACTTGCGGGATCGAGCTGCATGCGATCGATCAAGTTCACGGTATCGCTGCGTCCGCAATCCATATCGCCCTGACAGTCGGCGGCGAGTACTTGCGCCTCCTTCCAGGCAAGGCGCACCGGCTTGCCGATCAGCGCCTCGCTTTCCTCGCAAAGGCTGAAATCCGCCAGCAACGAGTGCGCCTCGCCGTTCACCTCCAACTCTGCGTAGCAGGCGATATCGCCCGGCTGCAGCGCACGCAGCACGCCCTGGAGCGGAACGAAGTCCTCGGCGAGACCAGGTGCTGGCAGCAAAACCAGTAGCGACAGGGCGGAGCGCGTTGGGATCATCGGCAAACTCGCATCACGACGGAAGCATCGAGTCTCTGCCGGTTCGCCGCGGGCGGCAAGCCGTGCCTGCAGCGCCGATCGCCTGCCGAGAACCGGGTTCCGCGCCAGCATCTCGATATGGCCCGGACAGCCGCGCCAGATGTCCGCAAAGCTACTTCGCCGCGGCCCGAATCTGCCGCAACACATGCCGTTGCGGCGGGTTCAATTCCTCATACTTCGCGTCGAGGATGCCGCCGAGCGCGGACAGCAGCGCATCGGCCTCTGCGGCGCGACCGACTTTTCGATAGCAGCCAGCGAGGTAGTGCGCGGCCATCGATTGCGCACGGGTGCTGGAATTCTTCAACCTCTCGGGATCGCTGCGCTCGGTCTCCAGCATGGGGATGGCGCGCTCGCAGCGGCCGGCAGCGGCCAACGCGCGAGCCAGCAACGGCAGCGAGCCTTGCGACTCCGGATGCGTCGGGCCCAGGATCCGGTGGCGTTCCCGATGCGTGGTTTCAGCGAGCCGCAGCGCCTCCTCGACGTTGCCGAGAATCAGCTCGTAGTCCGCCAGGTTGTGGGTCGCCACATACGTGTCCGGATTATCTGGGCCCAAGGTGCGCAGACGTCGCGCCAGGCTGTCGCGGGTGATGTCGGCGGCACTCGCGATATCGTCGCTGAGGGCGTAATAAGCGCCCAAATTCAGCATCGAGCGCAAGGTGTCCGGGTGGTCGGCGCCGAGCGCGCGAATGCGCGTGTCGAGTATCGTCCGGGACATGGCGACCGCCTCCGGCAGTCGTCCCAGATTCGCGAGCGGGATCACTTTCGCCGACATGGCATTCAGCGTCGATGGGTGTTCGTTACCCTGCAGGCGTTGCCTGAGCCTCACGACTTCCTCGCTCAGCTCAAGCGCCTTGGCAGGCTCGCCGCGACGCGCATAGTTAACGGACAGTTGCTCGATCGCGCCGATACGAAGCAAATCATCTTCGCTGCGCGTCGTCGCCATGCGCGTCAACAGGTCCTGCCACACCGGAAAGGCGCCCTCGAAATCGCCATTGCGCGAGAGCAACTGCGCCAGCGCCTGCATGGCGAGAATCGTTTCATCGCTGCTGCGGCCGAACACGCGCTCGAACTCGGGCAGCAGCGCGCGCGCCGCAGCGATGCTGTGCGCGAGCTTGCCGGCGCCCAGGCCGTCGATTTCGGCGCCGAGCATCTGGCTGCGCAACATCACCTCGGCATCGCCGGCAGCGCGCGCAGCCGCAGTCAGCGCTTCGATCTCGGTCGGAAGCTCTTGCCATCGACCGAGCGGACGCCGCCAGACCAGGGACATCAATTCCAGACGCCGCACCTTGTGCGCATCGCCGCCGATCGCCTGCCAGCGCGCCTTGGCGTTGGCGAGGGTGTCGACCGCGCGTTGATAGGCGCCGAGCGCTGCGTAGGATTCGGCGATGCTTTGCAACAGCTCCACGGCAACAACGGGCTGATCGGCAAGGTCGCGCTCGATGGTGGCGACACCGCGCCCCAGCAACTCCTCGCCCAGCAACTGGCGCGCAGCTTCGGTGGGGTTGGCGAGGGCCAGATCGCTTTCGAACTGCGCTACATCCGCCGCCGGCGCCGCTTTCGCGTATTGCTCGCGCAAGGTGGATCGCAGACGGGCACCCAAGGTCGCCGCATCGGCCTTGGAAAGCATCTCCTTCTGGAAGGCGACAACCCGCTCCAGCTCTTGCTGCCGGGCCGACGCCAGATCGCGGTCGCGCTGCGCCTGCAACATGCTGTTGGTGACCGCGCCGAGGCCCGATAGCAGCAAGATGAGCAGCAGGCCCGCCAGGGTCACCGGCGTGCGGTTGCGCCTGACGTAAAGGCGTGCCCGATGCCAGCGCGAGACACGACGCGCGCGTACCGGGCGGTGGCTCAGGAAGGCGCGCAAGTCTTCGATCAGCTCGCCGACCGATTCATAGCGGCTGCTGCGCCGGAGCGCCATCGACCGCGCAACAATGGCCTCCAGATCGCCGCCAGCCAATCGCGCCTCGCGCCCGCGCCCGCGCGAGCGCAATTGCTCGGGCACCGGCCGCGGCGACAGGCGCAGGTAATCGAGCCGCAACTGCAGCATGTCCTCGGAACTCAACTCGGCCAGCGTGAAGGGCTGTGCGCCGCACACCAGCTCATACAACATCACGCCCAGGCCGTAGACATCGCTGCGCGCATCGACGTCCGAGCCGTGGCCATCGAGATCGAGTCCGACCTGCTCCGGGCTCATGTAACCGCGCGTTCCTGCCAGCACAGAACTGCGCTGCTTTTGCCCGCGCCCGGCCGTGGTGGCGAGCCCAAAATCGATGATCTTCGGCTGCGGCGTGCCGTCGACATCCACCACCAGCACGTTGCCTGGTTTCAAATCCAGATGCACGATGCCGCGCTGGTGAGCGTGTTGCACGCCGAGGCAAACGCGTACGAACAGCTCGATGCGTGCCTGCAGCGGCAACTGCAGCCGTTCGCAGCAGCGATCGATGGGTTCGCCCGGCACGTACTCCATGGCGAGATAGGGAAAGCCGTCGGCCGTAGCGCCCGCCTCGAACACTTGTGCGATGGCCGGATGGCTCATCCGCGCCAGCGCCTGGCGTTCGATCTCAAAGCGCGCCAATGCTTTGGGTTCGGTCAACCGCTGCTGCATGAACTTCAGCGCGACCTGACGTTGCACAGGGTGCAACTGCTCGGCCAGGAACACCTGTCCCATCCCACCTTTGCCCAGCAGCCTGACCAACTCGAACGCGCCGAGACGCTGCCCCACCTGCAAATCGAAAGTCTCGCCAGTGGCGCCGGAAGACGTCAGCGGCACCTGATGCAGTGCCGGGGCAGGGGTGATGTGGGTGTCGTTGGCTTGAGTCATGGCGATCGCTCGTCGCCACAATGCCGACGCGATGCGGCAAACGCAATTGGTCCGCGCATTGGATGCGTCGCCCGCTGCCGAGGCAGAACCGCGTTGTCGGTGGCGAATCGAATTCTCACGGCGAGTGCGTCAATCGCATCTGGTTGGATCGCTGTGTCTGCCACCACGGAAAGATAGCGAACGCGATCTGACCGGCCAGTCCCAGCCAATGCTCCGGTTTCGCATATGCACTGAGATGCCCGGCCAGCGTTCGATCCAGCAGCAGAAGCGAGATCGCGGCCTCGGCGAGCATCAATAGCGCGAAGGCGAACGCACCCATCGCGACAGCGCGCGCAGGAGTCTGCGGCCAGTGCCTCAGGATGCGCGAGCAGGCGAACCAGGAAATGCCCAGGATGATGGGCAATTCGATCAGCACCGCAATGAGCGGCCCGACCGCCGGCAAAAGCAGCAAGGTACGCAGCACGCCCAGCGCAAAGCCGGCGGCAAAAACGGCCGCGAAATACAGGGCGCCTGCGAGCATTGAGTTCATGGCGGCATCTGGCGTGCGACGATGGTGGCGATGATCGCGCAAACAGGCGCGAACCTGCCTGGTGATCAGACATCTGCCAGTTCAACCGTCACGGCACGGCAAATCAACGGATAGCCTCTCGCTCGCGCAGCTTCCTCAATGCTTCTTGCCGCAGACTCGGCGTGGGCCTTCGTAGGCATAGGCATCATCAGGCCACCGCTCGTGTGGATCATCAGCACCATGCGGGTCGCGTCGGCCATGGGCAGCTGTAACTGCTCGATAAGCTGGGTGACTACAAACTCCATCGGCGTTGCAGGGTCGTCCAAGAACTCGATCCCGCTGAATCCCGGTGGCAGAGCCGGCCGCCGATACGGGGCAGTGGCACCCGGCGCGCCTGGCATCGAAAGGGGCAACTTACGCAGTGCTCGCCAAACCAAGCGCAAGAGTACATACCCATCGGACGCGACACTCGTGTGCCGCGGATCGATCGGCCACAGGTTCAGAACGATCAAGATAGCGTTGCCGTATATGAAGGTAGCAGCAATGTAGTTCAACCAAGGTTTATTGGCTTGATCGATTGTCGGCAGCGCCAAAAGCGTAACCACGAGAAGCAAACACTGCGCGATCAGCCCTGCCGCCGTCGTGACGATCGCCGCTGCGTACGTTGTTGGCAAATCGAATTCGCACTGGCCACCCGATCCGTCGAGATTGATGGCGCGCACATGTAATCCGAAGCTTACCGCCGCCAGCGCATGCCCGGCTTCATGCAAACAGATCAAAAACAGATAGGCGCACCAGAACACGGCGGCGACCTCGATGTCGAATCTCGACCAGACGAAGAACAACGCCGCGCCGAACAAAATCGCCCAGTGAACGCGTATCGGTACCGAGCCAACCTGGAGCAGTTGAACTGCGCCTGGATACGGCGTTGGAGGTGGAAGATTCAACATCGTACGGCATGAGCGACGAGCGGAGCTGCGGGTAGCATGCCGAAGCCCTTCCGCTCAATCGAGCAGTACGAGGCCGCTATTGCGCTTCTCGGGCGCCAAGAATTGCCGCGGCTGTACGTGCGGCTCGCCAACGAGCGTTTGGGTAAAGTCTGGTGCCGCAAACTCCAGCAAGCCCTGCGGCCAGCTGATCGGGATTTTCCACCGCCAGGAACGATGGCCGTTCGGCCGAACCAACTCCGCGCGCTCAATGCCCGTCATCATGAATGGGGACATCCCAGCGGTGGGCGTTGCGTAGTCGAGTTGGAGCTTCAATTCAGAAGCGCCGTGAAAACGAAGTACGGCCTGACAAACGGTGAAAAGAAAGCCCGTTCCGGATGGCTGCCACCCGAGGACGAAATCGATATCCATCACCAGATCCGCACAGCCTTCGTCCTCGTTGAAGTGAACCAGACGAAACCCATGGACATGCGCGTCATGCCAGCACAGCGCGTCAAAATCTTCGGTGCCCCAGCGCCTTCCGTTGATCATTGGCCACCAAGAACGACAGTGTGCGGCATGCGCGAAGATTGAGCAGACCTCGCGCAGAAGGGGTGGTTGTTTGCCAACCACCCCTGATCGGGAGCCGCTACCAATGAATCCCGCGCATCATCGAAGCAAACGCGACCTGCTCGCTCGACGGCGGTGCTTCCTGTCCTGGCTTCACGCCCTTCGCTGCCGCGGAATCCGGGAATAGCTGGAACGCGGTGTTGAGCACCACCTGATACACCTTGGGTGCCAGCAAGTGCAGGATTTCGGCAAAGATGCCGACGCGCGTGGCGATGCGTTGCGGGCGCTCGATGACCGCGCGCACCACCAGATCGGCGGCGTCTTCCGGCGTCAGCGTGGGCACGTTGTCGTACATCTTCGTCGGCCCGATCATCGGCGTGCGCACCAGCGGCATGTTGATGATGGTGAAGTGGATGTTGCGATCGGAGAACTCGCTCGCCGCGCAGCGGCTGAACGCATCCAGCGCGGCCTTGCTCGCCACGTATGCGGAAAAGCGCGGTGCGTTCGACAGCACGCCGATGGAGCTGATGTTGATGATGTGGCCTTTCTTGCGCTCGCTCATGCCCGGCAGGAAGCCCATGATCAGGCGCAGCGAGCCGAAATAGTTGAGCTGCATGGTGCGCTCGAAATCGTGGAATCGATCGTAGGAGAGCGCGATCGAACGACGGATGGAGCGGCCGGCGTTATTGACCAGAATGTCGACGTGACCATGCTCGGCGAGCACTTTGGCGACCAGCGCGTCGGCCGACGCGAGATCTGCGAGATCCGCTTGATACACGAACACTTCGGCGCCAGGCGTTGCCGCTTCGATCTCGGCCTTGGCTTTCTCCAGGTCCTCCACGCCGCGCGCGCATATCAGCGTCTTGGCGCCGGCGGCCGCCATCTTGTGCGCGCTCGCCAGACCAATGCCGCTCGAACCACCGGTGATCAGCACCACCTTGCCCTTGACCTTGCTCGACAGCGTGCGGTCGATGAAGAGCTCGGGATCGAGGTGACGCTCCCAGTAATCCCACAACCGCCACGCGTAGCCCGCTAAGTCCGGCACCTTGATCCCGGTGCCGCGCAACACCCGTTCGGTTTCGCGGCAATCGAAGCGCGTCGGGTAGTTGAAGAATTTCATCATGTCGGGCGGAATGTTCAACGACTTGAACAAGTGCTGCGTGATGCGTCGAACCGGCGGCAGCGCGCCGACCATGTTGCGGATGGAGCTCGGGATGACCTGGAAGATGCGCGCGTCGATGCGCATCGTCATCTCCGGCGCGTGGCCGGCGTTCGCGAACAGGTTCAGCACCTCGCCGACGCGCCGCGGCGCCGGATCGGTCAGATGGAAGCACTGCCCGTCGAGACCCTTTTCGTGGGCAATGTGATCCATCGCGTCGCAGATGAAATCCACCGGCACGATGTTGATGCGCCCGCCTTCGAAACCCAATACCGGCATCCATGGCGGCAGAGTTTCGCGCAGCTTCTTGAGCAGCGTGAAGAAATAGTACGGACCATCGATCTTGTCGATCTCGCCGGTCTTCGAATGTCCGACGACGATCGCCGGGCGATAAACGCGCCAGGGCCGTTTGCATTCTTTGCGCACGATGCCTTCGGAATCGTGTTTGGTGCGGAAGTACGGGTGATCCAGGCCCTCGGCTTCATCGAACATGTCCTCGCGGAACACGCCGCCGTACAGGCCCGCAGCGGCAATCGAGCTGACATGATGGAAGCAGCCCACGCGCAACAAATCGCCCAGTTGCACCGCATTACGCGTGCCATCGATGTTGGCCGCTTGCTGCGATTCGGCGCTGGCGGCCAGGTCGTAGATCGCCGCGAGGTGGAAGAAGTGTTTGATCTTGCCCTTGAGCGCCGCTTGCGCCTCGGCGGTCAAACCGAGCAGCGGTTTGGTCAGGTCGCCGGTGACAGCCTGCAAACGATCGCCGGCTTCCGGGTAGCGATCTTTCAGCGCCTCGAACTTTTCTTTCGATCCGCGCCGCACGAGTACGTAGATCGTGCCCTTGCGCTTCAGCAAATTGCCGATCAGGAAGCGGCCAATAAATCCTGTGGCACCGGTGATGAAATAACTCATTGCGCTTTAGCTCCCCGACGTTGGCGACAAACGAACGGCAAAGATAACGCGCGATGGTGTTTCGTGCCAAAGTTTCCTGTGGAAACTTTAAGCCGGGCCAGAAGCAGCCCAGGCCCGTGGATCGAGCATGCGCTTTTCGCTGCGCGTCGAGGTGCGGCTTCGCAGAGGATTTCGCAGCCGCGCGATTCATCGCGCCCGGCGCGTGCGCCCTGGCGCTGGATCGGCCGCCCTGAACACGCCGCCAGCCATCCCCGAATCGAGTCAAAAGGTTGCAGGTGCGTCGCAAGCATGCGATGGACCGTTCGTACGTCTTGCGCTAATTCGCTCGGCGCTGAATAGTCCACGTTCCTTAAGCGATCGACAGCACGGAGGAGCACATGTCCGATCTCAAAGCCCAATTCGATGCCGCGACTGAGGCTGCGAAGCAGTTGCCGGAACGGCCGGACAACGACACGATGCTCAAGCTTTACAGTCATTTCAAGCAGGCCACTGAAGGCGATGTCTCGGGCCCGAAGCCGGGCTTCTTCGATTTTGTCGGCACCGCCAAGTACGAGGCGTGGGAGAAGTTGAAAGGGCTGACCAGCGATGAGGCGATGAAGAAGTACATCGATCTGGTCAAACGATTGGGCGGTAAGTTCTGAGAGATCGATCGAAGGCAATGTGCCTGCTTCGTTTGAGAAGTCGGCACCGAGCCCCGGTGAGCGTGATCGTTGTCCGCTTCGTAGCGACGGCACCTCACCTCAACCCTCTCCCGCCCAGGCGAGAGAGTGCGTTCATCCGGCTTTGAAATGACGAGCACTCGCCGCGAGCCAGCAAACGCCGTCGAACATGGGAGCGGTACACCGTGAGCCAGGAAAGTGCGCCACTAAAAACGCGCGATCGGATCCTCGCCAAGAGCCTGGGTATGTTCAATGCGCAAGGCGAGCCGAACGTCACGACCAACCATATTGCCGACGAGCTGGAGATCAGCCCCGGTAACTTGTATTACCACTTCCGCAATAAAGACGACATCATCGAGCAGCTCTTTGCGCGCTTCGAGGAGCGCATCGGCGAAGCCTTGCTCGTGCCCGACGCGCGCACGCCCAATCTCGAAGACATCTGGCTGCAGATGCATCTGGTGTTCGAGTGCATCTGGGACTATCGCTTCATCTATCGCGATCTTGTCGATCTGCTGACGCGCAGTCGCAAGCTGAAGATGCATTTTTCGCGCATTCTGAAACGCGCGCACGAGAGCATCTCCACGGTGTGCACGGAGCTGGTCAAGTCTGGGGCGATGCTCGCGAGCCAGCGCGAGATTGAGGCGATCGCGCAGAACATTGTGGTGCTAACGACATTCTGGCTGAACTTTCAGCAGATCAAGCCGGTCACCGGTACCAAACAGGATGTCGATATCGGTCGCGGGATTTATCAGGTCATGGTGTTGCTGGCGCCGTATTTGAAAGCCGCCGAGCGCGCGCACCTGAACAAGCTCGCCGATCAATATCTGAACCCGCAAATGTAAACGGCGGCGCTTTCGCGCCGCCGTTTACGGTTCCTGGTTGTCGGTTCCCGGTTCTTGGATTCGTTCGTGGACGCAAAGCTGTCGACTTGGTTCCACGTGCGCCGACGACCGTTATCCGGAAACGCGCAACATCACGCCGCTTTGCGTGCGGTTTGCAGCGCCTTGACCTGACGGCTCAGATCGCTGACGCGGCGCGACAATTGCGCGACATCGTTCTTGCTCGGAATGCCAAGACGCGCGAGCACTTTCGACACCTGCGTTTGCGCAACGGTCTCGACCTGCGCAAGGTTCTGCTGCGCCGTGTCTTGCACCTTCTCGACGACGCCCAGGACCTGCTGGCGCACTTCGTTGACGGTGCCTTCCACGAGCTTGAGCGTGCGCTGACCGAACTGCTGGCTGTCGTCGATCAAGCCGCCGACCAGCTTCTGCGCTTCCTTGCCACCCAGCGACACAGCGCCGATCGAGGCCAGCAGCACATCGCGCGCCGGGTTCGGGTTGGTGGCCGCGGCGGTGCGCACGGACTTCTTCGCTACTTTCTTCGCCATGGTGATTCTCCAGTTAGGCTTTGGGGACACATCGCAGCAGACGCCGCGTTGACGAGAAAGGTATGGTCGGGTGGATAGAACAAACACACTATGCGCCAGCGTATGTTTTGCGCAGGTTGGGCTGCGTGGCGAAGTTGCCGAACATTTTTGGGCTGCGTGGCGCGAATACGGGCCTTCGGCGTATCCGAGCTGAAACTGGAGAACTGGGTTGCATGACCCGGCCAGCGTTCTTGTTGCCGGCGTCTGGAACGAGAATTTGCAAAACACATCACAATCGCCGCCGCGCGATGGCATCCTTAGCAACCGCCAGTTGCTCTCAGCCGGATGGAAATCGAGGAACGAAAGGTTGAAGTCCTGTCGCTGCAGCTCGGCATGTTCGTCAGCCGGCTGGATCGACCGTGGACGGATACGCCGTTTCCGCTGCAGGGTTTTCGCCTCCAGGCGCTGAGCGAGATCGAGCAGCTGCGGCGCTATTGCCAGTTCGTCTACATCGATCTGGTCAAGAGCACCAAACGCGAACGCACCGTGCTGGAGAAGCTGGGTTATGGCACGGTCGGCAGCAGAAGCGTGCCGCGGATCGTGAACTACCTCAACGAAACCCTCACCGAGGACGAGCTGCCCAAGGCCAGGGTTGCATGGGAGAACGCGCGCCAGTTGGCGAGCCGTTTCATCGACGATGTGCGCACTGGCAAGCGCCTGTCGGCAGACGAACTGGGCGCGGCAATGGAGCCTATCGTCGCCAGCGTCATCCGCAGCGCCGATGCCTTCTTCTGGCTCGATACCTTGCGTCGCCGCGAGGAATACGCGTACACGCACTCGGTGAACTGCTGCGCATTGGCGACAACCTTCGGGCGGCACCTGGGCTTTCCGCGCGAAGTGCTGATCGATCTTGCCAGCGGCGGCATGTTGATGGACATCGGCAAGGCGGCGCTGCCGGAGACCTTGTTCAACCACGTCGGCCTGTTGTCTGCGGCGCAGATGACGCAGGTGCGCACGCATATCGAACTCGGACTGAAAATGCTCGACGAGTCCGGTATCCATAACACCGAAGTGAGCTTGATGATCCTGCACCATCACGAGCGCCACGACGGATCGGGTTATCCCATCGGCTTGAGCGGCACCAAGATTCCGCTGCTCGGGCGCATGCTGGGCCTCGTCGACACCTACGATGCGCTGTCGAGCGAACGCGTCCACCAGAAAGCGCTGGCGCGTCACGACGTCTTGCAGACGCTGTATCGCGAGCGCGACCGCTTGTTCCAGGGCGAGTTGATCGAGCAGTTTTCCCAGTGCCTGGGGGTTTATCCCACGGGCTCGCTGGTTGAGCTGTCGTCGGGCGAAGTGGCGGTGGTGATGGCGCAGAATCCGGCGCGGCGCCTGTACCCGCGAGTGACCATCTTGACCCATCCCGACAAATCGATTGATGCGGCGTTTCGCCAGGTCGACTTATGGCCGCTGGCGAATGCGCCCGATGTGCACGACCGCGTGCACATCGTTCGTGCGATTCCCGAAGGCGCCTACGGCATCGATACGGCAACCCTTTTCCTATGAGAGCGCAGAGCTATCAGGCGGCGCTCGCCATCGCCAACGAGCTGTGCGCCGGAGGCAGCCCGTTCTGCTTGCTGCACGTGCATATGCGCCGCAACCGCCAGTTATCGGTGCTGCTCGGTTTTGCTGCAGTCGAGCAATTGTTGGAAGGTATCGAGGCGCGCATCGGCAAGACCTTGCGGCCCAACGATCGCGTGTTGCGCACTGGCGATAGCGATTTCCTGATCGTACTGCCCGGACTGCTGAACACTGCGCACGGCGAACTGGCGGCGCAGCGGATTACCCGAGAATTCGAGCAGCCGGTCGCCGTGGGTGGCCGCTTGATCACGCCGCTACTGACGATCGGCTTGTGCGCGTTTCCAGACCACGGACTCAATGCGGATGTGTTGTTGCGCGGTGCGGCGGCGGCCGTCGATCAGGCGTTGCAGGCCGGGCGCCGCATCGCGATTGCCGCGCCCTTCAGCGACGATGTGTTGTTGATCGACGAGTTGCGCGATGCTCTGGCGAATAACGAGCTGGCGGTCGCTTTTCAGCCCTTGGTGAGCTTGCGTGAGCGCGGTGTGGTGGCGGTGGAAGCGCTGGCGCGCTGGCGCTCGCCGCAGCGCGGCGTGATCGCGCCGCAGCGCTTTGTGGAGTTGGCCGAACAGGCGGGTCTGGCGCCCGAACTGACGCGGTGGAGCATCAATGCGAGTCTGCGCGAGTTTGCCCAACTTCGGGAACTGGCGCCGAGCCTGCGCTGCTCGATCAATCTCTCGCCCAAGGTATTCACGCTGTCGGGGCTCGTCGAGCAGGTGTCGGCCGCACTCGCCATCTGGGGCGTTCCGGCAAAGGCGCTGGTGCTTGAGGTCACCGAAACGGCGGTGATGGAAGATCCGGAATACAGCGCAATAGCATTGAACCGGTTGAGCGACGCCGGCATCCGTATTGCGATCGACGATTTTGGACAGGGCTACTCATCGTTCACGTATTTGAAGCATTTTCCAGCGACCGAGCTGAAAATCGATCAGTTGTTCGTCACACCGATGATGCGCGATCCGCGCGCTGCGCAACTGGTCCGCGCGATGGTCGATCTGGCGCACCATCTGGACATGGTCGCCGTCGCCGAGGGCGTCGAGGATGCGCTGGTCTTGGAAGCGCTGGTGGCCATGGGATGCGATATCGCACAGGGTTACCACCTGGGGCGCCCGGTCGACCGGGCGACGTTGGCGGCGGTATTGCGTTAGCGAGAGCTGCGACGTTACCAGGCGCGGTGTGGACGCGCTCGCGGGCGTCGCGGTTTTGACGTTTGGCCCTCGAACGTCTAACGTCGCGTCTGTCGAAGCCAACCCTGAGCTGCAACGATGCGCTTTCTCCAGCTCGAACTGCGCCAACCGCCAGCCGCTGGCACCGGACAGCTGCTTGCCGCGACATGTCTGGTGCTGATGCTGTTTTTCTGGTTCATCGCCACCCTGGGCGCGGCCGAGGAGCGCTTCATCTCCCCGGCCATCTTGCCGAGCCCCATGGAGGTGATTCAGGCGGTGCCGAATCTTCTGTTCGAGCGCAATCTAGGGCAGAGCATTCTGGCGACGATGCTGCGCGTGATGGCGGGCTTCAGTCTGGCGTTGGTGATCGGAATCCCGCTCGGCGTGCTGGCCGGCTCGCTGCGGGTCATCGAATCGTTCCTGCGTCCGATTGTGATCCCGATGAGCAACGTACCGGTCGCGGCGCTGATTCCTCTGACGATCCTGTGGTTCGGCATCGGCGAGACGCAGAAGGTGATGTTTATCTTTGTTGCCGCAGTGCCATTCGTGTTCGCAACGGCCGCCGCCTCGATCCTGGCGGTGCCGGATCGATACGTCGATACCGCGCGCACACTGGGTGCGAGCGATCAGCAAATCGTTCTGAAAGTGTTGCTGCCGGGTGCGCTGCCTGAAATGTATCGCGGGCTGCGTGGGCTGTTTGGACTGGCGTTCGGATACATCATGCTGGCAGAGCTGATCAATGCGCCGCACGGTTTGGGCGCGATGCTCAATGTCAGTCAACGTCGCGGACTGACTGAGCACATTTTCTTGATTCTCGCGCTGATCGGGCTGATCGCGTGGGCCATCGATCACGGCCTCGGGTGGCTGGAGCGCAAGCTGTTTCCGCATCAGGCCAAGGCTTGATGTCTGGTTCTTGGTTATCGGTTATCGGTTGCGGGCGGATACCCGGCTAACCTTGACTAAAGCATCGCCAGCAAACGGTCCCGCAGTTCGACCAGTCGGCCATGGAAAAAGTGTCCGGCGCCGGGGAAGGTGAGCAGCTCCACGGGCGGATCGAAATTCGCGAAAAAGGCGAAGACATCGCTGGCGGCGACGACTTCGTCGGCGTCGCCCTGGGCGACGATCCAGCGTGCATTCGGGCGCGTTGGAAAGTTCAGACCGAATCGCGCCACCGGTGGCGCCACACTGATCAGGCATTGCGCGCCCAGCGCATCGGATTGCGCGGCACTGACAAAGGCGCCGAAAGAGAATCCAGCCAGCCACAGCGGCAAGCCGGGATGCCGTTCTCGCAAAAAGGCAACGGCGGCCGCCAGATCTTTCTGCTCGCCTCGACCTTCATCGAAGCTCCCGTCGGAGGCGCCAACGCCGCGAAAATTGAAGCGCAGCGTCGCGCAGTGCGCTTCGCCGAGCGCGCGCTCCAGCATCGTCACCACTTTGTTGCCCATCGTCCCGCCATGCAGAGGGTGCGGGTGACAAATCACAGCGATCCGTTGCGGCGATGCGGCGCCGCCCAGCGCGCCTTCGAGCGCGCCGACGGGACCTGGGATGACAACAGACGTCATTTGTCGAGCGGCGGGATGCGCAGCGTCTGGCCGGGGTAGATTTTGTCGGGATCGGACAGCATCGGTTTATTGGCCTCGAAGATCACCATGTACTTGTTGGCATTGCCATAGACCTCTTTGGCGATCTTGGACAGCGTATCGCCTTTTTCGACCACATGCGTGCGGCTCTCGAAAGCGTCTTTCTCGGCGTCTTCTTTGGTTGGCAAGGCCTCGACTGGGATCGGCGCTTCGGCAAGCACCGGTGCCGTCGATGGCGCAGCGGCGACCGGCGCCGGTGCCGGTTTGTCGAACGTCGGCGGCGAGCCAACTACCAGACGGTCTTCGACTTTCTCGACGCCCTCGACATTGCCAACCGCCAGAATGACCTTCTCTTTGGTGGCTTTATCCTTCACCCAGCCGGCGGCGACCAGCACTTCGCCCTCCAGCCAATAATGGATGTGATCCACCGGCAGCCCCACCTTACGCACATGGTCTTTCACCAAAGCGCCCAGATTCGGCACTTCCGAGGGCTTCTTGCCGCCGAATAACTTCGCACCAGCGGTTGCTACAAAGCTGAAGAGTCCCATGTTGCGCTCCGGGTTGGTTTTGGGATGCACGACTATGCCATTGTTGGTTGACGCTTGTTGGTTGGTCTGCCCAGCGATTCGCGCGATGGTTTGGCGCTTTCACCACGCCAAGTGCGCGGCGCTTGTGGCATAACGCGTGGATGAACTATCTAGGCATCGACGAAAAAACGGGTCACGCAGCGCCGCCGAGGCGAACGCTGCTGCTGGTCAATCTGGGCACGCCAAGCGCGCCGACGACGGCGGCAGTGCGCGCCTATCTCGCCGAATTCCTCAGCGATCCGCGCGTGATCGAGGCGCCGCGCTGGCTGTGGTGGCTGATCTTGCACGGCGTGATCTTGCGCATCCGCCCGCAGCGTTCGGCACGCGCGTACCAGCAGATCTGGACTGAGCAAGGTTCGCCGCTGCTGTTGCATTCGCAGGCGCTGCGCGCTGCGGTGGCCGAGCGCCTGCCGGATTGGCGCGTCGAGCTGGCGATGAGCTATGGCGCGCCGAATCTTCGCGATGTTCTCGATCGACTCCGGCAACAGGGGACGCGCGAATTGGCAGTGTTGCCGCTCTATCCGCAGTATTCGGGCAGCACGACAGCCTCGGTGTTCGACGCGGTCGCAAAACTCCTGTCGCGTTGGCGGATGGTGCCACGCTTGGCGTTCATTCCGCACTACCATGACCACAGCGGCTATCTGGACGCGCTGGCGGAAAGCGTGCGCATGCACTGGCAGGCGCACGGTCGTGGCGACAAACTGGTGCTGAGTTTTCATGGCGTGCCGCGGCGCTATTTGCGTAACGGCGATCCGTACTTTTGCCAATGCCATGCCACCGCAAGGCGGCTACGCGAGCGCTTGCAGTTGTCCGAGAACGAGGTCGTGACGACATTTCAGTCGCGCGTGGGCCGCGAAGTCTGGTTGCAGCCCTACACCGACAAAACGCTGCTCGATCTGGCGCGTGCCGGCGTCAAAACACTGGATGTGATCTGTCCTGGGTTTGCTGTCGATTGTCTTGAAACGCTGGAAGAGATCGCCGAGCAGAATGCGCACGCGTTCATCGCCGCCGGCGGCCAGACGCTACGCTACATTCCCGCGCTCAACGCCAGCGCCGCACACGCCGATGCGTTGGCGGATGTGGTCCGCAAATCGTCGGGAATGCCGCTCGTCCCCAGCGATGCCGACGCGCCAGCATTGGCGGCGAAGTTGCGCGCCGCGCAACCCTGGATCGACGCATGAGCGAGAACTTCAAGCGCAGCGCCAGTGGTCAGCGCTGGGAAGGTTTGCGCTGGGGCAAGGAAGGCGACGCGCCGACCTTGCTGCTGCACGGCTGGCTCGATAACGCCGCGAGTTTCTCCGCCCTGGCGCCGTTGCTGCCGGGGTATCGGGTGGCCGCAGATCTGCCGGGCCATGGGCGCAGCTTTCATCGTCCGGCGGGAACCTGGTACCACTTCATCGATTATGTGTTCGATGTCGTGTCCTTGATCGACGCGTTCGGCTGGAAGCGCCTGACACTGATCGGTCACTCGATGGGCGGCGCGATTGCGACACTGATCGCTGCCGCATACCCGGATCGCATCGACCGGCTGGTGCTGATCGAGGCGCTTGGACCTTTGTCGCGCGACAGCCAGGATCTGGCGGGCGATTTGCGCAAGGCGATGGATGCGCGGCGCCTGCTGGCGGGCAAACGACTGACCGTGCACGCCAATATCGACTCGGCTGTGCGTGCGCGAATCGCTGCAGGCGATCTTGGCGAGCGCGCCGCGCGTACGCTGGTCGAACGTGCGCTCAAGCGGGTGCCAGATGGTTTTGTGTGGCGCTCCGATCCAAGGCAGACGCTCCCAACGCCCATTCGCGCCACCGAAGAGCAGTACTTGCAGTTGCTCGGCGCCATCCGTGCCCCAACGACGATCGTTCTGGCCGATCCCCAGACGCCTTACTTGAGCGGTCCGGCGGCCGACAAACGCATCGAAGCGCTGCGCCCGCAGCGTCTCGTGCGTTTGCCGGGCGGTCATCATTTGCATATGGACGATGCCGCGAGCGTGGCCACGGCGATCGGCCTTTAACTGCCATCATTCGACGCGTCGCGCGGCCAGATAACGGCTCGCCCAATAACGATCATCGAGCCTGTCCAGGCGCACTCGTCCGCCGTGGTTCGGCGCGTGGACAAAACGCCCCTCGCCGACGTAAATGCCGACGTGCGATACGCCGTTGCCGCCGGTGTCGAAAAACACCAGATCGCCCGTCTGCAGCGCTTTCCTCGACACCTTGTCGCCAGCGTATGCCAATTGCTCGCGGGTCGATCGCGGCAGGCCGATCCCGCGCGCGTCGCGATACACGAACTGCACGAATCCCGAGCAATCGAAACCCTGTTGCGGACTGGCGCCGGCACGGACGTAAGGCGTGCCGACCAGGCCGATTGCGCGGAACGCGACGTCCTGGGCGGTCCAACCAGCCGGCAGCTGGCGCGAGGATATGGGCCTCGGCGCCGATGCGCAGGCACACAGCGCGAGCGCAAGGAGCGCCACTACGAGCTTCCTTAGCGACATGTTGTTCCCAGCAGTTCCGTGAGGCGCACCAGATCGAGCTGGCCAGTGCCGTAACCGGCCTGGGTGCTTTGCCACTGGATGCGCGCATTGCCATCAGCCAGTGCAATCACCTCCAGCGTGCCCCAAGGTTCGCGAACGACGCTGGCCGGATTAAATGGCGCAAATTCGGCGCCGCGAAAACTCGTCATCGTCAGCTGCGCCCGGTCGCCCTGAATGGGCCCGGTTCCGAGCAGCCAGCGCTGGCGACCGTCGAGGTAGGCAAACCAGACGGCGATCAGTTGCGGCGATGGACCATCGAGCACTTGCCACTGCAATCCGTGGCCATCCTGCGCTGGCTGATACCAACTGCCGCTGCGGCATTGCGCGAATCCGGGAGCGCCCGCGCCGACACGCGTCAGCCGCGTCAGCGGCATGTTGCCACTGGAGAAACCCGCACGCGCGGTGGTCCATTCGGCGCGACCGCGGTTGGCATCGTCGAAGCGCAGGATCAGCTCGCCCCACGGCTCTGAGATCACAGAACTGGCCACATGGTTTGGCGGAAAGCCGCCACCGCGTGTGATCGTCATCGGCACCCGGACTTCATTGCCGTTAGCGGTGGCGGTGCCCACCAGCCACGCCGGTTCGCCGCCAGCGTAGGTGTACCAGGTCACGAGCACGCCGGTCACGCCGTCGAGCTTGGTGGCTTCGATCAGCAAGCCCTGGCCATCGCGGGCAGGATCGTAGAACGTGCCCGACAGGTCGGCGCCAATGCGATAGCTCGCTACCGCATCGAAATCCACCAGCGGCGCCCGCCACACGCCGCGGCCATAAGTGAAGGCGTAAAGCTGTGGGCCGCCGGCAGCGTTCGGTGCGATCGCCAGGCGTTCCACGATCACGTTGGCGAAGCCGCCATTTTCGAGCGCCCACGACAAGCCGCCGTCGAGCGTAACGAAGACGCCGATATCGGTGCCGATGTACAAGCGCTCGCGGTTCTGCGGATCGATGACGAGGTGGTGCACTGGCACATCGGGCAGGCGCCCGGCGCCTTGCCCGTCGATGGCGCTCCAGGTCGCGCCGGCGTCCGTCGATCGCCAGACGTGCTCGCCGCCGAACGTCGAATAGGTCGCGTACGCCACTTGCGCATCGACTGGATCGAAGATCAGCGATGACACCCAACCCTCGCGCGGCGAGCTGCGCGCAAATGCCGTGCTGCCGGTGCTGGTCGCCGCAATGGACGAGCGGAAAATGGCGCGCTGATTGCCAAGGAGCACGCGGTTGTTGTCCACCGGCGACACCGCCACGGCGGAGATGCGATCGAAAAACCCGACGCCCAGCGGCGCGCTGGCGGCGCTCCAGTTGCGCCCCTGATTGTTGCTCCGCCAAAGGCGCGTGCCGCCCGCGTACAAGCGATCCGGTGCGCGCGCATCGAGCACGAAGGGCATGATGAAAATCGACTGATCGTTGATGCCGCTTACGGCTTCGGTGAACGAGTAGCCGCCGTCCACGGATCGATGGATGTTGACGTTCTGATAGGAGACATACAGCGTGCGATCGTTGCGCGGATCGATCGCCACGCTGGCGCCATCGCCGCCGAAGATTTCGCGGAAGAACTCCGATGCCGGCTCCACGCCGAGCAGCGTGCCGTTGTCCTGTGCGCCGCCCAACCATTGGGTGCCCGTCGCGTTCACCGTGCCGGTGTAGAACTGTGCAGTCCCCAGGCCGCCTTCGAGGGTGATCCAGCGCACGCCTTGCCCGTTGGTCGGTGGTCCGCAGGCGGCGTTGGCATCGCGCCGCGTGGCATCGCTATCGTTGATCGTCTTCGCCACGCCGCCGTCGTTGACGAGATACAGCTCGCGAGTACCTTGCGCATAGTTGGGGTGGAAGTAAATGCCATGCTGATCAGCGTGCACACCGAATGGGCTGCGCTGATCGAGCCACCACCACGACGCTTTCCCGAAACTCGCGCCGCCGTCGTCGGAGCGGTACAACTCCATGCCGCCTACCCAGACCACATCGGGGTCGAGTGGATTCACGGCAATCGCCTGGTTGTACCAGCCGGCGCTGTAGGCATAAAAGCCTCCGGTGCGGCAGCGCGGCGCGTCGAAGCCATCGGCGTAACTCAACAGGTAGGTCGACAGCGTATCGCTCGAATCGTTACGCAGGCGCGGCAACCAGGTGCGCCCACCGTCGCCGGAGCGATACAAGGCATGCAAGCCGTTGTCGTAATCGCCGCGACCGTCGCCGTTGCGGTCCGGTCCCGGGACGGTACTCGCCGCCAGGGCGTACAGAATGGCGGGATTGGAGGGTGCAACAGCGATGGACGTGCGTCCCATGCCCGGCTCGCTCAAAACCACGCTCCACGATGGCGCGGATGCGGCGGCGTTTTCGCTACGAAACACGGTCGCCGGACAGGGGCCATCGCAGGCGGCGGGCAGGATCGTGCCGGGTAGCCAATAGCGATCGTCGGTCGAGCGCGATGCGCAACTGGCGATCAGAATCTCATCCGGCAATAGCTCAAGATCGGTGCAACCTTCATAACGCGGATTGCCGCCGCCGTCCGTGGGTCGCAGGATCGCAACAAAACTCTGTCCGCCGTCGTTCGAGCGCCACACGCCCCTGTTGGTTGCTGCGTACAGGCGTTTGGGTTGAGTGGGCGAGACGACGATATCGGCGACGTAGCGAAAGTCGTCGTTCGCGGTGCTCAGCAACTGCTGAAAATGCACGCCGTCGTCGACCGAGCGCAAAATACCCTGGCCCCACATCGCAGCGTACGGCTGTGCGCTGTTGCGAAACAGCTCGCCGGTGCCGGCGTAAACGATGCGCGGATTGCCCGGCTCGAACGCCAGTGCGCCGATGTTGACGTTGGCCGCATCGTCCGACAACGGTCGCCAGCGATCGCCGCCATCGACACTCTCCCACACGCCGCCGGAAACGCCGCCCGCCAACAGGCGCTGCGGATTGCGCGGATCGAACAGCAGCGAGCGCATGCGCCCGGCGACATTGCCTGGACCTAACCACTGCCAGCGAGGAGCGGTCTTCTCCGAGGCATCGATTGCGCGCCCCGCGACGGTGGAGAATCTGGGCAATTCCGATGCGGCGTGCTGCGCTTGCCGATACCACGCCGGGTCAAGCTCGCTGGCGCCTTGCGGCAAGCGCTTGTCGACGAAGTGCTGCGCGCGCTCAGCGGGTGCGTCGGGGCGCGCCCGCGGCAGCGCCTGATCTGCGATCTCAGCGCGATCGCTGCAGGCGGCGAGAACCAATGCGATGGGGAGCCATGCGCGCATCGCGGCTACTCCGTGTCGGGTGCCCTCGAGAATTTGCTGCTCTTGCATGCTTTGCAAGTGAAAGAAGTTTCAGGATTTCCTCGTTGCCAAGCGCCCGCCATTGTCCGGACGCCAGCCCGTCGAGTTGTACCGAGCCGATTGCGGTACGCACCAGCCTCAGGGTCGGCAAGCCGACGGCCGCAGTCATACGCCGCACCTGTCGATTGCGGCCTTCATCGATGATCATTTCGATCCAGGCGGTGGGTATGGCAGCCCGGAAGCGTATCGGTGGATGGCGAGGCCAGAACCCAGGCTCTTCGAGACGGCGTGCGCTCAGTGCGCGTGCCGGTCCATCGTTGAGGAGAACCTCGGTCGTCAGCTTACCCAGGGACGCGTCGCTGGGCGTGCCCTCGACCTGGACCCAGTAGGTCTTTGGGATCAGCGATTTGCTCGTCAGTGCCCGGGCCAGCGGTGGCTCGTCGGTGAGCAGCAGTAAGCCTTCAGAGTCGCGATCCAGTCGCCCGGCAGGATAGATCCCAGGAAGCGGCAGGAAATCTGCCAGCGTCGCTCGGCCGCAAGAATCGGTGAATTGCGACAGCACATCGAACGGCTTGTTGAGCGCGATCAGCATAACGAGGACAGGGAAGCGACCAGCCAATCAGTTCGAGGACATTGCGGACGTGCGCGTCGCTACAACCGATCGGCCCATTTCCCCGCCGCTCAACGGTCCGGACTAATTGGCCAGCCCCGATCCAGACCAACGAACCTGGAAGTTCAGCACGCGCGCCGGCGAATCGCCAGACGCAGGCGCGATCGTGCAGATGAAGGTTTGCTTCTCTTCTGCACTGGTGCCGGGCTTCAGAATCATCTCGCCATTGAAGGTCAATGTGCCATCAGACTCTGTGGTCTTGCTGTTGGAGAGCGCCTTCTCGTCGATCCGATACACCTGACCATCCAAGCGACGTTTCGCTTCATCGATACACAGACTGACGGCGCTGTCGCCGCCACCGCCGCAGCCGCTCAAAGCAACCGCCAATCCCCACCATTGCCAGCGCATTGATCCTCCCGGAATTCACAAACTCTTGCGCATTTGAGGGTTTGGCCACCAAACCTCAAGAGAGTTCTCCATCTGAATAGGGTGCGCCGAAAGTGCGTTTGATGCAACACCAAAGGTGCCAAATTCAAACAAGATTGCCCTTTGGGACAATATCGACAGTGGGCGTAGCGAAATAAGATTCAGCATGCTCAACACCGGGGAGGGTGCGATGCGGCGATTCTTTGGGTTTTTGCTGGTGATGAACGCAGCCGCGAATGCGGCATGTGTCGATAACGTGGTGTTGGTGCATGGCAACACTGGCAGCCCAGGCGACTTCAACAACACGTACAACGAATTGCTGTTTCGCGGTTATAGCGCCAGCCAGATTTATCGGCCGAGCTGGGGCAGCAAGACCTGTGCAGCTTGCAACGATCACCACGGCAGCGAAGAGACGCCGGTCGCCACGGCACTGAGTCAAGCCAGGGCTGCGTCGTGTACCGGCAAGATTGATGTGATCGGTCATTCGATGGGCGCAACACTGGCCGCGCGGCAGATCAGCAAGCTCGGCATCGCGAGCTCCGTGCACACTTTTGTCGGCATCGCCGGCGCCTTTCGCGGTCTTTGGACCTGCGGCACCTATCCGTTCAACGTCCTGACCAGCACCTGCGGAGCATGGGGCCTGTCGATCTCGAGCCCGTTCGTCAACAGCCTGCAGACGCAAGTGTTCGCGCAACGCGCGTACTCGATCAAATCGTGGAGCGATCAGGTGGTTTGCGCAACCGGAATCTGTACTGTCGGCGGCGTACACAGCTCCACTGTCCCAGGCGAGATCGGGAGCAGCACCTTCGTGCTCGGGCACTTCGGATTGCTGAGCGGCACTCCGATCACTCAGGTCAATCTGATTCAGTAGTCGCGATTAAAGAGCGCGGCGAACCGCAGCAAGCCAGGCATCGCTGGCGGCAGCGCGCTGCTCGGCGGTCCATGTCGGCTGATAGTGATCGCGGCCTCGCCACAGTGCTGCCGTGGCTTCGGGCGTGGGCCACCAGCCGATGCCGATGCCGGCCAGAAGCGCTGCGCCCAGCGCCGTGCTCTCGGGCTCGGCGGCGCACGCAATCGGTATCCCAAGCGCGTCGGCCTGAAACTGGCATAAGAAACGATTGCCGGTCATGCCGCCATCAATGCGCAACGCATCGATGCTCGCGCCATCGGCGACCATCGCGCGCAACACGTCGGCGTTCTGCCAAGCCACGGCTTCGAGCGCAGCTCGAACGATATGGGCTCGACCGGTGCCGCGTGTCAGGCCAGTGATCAGTCCTCGCGCGGAACTGTTCCAATGCGGTGCGCCAAGACCGGTGAAGGCTGGAACTACATGCACGCCACCGTTGTCGTCAACCGCGTTCGCCATTGCTTCGCTCTCTGCGCTACTGGCAATCAGCCCAAGGCCATCGCGCAGCCACTGCACCAGCGCGCCGGCCATGAACACCGAGCCCTCCAGCGCGTAACTGCGTACGCCGCCGATCTGCCAGGCCAATGTCGACAACAATCCGTGCCGCGAATGCAGCCGCTCGCCGGTGTGCAAAAGCATGAAGCAGCCAGTTCCGTAGGTGTTCTTGGCCATGCCAGGGCGCACGCAGCCCTGGCCGAACAGCGCCGCCTGCTGATCACCGGCAATGCCGGCAATCGGAATCCGGGCGCCGAAAGCGACGTCGGTCTGCGCGACGACACCGGCGGAGTCGACAATGCGCGGCAGCGTGCTCGCTGGGATGCCGTAGAGATCGAGCAACGCCGAGTCCCAGGCGCCGCGATCAAGGTCCATCAACTGCGTGCGCGATGCGTTGCTGGCGTCGGTCAGGTGAGCTTGCCCTGAGGTCAGTCGGTGGATCAGCCAGGCGTCGATCGTGCCGAATGCCAGTTCGCTACGTTCGGCTAATGCTGCGATGCGCGGGTGGTTGTCGAGCAGCCAGCGCATCTTGCTGGCCGAAAAGTACGGATCGACCACGAGGCCCGTACGCGCCTGCAGCCAAGGCGCTTTGCCGCGTTCCTGAAGCGAGTTGCAAAACGATGCGGAGCGCCGGCATTGCCAGACGATCGCCGGGGCAACCGCTTCGCCGCTGGTTTTGTCCCAGGCCACCAGCGTTTCGCGCTGATTGGTGATACCGATGGCGGCGATGCTGCGCAGGTCAACGCCGGCCGCGCTCAACACGCCATCGATGGCCGCGCGTTGCGTCTCCCAGATGGCGTTGGCATCGGCCTCTACCCAACCTGGGTGAGGAAATTGGCAGGCGAAAGTCGCGCCGGACCGTGCGACCACACGGGCGTCGCGATCGACCAGCAATGCCCGCGAGCTGGACGTGCCTTGATCGAGGGCCAAAAGGTATTGGGTCATCGTGGGGCCATCTGCCAGGAACGGCGGCGCTGGTGTCAATGGTCAATAGTGAATAGTCAATAGTCAATGGAAAAGCGCTTCGTTAAACCCAGGCGAGGTTTCGCCGCAGACCCACGAGCGGTGTTGGCTGCGCTCGCCCAAAACCAACGAATCTCCACAGCCCCATCGACTCCTGCGCAGTCGATCGCCCCCACTTTGACCCGAGGGGGCTGCAAAAGAAAAGCCGCCCTTTTAGAAGCGTCTGGCGTGGTCGACCGGTTAATCGAACATGCCCTTGACCACCTCGGCGTTGCTCGGTTGCCCCGCCGCCGGCCGCCAATCGGCCGCGAGATTCCAGCACCAGAAGTGCGCCAATGCGCTCACGGCGATGGTATTCAACTTGAGCATGGTGAACGTGTTGTACAGCGGGAATTCCAGGAATCCGGCAACATCGATAGCGTCTTTGACCTCCCAGCTCAACTGATTCCAGAACGCCGGGACGAAATCGTTGTACATCCACAGAACATCGACGGTGGTGTTGCCGGCCACGCCGAACCATGAGTTCGCCAGAACGGGCAACGTTTGCCGCACCACGATGGGCACGCCTGCCTGACGTTTGGCCCAGAGGGCCTGCTGCAGCGCGGCGAAACTGCTGGTCGGGAACACCTGGTTATGGCGGAACAAGCGCACCGAGCTGCTGCCCTCGTTCTGGCTGTAGGGCACGTAGCCGACGCCTTTGACGTACGGCTGCAGCCCGAACAGCGGCGGCAAGTCGCTGGAAACGATGATGTTGCTGCCATCGAAACCGAGCGCCTCATCGGTGTTGATGCCCACCAGGACTCGTCCCACGCCGCGCGCCAGCATGGCATTCAATCCCAGGTTCTCCAGACTCCCGCCATCGGCGAAGCGATAGGTTTTTTCGGCAACGGTTTTGCGCGTGGCGATGGGGAAATAGCCATAGCGCGGCACCAGACCGTTGAGCGCTGGATGCTGCTCCTCGAGCTCCTGCGCGAAGGCGGCGCTGCTACTGCCGACAATGTCGGCCAGCGTGTAGCGGCGCTTGGCGGGTGCGACCGCCATTTCGTTGTTCCCCAGATCTCTGACGTACGCGCCGGTCATCGCCATCGAATCCATCAACCCGCCGCCAATGATCGGCTGGGTGTCTGGAATCGGCTGGCGCACGCCGAGCATGAAATTGGCTTCGAACGGCGCCAGATCGGCGTTGGCGGAGTCGTCGGTGAACAGCGCGGTGTTGAAAATCATGAAAGGCCGCTTGCGACTGACCGTATAAAAATCCCCGCTCGTCAATGAGGGATTGCGCGCCAGCGTGCCGTTCGGGAGCTTCAGATAAGCGTCGGTCCAACTGAAAAAATGCTGATCAAAATGGTTCTGATCAGGGTCGGGCGACCAAAGCCCGAAAGGTCGCAGCACGCTGTGGCCGATCAAACCCTGCCACAAGTCGCTGTTCGGATAACTCCACTCATATTTGAGTTTGAGGATTTCGCCAAGATCGCTCAGTACACCCAGGCCCAAGGGCACGCTGCCGAGATTGTTCGGCGGCAGTTGATCGAGCGCGTAGGGCAGCGATCCAGTGACCGTGAGCTGGCTCGGATCGAGCACCGCCGTGCCGAGGAAATCGGCATCGCTGATCGATGCCGGAAGATAGGTGTACAAACTGTTGGCCCAGGTGCCGCCGGACACCGACGAGATCGCAAAAATCTGGTCCATCAGGCCCAATGCATCGAGTGCCCGCAACTGACCCATGGCGCACGTCAGCGCGCGCGAGCCGCCGCCCGACAAGCACAGGCCAATCGCAGACGGCGGCGCTTGAACGCCAGGCACCGCAGTTTGCACGGCCGGCAGCGGCAGGAATGAGGTGTTGAGATTGGCGGGCATTAGGCACTCCTCTAACGCGTGGCTGAGAAACAGACCTCGTGTGCGTTGCGGGGCGCGCGAATGTCTGGCTTGGTACGGAATGCTGCGCGCAACTTTAACGTAGTGCAAATCGGTGTGCATGGGTTGGCGACACCGCAAAGTCAGGGGCTTGGCGGAAAAGCTTGCCGTTCAGGCGAAACTTGCGGGCAATCGGCCAAGCGCCTAGAATGCGTCCTAACGACAACTAACACTCAAGGAAGTCGTTAATGTCAGCCCAGGCTTATGCCATTCGGTCGCTGGAACCAGCCTCGGTTGGCGATAAATCCGATAGTGAATACGTGCGCGCTGCGCTCGAAAACTTCAAACTGCGCGGCTTTCGGCCAATCGGCAGATTGTCCTCCACGGCGCTATCTGGACCTGAGATCGCGGCGCTGGATGCCGTTGGACTGAGCGCTACAGCGACTACGGCGGCAGATGCGGATCGTGCTCGGGAGCAGGCGTTGCACGCATTCTTCGATGCCTATCGGGATTCGCTCACCACCGCCGATGTGGCCGAGCTGCTCGGCGTCAATACCTCGCGGATTCGCCAGCGCGTCAAGGAGCGAACGCTGTTGCCGATTGCGCATGAGCCGGAATTGCGCTTCCCAACTGCATGGTTCGAGGCAGGCAAAGAGGTGCCTGGTTTGCGCCAGGCGCTTGCCGCATTGCCTGCTGATATGCGCACGCTTGAAGCCTTATCCTGGTGGCTCACTGACAATGACGAACTGGGCGTGTCGCCGCGAACGTATTTGCTGAAGAGCGGCGACACTCGGCGCGTGGTTGCGCTTGCCGCTGCCTTGGTCCGTGGCGAAGCTGCCTGAGCCCAATCTGGGCAAGCTTAAGGCGCTGACACCGGCAGTCGTGGAACTGCCGACAGGAACGCCCCTTGCGCGCATCTATTTCGCTGGAGGCATGCATCCAACTGCGTGGAATGCATTGCGCCACTTTGGCCCGCTGGCGCGTGCGCGTTTCGACCACCACGATGTCGATGAAAGCGGCTTGCCATTCGAACAGCAGCGCGGCATTGCGTACCTGGCGCCTCTCGCCGTCACTTGCCTCGCAGAGGTGTTTCAGGCGACTCGCGCGATCGATCGCAGCGCAGGCGATCCTGCCTTGGCAGTTTTCGATTGCGCCAGAGCGTTGAAGCTTCTCGATCTGGCCGGTGTTTTCGCAACACGCATGGGTGCCTCGTTGGCTATCCATTCGGGCCCGAGGAACCGCACCCGCGCCTGGGCGCATGCGCTTTACGAGGCGTATCCGGATCTCGACGGAATTCGCTATCTATCGTCGATGCGGCCGGGCACGTCGGCTGTTGCGCTGTTCGAACGCGGGTCCGACGCTTTTCCGCCGTTTCCGCGGTTCAATCGCTTACTGATCGATCCAACGCTCACAAATCTGATCGACGCGTGTGCCCTGGAGATTGGGTACCTGCGCGTGTAACGGTGCCGCAAGAACAATAGCACGATGTTGAGAAACGCACTTCCTGTGTGTTTCTCAAGTCGCGAGTCCGGCGCATGTCCGGACTCGCTCTCCATTGATCAAACACTTACGTGCTTGATCAATGTGCGAACCATCCATGGTTCGCGCTAGCAGGCTGTTTCTCAACAGCCTGATAGGCCGTGGCCGAAAAAAAAAGGGCGCGATAAATCGCGCCCCTCGTTCCTTCTCGTATCTGCGCGAATGGCGACCCTAAGGAACCGGGTTCCCGTCCTCGTCGACCACGGTGACCGGGCCGAGATCCAGTGCGCGCACGCTGGCTTCGATCTTGCTCAGATCGCCCACCACGAC
Organism: Lysobacterales bacterium; assembly: GCA_022844135.1. Taxonomy (GTDB): domain Bacteria; phylum Pseudomonadota; class Gammaproteobacteria; order Xanthomonadales; family SZUA-5; genus JALHMH01. The sequence continues at coordinate 28,706 of JALHMG010000043.1, forward strand.
CCAGGTCAGCGCCTGCGGCTGGATGACTTCTTTGGCCGCCGCGCGCACCGTTTCGAGAGTCTGCGCTTCGATGCGCGCCTTGCTCTGGCGTACGTAGTCGTCTGGGCGGTTGTATTGAACGATCGAGCGCAGCGCGCCCTGGACTGCGCCGATAGTCTCAAAAGCGCCGGGCAAGGAGCGTACATCGCGCTCTTTGATCTTGCTCAGCTCGTCCTCAGTTGCCGGCTCATCGCCCAGATAACCGGCGATTTCGCTTTTGATCTCGACGATCGACTCGGCGGACTTGTCGGTTTGCACCGGCGCGATCACGATCCACGGCCGCTGGCCCAGCGCGTTGGGCAGGCTGATGCCAGCGCCATAACTCCAGTGCTTCTCCTCGCGCAGGTTCATATTGATGCGCGAGGTGAAGCCGCCGCCGAGGATCGAGTTCATCGTGCCGATATCGGTGAGATTCGGCGCCAGCGAATTCGGCGCCAGATGGCCGGCCATAATCACCGTCTGCGGTGCATCGGGGCGGTCGAGCAGGAAAACGCGCTGACTGCCGGGCATGGGTACTGCGGGCAAAGACACCTCAGCCTTCGCGACGCTGGGCGCGCGCCAATCGCCGAAGTGCTTTTCGAGGAGCGGCAACAGCTCGTCCATACGGATATCGCCCGAGACCAGGATGCGCGCGTTATCCGGTCGAATCGCAGCAGCGTGATAGGCAAGCAGATCCTCGCGCTTGAGCGCCGCGATGCTGGCTTCGGTCCCTGAGCCGGTGAACGGCGCGGAGTACGGATGCGACTCGCCGTACAACAAGCGCGGCATCAATCGGAAACCCAAGGAGTTCGGCTCGGATTTCTCCTGCTTGATGCCCGCCAGCCACTGCTGGCGAACGCGCTCGATTTCCTTGTCGGGGAAGGTCGGGCGGCGCACCAGATCGGCCAGAATGGCCAATGACGGGTCGATCTGCTCAGTCAGGCTGGAGACCCCCACGTTGCCAAAGTCGAGACCCGCGCCTGCTGAGAATTCCGCGCCCAGACCCTTCAGTGCGTTGGCGATGGCCAGCGAATCGCGCTTGCCGGCGCCTTCGTCCAGCATGCTGAACGTGAAGCTCGCGGTGCCCGTGGGTCGACCAACGTCGGCCGCCGTGCCGCCGTCGAACAGCAACTCCACGTTGACCAGCGGAACGCCGCCGCGCGCTGCCAACACCACCGGCACGCCGTTTTTCAAGCTGGCGCGGTCGATGGCCGGGAAATCCACCTCAGGGAAGCTGGCGACCACCGGCACACCTTTGCTGCGATCGACCGCGCTGGTTTCGCTGTTGCTGTATTTCGGCTGCGGATGCACCTCCAGCGTGTACTTGCCGCGGCTCAACCAGCGTTTCGCCGCACCGGCGACATCGCTCGCGCTGGCATCCAGCTGGCGTTGCAACGACACCCGAAAGCACCCCGGATCGTCCTGATAAACCGCGCACTCGGCAAGCACGCCAGCCTTGCCGGCGAAGCCACCCACGCGCTGGATGCCGCGCACGAAGTTGCTGCGAAGTTCGGTCCGCGCGGCCGCCAGTTCTTCCGGCGTCGGGCCGCCATCGAGCAGTCGCTGCAATTCCTCAGCGATCGCGGTCTCGACCGTTGCCATGGGCACCCCAGCCTTGACGTCGGCCTGGATCACGAACAAGCCGGCAAGCTCGAAAATCATCGGGTACGCGACCACGCTATCGGCGATACGGTCGTTCTGCACCAGGCGCTGGTACAGCCGCGATGTCTTGCCTTGCCCCAACACTTGCGCCGCGATCTCCAGGTAGTCAGCATCCGCCGTGCCGAGCTGCGCGACATTCCACGCCATGTGCACGCGCGACTGCGCGACCCGATCGAACATCACCTCGCGAGTGCCCTCGCTGCGTGGCGCCACCCAGGCCTCCATACGAGTCAGGGGCGGGCCCGCGTCGATGTGTCCGAAATGGCGTTGCACTTTTTCTTTGGCCTCGGCAAGCGTCACATCGCCCGCCAGCACCAGCGTCGCATTCGCAGCGCCATAGTACTGTTTGAACCAATCCTTCACGTCATCGAGGGATGCGGCTTCAAGATCTTCCATCGAGCCGATCGTCGTCCATCGATAGGGATGGCCTTCCGGGAAGCTGGCACGCTGCAGGGCTTCGAACACGCGGCCGTATGGTGAGTTTTCGCCCTGGCGCTTTTCGTTCTTCACCACGCCACGTTGCTCATCCAGACGCGCCTGGTCGATCACGCCGAGCAAATGGCCCATGCGATCGGATTCCATCCACAGCGCCATGTCGAGTGCAGTTTTCGGCACGGTCTGGAAGTAGTTGGTGCGATCCAGCCACGTTGTGCCATTCATGTCGGTAGCGCCGACACGTTCGAACGGCTTGAAGTACTCGTCGTTGTAGTTCTCCGTGCCCTGGAACATCAAGTGCTCGAACAAATGCGCAAAGCCCGTGCGACCCGGCTTTTCGTCTTTCGATCCGACGTGGTACCAGATCGACACCGCCACCACCGGCGCTTTCTTGTCTTCATGCACGACAACCGTCAGCCCGTTGTCGAGCTTGAACGTATCGAAGGGAATATCGAGTTCTGCGGCAGGTACGGCAGTCGCGAACATGAGTGCGGCGGCGAGGGCTATTCGAGTCATTGGGTTTCGGTTGGTTAGTGATTGGTGTGTGCCGGAGCACGAGTACTTGAAACACGGGCGAGGTGAAGGGGGCGAGTGAAATCGACGCGGCGCCCCGATTGCCCGCGGGCGGGATTCATTGCATCGGAACGACCAGTCCCTGCTCAGCCGCGCAGTCTCGCGCGATCGCATAGCCGGCATCCAGATGCCGATAGACACCCATCGCCGGATCGTTCCACAGCACGCGTGCAAGACGCGTATCGGCTTCCATCGTGCCATCGCAGACGATGACGATCCCCGAGTGCTGCGAGTAGCCCATGCCAACGCCACCGCCATGGTGCAACGACACCCAGGTCGCGCCGCCGGCCACCGCCCCCATCGCGTTGAGCAGCGGCCAGTCCGACACCGCGTCCGAGCCATCCAGCATCGCCTCGGTTTCGCGATTGGGGCTGGCCACGGAACCTGAGTCCAGATGATCGCGGCCGATCACGATCGGCGCCTTCAGCTCGCCGCTGCGCACCATCGCGTTGAACGCCAGCCCCAAACGATGACGCTGGCCCAATCCCACCCAGCAGATGCGCGCCGGCAATCCCTGGAAGGCGATGCGCTGTGCGGCCATATCCAGCCAACGATGCAGATGCTTGTCGTCCGGAATGAGTTCCTTGACCTTGGCATCGGTACGCGCGATGTCTTCTGGGTCGCCGGATAGCGCCACCCAGCGGAATGGCCCGATGCCGCGACAAAACAGTGGACGCACATAGGCCGGCACGAAGCCCGGAAAGTCGAAGGCGCGATCGAGCCCTTCATCCTTGGCCATCTGCCGGATGTTGTTTCCGTAGTCGAACACCGGAACGCCGGCGTCCTTGAATGCCAGCATCGCCTCGACGTGATCGCGCATGGATGCCTTCGCCGCCTTCGCGGTTCCGGTTGGATCAGAGACGCGCTGCTGGAACCAGCGCTCCACGCTCCAGCCGCGCGGCAGATAACCGTTCACCGGATCGTGCGCCGACGTCTGATCCGTCACCGCATCCGGACGCACGCCGCGGCGCACCAGCTCAGGCAAGATTTCCGCCGCATTGCCAAGCAGCCCGATGCTCACCGCCCTGCCCTCGCGGCCGTAACGCTCGATGCGCGCCAGCGCATCGTCCAGATCCTGCGCCTGCTCGTCCAGGTAGCGCGTGCGCAGGCGCATATCGATGCGACTTTGTTGGCATTCGATGTTCAGCGACGACGCCCCCGCCATCGCCGCCGCCAGCGGCTGCGCGCCGCCCATGCCGCCCAATCCGGCAGTGAGAATCCATTTGCCGGTGAGATCGCCGCCGTAATGCTGCCGGCCCATCTCGACAAAGGTTTCGTACGTGCCCTGCACGATGCCCTGCGTGCCGATGTAGATCCAGCTGCCCGCGGTCATCTGGCCGTACATCATCAAGCCTTTGCGATCGAGCTCGTGGAAGTGCTCCCACGTCGCCCACTTCGGCACCAGATTGGAATTCGCGAGCAGCACACGCGGCGCGTCCTTGTGCGTGCGCAGTACGCCCACCGGTTTGCCCGATTGCACGATCAGCGTTTCCTCATCACTCAGCTCGCGCAAGCAACGCACGATCGCATCAAAGCTAGGCCAATCGCGCGCGGCGCGGCCGATGCCGCCGTAAACCACCAGCGACGTCGGGTCCTCGGCCACCTCCGGATCGAGGTTGTTCATCAACATCCGCAGCGCCGCCTCAGACAGCCAGCTCTTGCACGACAGCACGCCGCCGCGCGGCGCACGAATCACGCGGGTAGGGTCGCGTCGATCGGCAGTGTTCATACGGGGTTTCCAGCGGAGCGGGCCAAACAGTATAGAAGCGCTCCGCGTTCGTGAGGCGTGCCGTGGCTCACCGCTGATTGCGGCGCTGCGGTGCCCGCCGACGCCCACACACGTCATGGGTCGCGCCATGTCGCGACGCCTTTAGCAGCAGTCTGCGGCGCCATCCAAAAAGCCGACAATCGCTTCGCAGGACGACGCCATGGGGCGACGCTGTTCGCATCAGCGAGTAACTCGCAATTCCGTGCGGTGTATCAAAACGCGAGGAAAAAAGCGCAGTAGGCGCGCGACAAGTTAGCCCAGGGCGCAGCTCTGGGCCAAGCGCCGACAGCGTGGCGGAGCCCCGCGAGGGCGATACCAATTTGTTCTACGGCCAACGAGCAAACGCCGCGTTCTCCCAATCTCAAGACACAACTTCATTGCCACTAAGTCTCTGTATTTCTTTAAGAATACTGAGTTGTGCGTAATTATTCGACGACATCGAAGGATTTCACGAACGTCACTTGAGATAAAAATGGATGTCTGGATCGATCGGCCCGAGCTCGCCCAATTGATCGCCGCACGCGTAGCCGAGCGGCCCGTTGTGGTGCTCACTGGAATCCGCCAAGTCGGCAAGAGCGCGCTTCTACGGCATTTGTTTCCAACGCACCGCTATTTGACGCTCGATCTGCCATCGCTGGCGGAAGCCGCCGAGCGCGATCCGGAGCAGTTGCTGCGCGAGCACCCCACGCCGCTGCTGATCGATGAGGTCCAGTACGCGCCGGCATTGTTCCGGCATCTAAAGCGCAGCGTCGATGCCGATCGAACGCCCGGGCGTTTCGTGCTCTCCGGCTCGCAAAAGTTTGTGCTCATGCGCGAGGTGTCCGAATCGCTGGCTGGTCGCGCTTCCGTGATCGAGATTGAGGGCCTGCGCGGCGTTGAAGCCCTGGCCGCGCAACCGCCATTCGACGAATGCGATCTGCTTTTGCGTCATGGATTTCCAGAGCTGATCGCCAATCCGCGTCTGGATGCAGCCGCATGGTTGCGCGACTACACGGTGACGTATCTGGAGCGCGATCTGCGGGCGATCTTGAACGTGAGCAGCCTTCGCGACTTCGAACGATTTCTGCGCCTGCTGGCGCTGCGCGGCGGCGGCTTGTTGAACCAAAGCGAATTGGCGCGAGATGTCGGCATCGCGGTGTCGACAGTCGGCCAATGGCTGAGCGCGCTGACCACCGCCGGTCTGGTGGTGCTCTTGGAGCCCTGGTTCAGCAATCGCGCCAAGCGTCTCGTGAAGTCGCCCAAGGTGTACTTCACCGAAGTGTCGCTGCAAACCTCGCTCTGCGGCATCGCCACGCGCGAGGAGTTGTTGCGCTCGCCGCTATTGAGCGCGCTTTGGGAGACCTTTGTCTTCGGCGAGCTGCGGCGCGCGCAACAACAACAGCAAGGCAGCTCACGCATCTTCTTCTACCGCGACAATGCGCGCGAGGCTGATTTCCTCATCGATCGCGGCGGACGCATCAGCCTCTTTGACGCGAAATGGAACGAACAACCCGACCGCGCCGCGGCCCGCGCCCTGGAAGGCGTCATCGATCGCATCGGCGCAGACGTCGTCGATCGTGCAGCGCTGTTGTGCCGAGCGGCGAATCGTTATCCGATCAGTGAACGCGTTGCGGCGCAGCCGTGGCAGCGGATTTCTCGTTGAGAGCCGAACAGCGATTCCCATGCGCAACACATGGTTGTCCTGAAACGGATGCCGAAACGGATGCCGCGGTTGCTATAAGTTTGATCGCCACCGCCAAGGCACAGGCCACGATCCGCTCGCGTATCTCGCCGATGTGCTGACGCGATTGCCGACGCTGGAGGCCAAGGACATCGACAGCTTGCTGCCGATGAACTGGCCTCAAACCAAAACGCCGCACCCACCTGCCTGAAATCGCCGACTGCGTCTAGAGATGTGCGTCGTCGGACGGATACTCAAGATCTCTTAGCAGAGCGCCCCGTAGTGGTACTGAGTGGAACTATTGCGGGCAGTTGCAACTCAAACGAGTCGACTGTTTACGAGTCGAAGAGTCACTTCATGTTCCGGTAAGCAGGGTAGTTCGCCATGAAGGCGCTCCCATGATTCCAAGAACACAACAGAGTCATTTAGTTCGATAAGGTCGGCCACTGTGCCACGCAAATTCAGCAGTTCTGAGAGAACCTGACCAAATGGGTCACTGAAATCCTCGAACCGCCTTCGAACAGAAATCCAGGATAACAAGAGAAAAAAATCACAGTAACTGGGGTGTGATTTGACTTCACTGTGAAGCCACTCCAAAAATGCCAAGTACTTTGAGCCAAATTGCAGCCCGTTTTCACCTGAGCATATGTCGCGACTCGCCAAGAAAAAATAATCGCCACTAACTTCAACGCCCAAGGGGAGTCGTTTGTTGCAATAGACATAAATCGAACGGACGTACATCCTCTCTGGCGTCCCAAAGCGCGCGAAAAAATCGCGCCCCAGTTCATGGATTAAGAACGCGACTTGTGCGGCCTTATTATTAATCGGAAGGATTGCCGAGTGGATTATTTCAGAAAGTTCCTGAATAGAAGCCGGGTTCGGGAAATCTCCAGAAACACCACATAATCCGTCGCGCAATCGATCTTCGCAAAACATCGCTCTAAGGTCGCCAAAATATGAAATGCCAATTTCCGAACTGGATTTGAACACGCAGGCTCCTACATCGGTCTGCATGAGCATTCATGCATTGTTTTTTTCGCACATCTAACCAACTTATTTGTCGCTTCCTCAAGTTGCCCCGGATGGTTCTTTGGTCCCGGCATGAGGACATCACAATTCATCTTGATGTAAGCGTGTCTGAGCGCAACACAGGTGCCCGCAGCTGACAGTTGAGCTATCAGCACCTTACATGTAGTCCCCGTGCATGGGACTTTGCATATCGTATTGTAGGCGGCATAAACGGCGACGCACCGGCAATATCTGTTACCTGCACACCTTAGCAACGCCACCGCTAATGCCGCTGTCACAGCCTTTGCGGGACTTTCACCGCTTGGGTCAAAGAATGTATTCGGGTTACCAGTTCCGTACGCGTAAGTCGTGGTGTCCGCCCACAGCCCAATCGGATCACTCTCAACGTACCTGCCCGTGCTCGGCTCATAGTTTCGGAAGTAGTTGTAGTGTAGCCCGCTGGCCTGATCGTGCAACTGCCCCGGAAAGCGCAAGCGGAACGATGTATGGACCGCATTCCCGTCCGGGTTTGTATCGTCGCCCTGCGCGCCGAACGTGTTGCTGCCGTTTGCGTCGAACTGGTTCAAGTTCCATCGCCACACGACCGTGCCAGATGGCTGCCCACCTTGTAGCTGCAGATTCGACAACGCGCGCGGCGTGTTCAAGTGGTCGCTATGGATTGCATGCGCGCTCAGAACGGACGCAGCGGTGCTGAAAACTCGAGCGACAGGGGTGTTATCTAGCCAGATGATTTCTTCGAACCGAGTTGGTTCGCCGGTAGTCTTGACGGCAACAGAACCTTGACCCCATTCGGGATAGACAATGCTCGCGATCTGTCCTGATGAATCGTAGACGAAGAACTCGTAGGGCGAGCCGGCAATCGTGCCGGTGACAATCTGCGTAGCCACCCGCTCGCCGCGGCCGTTGTAGTGCCAGCGACGATTGACCCCAGCGCCCTTATCCTCTGCGACGAATTCGCGCAGACGATTGTCGACGCCATAAACTGCGCTCTCAGAGCCTAAATGTCCGGACAGTGTGTTGCCGTTCGCATCGTAGGCTCTAAGGCTCGCTCCTTCTGGACCGTCGATCTTCGTCAGGCGATGGCTGTTCGGGTCGTATGAGTATTCATCATTCGTAACGACTCCGGCACCGACCAAATGGCTCAACCGATTGCCGGTAGGATCATACTGCCAGCTCTCTGATTCAAAAAGTGGTGCGCCCCTAGTTGCTTGGGACAATCGATCCAAGCCGTCGTAAGACATCGTCTGCGCTCCACCACCGCCAGTCAACGTGACGATGTTTCCCACATCGTTGGTTGTGAAGTCGTGGCTGATGGCTGCACTGCTCACTGCATCAGGCCAGTAGTTTTGATCCCACGCCTTATTCAGTGTCTCGCCGTTGCCAAAGTTGAGTTGCTTCACCGGACCGTACGGCTCGTAGGCGACGCCCGAGAGCAGCGGCAAGCTGAAACTGCCACGACTCACCGACACTGAGGTAATGCGGCCGTAAATGTCGAGCGCTTGACTGCGCGCGTAAGTGACAACCAGTCCGGAAGGGTAGGTCATGGTTGCGAGCCGATCAGCAACATCGTACGTATAGGTGGTCGTCAACACCGAGCCTGGCGTTGTTTGCACTTTTCGCTTCAGATTGCCACGGCGGTCGTAGCAAAACTGCGTTTGTCCCGATGCGTCGGTCATTTTGGTTTGGTGGCCGACGGCGAACTGCTCATCGGAGGCGCATACGGTTTCAACAGTGTCATAAAAGTACGCCACGTTCTTACTTGTGTCGCTTGGATAGATGACCGAGATCAGCCGATTTTGCGCGTCGTATGCGTAGTTGCTGACGACTAGCCGAGCGTCGGTTTGCGTCAGTCGATTGCCGGCGGCGTCGTAGGTGAAACTCGAGACGCCGGTGTCCGGGCTATCGAGCAACGTTTGATTGTTGAGACCATCGAAAACGTACTCGGTGTCGAGAGTCTTCGGATCGATCACTTTGCGCAAGTTGTCGCGCGCATCGTACTCGTAGCTCACCGTGGCGTTGATCGCGCCGGGTCCTTTGTCCTGAATTGATTGCATCAGGCGATTCAGCGGGTCGTAGTCGTTGTCACTTACCCTGCCCAGCGGATCGGTCGTCAGATCGAGATTGCTGTTCTGGTCGTAGGTGTAGGTAGTCTTTTTGACACTTACATCGTCGAGATTGCTGGCCGACGCGTACGGCGCGTTGATGGTGCTGCGCAGTTGGCCTCTCGCGTTGTATTGCCGCGCAAGCAGGCGCTTGACGTTGCCTGAGGTATCGCGTGTCTCTTCCTTGATGCGATTGCCTGCCGCGTCGAGCGTGTAAACGATCGCGTCGTGCCCGGTCACTGGCTGCGCGCCAACGCAGCGCGTGCCGCTCGACAGGACGGTGGGAACGATTGCCGTGATCCGATGTGCAGCGTCGCGGCAGTATTCTTGGCCTACGCCATCGGCCTGAATCGTGCGTTTCAGCTCGCCATAGATCTCGTACTCCATGCTGATCGTAGCGTCGCCAGCGGCGGACGGCGTACCATCGGTGTTGGCACGCACGATTCGCTGCAAGACGCGCCCTTCGCTGTCGAAGACGATGTCGGTAATCGTGCCATTCGCATCCACTGAGCGCGTGTTCCGACCGCGATTGTCGTAGCGCGGGAAGCTGGTGGTGTGTCCCAAGGCGCTGCTGACTGATGCCAGATCGCCTTCGCGATAACAAAGGCCGGAACTGCCGGCGCAGCCGCTGGTGACAGTGGTGGTGTGATAGCTCCAGTTCGTGATGTCTGAAACGTCGGTTCTTGGCCCGTCGATGCTGCGCAACCAACCCAGGCTGGCCGTTGAGCACCCGGGAGTTCCCGCCGCGCAATAGCTGTACCGTGTCTGGCGCACGCCTGGATCAGCATTGTTGCTGTTGCCGCAAACATAGGACGTTGCGCCGCTGACGGATGCGTCGTACTCGCAGGTGGCAAGCTGTTTGCCATTGCTGTCGTATGTGTAACGACTAAGCTCGCGCAGCACCGGCCACGCATCGCTGGAACACGCGACCTTGCCTGCGCACACGCGGCGTTCGGTCATTTGCCCGGTGCCCGTATCCCAGCCCATGGTGATCGTTCGCGCAACCGCGGTGGCGGGAAAGCCGGGCGAATCGAGCAAGCCTTCTTCAATCCTTACTAGAAACGCCCCTGAATAGAAGTATCGAGTGACAAATCCGCGGCGATCCTTCACTCGACATGGCCGCCAATCGCTTAGATTGCTGCAATTTGATGGCTCCTGAGCGTTGTAAACGGTCGTGGTGGAAACGGTCTGAAGTCCCGCCGAACTTTCGCCCACGGCTGTTGGTACATGAAATGGATTCAGCTGCTCCGACAATCCAAGGGCTGGCAGTTGATACGTCCGCTTGTCGCCGAGCGCTTGGGTGACTTCAACCGAACTAGCGTCTGTATCGCTGTTGCCAACGTAGCTCAGTTGCACGCGACCCGCCTGCAATGTGTCGCCGCCGCGATAACTCTCGGTGACACGGCCAGTGGCGTCGTAGCGGTACGTAGCGAAGCGTTGGAACAGATTGTCGGCGAGCGTTGTAGTGCCCAGCAGTATCCCGGTGAGGTGCGTGCGCAGGCTCTGATTGCCGGTGTTTCCAGGCTCGGTATCGCCATACACATAACGACGAACGCGGTTGTCCGGGTAGCTCGCCTGCTTCAGACGCCAATGAACGTCAAAAACATCCGTCTCGCCCCAATACGCGTAGGTCACCAGCGGCTGAACCGTAGATCCTTCTTCGATGCCGATCTGGGTCAACCGCGGTTGGTATGTCAGATTCAAGTTGTAGCTGAACTTGAGTACGCGGCCACGCGCGTCGGTCACGCGTTCCAGCGCCCACCACGCCCAGTCGACTTTGCCGGGCGAAAGCAGGTAGGTAAATGTCAATCGCTGCGAGGGATCGGAGCGGTTGCCTTTCTCGATTAGGCGGCCACTGTCATCGTAGTTCTCGTAAGCGCCGTTGCCCAGCGTCAACTGGAACTTGACGGGTCCGCTCGTGAATTCGCGCAAGAATTGTCCGGCTTTGCGCGGATGGCGAAAAGTACCTGGCGATCCGGCCACTGGCTCAAACGGCTCGATCTCGCCGGCCGCGCTTTGCACAAACCGGTTGAATGTGGGGAGATTCCGGCTGAGATCGTTCGTGAGCACGCGCGACGACCAACTGTGATGCCAGTTCTCGTCGTAGAAGCTGTAGGCCTTGACCTTCCGGCCTGAGCGGTAGGTTCGAGTGAACGGATGCGAGCCGAATGTAAAGTCTGTTTCAAAGACGACTTTCTCGCCCGTATTGGGAATACAGGGATTTCCCTCACAACTGCCGCCTGGGCCGCTGGCACCGCCGTTTCTGACGATCACCGATGGACCACCTTTCAACTGGTGGCTGGTCTTTTCAGCCACGGTTCCTGTCGGGCTGAGTTCTCTGCAAGGCAGCTCGCGGTCAAGGGCAGGCGGCAGCACTTCTGGGTCCTCATCAGCGAAGTAAACGTTCCCGAGTCGAAACCCAATATTGCAGTAATAGAATTGGACGCGTGTGATTGGGAAGTCGCAGGTCAGAACTACTGGGCTGCCTCCCAACGAGCAGTACTCGTTTCTTGTTATTACGACATTATTCGGAGAGACGTTCTGTGGAACGGTCTGAGTAAAATACGGGAAAACCCGTCGTAGGAAATACCCATCGTATTTCTGGACAACGAACCCGCCCCTGCGGCCACCGGGTCCCAGCGGTATAGGATCGTTGGTTTCCGGTCCCTGGCCTGTGCGCAGGTCGCTTAACGAACCGGCCGAACCGATCCTTTGGAATCCGCCGCCGCCGAAGTAATATCCAGAGCCCCAGCCTAGATACTGCATGTATCCCATTGGGACTGAGTCGGTAAGGCGAATTTCCTCGGACTCAATGCTTCCACAGAAGTTCGCAAACGACGGGCCGCTGCAGGTCGTCACGTTGGGCAGGTAGGGATAGGTTTTACTTCCATCATCTATTGCATAATAGGCATTGCTGCCGATGCTAGAATAAACACGCCCCCGCGGATGGGTATTCATCTGCCCGCCACGCGTATAAATAAGCCGCTGGCGGCGCCCGCCTATCGCTGGGTTTGCAGGGCTTAAATCAGGATAGGCCAAAGTCATTGATACCCAGTCTTGCCGACCGCTCTGACTTCGCAGCGCAAGTTCAAGCGGCTGCAGATTTCCATAGGTGGGAGTGCACGCCGGAACTGCCCCAGACGCGTTTGCCGTGCACGTCCAATTTCCGGTCAATGGCGCGGACAGCAAGCTCTGTGCGAACAAAACGAGAACTAATGAAAACGTAACACGACGCATATGCACATGCCTAAGTCCGTTTCAATTACATCAAGCTTGCACGCGGCTATGACATAATCAAGACGATTTTTCGACGCGGTTGGCGCTGTTTAACGTCTGTGCGAGAAGCTGGTCACAATTCGGCGAGAACATGCCGCTCGTCTGTAACTGCGCAATTGTTGAGGGAAGTTTTGCGTGTTCGTACTGCCCGGGCGAACGAACAAGAAGCGACGAATCCGTGCCTGCAACGGCGCTGATTTGTCTTCAGTCATGAACAGCTTATGAGAGTTTTGCCTAGAATCTGGGATGAAACTTAAAGTGGGGACGCACTATGCGAGCGGTCTGGATATTGGGGTTGGCGCTCGTGGCGTCGCCTTTGGCGGGATACGCTCAAACCGGGGGGGCGTGGGAGGACTTAGGGCCAGCGCCAACGACTGGCGGGCAAGTTGAAGGCATCACTAACGGCGAAGTTGTGGGCGCAGTCAATGCCTTGGCAGCGCATCCGACGAACGCCGATATCCTCTATGCAGCGGCCGTCAACGGCGGCATCTGGCGCACCAACAACGCGACGGCCGCGTCGCCGACATGGGTGAGGCAAACCGATACGCTCGCTTCGTTGTCTTTGACATCCATTGAATTTGATCCAACCGATGCCAGTCGGCAAACCCTCGTGGCTGGCTCGGGACGTACCTCGAGCTTGATCGATTTTGGTGGCGCGCTGATCGGGATGCTCCGCACTACCAACGGTGGGACGACGTGGACCCCGCTCGCCGGATCTGGCGGCATACTGGCAAATCGGGAGATACGCGGCGTTGCGGCGCGCGGCGCCGTGTTGATGGCGGCAGTGGATGCAGCCGCCGGCGTCTATCGATCCACCGACACCGGCGTAAACTTTACTTTGCTATCGGGCGCGGGGGGTAGCGGATTGCCTGCCGGCCGAGCAACCGATCTGGCGGCCAATCCGGTCGACCATGCCGTGCTCTACGTTCCGCTGATCGACGGCTCGGCGCCCGGCTTGTATCGGTCGGCCGATACCGGCGCAACGTGGACGCGCGTCTCGAGTGCGGCGATGGACACACAATTCAACGGGTCGACGCGCGTCCGACTTGCGGTTGGCAATAGCAATCAAACCTACGCGGCGGTGATCCGCGGCGGTCAGCTCTCCAACGTTTATCGATCTGCCAATGGCGTCAATAGCTGGGTCGATATGGGGGTGCCAACGACTGTTGAATCGGGATCTGCCGTGGGTGTACACCCGGGTGGACAGGGTCTAAGGCACTTTTCGATGGCGGCTGACCCGACGGACGTCAATGTCGTGCATTTGGCCGGCGACCGGCAGCCGAACCCGTTTCCTAATTCCATTGGTGCAGTCGACTTTTCGGGTCGCGCATTCCGCGGCCAGCTCGGCGGCTCGCCTGTATGGCGTGCATTAACCCATAACGGCACCTCGAACAACTCGTCTCCGCATGCCGATTCACGTGACATGGCCTTTGATGCTAATGGCAACTTGCTTCAATCCGACGATGGCGGTGTGTATCGCCGCACGCAGCCGAACTTGACCAGTGGAGTTTGGCAATCGGTCAACGGCAGTCTGCAGACGACCGAGTATCACGGCTTTGCCTACGATAGCTTCAGCGACCGCGTTACCGGCGGTGCGCAAGATACCGGTACACCAGAAGAAGACGTTGTGGCGATCAAGCGTTTTCGCAGCGTTAGTACTGCAGACGGTGGTGATGTGGCCGTTGCCGACGTCGGTGCCACGACCGTCTCCACGCGCTACTCAAGTTCTCAAAACCTCTTAGGCTTCCGCCGCCGAACGGTCAATGCCAGCAACGTATTGCAGAGCACAGCGTTTCCCGCAAGAACGCCCACCGACGGGGTTTCGTTGGCGGCCCAGTTCTACACGCCCATCGCAACCAACGAGGCCGATGCCGCGCGTCTGGTCTTTGGCGGCAACAATGGGGTTTTCGAATCGCTCGATCAGGGTAATACGATTACCCGTGTCAGTACCTCGCGCATCACGCAATTTGTCGGATCTCCGCTGGTGTACGGGATTCCGGGCAACGCGGGGTTGTTGTATTTCGGCGCATCGGCAGGCTTGAGTTTGCGCACATCCGTGGGCGGCGCGATCGTCGCGTTGACATCGCTGGCGTCCACCGTGATTGACGTCGCCATTGACCCCAGCGTCAATCCGGCCACCTCGCCAACCAGCGGGCGCTTGTTCGCGATGACCGCCTCAACCGTGCATTACTCAACCGACACTGGCGCGACCTTCCCCAACGTCACCGGTAACTTGATCACCGGTTTCAATCCCGGCACTTTGCGCTCGATGGCGTTCGTTCCGGCGACTGATTCGGCGTTGGTCGTTGCCGCCGATCGCGGTGTATTCGTGTCGCGCGCCAGCACCGGTTACAGCACATGGCAGCGTCTTGGAACAGGTTTTCCGAACGTGCCGGTGTTCGAGCTCGACTACGACATCGCAGACAACGTACTGACGGCCGGATCACTCGGTCGCGGCGCTTGGAAGTTGACACGGCCGCTCGATCCCGATGGTCTCTTCGCTAACGGCTTTGAATAACAGGAGCGCCCCAATGAATCGTGTGACGACTTGCATGGCCGCGCTTCTGGCGGCTGGATCGGCAATGGCAGCGCCCTTGTCACTGAGCCCAGGCGTGTTGATCGACAACGCCGAACAAATGGCGATTACCGTCGATCCCAATGGTTACACGCATCGCCTTGATTTGGCCGACGGCGCGGTGCGCTGGAAGAGTTCCGAGAAGGTCTACCCTATAGCGCTTGCTGATGGCATTTTGCTGGGTGTTGGCGTTCCGGATGAACCCGGCACCGCGAATCTGATCGTGATGCGCCCAACGACGGGCGAGATTGACGATCGGATTGCGATCGATCTGCCGGAAACCGTGTCGGCGAATGTGTTTCCCAGCCCAAATCGCCGCTTCGCGGCGAGCGTGCTCGATACCCCTGAAGGCGTACGGGTGTTCTGGCGCCACGAGTTCTCTGAACTGCGCGGCGCTGCGATCCTGGAAATCGACAGCGAAGGCAATGAGACGATCAACCCGGTCACCGTATTGAGCGGCGCATTCGATCTTGTCCGCGATGGCGGTCGTTATTACGCCCTGCCGGTTCGCGGCGCATTCGAGGAACCGTCGGCTCCGGTACTGGCGCTCTCCGATGGCGAGCGAATTGCGGGCGTCACTGGCGTTCAATATCGAGCGGCCGACAACACCCACGCGGTTGTCAGTTCTGCCGGAAACGACGATGTTTTTGGTCTTGTCTGGCAGTGGACGGTTTATGACTGGAACGGTCGAAGCAAGGGAGGCTATCGCTCGCCGTATTCGGTGCTGCCGTTCTTGGTCAGCGATAACAGTCTGATCGTGCGTGATCTGCCTCTCGAATACCTGGAACGCGGAGAGATGGTCGCGCGCGGCACGCGGCTGGTGTCCATCGATTTATCGAGTGGCGCCGAACGCTGGAGTTTCGATGTGCTCGATCAGGAGTATCGCGGCCCGATGCCGCCGTGATCGTCGCTGCGTCGCGCTATGGCGCGACGCATCAGGCAATACGGGTGCGCGGACCGCTCCTCCGCGCGCAGTTTAGGCGCTGCTGCTTTTTGGTGCGCGGACCCATGGTCCGCACATACAGTCTCGACGCTGCAGGGAGATGCGACCCGAGGCCCGTACCTAAAGCCAGGCGCACGCCCGACCCGGAGCATCCAGACCCGTTGCGGTCACATCACGCTCCCAAAGAAAAAGCCGGCGCTAAGCCGGCTTTTTCTTTGCGCTTAAAACCAGCGACTTTACGCCGCCGGCTGGCTCAGCTTTCGAATCGCGAGCGTCAGGCGGCTCTTGTGGCGCGCGGCCTTGTTGCGGTGAATGTGCCCGTGCGCCGAGATACGGTCGATGATCGGCGTGGCGCCCTTCAGGGCTTCGGCCGCGGCCGCGGCGTCGCCGCCGTCGATGGCCTTGACCACCTTCTTGATCGCAGTACGCAGCATCGAACGGACACTGGCGTTATGCGCGTTGCGCTTGTCGGCCTGACGTGCGCGCTTCTTTGCTGACTTGATATTGGCCACCTGAAAACTCCAAGACTACTGCGGTCGAAAAGGACCGCGGAGCATAGCTGCGCAGGTGATTGCTGGTCAATTGATGGGCGGTGGGTTGTTCCTGATTGTTGGTTGTTGGTTTAGTTTGAGCGAGGCGCATGTTCAATGCCATCAACCGGCGCCGCACTTTTTGCTGACTGAAACCGCGCGGAACGTCGCAGGGAGGGCCGAGTTCAAGCGTTGCAGCGGCTTTGTGATGCGCAGAGCCTCGCGGTCTCAACGATAGGGGTCGGGACGGCCCGTGCCGCCCCGCCCTCCGAACCGTACGGGCGGTTCTCCCGCATACGGCTCTCCAGTGGGTGGTTTCCATATCAGGATTGGCTCGCGCATCGAT
>JALHMG010000044.1 GCA_022844135.1 Lysobacterales bacterium
GTCTCTGCAATTCCGGAAAAGCATCGAATTTCACTCTACGTCACGATACTGAACGCGCAAAACTGGCGCGCAGAGCGTTGCCGCGTGCTCAAACAAGTGTCATGAAATATCCGGGTTAGAGGTGACGTTCTCGTCCCAGTAAGTGAAGCTCATCACCTCCGGCATAGCCGGGTCGCTTTCGAGCTTGATGCGCAGCAAGCGCGGCTGGTAGGTCTTGTCCAGGTTGTACTCGAATTTGAGGACACGACCGCGAGCATCGGTGGCGCGTTCGAGCGCCCACCACGCGAGATCAAGGCTGCTGGAGGCCGCCAAATAGCTGAAGGTCAGGCGCCGTGACGGGTCGCTCAGCTAGCCGATTTCGATCAATCGGCCGTCCTGATCGAAGTCCTGGTATGCCCCGCCCGGTGTTGTCAATCGCCAACGCTCCGGGCTCGATTGGATCTTTCGTAACAATCGCGACTCATTGTGCGTGCTACGGAAGTGATCGGTGCTCACGGGCGCGAAGGTTTCGATTTCTCCATCGCCGCCTTGCACAAATTTGAAGCTTGCCGACGCGTTCGGCGCCAGTTTGGGTGTCAGCAGGCGAGACGACCAACTGTGATGCCAGTTGTCGTCGATGTAGCCGTAACCCTTGGTGCTTCGCGAGGAGCGGTAGGTGCGGGTGAAGCTGTGGCCCGCAAACTCGAAATCGCGCTCGACAATCAGCTTCTCGCCTTTGCCTGGAATACAGGGATTGCCTTGGCAATCGTCGTCCGGACCCTTCGGCTTGTCGCCATTGCCTGCTGACGCTGTGCCTCCCTTCTCAAAGGCTTTTTCTTGTCCCGGCCCGGCGTTGCTCACGGGAATGCACGGCAGCGCCTGCTGGAACGGCAGCGGATGCCCGTTGGGTTCGTTCGGCGGTCCTTCGAAGTAGGTGCCGCTGGGCTGGAAGCCCAGGTTGCAGTAATAGAACCTCACCGTCGTCATCGGGAAGCGGCATACCAATCGCGGTTCGCCCGGCGCTTGGTTCTGCGGAACGAAGCAGAACTCGCTTCGGCTCACGGTGACATTGGACGGCATCGATACCGGTGGCGTCGTGCGCTTTCGATAAAACTTCCGCTCGACGTAGTGCGTTGTGTCCGCAAAAACCAAGTACCCGCCCTTACGTCCGTCCGGCCCCACGACATCGCCCGGCATGACCGACGATGTGCCGCTGCGGATTGGTGCGAAGGTGCCCGGCGTGCCTTGTAGAGCGAAAGCATCCACAAGATCGTAATAGTCGCCATTCCACTGCACCGAGTTCATGTAATTGCCGGAGGACTGGAGCCTGGAGATCTCGGCGATCGCGCTGTTGCAGTACCCCTGAAACGAGCTGCCTATGCAAGAGGCCAGACCATAACTCTGCTGCGGATGATCACCGCTGCCGTCGTCGATCGCGAACCAGTCAGTGGTCGACGACGAGTAGATTCGCCCGCGCCCGTGAGTGTCGACCATGCCACCACGCGTGTACATGACCTTGGAACGGGTCCCGCCAGCGGAATTCACTGAACCGAGGATCGGATATGCGATATCCATCGACACGCGGTCCGGAAACGACGAACGCATCGATTGCTCCATCGCCTGCTGCGTGCCGTGCGTAGTTGCCGCCGGACATCCGGGATCATTGGCCGGGCTGGTGCTGCATCTCCAGTTGCCGGTGAGGGCTCCCGCCATGACGATTTGGGAGGATGCCAAAAGAACGATGGAAACAAGAACTCGCATGAGTTTTCACCAATCGTCTCAGATGAACTCATGTTTTCATTTATTCGTGACCAAAAGAAGACATTTTCTGCACGCATTCTGGCGTCTTTAACGCATCGGCGTGACATGGATCACAACTTCGTTACATCTCAGACTCGAAGCCTTGACCGGCAGGCACTACCGATACCCCGAACTGATCGGGAAGCGCCGATCGCGCCCGAAGCTTCTGGCGGTGATGCGCGGGCCGGGGGCGGACTGGCGGCGTTTGTATTCGTTGCGCAGCACCAAGGCGGCGACACGTTCGACCACGCTGCGCTCGTGACCGGCGGCGACAATGGCCGAGCGCGGTTCGTCGCGTTCGATGAAGCGCCGCAAGATATCGTCGAGCACGGCGTAGGGCGGCAACGAGTCCTGGTCGGTTTGATTTTCCCGCAGTTCCGCCGAGGGCGGCCGGGCGATGACGGCCTCCGGGATCACCGGCGAGCGCTCATTGCGATAACGCGCCAGCGCATACACCTCGGTCTTGTACACGTCTTTGATCGGCGCGAAGCCGCCGCACATGTCGCCGTAAATCGTCGCGTAGCCCACGGCCATCTCGCTCTTGTTGCCGGTGGTCAGGAGCAGGCGCCCGAACTTGTTCGACAGCGCCATCAGCAGGACGCCACGACAGCGCGATTGCAGATTCTCCTCAGTCACGTCGCTCGGCCTGCCGTCGAAGGTGGGTGCCAGGGTGTCCAGAAACGCTTGAAACGGCGCTTCAATGGGCAGCGTGATGGCCTCGACGCCCTGCGCGGCCGCCTGCGCCGCCGCTTCGCGGTTGCTCAGCTCGGCGGTGTAGCGCGATGGCATCAACACACCGAGGACGTTATTTGCGCCCAGCGCATCGACGGCGATCGCGAGCGTAAGCGCCGAGTCGATGCCGCCCGACAGCCCCAGCAGCACGCGCTCGAAACGGTTCTTGCGCACGTAGTCGGCGGTGGCGCGCACCAGTGCCGCGTACACTTCCGCCTCGTGGCGCAGCGCCGGCAGCGCTGGCCATTCGACTGCGCGCAGCTCCAGGCCGCTTGATCCGCGGTCCAGATCGACCAGCAGCAAGTGCTCTTCGAAGGCCGGCGCGCGAGCGACGATTGCGCCGCCCCCGGAGACCAGCACGCTGGCGCCATCGAACACCAGATCGTCCTGGCCGCCGATCAGGTTGACGTAGATCAGCGGCAGGCCAGTCTCCACCGCGCGCTGCTGCAGAACGCGCTCGCGCTCCGGAGTTTTCCCTTGGTGGTAGGGCGATGCGTTGAGCACCAGCAACACGTCGGCGCCTTGCACTTTTGCGTCCAGCGCCGGTTCTGGGAACCAGGCGTCTTCGCAAATCAGCACGCCGAAGCGGATGCCGCCGCGGTCGATCACGGCGCTGCCGCGGCTTTCGGTGAAATAACGCTTTTCATCGAACACGGTGTAGTTCGGCAGGCGTTGCTTGCGCGCGCGGCCGACGGAGCCTTCGGCGGTGAGCCAGCTCGCAGTGTTGTAGAGCACCGTATCGCGCTCCGGGTGACCCAGCAACACATCGCAGGCGATGTCGCCAACAAGCGCGGCACGCGCCTCGTTCAGGCGCGCCAGAAAGCCAGGGCGAAACAGCAGATCTTCGGGTGGGTAACCCGAAAGCGCCAATTCGGGCGTCACCAGCAGGTGCGCACCGCGCGCGTTCGCCGCGTGCGATAGCTCGGCGATGCGCGCCCGATTGCCCGGCACGTCGCCCACCGGAAAATCGTGTTGCGCTAGCGCGATACGAAAGGTCATGGTCTGATCCAGAGCGCAATGCAATAACACAAGTATCGCGCGTTATAGGCCTTCGGCCGTTGGGTAAGTTGAGGGACACGATAACGAAACGGAAAGCAACAGCTGCGGACCATGGGTCCGCGTAACACAGAGTGCCTGGTCGGCAGAGCGGGGGTGGCCGCGTCAGCACGCAATCGCTGTAGCATCGCGACGCCACCATCGCATTCGATCCCATGCTCGCCGAGCTCCACGCCACGTTTCCGCTATTCACCCATATGTTCGCGCTGCTGTTTGGCCTGATTTTCGGCAGCTTCTTGAACGTGGTCATTTTGCGCCTGCCACCAGTGTTGCAGCACGAATGGCGGCGCGAAGCGCACGAGATTCTGGAGCTGCCGTTCGATGAGCCGGTGCCTCCGGGCGTTGCCTGGGCGCGCTCGAAGTGCCCGAAGTGCGGCCGCCAACTGAAGGCCTGGGAAAACGTGCCGCTCCTCAGCTACTTGGCGCTGCGCGGCAAATGCGCCGGTTGCGGTGTTGCAATCTCGGCGCAGTATCCGTTGGTGGAAGCCGCCGCAGGCTTACTGACGGTGGCCAGCCTGTACGCATTCGGCCCAACGGCTCCGTTCGTCGTGGCCAGCATACTGTGCCTGACGCTGCTGACGCTCACCGTTATCGATATGCGCACAATGCTGCTGCCCGATCGCATCGTGCTGCCGCTCCTGTGGCTGGGCCTGGGCTTGAACGCCTTTGGAGGCTTTTTCGCCACGCCGTCAGCGGCGGTGTTCGGCGCGATCTTGGGTTACCTGAGCCTATGGTCGGTGTACCACGCGTTTCGCCTGCTCACCGGCAAAGAAGGTATGGGTTACGGCGACTTCAAGATGTTTGCCGCACTGGGTGCCTGGCTCGGCGCCCTGGCGCTGCTGCCGATACTGTTATTCGCATCGCTGTCGGGTGTGCTGTATGCCATCGTCGCTGCGTTGTTGCGCCGTCGCGAAACATCAGCGCCGATGCCATTTGGCCCGTTTCTGGCGATGGGTGGCGTTGGGTACTTGTTCTATGCGGCGCTGGTTGGCCCGTGGCCAATCTGAGCGATCGGGCGTCGACACATGGCGGCTGACGATTGACTAGACTCGGCGTTTGGCCTGCCTGCAGCAGGTTCAGCGTTACATCACCATTGCTCGTTTCTCAAGATACGCCGGAGATCTTATGTTGGAGTTCCATCGCCTTACTCAGCGACCCAAAGACGTCGCGGCTTCCCTGGTCATCGTCGGCGTGTTCGAGGAACGCATGCTCACCAGCGCCGCGGCCGAACTGGACGCCGCCAGCGGCGGATTGCTGAAACGCCTGATGGAAAGCGGCGATGTCAACGGGCGCGTTGGCTCCACCGCGCTGCTGCATCAGATTCAGGGACTCAGCGCACCGCGTGTGATGGTGGTTGGTCTCGGCGAACAGCGCCGCTTCGATGCTGCGCGCTTTTTGCGCGCCACTCGCGAAGCGCACAAGGCGCTGAAGAGCCTGCCCATCGAAACCGCAGCATCGTACCTGACTGAGGTCGATGTCCCGAAGAAGGACGGCGACTGGAAACTCCTGCAATCGGCGCTCGCGGCCGACTATGCAGCGTACAAGTACACAGCAACGCTGAAGACCAAACCCGAGCGTACCGAGCTCAAGTCCGTGCTGTTCAGCGCATCTGGCGATAGCGCCATTCTTGAGCGCGCCAGCGCGATCGCAGCCGGCGTGCGCCTGGCGCGAGAGCTAGGCAACTTGCCGCCGAACATCTGCAATCCGGCCTATCTCGCCGAACAGGCCTACGACTTGGCGCGCCGCCGTCCGGAGGTCAAGGTCACGGTTGTTGAGCGGGACGAGATGCAGACCTTGGGCATGGGCGCGCTGCTGGCGGTCGCTCAAGGTTCCGAGAATCCACCCAAGCTGGTGGTCATGGATTACGCCGGCGCCGCGGGCAAGCCCGTGGTGCTCGTCGGCAAAGGCATCACCTTCGACACCGGCGGCATCGACATCAAGCCGGCCGCTGGAATGGAAGAGATGAAGTTCGACATGTGCGGCGCAGCCGCTGTGTTCGGCGTCATCGAAGCGGCAGCGGCGCTGAAGCTGCCGCTGCATATCGTCGGCATCACGCCGGCGGCGGAGAACATGCCGGACGGTCGGAGCTATCGACCGTCGGATGTGATCAAGACGATGGCCGGGCACCAAGTGGAAATCCTCAACACCGATGCCGAAGGCCGTTTGATTCTGTGCGATGCGCTGACGTACGCGCAGCGCTTCGAGCCCGCCACCCTGATCGATATCGCCACGCTGACCGGCGCTTGTGTAGTCGCGCTTGGCGCCCATGCCAGTGGCCTGATGTCGCGCGACGACGATCTGGCGCACGAATTGCTGATCGCGGGAGAGCAAAGCTACGACCGCGCCTGGCGGCTGCCGCTATGGGAGGACTATCAGAGCCAGCTGGAAACCGGCTTTGCCGATTTCGCCAACATCGGCGGCAAGTACGCAGGCGCGATCACGGCCGGGTGCTTTCTGGCGCGCTTTACCGAAGGGCAGCGTTGGGCGCATCTGGACATCGCCGGCACCGCCTGGGAAACGGGGCGCAAAGGCACCGCCACTGGGCGGCCAGTGGCAATGTTGATGCAGTGGCTATGCGGGCTGGTGTAGGTCCCATGTGGTTCACGCCATGGCGAGAACCACGGACGCCTATTTCTTCCCGCCTTGTACCAAACCCAATTCCAGCGCTTTGAGCACCGCGCGAGTGCGATCGCGCACGCCGAGTTTGGACAGGATGTTGGAGACATGGTTCTTCACCGTGCCCTCGGCGACATCCAGCGAGCGGGCGATTTCTTTGTTCGAATAGCCACCGCTCATCAACCGCAGGATTTCGGTTTCGCGCTCGGTCAGCGGATCGGGCTCTTCCAGGCTGGCGAACTTGTTCTCCAACGTCGAAACGCCGCGCAACAGGCGATCGGTCAAGCCCGGTTGCACCAAGGAACCGCCGTCGGCGACCGTTTTGATCGCATTGACCAGCTGCTCCAGCGACACGTCCTTGAGCAGAAAGCCGCGCGCGCCAGCGCGCAGGCCGTTGAGCACCAGTTGGTCCTCATCGAAAGTGGTGAGAATGATCGTCGGCGGAAGTGTCCCGGCGCGCGAGAGCGTTTCCAGCACGTCAAGCCCAGACATGCCCGGCATGCGCATATCGAGTAGCACAACATCAGGCTTGGCTTTGGGGATTTCGACCACCGCCTCTTCGCCATCGCGCGCCTCACCGATCACTTGCACCGCGTCGGACAGCTCCAGCAGACTGCGTACGCCCTGGCGAACCAAGGTTTGATCGTCGACAAGGAAGACTCGAATCATGGTTTGCTCTCCAAGGGCAGACGCGCGAGCACGACAAAACCGTACCCTGGACGCGTTTCAATATCCAATGAACCACCAAAAACCTCCAGCCGCTCGCGCATGCCGGTCAGGCCGTTGCCGGCTCTAAGCTCGCTAGCGCCCCGGCCATCGTCGCGAGCCACCAGCTCAACGACATCGCCCTCGCGGGCGAAGTTCAACCACAAATGCCGCGCTCTGGCGTGGCGCATGGTGTTGGTGAGAATTTCCTGCGTGAGGCGCACCAGCACCTGCGCGCGCCGACCGTCGTCCAGCTTGAACGGTGTGGGCAACGTCAATCTCACCTCCGGCGCGGGCGCCGAGGCCACCAACTCGCGCAGCGTGGTTTCCAGATCGATCACGTCGCTGCCGCGCAAGGCGCTGACCACTTGACGCACGTCCGCGAGCAATTGTTTGCTGACGCCTTGAGCCTGCTTGACGTGATCGAGCGCCTTGCCCTGCACGAGGTGACTGGCGACTTCCAGATTCAGTGTGAGCGCGGTCAGATGATGGCCGACGACGTCGTGCAACTCGCGGCTGATGCGCAACCGTTCGGCGGCGCGCTCGCTCTCGGCGAGCAGCAGTTGCGTGGCGCGCAATTCGGAATTGACTACGCGCAACTCTTCGCGCGCCTCGGACTGCCGGCGCGCAACATAGGTGGTGATGAAGGTCAGTGTCGCCAGAC
Organism: Lysobacterales bacterium; assembly: GCA_022844135.1. Taxonomy (GTDB): domain Bacteria; phylum Pseudomonadota; class Gammaproteobacteria; order Xanthomonadales; family SZUA-5; genus JALHMH01. Next base: position 7,553 of record JALHMG010000044.1, read on the forward strand.
TCAGATACAGGCCAACCTGGAGCGCTGCTTCGATGGCGCTGAAGTTGGGCCTGGACAGGAACAGCGGCAGCAACGCCAGGTTTTGTGTCACCAGCCAGGCCATGCCATAGCCCATCGGCAGCACCCAGGGCAGAACGCTGGCGCAGACCAGCAGCAGGATGGCCGCGATGCCGGTGCCCGTCAGATAAGCGATCGTCAGCGCGCTGGCGGTCATCAGCAACTGCGCGGTAACGTATGCCCAGCGTCGCCCGTCGCCGTCCATCTCCCGCGTCAGCCACAAGTACGCAACGCCGAATGACAGGTACGCCACCGAGACAGCGGCGACGACTGCGTCGGCATCGGGCGCACCCAGACTCGGCACAAACGGCAACGACACGCCCACGCAAGCCCACGTAAACAGGCCGGCGAAACGCAACAGTTGGGTTTGGGTGAATGGCCGAATCAGGCGCATGCGTGATACATCAGGATACGAAACCGAAGCCTAAACGCTTAGCAGTGGATCGAAAAAGACCGGAAGTCATGCAAGACACATTCGATGCGGGCTGAAAACACGATCTGGCGTAAGGCTCGTCGTTGCCCTGCGACGACGCCGGCTGCGCTGACGAGGCGCCCTGGAGCTTAGCAGCTGACACCGCTTTGGGGACGGAAGCGGGCATCCCAGCGATGAAAGGATTTTGCGCTTGCCCTCCCTGGGCGCCGTTTCGTTAGCGAATGATGAGGTGAGACTTGAAAACAGCGCATTCGTTCGCAATTGCTTGCACCCCCTACCCCGCACTGCGAGACTCGCGGGTTCGCTTGTGTAATCGAGACAGCAATGGCGATTTCTTCACTCACGCTCTCGGCGCCGATCAGACAGCGCTTGTCGGTAGCGCCGCGAGATTTTTATCGACGCGATCATGCGGTCGAGTTGTTCGAGCAAGGCGATGCGCTGAGCGGCGCCATCGAAGCGTTGCGCTATCTGCTGCCGGGCATGGAGATCGGCGATCTGATCTCGCCCCTACGACTGGTGCAAGGCACCGCGCGGGTCTACGTCAGCGTCGCCGACGACATCTTGACGGTGCGCGCGCATCTGGCGGCCCTCGGCGATCCGCCATCGACCGCGGCGCTGCGTTTCTTCCTGACACGGATCTCGGGCACCGGGCAGCTGTATCAACCGCGGCTGCGCGGCGATCAAGTGGTGCTTGAGTTCAGCGATCGCTTGTCGCTGGTGCATCCGCTGAAGTTGATCGAATTGATGCAGCGTATTGCCATGGAAGCCGACAACCACGATCAGTGGCTGATCGATGCCTTCGGCGTCACCACACCCGATCGCGAGCCGCTGACCGCCCTCAGCGACGAGGAGTTCGAGCGCGCGTGGACGATCTGGCAGGCGCACTGGGAGGCTGTCGATGCGCTGATGGTGGAATCGCGGCGGCGGCGGATCATCCGCTTTCTCGACGCCTTGGGCGCGTTTGCGGTCAATCAGGTGCGCTATACCTTACCGTTGTTCGGCAGCGTCCGGCAGAGACTGAACGATGCCGCCGACGACTTCACAGATCGCGACGAGGACCCGAGCAAGCGCGACGCGGCGCTGTCCAAATGCATCAAGGAAATGCGCGCGATCGGTCGCGAAGAGTTGCGCGCAAACCTGGGTCATGCGCGCTATGCGATTTCGCCGCTGCACGAAGGCACGCCATCGTTGCTGACCAGCATGCTCGGCGCGGGGAGCCGGATGCAGGCTACCAGCGATCTGCGCGCGGCCGGCCGCGCGCTCGAAGCGTCGCTCGAATTGGTCGCCGACTTCTTGTACCTGTTGGCGCACCACACCTGGAGCGCGCCGATCGAGCAGAGCCTGCGTCAGGCGCTCGATGCCGTCAGCGACAAGCCTTGGCGCGAAGCGGCCGATACGCTCTGGTCGCACGCCAATCAAATTGCGCGCACCTATGGCAGCCACGGCGAGGGCGAGGAGGACGTTGATGACGCCCCCGGCGCGGAGCATGCGGTGACCTATCAGCGCTCAACCAGCGGGGCACGGGGCACGGGGCACGAGCCGCGGGGGACGGGCCCATCGCCGTCGCCGAACAAAGCTTGCAGGGCGCTCGCAGCCGAGCCCAGCCTGCTTGGCCGTTCGCAAACTTCGCCGACGGGCGAGACGCCGCTTCTTCATGCCCCACGCAGCGTGCCCCGCTGTAACGTTTCGACCGGAGCCCACCCATGACCCCGAACCTCATCGACATCGCTCACGACGACATTGAATCGCTGGGCGTTTATCAGGTGTACACCGGCGGCGGTACCGGAACCGGATTCCTGATCGACGCCGAGCATCTGCTGACCAACTGCCACGTGGTCGCTCCGTATCGCCAGGTGGCGGTGGAGATGCGCGACAAGACGCGCATCAAAGGAACCGTCAAACGCCTGCACCCCTATCGCGACCTGGCCATCGTCAGGCTGTCGCGTCCCGTCGATGGCGCCCTGATGGCGATCAGCGAGAACGACGAGCTGCGGCCGAAACAAAGCGTGCACATCCTGGGCTTTCCAGTCGGGCTGCCGCTGTCGCTAACTGAGGGCGTGATTTCCCATCCCAAGCAATTGCTCGACGAGCAGTACTTCGTGCAAACGGATGCGGCCATCAATCCCGGCAACTCGGGCGGGCCGATCCTGAACGATCAGCGCGAAATCATTGCCGTCACCACGTGTAAGTTGAATCAGGCCGATGCGGTGGGCTTTGGCATTCCGGCGGTCGACGTGCGCAAGTTCGTGGCCGACTTTCGCGCCCAGGGTGCCGACTTCGGCGTGCAGTGTCCGGCCTGCGAGGAGCTGATCACCCGCAAGACACGTTACTGCCCGAATTGTGGCACGGACTTACAGTCGCGCCACGATTTCGACGACTACTTCGAAGCGAGCGACGATCACCCGCTGGTGCAATTCGTCGAGGGCGCACTACGTCAGGCCGACATCGATCCGGTGCTCGCGCGCCACGGCAACCACAACTGGTCCTTCCATGTCGGCAGCGCGCCGATCAAAATCTGGTGCTGCTGCTCGGAGCACTTGAACTTCTCATCGCCGATGGCGCAAACGCCCACGCGCGATCTGACGCGTTTGTTCCAGTTCCTGCTGAGCGAGGACCACGCGCCGATCGCTTTTGACTTGACCGGCAGCACCATTCGCATGAATCTGGTGGTGCACACGGCAGACGTGTTCACCGAGAGTGAGCGCAACGTGCTCGCGGCGCGCGTGGCGCATTTCATCCGCAAAGCCGATTCGACCGACGATCTGCTGATCCAGCAATACGGGTGCCAGCCGGCACCGGAAACGCAGACGGCGTTCTTGAAGGGTGAGCATGGGTAGGCGGTTGTCGTTTATTCGAGCAGCTTCTGAAACAGGGATGTCCGGCAACCGTGCTAGGATTGTCCGATATCGCGATATCAATGGAGGTTGCCGTGGCGCAGCTTGTGGTTCGCAACGTCGACGAGGCAGTCAAGAACGCGCTTAAACAGCGGGCGCTCGCTAAGCGCCGGAGCATGGAGGCGGAAGCGCGAGCTATTCTTGAGGCCGAACTCATCTCGAAGAGACCCGGACTTGGCACAGCCCTGCGTGATCGATTTCGCGGAATCGGCGTAGAACTTGAGAAGATGCCTGCGGCGCAGCTTGAGCCTGCTCAATTCGATTTGTGATCATTCTCGACACGAACGTGCTCTCGGAATTCATGCGACCCAGGCCGTCGGTCGCTGTCCTTCGTTGGCTTGATGTTCAGGCGCGCGAGGCGGTCTGGGCAAACTCGGTTTCACTGACGGAGCTTCGGTTTGGCGTGCAGTTGGTGAGAGAGCCTGTGCGTCGTTTGGAGTTGGATCGTGCACTCACGAGCGTCATGGCAAGCGAACTCGATGGCCGCATCGTGCCCTTCGATAGCCAAGCCGCCGAATGCACTGCGCGGATAAGCGCCATCGCGCGACAGACCGGGAAGACCATTGAGCTACGAGATGCCATGATCGCCGGAATCGTGGAATGCAAGAATGCGACTCTGGCCACGCGCAACATTCGGCACTTCCAGGGCACCGGCATTACACTCGTCGATCCGTGGACCGCCTGAGCGTTGCACAGGCTATTCTTAACGCCAATCTGTAACCTAAGGCCCGCATGGACAAAGGTCACGCGCTGATCCTCGACGACGAAGCCGACATCCGCGAGTTGCTCAGCATCACGCTGTCGCGCTTGGGGTTACAGGTGCACGCCGCTGCCACGCTCGCGGAAGCGCGGCAACTGGCGGGTGCGCGTGTTTACGACTTGTGCTTCACCGACATGCGCCTGCCCGATGGCAACGGCCACGAGTTCATAGAGCTGATGTCGCGCCAGTACCCGGAAACGCCGGTCGCGATGATCACTGCCTACGGCAACGCGGAAGCCGCCGTACAAGCGTTGCGCGCCGGCGCCTTCGACTGTGTCAGCAAGCCCGTCGACCTGAATGTCCTGCGTAACCTCGTCAAAACCGCGCTGAAACTGCGCGCCGAACGCGCACCCGGATCGGCGCAACCTGAGCCGCGCCTTTTGGGCGACTCCGAAGCCATGCAGCGCGTGCGCGCGACCATCGTCAAACTCGCCCGCAGCCAGGCGCCGGTGCTGATCTCCGGCGAATCCGGTGTCGGCAAGGAACTGGCAGCGCGCTCGATCCACGAGCAGGGTCCGCGCGCGAGCGGTCCATTCGTACCGGTCAACTGCGGCGCAATTCCGACGGAACTTATGGAGAGCGAGTTCTTCGGTCACAAAAAGGGCAGCTTCACTGGAGCCCACGGCGACAAAGACGGGCTCATGCAAGCGGCTCACGGCGGAACATTGTTTCTGGACGAAATCGCCGAACTGCCGCCGCATATGCAAGTCAAACTGCTGCGCGTGATCCAGGAGAAAACCGTCCGCGCCATCGGCGGCCGCGCCGAACTACCGGTCGACTTCCGCATCGTCAGCGCCACCCACAAAGACCTGGCGCGCCTCGTTGAGACCGGCGCGTTTCGTCAGGACCTGTTCTACCGCATCAACGTCATCGAACTGCGCATGCCGCCCCTGCGCGAGCGGCGCGACGACGTGTTGCTGCTCGCCAACCGCTACCTCGATCGCCTCGCCCCCGAGTGGTCGATCAACCGCCCCAAACTCGGGCAAGACGCCATTGATGCGTTAAGCCGCTACGACTTCCCCGGCAACGTCCGCGAACTCGAGAACATCCTTGAGCGCGCTGTAGCCCTTAGCGACGGCGACGTTATCCGCGCCAGCGATTTGCACCTTACGCCGCGTACCGGTCAGCAGTCTGCCGTGCCTGCCGATCCGATGCTCGCTGGCACAATGACCTCTCACTTGGCCGCATCCTCGGGCACGCCAGCCGTCGCACCACCCAGCCCACACCGCGACGGCCTCGAAACCTACATCGACAGCCTCGAACGCGAAGCCATCACCAAAGCGCTGGAAGAGTGCCGGTACAACAAGACCGCAGCCGCCAAGAAACTCGGAATAACATTTCGCGCGCTACGGTATCGATTGAAGAAACTAGGGATTGATTGACCATGAAGTTGCTTCAAGTCACTGCGCCGAGGGGATCGTGGAAAGACCGTTTTAGAGCTTTCGCTATCCACCTCGTCATCAGCCTCGTCATTGCCGCAGTCGCTGCCTACGTCGTGTTCGGCCTTTGGTTTCCGCAGCCATACGGTGAACTGGTAGGCGGCACGCGCATTTTTCTGCTCCTGATTATCATCGACGTCATCATCGGGCCCTGCTGTACTTTCGCTGTGTTCAATCGGCACAAGTCCGGACTTAAGTTCGATCTGGCCGTGATCGCAGCATTGCAAATCGCCGCCCTGAGCTACGGAATGCACGTGGCTGCGAATTCGCGCATTGTGTTCCTGGTGCTGGGCGAAGACATGCTCTACGTGACGCCGGCAACGACCATAGAACCCGGTGACCTTGCCAAAGCAAGCCGACCGGAATTCGCTAACCTGTCCTGGGTGGGGCCAATGCTCGTCGCAGCACCGAGACCGGACAACAGCGATGACGAGTTCTTCCTGGCGACGTCGGGTGCGCGAGGAAAAGACATCAATGGATATCCGAAGTTCTTCAAGCCCTATCAAGACTTCGCGCCGCAATTGGTGCAGAAAGCCAAGCCCTTGGATCGACTTCTGGCCAGCGCAAACGCCACCAAAGTAAATGCGGCCCTGACGGAACTTGGCCTGTCCGCTGAGAGCGTACGCTTCGTCGCCGTTCGAGGCAAAGAGCCGGACATGGACAAGACCGCGTTGCTGTCGCTCGACGATGGAAAGCTCTTGACCGTGCTCGACATTGATCCGTGGGCGTGACTTCTGACCGAAGCTGACGTAGTACGTCACATCGTGACAGCGCATCCGATCTGACCGCAGTGATAACGCCATGATTTAGAGACCTATCTATCGCCACCGCGCTGGCACGCTGGTTGCTTCATTTGTCCCGCATCCTCAGCGTTCGAACACCGGCAGGATGCCAGTCGACCACGCGAGATGTTTTTCCAAAGCTAGCTAATGAGGAATTCTCCAATGAAACTGCAAAAAGGCTTTACCCTGATCGAACTCATGATAGTCGTCGCCATCGTCGCCATTCTGGCCGCGATTGCTATCCCGGCCTATCAAGACTACCTGACCCGTTCGCGCGTCTCCGAGTGTGCCGCCTCCGCTGGCGCGTGCAAGACTTCAGTGACCGAGTACTACGCCTCGCGAGTTGCTCTTCCTGCAACTGCGAACGCTGGCTGCACCACTGTGTCCACGAGTGATTGCTTGGCCCCAACAGTCGCTGCCGGTGTCATCACCGTTACCGCGTCCGGTACGTTGGCTGCCAAAGTGGGCGCAACGTCGCTGATCTATTCTCCGGTGTTGACGGGAACTGACATCACTGCATGGGATTGCACGGGAAGCACAATCCCCGATCGCTTCTTACCGGCGGTTTGTCGCTAAACTTTTGGCTTTCTGGTCATAAAATGGGGCGCCCTCTGGCGCCCCATTTTTCGTTCGAGTGTCACCGCAAGCTCTCGATAGAAGGTAACTTCTTGGGCGAACCAACATGAATCGAGCTCAGTTTTGCAGGCCAGAAGTGCGCAATTGCTGGGCGAGGGATTTTTTTGGGCCTTGAGCGGGCAACGTACGATCAGTATTCCTTCGTTATTCCGTTGAGGACAAACTTCGGGTGCGGTTTCGCAATTTGCGCCGACTTCCATTGCTGCCGCACCACAGTTCTGGCACCATCCCATCATCTAAGCTTCGCCGATCTCACGTGGCCACAGTGCAGCCCAATGCTCCGCAAGTCCTCCCGGGCATCCTAAGAAGACTGGTTATGGATGGTCAGTTGCCCGAATCTGAGGCGAGGAAAGCGAGTGAGTCGTCCGCTAAGCAGCGAATCCCTCTGATCGCGTTCTTGATTGAGAACGGAATCGCCGATCCAAGACTCGTGGCGGCGGCAGCAAGTCAAGAGTTCGGAGTCGCTCTTCTGGACGCATCGTGCGTGGACATCAGGCAATCTCCCGTGCGCGTTATCGAACAAGCGCTGCTCGAAAAACACCGAGCCATTCCGCTCTTCAGACGAGGCAATAGGCTGTTCGTAGGGATCGCCGATCCAACGAACGATCGCGCACTGGAGGAGATCAAGTTCCAATCGAAAATGATCGTTGAGCCGATCATTCTTGACGACAATTCTTTAACCCGTGTTATCGAGCAGGCTCTGAGTCAGAACGAGTCTATTGCCGGCTCCATGGACGACAGCGAGGGGCTCGAGAACCTAGAGTCTGTTGGCGGCGACGATGATCTTGATGGACCCTCGTCCGGGGTCGATGTCCAGGGCGGTGATGACACCCCGGTCGTCCGTTTCGTAAACAAGGCTCTGGTCGACGCAATCAAACGCGGGGCATCGGACATACACTTTGAGCCCTATGAGACAGCTTTCCGCGTTCGATTCCGGATGGATGGCATTTTGCGCCAGGTCGCGAGCGCGCCAGTCAAACTCAATACGCGGATTGCCGCACGGCTGAAAGTGATGTCAGCTCTTGACATTGCTGAAAAGCGAGTTCCACAAGATGGTCGCATCAAGCTAAACCTTTCGAAGACCAAGGCTATTGACTTTCGCGTCAGTACCTGTCCGACTTTGTTCGGCGAGAAGGTCGTGCTCCGAATTCTGGATGGGTCCGCCGCGAAGCTAGGCATCGATAAACTTGGGTATGAGGAAGACCAGAAGCAGCTTTTCTTAGATGCCATCGCAAAGCCTTACGGAATGGTGCTAGTCACTGGTCCAACAGGGAGCGGAAAGACCGTCTCGCTTTACACGGCGCTTAACATCCTCAACACGGACGAGCGCAACATTTCTACTGCGGAGGACCCCGTTGAGATTCGCGTCGCAGGCATCAATCAGGTCCAGATGAATGTAAAGGCAGGCATGACCTTTGCTGCGGCACTACGGTCATTTTTGCGCCAGGACCCAGACGTCATCATGGTTGGTGAGATTCGGGACTTGGAGACTGCCGAAATTGCCATCAAGGCCGCACAGACCGGGCACATGGTGCTAAGTACGCTCCACACCAACGATGCGCCACAAACGATCTCGCGCTTGATGAACATGGGAATCGCCCCCTACAACATTACTTCGGCGGTGACATTGGTCATAGCGCAGCGATTGGCTCGCCGACTACATGATTGCAAGCGGCCGTTGACTTTGCCTGAGCACGCACTTTTGGCCGAGGGCTTTACTGCCGAAGACCTCAAGACGATAACACTCTTCGAGCCCAACGGTTGTTCTGGGTGCAATGATGGTTATAAAGGACGGACAGGTATCTATCAGGTCATGCCACTGAACGAGGAGATTGCCAAGATCGTTCTGAGTGGCGGGAACGCCATCAGCATCGGCGAAGCAGCGGCGACGGCGGGAATTTCGGACCTTAGACGCAGTGCACTTAAGAAGGCGAAAGCCGGAGTTATCGCTTTAGCGGAAATGAATCGAGTGACAAAGGACTAAGCCATGGCCACTGCAGTCGCAGCAAAAACCAAAGCCCCCGCACGATCGAATGCTAATGTGCTCAAGACCTTTCAATGGAAAGGGAAAGACCGTCGCGGAAAGACGCTGACGGGAGAAGAATCCGGACGATCCGAGGCACTAGTAAAGGCACAACTGCGCAAGCAAGGCATTAGCGTCACGAGCGTAAAGTCGAATACGCCTGGGTTTTTCCAGAAGTCTGGCTCTCGCATTTCCGCTAGAGACATTGCGGTCTTTACACGCCAATTGGCTACAATGATGCGCGCAGGCGTTCCGTTGGTTCAGAGCTTTGAGATGATCGCTGGCGGCGTCAAAAACCAAACGATGAAGGACATGCTCGTCAAGATCAAGATCGATATCGAAGGCGGCACTTCGTTATCGGAAGCTCTGAATAAATTCCCTGCGCAGTTTGACGAGCTGTTCGTTAACTTGGTTCGCGCAGGCGAGTCCGCTGGCGTGCTAGATACGGTTCTGGAAACGGTAGCAACCTACAAAGAAAACATTGAAACGCTCAAGGGCAAGATCAAAAAAGCGCTCTTCTACCCAGCCGCCGTTATGGCGGTAGCGGTGATTGTTTCGGCTATCTTGCTTGTTTACGTGGTCCCGCAGTTTGAAGAGTTATTTAAGGGTTTCGGCGCTGACCTGCCGGCTTTTACACAGTTCATCGTATCTTGCTCCAAATTTGCGGTTGATTATTGGTTCGTGCTCTTGTTTGGTGCAATTGCGGCCGGCGTAGGTTTTGTGACGGCTATAAAGCGATCTCGAAATTTCGCGCGCCTGGTTGACCGAACGCTATTACGAGTCCCGGTGATCGGCGACATCCTCAACAATTCGGCCATCGCCCGATTCTGCCGCACTTTAGCGATTACCTTTAGGGCGGGCGTCCCGTTGGTCGAAGCGCTGGATACAGTTGGTGGAGCTACCGGTAACATCATCTATGACGAGGCGACCAAGAAAATTCGAGAAGACGTATCGGTAGGGCTGCAATTGAATTTGGCGATGCGCCAAGTTAATCTTTTTCCCATCATGGTAATCCAAATGACTGCCATCGGCGAAGAGTCCGGCGCATTGGATACGATGCTTGTGAAAGCGGCTGAGTTTTATGAGCAAGAAGTAAATAATGCGGTCGATGCGCTCAGCAGTCTGTTAGAGCCAATGATCATGGTAATAATCGGTACGCTCGTCGGAGGAATGGTGATCGGCCTTTATCTGCCGATTTTCAAGTTGGCGGCGGTAGTGTAGTCGGTAATGCGTGCGTGGGGTTCCCGCCTTGCGCCCGCATTCTTCGGGCTGTTGTCAAGTGTTGTTGTGTGATCGCTAGCGAATGTAAAGCGGCATCGGAGCTGCTAATCTTGGCCGCAAGCTTGAGGGCCGATTTTGGCACTTGGCCGGCGCGGCGGGCTGCTTGTGTTGGTGAAGATGATCCGGTTGTGTGATGTACAAGTTCGGGAGTGTCCAGATCTTGTTCTCTTCTGCGTTTATCTCTTCAGCCGCAGTCAACTCGCTCGCCCGTTCCGGCGATAAAATCGAGAAGCCGCGCACGAGCAGAGGGAGCGCGCTGTCGGTGACTAGTATTGCGTGGCACTGAATGTTTGTTTCCGAGTATCGGGTAACCAGCCAGCCGGTGTTGGCGACGTATGTCAGGCCATCGAACGCATTACTCTTGTACCCTGCGACGAGTTGATTCAGCAACAGCATTAAGCCGGCGAGCGATCCAACCCATTGAATTCGCGGAGTGGAACAGAGAACGACAATCGTCCCAGCCATGATGCTGACCAATCCGATCACTGGCAAGAAGTACCGCACAGTTTGCGGAAGGATCGGTGTCCCCCAAAAGTAGAAGAGCTGGATCGCGGTGAGCACGATTATCGGTAGCGCGACGAACGCAAATACCGGAGAAGCATTAACACCCACCGATCGCCAGCGCCAAGCCAAAGCGCACACGCCTAAACCGCAAAGCGCAACAACATAGGCATTGCCCGAGGCTGTCTCTGCGCCACCACGCAAGAGATAATCCGCGAGCATGGTGGAATTATCGATAAAGTACTCTACACTCCAAGCGATCTCCCTTCCGGGTGGCAGCTCGTAGTTGAAGGGCAGCACTCGCCGCAGGCCAGAGGGTACGAAAAGGAATGGCGCGAACAGCAATTCGGGGCGCCGCAGGCGAGCGAAACGGCGGTTGAATGCGATAGCGATCAGCATACTTATGACAAGCAGGCCCGCAACGGCGCCAGCTTCGTAGCGAAGTTGCGCCAGCGCCGCGCCCGCCGTGACGGCGAGCCAAAGTGCAGTCCTGGACCGATCCAGGAAGAACGATGTGACAGCATGCAAGGTGAGCAGCAGGAATGCCAGACTAAGCGTGTCGAAAGTGCCGCTTCGAGCATGCAGCGCGAACAACGGGAAAGCTGCCATGCACAAAACCGAAGTCATGACTCCAGGCGTAGGCAAAAACCGCCTCGAAATACGTGCGACGAGAAGCAGCGAACACCAGCCAGCCATCAGGTTGACGAGCACGCCGTGATCCGCGTCGTAACCGATAGTCCAATTCAGGGCGGCCATCGCGAAAGGAAAGAACACACCACGCTTGTCCACTTTGGACTCGGTGACGTAAAGCTCGCCGTTTTCGAGGTACACGCCCGACGCAGGGCCGATTGCGCTGCCATCGAAGGTGATGCCGAGCGCCGTGCTGACCATGTTGGATGCATCGGCTTCGATGAGTGCGCGGCCGGGAATCGCGACCGCAATGACCGCCATCAGCACTGCCGCGAACAACGTGTCTGCCAGAACGTTGCCTGTTCGGTTTTGGGCCAATCGCGCATAAACTGCGATCGCGACGAGGCACCAGGTCGCACCGGCCATCCACGGAGAGTGATGCACATACAGATCGAATCGAAACGAGTAGGGCGCGTGGAACGCGACGTAGATAGCGACCAAGCCCGATATCGCCATGGACGCGATCCAGCCAGCGGATGACGATGAGTCAAAACGGATCAAAAGGAATGCCCTTGTCTTTCAAGCCGAAGATAAATCTCCCACACCTCAAATGCGCCAAGGCTCTGATCGACCCTTAGATCGGTTGGACGGAGCGGCTTTGCCTCGCCACAAGATCCATCTGTTGCGCTCCACAGTTGATAGACACCCTGGTCTGTTGTGGCCTCTCGGAACAGCTTCGCTCCAGGCATCACCAAGCTCAAGTCCGGTTCTTCGATCCCGGGGCGTATGAATGCAAAAACCAACACCCGCGACTTGGCCAGCGACTCGACCTTTTTGGATCCAAGATGCGCAAAATGCTCAATAGGCATTGCACCGACGCCGCGCGGTATCAACGCGATAGAGCGGCTGCGCGACAGCACCACTATCGGACACGCCGACGCTGGCGGGAGCATGGCCTCAATTTGCGTACGCTCGTGGCCACTCGATATCTGCTGAAACGGCAGAGCCTCGCGCGCATTGACAAGTTGTAAGAGCGCAACAGCGGCCATGAGTCCGATGGTCCAACGCCCAACGCTCTGCCGCGCGATTGAACTGGACAACATGGCTGCAACGGCGATGGAGGGCAGGTAATACCGTGTGCCCACTGGCTGGTAAGGGTCGCCGTACCAGTTGCTAAGAATGATGAGTTGCGGAATCGCGATCGCGACCAGAACCGCCGGGAGGCTCAGACCGCCGAGTAAATCGGTGGATGGCGCGGATCGCGCGCGCCGTATCCATGCGATTGCCCCGAACATGAGCAAAGGCCCCATGGGCAACATCAGGTCGACCACTGCCGGATCGAATGCTGCGGACACCGTCGCGCTCAGGTTGTGTGCCAGATTCCCGAAACTCCAAGGCTCGTGTCCAGGAGGAACGTCATAGGAGAACGGGATTGAGTAGCGCCAAACGGACACCAACAATCCGAGGGGAAGCGCGGCGATTAATCCCCGTAAGGGCAGAGTTGGCCTTACCAACGCAAGCGCCCCTATCCACAACGTCAAAAATGATGCTGTCAGAATCGACTCCTGACGGAGCTGCGAGAGCGCGACGATCAATAGGCAGGTCGCGATCACCCGCGACGGCGACGCTTCCTTCCGCCAACCCAATAACGTATGCGCGAGCGCGAGCAGCACAATTAGGTTGGCGCCGTCCATCAGGGCGCTCCGATAGGTCACCGCAACCACCGGGAACGAAAGAAACAACATCACCGCCAGCGGCGGCGCCAGACCTGAGCAGTAACGACGCACAAGTCGCATCACAAGAAACAAGGCGCCGAACAAGAACAAGGCGTTAACGACATAGGCATGCTCTGGCGAGTAGCCAAAAACGACGTGCACCGCTGCTATCGCAAGCGGATAGAGCACGCCGCGCTTGTCGAGGTGTATCTGCAACGCATGCAACACACCGTTGACGTCGTAAACCCCCGACTGAACTGAATAGGGGGAAAAGTCAAAGGCAACTGCCATTGACGTTGAGAGCAGAGCGCCCTCGTCGATTTCGACAAAGGAACGACCCGGTACCAGCAAAGTCACAACGATCGTGGCGGCAAGCGCCACCATCAAATCGAAACCGCGAAGATTGAGGACGAGTACGCTCCGCATTCGCCAAAGTGCGATCGACCCAGCCAAGATCAGCGCCATGGCGATTGCCAACGCAAACGGCAAAGCCGCTCTGTGATAGAGCGCAATTTGCAGCTCGCGTGGTAGCGCGAAGCCCAGCACGCAGGCAAACAGGCCGAGGAGAACCGCTCGTGCGAGTTGTGCGCGGTCTATCGCTTGCAGCATGTGCCTCGGACGCCCAGCAAAGTGGAGGCTAGAATCGCACACATGGCCGCCGCTGGGCGATACTCGACAGGCGTCTCTCTCGGCACCATTGAATGCGTTCACTCCTTAAGCGCTGGAACCTCAGCACCGCCACTTTCGAATTCCGGCGAAGTGTCGAGCAGATTGGCTTGCGCCGAACGTTGGCGGTGGCGGCAAGCCGCTTAGCCGATTTGGTGTTCGACTGGCGATATGGGCTGCACACAGTGCAAACCGAAGCGCTAAAAGACTTAGCTATCGAAAGCCGGAACGTTGCGGCCGGCCAGCGTTATCAGCCTACCGGGTCACTGGCGCTGCCAGCGATCCTGGTCCGTGCCGGCATACCTCGCAACGGCACGTTTGTTGACTTCGGTTGTGGTAAAGGCCGTACATTGATACTCGCGGCGCTGGCTGGCTTCAAGAAGGTAGTCGGGATCGAGTTTAGTTCGCATTTGTGCGGAATTTCGAAGGCCAATCTCGATGTCTTCACGAGAAAGCATAAATCCGATGTTATCTCCGAGGTTCACTGCGTAGACGCATCCGAGTATCACGTCGAACCTGATCAATGTGTTTTCTATTTTTTTCACCCCTTCAATGAAAAGATACTAGAAGCAGTTATTGAGCGCATTGAAGCCTCGATCGCAAGGCATCCGCGCGCGATTTGGCTGATTTATTACCTGCCAAAGCATGTCGATGTTATTGCAAAGAGATCCGATTTTAAGTTGATACTGGACACCACCATTTATGGATACGAATGCGCCGTTTACTGCAGCAATCCGTGATTCAAGCCGAACGAACTTGATATCAATCGTTGTGCCGGTTTATAACAGCGAAAGAACTCTCCCGGAACTGGTCGGGCGTATTCGAGATTTCTTTGCGCACCAACAAATGGATGGCGAACTGATTTTGGTGAACGACGGAAGCAAGGATGCCAGTTGGCCGGTAGCGAAGGCCTTGGCGCAACAGTACCCATGGGTATTCGCACTTAACTTGTCCAAGAACTCGGGTCAACACGTCGCTTTACTGAACGGTTGCAAGTTTGCCAGAGGTTCGATCATCGTCACGCTCGACGATGATTTGCAGCATCCCCCCGAGGAAATCCCAAAACTTTTGCAGAAGTTATTTGACAGCGATGTCGCCTACGGAATTCCAAATATCGAGGAGCATTCGTTTTGGCGCCGACTCTCGTCACGCGCGGCGAAGTTTGTATTGCAGCGCGTGATCGGAATTCAACGTGCCGAAGACACCAGCGCCTTTCGTGCTGTAAAGGCTGAACTGTTTAAGCCTTTCAGCAGCTATGACAGTCACTACGTCGATATCGACGCATTGTTGTCGTGGGTGACGGATCAGTTCACGTCGGTACGTGTACGCCACGACCCCCGAGCGATAGGTCAATCAAATTACACGTTGTGGAGTTTGCTGCAACACACGCTGAAGATGATTCTTTGCTTTACGACGTTGCCCTTGCGCATCGCCAGCCTGATTGGATTCTTGTTTACTTTATTTGGCCTGACGGCGCTTATCTACGTGCTTGTTAATTACTATTTCTATCGAGGTTCAATTCCGGGATTCGCATTCCTTGCCTGCACGATCTCAATTTTTTCGGGCGCGCAATTATTCGCGCTGGGTGTTTTGGGCGAGTACTTCTCTAAACTCCACTTTCGAATCATGGGACGCCCCGGTGGTTTTGTCCGCGAAATCTACACTCAAGCACCCCGCACACAATGAAGCTTCCCGACGACGATGCCTTTTACGTTTATGATCCGAATCGTTTTTTAGGCGATTTCTATGATTTTTCCAACGCGTTCTCCGGCTTCTCAGAATGTGTGCTGGCGCTGTCCGTCAAAACCAATACCTTAGCTGGGTTGCTGCGCGACGGCCGGAACGCTGGCGGGTGGGCCGAGGTTGTCTCCGAAGCTGAGTACAGGTATGTGCGCGCGCTAGGATGGGAACCGGCGCAGATCATCGTCAATGGACCTGCAAAAACCGAGATGCTGCTCGCCGTCGCTCACGGAGAACGAGCGTTGGTGCAAATCGACGGCTTTCATGAGGTGGAGTGGTTGGCCTCGCGAACCGACGGCGTATTTCGGTGCGGCGTTCGTTGTCAGGTCGATCTTGATGGCGAGACAACTTCGCGTTTCGGGTTCTCGATCGCAGACGGCTCGGCGCATTCGCTTATTCGAGCACTTCAAGCGCTGGGCAATGTTTCGATCGAGTCAATCCACGTGCACGTTTGTACGTCCCGGCGATCGGCCGCCGATTACGCAGCGGTCGTCCGCCAAGCGACGTCCTTTATCGGATCGTTGAGCCTGCCACAACTGCGTTTTCTCAACATTGGCGGCGGATTTTTAAGTGCCGCGCCCGCTGAGTTTCGGTCGCAGTTTCCGTTTCAATGGACCTCATTTAAAGAGTACGCGACCGCTGTTCGCCGTGCTTGGCCAGATGAGCGTTTGGGCTTAGTCGTCGAACCCGGGCTCGCGGTCATGGCGCGTTGCCTATCCTTCTTCGCTAAGGTGGTCGCTGTCAAACACGTGTCGGGCCGGCAGATGATCGTTTGCGCTGGAAGCTGCTACAACATCAAGCCCTCCAAGAGCGTGCGAAACTTCCCCTTGGTTCGACATCCCTGTGGCAGACCACAAGTGCCGATGGAATCGGCTGACGTCGTGGGCTTGACTTGCATGGAGGACGATATCCTTCACCGAGGTTATAGCGGTTCGATCGCGGTTGGCGATTACCTGGAGTTCCAACAAGTCGGTGCCTACAGTCTTTCGCTCAAGCCGGCGTTTATCGAACCAACCCCTCCCGTGTATCGATATAGCGAAAGCCGTGAACTTACGCAGGTCATGCCGCAACAATCCTGGCAACACATGATGCGATATGAAGATCGATAGCGTTCATGATGTGCTGATTATTGGTGCGGGGCCGGCTGGGTTGTCTTTGGCATACGAGTGCGGTCGGCGCGGTTTGCAAGTGCATATCGTTGAAGCTGGCGCCGCACCAGGGGCTGCCTGGCGTCGTATGCCGACCGGCTTAAGGCTGCTCTCACCTTGGTATCAGAACGTTCTTTTCGACCGTCGCTGGCGACTACGTGACCTGTTCCGGCTCGTTCCGGCAGGCGAGTTCGCAAACTACTTGGACGCGGAAGCTAAACGCCACGCGCTATCCGTTAGCGTCGATCAGGTCGTGCAGGGCGTGTCCAAACATGGTGACATATGGATCGTGGATGCGGGCAGCCGGTACTACGCGCGAAATGTGGTTTGTGCCAGCGGCTACTACTCAAAGCCCTACACGCCAACGATTGAGGGTCAGCACTCGCTGACGATCCCACAATTGCATTTCAACGAGTACGTGTCGCCGGGGGCATTGCCATGCCAGCGGCGGAATGCGCGTGTTCTTATCGTCGGCAAGCGTATTTCAGCTGGACAGGCAGCCGTCGAACTGGCGGACGCTGGATTCGGCGTTACTCTGGTTTGCCGTAGTGCAATTCGATTCGCGCGCCCACCATGGCTGCAAACGCTCTCGTTTCCTCTCTACTTTGCCTTCGAGGACTGGGTGGCGGCAAAAAGAACCGACTGGCTCGACGACTCCTATCCGCCGATGGATGGCGGTCGCGCGGCCGCGCTAATTCGATCGGGGATCATTTCAACTCGACCAGGCGTGAGGGCGTTCTCCGGCAACGCAGCGACGTTTACAGACGGCACTCAAGCGGCGTTCGATCTAGTACTCTACGCGACCGGTTTCCGCCCAGCGCTCGACTATCTTGGCGAGTTGTCATTGCCGCTGGCAGCGAATGGGTTACCACGAACAGAGGGTTTTGCCCTTCCGGATTACCCGGGGTTGTACTTGCTCGGTTTCGATAAACTCCGCACGTTTCGCAGTCGTTACCTTCGTGGCATTCGCGAGGACGCCCGCGTCCTGGCCGAAACAATCCTGGCCGAGTTAGGCCGCAGGAGCGTCTAATCGCCGCCGCGCATAGAGGGCGAACAAAGGGAAGTGCATGACACTGAGGGCAATCAGCAGCAGCCCGTAAAGTCGAATGGCGATGGCACCGGTTTGGGCTGCGCTGCCAGCATGTCCAAGCGTCGCCAGCGCAATTGAAATGCCGAGTTCGGAAACGCCAATCGCCCCTGGTACCATGCTAAGCACGCTCACCAGCGTGACCAATCCCATCGCCGAAGTCGCCTCAAGGAGCGCCACGTCGACACCGATTGCCTGCCAACAAAGGGTCCAACTCAGGGCCGTGACCAGCCAAGCGAGGCAAGATAAAGCCAACACCAGTGGAACCCTCTGCAACGACTCTTGAATCGCAAATCGGTTCGAGTACCGATGTCGCCAAGGACTACGCGCGTAAAGCCACCAAGTTGCGAGCAGTGCGATAGCAACGACGGCACCAGCGACAGCGATCAAGACAGGCAAGGACACAATTTTGAATCGATCAAGTCCGCTGACGGCAACGGCGAAACTGGTCAGCGCGACCAGGGTAATGAAATCCACCAGGCGTTCAACCGCAAAAGCACCGTAACCCTCGATCCGAGGTAGCGCATTGAGTCTGCGCAGCAGCTCGATCTTGGTCGCTTCACCAGCTTGCATAGGCGTCAATGCTGCGATCGACGAGCTGCAGGCGGTCGCCAGGTACAAGTCGAGCAGCGGAATCTGCTTGGCCGTCACCATGTGCAGCAGTATCTGTAAGCGCAGTGCCCTGAACACCCAGAACAGCGGCGCAAGAGCGACGGCCAAAATCACCTCTTCCTTCTCGCTGCCATGAAGCGTAATTGCGATTTCGCTCCAGTTAAAGCTTGTGACGACTTGCTTGACGCAGACACCAAGGACCAGCAAGACCAGCGCCCAGCGCACGGCAGGCGCCAGACGTGCGCGGAGCGTTAGTGCGGTCATAGCGAACTAATGGCTATACGAATTCGCAGCTCAGTCACTCGCGCTTCGAGTGCTTCCCTTGTGGGAGCCGCAATCAGGGCCTCACCAATTCGATGGCGCCCGTTTATGAATGGCAGGACAGGCGCGCCGATTGGAACGTCGAAAACGAGCGACCGGACCCAAGGCTCGCGGGCCAGTTGCTCGGCTGCAGATTGGTCGTAGTCCAGTCGTCCTGGCCGATCCGCACCCAGCAACACAATCGCGCTGGCTTCACGCACGCTCAAGTCCGGAATCGCCGGGTGCTCGCCGCAGGCGGTGCGAATAGCATATTCAACCAAGTCCGACCCACACGCAGCGCGCAAGAGTGTTGAAATACTGTTGCCTCCTAGGCGGGGCGTGATTTCCAGCACGTATGGCTCGCCGTTGGCGAGAACAAAGTCGCAATCGAACGGGCCGTCAGCGATCCCGAGCAGTCGGCATGTGTTCTGTAGCTGATCGAGCAATCGCGACGGATCGATGGCCGATGGCAGATGATGACCGATCGTCGTCGCGTAAGGTAGCGGCGCGGTTTGCCGATCAAGGATCGCGTACGCGACAATGCGACCTTGCGCTAAAACCCCTTCGCAGGTGCCTTGATGTCCTTCGATGTAGCGCTCCAAAACTACGGTGCCGTCCGAGCTGAATGTTCGCGATTCTGGAAGCCGGCGTTGTAAATCGTCGAGGTCCGCGACGACAAACACACCCTTACTGCCGGAGCTGCGGTCCGGTTTGAGTACGCGACGCTGACCATCATCAAACACATCGGCAGGGACGGGGTCATTGCTGCGCAAAACGACAAACGGTGGCGCAGCCAGGCCGTGACCTAATTGAAACCGCCTAAACGCCGCTTTGTCTGTAGCGATACGTGCCGCCGTTGGAGGTGAGCCCGGCAACCCAAGCGCCTCTGCAACCACTGCAGCGGTGTAGGTAGCGATATCGGTACAGGGTGCAATGACACCGTCGATGCCCTCGCGACGCGCGAGTTGGAGCACACCCGAAACGTCAGTGGTGCTCACGTCGAAAGAATGGTCCGCAAGCGCATGCCCAGGATTACCCGGTACGTTGTCAGTAGTAATGACGCGGTAGCCCAACCGCTTCGCCGTGCGAATCGTATCGAGTTGATAGTTCGATGCAGCAAGCACCAGGAGGGTCTTCGACATTGCATGAGTCTAACGTGCCCAACGTCGCGGCGCTCTCAAGCGTGGTGGCCGCGATAACAACTTCCACGCGATGGTCGAATCGTGGGATCGTAGGCAGTCGAAGCCTGAAGACCCGAGATCATGTCCGGAATTCCGTTCAATGTACCGAATCTGGTAGGTAAAGAACTCTGGTACGTGGCACAAGCGCACGCGCGCGGTCAGCTTGCTGGCGACGGTCTGTTTACCAAGCGTTGCGAGCGCTGGCTGGAGGCCTGGACGAAAAGCCCACGGGTTTTACTAACACATTCGTGCACTGCGGCGCTTGAGATGGCGGCCTTATTGCTGGACGTCAAGCCGGGCGATGAAATCATCATGCCGTCCTTCACCTTCGTGTCCACCGCCAACGCTTTTGCGCTGCGTGGCGCGACACCGGTGTTCGTCGACATCGATCCGATTCACTTCAACATCGACCCAAGTGCCATTGAAGCCGCGATTTCGCCACGCACCAAGGCCGTTGTTCCAGTGCACTACGCAGGCGTATCGTGTCAGTTGGCCGCGATCCTGGCGCTGGCTGGTCGCCATTCCATTGCGGTCGTCGAAGACGCTGCCCAAGCGATGGGGTCATCCTTCGAAGGGCGGGCCTTAGGCACGCTGGGATGCCTCGGCGCACTGAGCTTTCATGAAACCAAGAATGTTATCTCAGGGGAGGGCGGCGCTTTACTCGTTAACGATCCAGCGCTCATCGAACAGGCGGAGGTTATTCGGGAAAAGGGGACCAATCGAAGCAAGTTCTTTCGTGGCGAGGTCGACAAGTACACATGGGTAGAAGTGGGATCGAGTTTTCTCCCAGGCGAGATCATTGCCGCGTTTCTCTTTGCTCAGCTAGAGCAGGCTGAACATATCAATGCTGAGCGATGGAAGCTTTGGGACGGGTACCACGCTCGGTTGGGCGAGGTGGAAGCGCTGGAGCTGCTCACGCGTCCGCAACGCGAAGCCAGCGCCAACGCTCATATGTATCAAGTGCTGCTGCCGCGCGGCGTCTGTCGCGATGCGGTCCTTGCGGGGTTAAAAGCCGCCGGAGTCCACGCCGTCTTTCACTACGTTCCACTGCACAGCTCACCTGCGGGTCTGCGGTTGGGACGGACCGCAGGTAGCCTTGCTGTCACCGATGACATCAGCGAGCGTCTGATTCGACTTCCGATGTGGCTCAATGGTCTCGATCTTGACCAGGTATGCGCAGCATTGACCGATGTTCTTAAGCGGGTCGCCAAATGAAGCCGCTGCATCTTCGCTTGTGGTGGCTGGCGGCGTTAATCGCAACAGCTTTGCTTTTGGTGGCGGCGTGGCAGTCGCCAACGTTTTGCGATCAGGTTTGGCTCGTGGACTACGGGCGGGTATTGCTCAGCGGCGATCGTTCCCACTCCATGTTCATGATGACCGACGGCTCGTCGTTTGTGTCTGCCGCATGGTTGGGAACGGCGCTCGCCGAGATGAGCTCTCTTTGGCTGGGGTCTGCCGGAATCAAAGTCATCGGCGCAATGTCGATGCTGGCTTTGTGTTGGCTGCTTGTGCGTTTCGCACAACAGCAAGGCGTTCCCGCACCCACGGCGCACCTCATCGGACTCGCTGTCCTGGTGGATCCGAGCATCGCGCATTCGGTTGTCGTCGGACGCATTGATGCAATCTCGGCGATGGTTTACTTTGCGGGCCTATGCTTGGCGGGAAATGGCTGGTTACTCTGGCGTTCGAACCGGTCGGGGTTCAAGCGAATGCTTGCGGGTTACGCGCTGACCGCTGCCAGTCCAGGCGTCTGGGCGGTCGTATCGATGCTTGGTTTGATTGCGGTAGTCCATTGGGGCGCAGTGTTCGTACGTCTCTACCGCGCAGATCAACTCGGCCTCTGCGCGCAACTGATGCTCGCACCGCTTGCATCTGCGGCAGTTTTCGTGGCAGTTCCATGGGCGGTCTACCTTCAACAGCACACGGGAGTCGACTACTCCTTTCAGATCACCGTTGCCGACAACGCATGGGACTATCTCCTATTGGTGCTTCATTTCACGACTTTGAGCGCACCCATTGCGCTGCTCGGAATTGTTGTCTGCGTAAGCCACTTGCGAAACAGGAGCGCGTGGGCCTTGCTGCTGACGATCGCCGTCATCGTTAGCTATCACTACTACCCATTCCGCGTCCCCTATCTGGTGCTGGCCTGCGCCTGCGCTTGCATGTTGCTCAAGCAGTCCGGCGAAAGCACGAGGCTAGCCAACGCTGCGCTCGCCATTGCCACAACTCTCGGTATGTTGCTACTGATCGGGCGGGCAGTCATGGCTGGCGCCGTGAACTCGCCGCCTACTGCACTGGCGATTGAGCGCGCCGGTATTGCAGCAAACGAACGCGTCGCAGATTTCAGTTGGGATTGGTACTTTGCTCTTCGCGAACGCGATGTTACCGTACTGCGTTCGGCGTTCGTCAGGGACGACGCGAAGGTTGCACAATGGCTCAGCGTGGCTCGCCCTGATGTCATCATCCATGCGACCGATCTGTCCGGCACGTACGCCGGGGTCTCCGATCCTACCAAGCTGTTCGCAAGCGCTGGCTTCTGCCCTGTACTGCAGCTCACCAGCGAAGGCCAAGTCCTGGACCCCAAGGGATGGCGAACCGCAGAAGCGCCGTCGTATCGCCTTTGGCGTCTCGGAATGTTCCGTGATCACGGGCCTTACCTGGTCTGGCGGCGTTGCCCAATGCCTTAGTGGCACAATTCGCCAGATCAGAAATTCTCAGGTCGTCGAGCGAACGATCTAGAAAGAGGCGACCTATTCCAGCTTTTCATCGACCAGGATCTCGACAACTGCGCCGGCAGCAACACCATTACCATCTTCGCCATCGAATCGGCCAGTCCAGCCCTCCTCGACCATTGGCTTACCGGAAAACGAATGCCTTGCGATGACTCGATAGCGACCTAGGAGCGGATCGCTCGGCATCGCGGGAATCATCTGATCGTCGCCGCAAACTGAAAACGACTGCGGGTAACTGGGCGAAGTAATGGTAATCACTGCGGAGGGCGGTCCCGAACGCGAGGAAACATCCCGCAGATGTACAAAGAGCGTTCCTCCACCGTCAGCAACTTCGGATGCGACAGGCGCCAATCGAACCACGCCAGTGACGCATGGGGCGTCTTGCACGTCCCCAGCTGAAGCGCTGCCGATGGCCGTCATAAACGCCAACATCATCAATGCCCGACTCATATCTGCTCCTCCTCAACAAGCGCTTGTAAGTCTGGCACCGATGGCTAACTTGCGAGTTGATGATGGTCAACTTACGGTCTTCTATCGGTTGGCACGCGACAAGGCGCGGAGAGGGAACGCGCGTACATCGGGATCCGCTAAGGGATCTCGAGTAGCCGACGAACCGCAGCACTTCCTGATCGCGACATTAGACCCAAGATGGCCACGTTGAACACAACGTTGAGCCAGAATTTCACCTGGAACGAACGCTTGCTCGACTTATGCCGGAACAGCTGTTGCGCCAACAACGCACCGGGCCAGCCCCCAAACAAAGCGAGTATCTGCAATGTCGCTTCAGGTGTGCGTCGCTCGCCACCCTGCGCTGCAACCTTATCAGCGTAGTAGCTACAAAACGCAATCGCGCTAACAGCGGATACAGCCCAGAACATGTAGATATGCTGTTCTCCAATTTTGACCAGAGTCCAAAGAATTGGAAACGTCGTAAGCGCGAAAACCGAAAGTAGCAGTCGCTTTACGCGCCGTTCTTTCGCCCACCACGGTCCGGTCGTTTCGATGCGTACGGCACGTGACTTACCCGCTTGTAGCGAAGAAGCAACATCAAATGAAACTACGTCACCTATCTCTGGGCGTTCCTTGCTTCTCTTCGTCATGTCGCTGATATGGAAGAAAAAACGCTCGTCACCCGTGTCAGAAGCAATGAATCCGAATCCGCGCTGATCGTTCCAATCGACAACTCGACCTCGCATACCGCCTCCGAAAGCTCGCAATCCATACCTCACAATGCGCAATTATATGCAGAATGCCTAGCGCCAAATTTCTACGAGTGCTGCGCCGTGAACTTCTAGGACAGCGAACTTCTATGCATCCTCGTTCCTTAATCATCGTCGCACCGTACTTCGAAGATGGGACCGCCGTGCGCGAATGGCTGGCCGAACTGAAGCGACTGCCCACCGGTACGCCGTATGTCGTTCTCGTAGACGATGGTTCGGTCGGAGATCCGGCCAGCGCAGAATGGTTGCGGGAAGTGAAGCTTTCGGGAGCCGTACTCAGGCTGCAACGCAACGTCGGCCATCAACGCGCCATTGCAACTGGGCTCGGGTTTGTCGCTGAGTATTCTGGCAACAGTGAGCGGATCGTGGTTATGGACAGCGACGGCGAAGATCGGCCGCAAGACGTTCCATCGCTGCTTGCTGCGCTCGGACCGTCCTTCGACGTTGTAGTGGCCGAGCGCAAGAGGCGCATAGAGTCGTTGCTCTTTCTTGCGTTCTATCGCATCTACCAATGGCTTTTTCACTTACTCACCGGTCGTTCGATTGCTTTTGGAAATTTTATGGCCCTGTCGGCCGAATCCGTCAGGCGCATTGCATCTATGCACGAAGCCACGTTGCACATCGCTGGCGCAGTATTGGTATCGAGGCTGCGGGTCGCTCGCCTACCGCTTGATCGCGGCGCGCGCTATGCCGGGCAATCCAAAATGAACTTTGTGGGATTGGTACTGCATGGATTCCGCGCAATCATGGTATTCGCGGAAGACGTCTTGGTACGCGTCGGTTTACTTTGCGCGTTCGTCGCCGCGATGTCGATCGTCGGAGCGCTCGCAGCTGTTACGCTAAAGGTCATTGGCTTCTCGACGCCGGGATGGTTCTCTGTTGCCTTGGGCATCCTGGTTTTGATGTTCATGCAAACTGGCGCGCTTTCTCTGATGATGTTGATGTTGACCGGCGTGGTTCGGCTAGGTGGAGAGCGCACCGCCAACGACTACCGAGGACTCGTGTCCAGCATTGACGCTCACGAGGAAAGCACGTGCGCCGATTCCTCCGTTTCCTGACTAATGGCGTTTTTGCGACGGTCGTCCATTTCTTGGTTCTCTTGTTCTGCATGGAGGCCCTTCAATTCCGCAATGCAGCAACGGCCGGACTCATTGCCTCCGCGATCGGTATTAGTTGCTCGTTCGTTGGCAACAAGCACTTCGTCTTCCCGGATGCCAAGTTAGCGTCGCCGAGACGACAGTTCGTACGTTTCCTGGGATTGTATGGAATCGTCGGTGCGCTTCATGCCCTTGTCTTGCTCGTATGGTCGGACATCGGCGGACTGGACTATCGGATTGGCTTCGCCATCGCGACAGCGCTGCAGCTTACGCTGACGTTTCTTGGCAATAAGCGCTGGGTGTTTCGATGATGAAAATTGCCGAAGCGTCGACTGCTTGCGTCGGATTTACGTTGCTCCTCCTGTCCATCTATGCCGCGCACATGCGTTGGGTCGCCGTCGACGTCGTTTTCTACGCCGCTCTCGCGGATGCCGCGTTGGCGGCCGTCGTGGCTACGGCGCTTTTGTTCGCTCTGAGATCTCGCATCAGACTTTCGTCGTTCGAGCGTTCCCTGCTTGGCGTTATCTTTTTCTTGGGCGGGTACGGTTTCGCTATCAGCGTCCCAACGGTCATCGACCGCTCTCTTTCCTTTTACCTCCTTGAAAAGCTCCATCAGCGCGGCGGTGGTATCGAGGAGGCTGCAATGTTCAGTGTGTTCGTGGACGAGTACGTAGTCGAGCATCGTCTGATCGATGTGCGGTTGACCGAACAGATCGAATCTGGAACGATCAAGATAGTTGAAGGGTGTGTATTGCTTACCGATAAGGGACGTCGCATTGCGGGCTTCAGTCGTTGGTTTCGCCAAAACCTGCTGCCGCGTAGGCGCCAATTGCTCGGTACTTACTCCGATGCCCTAACCGATCCGTTCCGATTCAGCGTCGCCCGTGCCGACTACGCCTGCTTCCGAGAGACCACTAACGCAATGGGCGCAGGTACAAGCAACCCCGATTGATCATCGGGTTTACCCGGGCGCCGTTGTTTTCAGATTGTGCAGCGATGCACGGACCACCATGGGATCGGGGCTATGCTTACGCACCATGACCCCGTCGCTCGCAATCAACAAGTTCGCCGGCAAGGCCCTGGGCGCTACGCTTGGGCTGGTCGTCGGTGGCCCGGTCGGCGCGCTGCTGGGGGCAGGGCTGGGACACGCGGTTGACGCTGGCTGGCTACGCTGGCGATTGGATCGCGGGATAAGTGTGATCGATGCGCGACAGCAGCATGCGGCGTTCTTGTTTCGCTGGTTGGGGCATTTGGCGAAGGCTGATGGTCGCGTCAGCGAGCGCGACATCGAGGCGGTTGAGCGCTTGATGGCACGACTGAATCTGTCGCCAGAGGAGCGGCGCGATGCCGTAGATGCGTTTCAGTATGGGCGCACGCATGCGTTGGACGCGTCGGCGGAGGTGCGGGCGCTCAAGGCCGCGCTTGGCGAAGGCATCGACGAGCAGGAGCTGTTGCGCGGACTGGTGGCCTTCGCATTGAAAGATGGCAAGGCCACCTGGGCCGAGCACGCGATCCTGGAGAGACTCGGTGCGGCGTTCGGTTGGTCGAAGGATCGCATTGGCGATTTGCTGCTGCGACCCAAAGACCCAGATGCTGGCGCGTTGAGCGCGGCCTACGAGACCATCGGTGCGCGGCCCGATTGCAGCGACGATGAGTTGACGCGCAGTTACCGGCGCCTGTTAGCGCAGCAGCATCCGGACAAGTTGCAAGGCGCGGGCGCATCGCCGGAAGCCATCGCCGGGGCGCAAGCGCGCACGCACGCGCTGCGCGCGGCTTACGAGCGCATCACGGCGGCGCGGGCGGCATCTCGTTCACCACCGCGCTGATCGACAGCCCGACGCGATCGGCCAAGGTGCGGCGATTTGCGGTCATGCCGAACTCGGAGCGACGTACACTGCCCGACACCGCGATGGCGCATTTTCGCACCGGGCGCTTGCGCAGACACGGCGACGCCAGGATGTCGAACTCCACGACACGCTCGACGCCGCGCAAACTCAGCCAACCGCGGACGCGCGTGGTGCTGCCGTCGATGGCGAACGGTTTGGAGCGAAAGCGAATCCAGGGGTGTCTTTCGACATCGAAATAGTCGGGCGATTTGAGGGTTTCCTCATGATCGCGACTTTTCATCGTTGCGCTTGTCGAGGGCAAGCGCACGTCGATGCTGACGACATCGCCGTCGATGAGCGCCTGACCTTCGAGCCGATGGAACTGGCCGCGGCGCTTGACCATCCACAACACGGAAACGTCGAAATCGACGCGTGAGGCATCACTGTCGATTGTCAGTACGCGCATATCGTCTTCGGCGCAGGCGATGCTCGCGAGCAGCAGGCCAAGCGTGGCCAGCCGCCAGTGCATGTCACGGCCACCAGAATTCGATCACTTCCGCAGCGCCGGGCTCCAATGGCGCGCCCGACTTGATGCGCAGCCGCGCGATGGCGGCGGTGGGCATGCCGCGACCGTCGACGCTGCGACCGTCGGTGAGTAGACCCACCAGTGTTTCCAATCCAGGGTTATGTCCGACCACGAGCATCGATGGCGCTGGACGATGGCGCTCGATGATGTCGATCAGCTCGCCGGGTGTAGCTTCGTAGATGCCGGGCTCGACGGTCTCCGACAAACTCAGGCGTGCCTGCAACGCGCCAAAGGTCTGCTTGGTACGCAAGCTCGGCGAACACAGTACTTTATGCGGATGTAACTGTCGCTCCATCAACCAGCGCGTCGCCGCTTCGGCTTGTGTGAAACCCAGCGTCGATAGCGGGCGATCAAGATCGCGACCGCTGGAGGCCTCAGGTTCCGCATGCGCATGTCGCAACAGGATCAGCTCTTCCACGCCCCGCCCCTCGCGCTCGTTCATTGTGCGACCGAGCATGGCGCGCTTAGGGGACTAGTGCAAGGTGGCGCCGGCAGGCGCTGCATCTTCGAAAGGGCGATCGATCCAGTAGTGGCGAACATCGGCGAGCAAGGACGGCAGCTGCTGCATGCGCTCGTCGCGCTCCTGGTCGGAGAGCGGCGGAATCGCCGGATCGGCGATCTCAGCGAAAACGCCATCCTCGACGCCGAGTTCGACAATGGGCGCGAGCATGTCGAGTAACGCGCCGTCCTCGTTCATCCGCTGCTCCCAGATGTCAGCGTTGAGATCGACGCCCAGACTGAAGCCCTGACACCAGCCGCTGCAATCGACCTGGCGATCATCCTCGCTGCCGGTTTCTGCGAAGATCGGCTCGAACGCGAACACATCGAGGCTGCGGTCTATATCGACGTACAGCCGCAACAACAGCGCGTAGAGGCGTCGCGCCTTGGTCATCTGCTTCGCACTCGGCTGACCGCCGAGCACGGCAGTAAACCAGGTCTCAGGGTCGACGCGCCGCGGACCGATCGCTATCGCCGTCAGCAGGCCCTGCACGCCATCGAGCTGCAGGCCATCGCCATCGCTCAACTGCTCCAGCAGTTGGTCGATTTCCTCAAAGTCGTGCTCGTCGAGCTGACTCATGCGAACGCTGCCCATACCGGCGCGTGGTCGGAGGGCGACTCCCACGATCGCGGCTCGCGGTCGATGCCGACGGCTTCCAGACGCTCATCAAGCGCGGCCGAAATCAGAATCAAATCGATGCGCAGGCCGTGGTTACGGCGAAACGCGCCTTGCCGGTAATCCCACCAGGAGTACAAGCCGGCGTTTTGTTCGATCAGGCGGAAACTGTCGCGCAATCCGAGATCGAGCAGCGACTGCAGAGCGCTGCGCTCTGCCGGCGAGCACAGCACATCGCCGCCCCAGCTTTGTGGATCGTAAACATCGCGATCCTCCGGCGCGATGTTGAAATCGCCCATGACGATGAGGCGCTCATGGCGCTGCAACTCGGCGCTCAGCCAATCGCGCAACGCTGCGAGCCACTGCAACTTGTAGGCGTACTTGTCGCTCTCCAGCGATTGCCCGTTGACGACGTAAAGATTGATCACGCGGATGTCGTCGAAGGTCGCCGCGATGACGCGGCGCTGCGGATCGTCGAAGCCGGGCAGATCGCGCACCACATCCTGCGGTTCGCCGTCGCGATAGAGGAGCGCAACGCCGTTGTAGGTCTTCTGCCCGTTCGCCAAAGCGCGATAACCGAGCGCCGCCAGTTCCGCGTGCGGGAACTTGTCGTCGGTGAGCTTGAGCTCTTGCAAGCCCACGATATCCGGCTGCTCGGATTCAAGCCAAGTCCGCAAATGCGGCAGCCGTACGTTGAGCGAGTTGACATTCCAGGAAGCAATACGCATGGGTTGGAGGATAGCCGGTGATTGAGACGTTGGATGCAGGAAGCGACTCATGGCTCTCCCAGAATCGGTGCTGCAATGCTCGTCCCTGACTACGTCGGCAATGCTAAACGCCCGATGAATCGAGTCCTTACGGTCTGCTGCGTCGGGATGTCCTCACAACCCCAGCCGCGCACGCGCGGCGATCGCGAGCCGCGCGATGCGTTGGCGGCGCCAGCGCCATAGCCACTGCGCGGTGCCGACACTGATCGATTCAAAACGCACGGCGCTGCCCGGCGGTCGTTGCGCAAGACGTGCAATGTCGATGCTTGCCAGATGCGCGATGCGTGGATAGCCGCCGGTGACGCCCGCCTCGCGAAGCAACACGACGGGCTTCCCGCTAGGCAACAGCTGCACGGTGCCGGGCGTTACCGGCTCGCTGATCAATTCGCTGGTGTGGGTTTGGCTCTGCCTTTGGTACGCGGACCCATGGTCCGCATATTCGAGTTTTGAAGCAGAAGCGGGCGGACCATGGGTCCGCGTACCAAAAGGCGAATCAGAAGCGGGCGGACCATGGGTCCGCGTACCAAAAAGCGAAGCAGAAGCTTGCGGACCATGGGTCCGCGTACCAAAAAGCGAAGCAGAAGCTTGCGGACCATGGGTCCGCGTACCAAAAAGCGTATCAACCTGCCTTGCGGCGATCGGCTCGCCATCGAGCAGCGCAGCCATACGATTCGCCGTTGGCGCTAGCGTGAAGGTTCGTCCAAACAGGGCGTTGCGATCGGCCAGCAGTGGCACGTGCGTACCAGGCATGAGTCGCAGCGGCGCCTCGCCGAAAACGTCGATCAAACCCTCTGCGTCCGCCCACCAATTGGCGATGCGGGCGGGCGCACCGCGCGGCGGTACGCTCTGGCCGAATGCAGCCGGCAATCGCGACGCGTGGAAGTCGAGCCGATCGCGAGCCTTGAGCGCACGCGGACCCGTGCCATGCACAGTGGCGCTTTGACTGCCCAACCAGATATCGCTGACGATTCCGCCCGCAACGGCGAGATAGGCGAAACGCCCAGCGCTTGCCGGCCCCAGCGTCAGCGTCGAATCCGCCGCGATCAGCAGCGGGCGCCAACCAGGCACGCGCACGCCATTGCTGCGCGCCTCTACACGCGCGCCAGTGATCGCGACCAGCGTCGCTTCGCTGAAGGCTATTTCGGTATGACCGAAGCCGATCTCAAGCGCCGCAGTGTCGGGGCGGTTGCCAACCAGCACGTTCGCGACCGCGTGCGAGAAATCGTCCATCGGACCGCTGGGCGGTACGCCCGCGCTACGCCACTCGCGTTCGCCCGCCTGCACGCTGGACAGCGGCGCTATGCGTCGAATCTGGATCGCGGCATCGATCATGACGGCACGAAACGCACGCGATCGCCGACGCTCAGGCGGTGCGGCGGAGACCTCGTTGGATCGAACAGCCACGCCTCGGTGCGTCCAATCACGCGCCAGCCGCCGGGGCTTTCTTGAGAGTAAATGCCGGCTTGCGCACCGGCAATGGCCACGCTGCCGGGGGCAACGCGCGCACGCGGAGATTCGAGCCGCGGCACTTGAAGCGCCTCTGGCAGACCGAGCAAATAAGGAAAACCCGGCAGAAAGCCGAGCATCGCGACGCGGTACTCTGCGCCCGCGTGCAGATCGACGACGGCGCGCGCAGACAGTCCTGTCAGCTCAGCTACAGCGCCCAGGTCGGGACCATCGCTGCCGCCGTAACAGGTGGGGATGTCGATGAACGGACGTTCCATGTCACCCTCATCGGCGTCCGGCAGCAGGTCCAGCACTTCGGCAATGCGTGCCTCGATACGCGCAGGGTCGGCGTGGACGATGTCCATTTCCACGCATAGCGATGTGTAACTTGCGGTTACCGCGCGCACGCCGGGCACAGACGAGGAACGCAGCGCCTGGAGCGCGCGTTGGGTGGTGCGATGCTCGGCCAGACCAATGTGCTCGCGTAGCCGCACGAGGAAGGCTTGATCGCCGAGTGGCCAGAGGGTGTAGTG
The DNA here is from genome assembly GCA_022844135.1 of Lysobacterales bacterium. GTDB lineage: Bacteria > Pseudomonadota > Gammaproteobacteria > Xanthomonadales > SZUA-5 > JALHMH01. The sequence goes on from JALHMG010000044.1 coordinate 38,759, forward strand.
CATGCGCGGTTGTCGTGACTGCCCCAAACGCTGTAATAGCAGAATCGACGCGAAGCGATGCGCCAGGCCGGATACTCCATGAGGTCGCGAGGAAATGGCCCGACTTCGTTGTAACGACGAGGAAATCTTGAAGGTGATCGAACACAAAGGCACCGATCCACTGCGGCGCGCAGCAAGAAACGATTCGCTGGGCAGCGGTCGCCTACTGCAATCGCTCGCGTAGCAACACCGTCACTTGCGCGGGATTCGCCTGGCCCTGCGTGCGTTTCATGATCTGGCCAACGAAAAACGCCAGCAGTTTTTCGTTGCCGGCGCGAAATTGGGCGACTTGCGCAGGATGCTCAGAGATCACGGCGTCGACATGCGCGCCGAGCGCGCCGCTGTCGCTGACTTGCTTCAGTCCGAGCCGCGCGATGACGTCATCGGCGCTTTCGGTGCCGGCGAACATGGCCTCGAACGCCTGTTTGGCCATCTTGCTCGACAAGCTGCCGTCGTGCACGCGCGCTACCAGGCCGCCCAGGCGCGCTGCCGACAAGGGCGATTGTTCGATGCTCAAGTTCGCGGCGTTCAACGCGCCCTGCCATTCGGACAACACCCAGTTGGCGCATAGCTTGGCCGGTGCGCCGCTGGCGGCGATCACCGCCTCGAAGGCCTCCGAAAGCGCGCGATCTTGCGTCAACTGCGTGGCGTCGTATGCGGTCAGGCCGAGCGCCGACTGGTAGCGCTGACGGCGGGCGTCCGGCAGCTCGGGCAGCGCGTCGCGCTCGGCGGCGATCAGCGCCGCATCGAGCACCAGTGGCGGCAAATCGGGATCGGGGAAATAGCGATAGTCGTGCGCCGATTCTTTGCCGCGCATGCTGCGGGTTTCGTCGCGCTGCGCGTCGTACAAACGCGTTTCCTGGACGACTTTTCCGCCTGATTCGATCAGACGGATCTGGCGCTCGATTTCGTAGTCGATGGCTTTCTCGACGAAGCGAAACGAGTTCACATTCTTGATTTCGGCGCGCGTGCCCAGAGACTCGCCGGGGCGGCGCACGGACACATTCGCATCGCAGCGGAACGAACCTTCCTGCATGTTGCCGTCCGACACGCCCAACCAGCGCACCAACGTGTGCAGCGCCTTGAGATAGGCCACGGCTTCCGTAGCGCTCTCGATGACCGGCTCGCTGACGATTTCCAGCAACGGCGTTCCGGCGCGATTGAGATCGATGCCGCTGTCGCGATGGAAGGCATCGTGCACACTCTTGCCTGCATCTTCCTCCAAATGCGCGCGGGTCAGCGCGATACGCTTCTCGGTGTCGCCGACGCGAATATCGACGCCACCGCCGATCAGAATCGGCGCCTCGAACTGGCTGATCTGATAACCCTTGGGCAAATCCGGATAAAAATAGTTCTTGCGCGCGAACACGCTGCGCGGCGCGATCGTCGAGCCGAGCGCCAGCCCCAATCGAATCGCCAGCCGAACCGCCTCCGCGTTCATCACCGGCAACGTACCGGGCATGCCCAAATCCACCGCGCACGCCTGCGCATTCGGCTCCGCGCCATACGCCGTCGCCGCGCCCGAAAAAATCTTCGAGTGGGTCTGCAGTTGGACGTGAACTTCGAGGCCGATCGTTGCGAGCATGGTTGGTTGTTGGTTGTTGGTTGTTGGTTGTTGGTTGTTGGTTGTTGGTTGTTGGTAGGGCGCCTTTCCATACGCCGGCAGTTGCTACGAAGCGAGGCCGGTTCCCTCCCCGGCCAGCGGGGGACGGAATTGGTCCGGCTCCGCAACAGCTGAGCCGAAGTGTCGATCGGCACTGCTGGCCACTAAGCCGCTCCTCCCGGCACCGCCCGGTGCCAATCGGTGACTTGTTGAAACGCATGCGCAGCACCGATCAGGCGAGATTCCTGCCACCAGGGGGCGCACAATTGCAGGCCGACAGGAAGCCCATCAGAAAATCCGCACGGGATCGACAACGCGGGCAAACCCGCAAGATTCACGCTGACGGTATTGATATCCGCCAGATACATCGCCACCGGATCGGCGAGCTTCTCACCCAGTTTGAAAGCGACGCTCGGGCTCGTGGGTCCGGCAATGACATCGACGTCGTTAAACACCCGCGCAAAGTCCTCGGCAATCAGCCGCCGCACTTTCAGTGCGCGGTGATAGTAAGCATCGTAATAACCGGCACTCAACACATAGGTGCCAGTCAGGATGCGCTTTTGCACTTCATGCCCAAAGCCCTCCTCGCGCGAGCGCGTGTAGAGATCGGCCAGGTCTTTTGGATTCGCGCAACGATGGCCGTAGCGCACGCCGTCGAAGCGCGCGAGATTGCTCGACGCCTCCGCCGGCGCGATGACGTAGTAGGCAGCGATAGCATGCTCGCTCGATGGCAGGTCGACATCCACGATCCGCGCGCCGTGCGCGGCGTACACCGCCAAGGCCGCATCGATGGCGTTGGCGACACCGGCATCGATGCCCGCGCCGCACCACTGCCGCGGGCGCCCGATACGCAGGCCTGCGAGCGACATCGCCAGCGCGCCGTCGATATCGATCGGCGGCGCGTCGACGCTGGTCGGATCGCGCGGATCGAAACCGGCGATCACGTTGAGCGCGATCGCCGCGTCGTGCGCGCTGGTCGCGATCACGCCCGCCTGATCGAGGCTCGACGCGTAAGCGATCATGCCGTAGCGCGACACGCGGCCGTAGGTCGGCTTGATGCCGGTCACGCCGCATAGCGCCGCTGGCTGACGAATCGAGCCGCCGGTGTCGGACGCGGTCGCGAACGGCACCACACGCGCGGCCACCAGTGCGGCGGACCCACCCGAAGAACCGCCCGGCACGCGCGAGCGATCCCACGGATTGCGCACTGCGCCGAAGTGCGAGTGCTCATTCGACGAGCCCATCGCGAACTCGTCCATGTTTGCCTTGCCGATCAATACCGCGCCCGCCGCCTGGAGCTTGTCGTGAATCGTTGCGCTGTAGGGCGGAACGAAGTTCGCCAGCATCTTCGAGCCGGCTGTGCTCAATATGTCTCGGGTGCAGAACACATCTTTGTGGGCGAAGGGCACGCCCAGCAGCGCGCCGCGCGCGCCGCGCGCGCGTTCGGCATCGGCGGCATCGCCAGCGGCGCGCGCGGCATCTGCAGCGATCGTGATCAATGCGTTCAGATCGGCATGGCGCGCAGCACGATCGAGCGCATTCTCGGTCGCGGCGCGCGCCGAGGTGGAACCGTCGTCGAGCGCAGCCAGGAGCGACAGCAAACTCATTCGATCACCTTCGGCACCAGATAGTAGCCGCCCATCATCGACGGCGCGATGCGCTCAAAATCGTCGCGCGCATCGAGTTCTGTGACCGTATCGGCGCGCAAGCGCAACGTTGGATCGCCGGGATGCGAGAGCGGCTCCAGCGCATCGACCGGCGCTTTGGCCAGTTGCTCGAACAGCCCGAGCACGGCGCTCATTTCAGCCGCCATCGCCGCCTCGTGCTCCGGCTCAATGCGCAAGCGCGCCAATTGTGCGATGTGGTGCAGGGTGGAGGTTTGGAGAGACATAGGTGCTGGTGGGCGAATTTGAACCCGAATCTAACATTCTTGTCCGAGAGCACATCGACTTAAAACTCCGAATACGAACCCATGAGAGCGCACGTGATCGAAGGAGATCTGCTCGACCAACCGGTCGAAGCCATCGTCAACGCGTGGAATCGAAACATCATTCCTTGGTGGCTCTTGCTTCCGCAAGGCGTATCCGGCGCTATCAAGCGCCCCGCCGGTTTGACGCCCTTCATAGAACTCGGTCGCGTCGGATCTCTTGCGCTGGGCAGCGCCGTCTCGACCTCAGCGGGCCGACTGCCTTTCAAGACCATCATCCACGTGGCCGGAATCAACGGGTTCTGGCGAGCATCGGAGCGCTCCATCCAGGACTCGGTCATATCTGCGATGCGAATCGTAGCGGAGATGAAGCTATCGTCGGTCGCTTTTCCAGTCTTGGGTGCAGGATCAGGCGGCTTCAATCAATACGCCGCGCTTGAGCCGATGTTAGAGACGCTGGCGACTATCCGAACCGAAGCGCAAGTCACTGTCGTGCGCTTCGGCCCTCGGTAGCCGTCAGACGTAATCCAACCACCCGTTCTTGTCCTCAACGCTGCCGTCGAACATCCCGAAAAACTGCTTCTGGATGGCGCGCGTGACCGGGCCAGGCTGACCTGAGCCAACCTTCTTGCCATCGACGCTGCGGATCGGGGTGATTTCGGCGGCGGTGCCGGTCATGAAGACTTCGTCGCACAGGTAAATCATTTCGCGCGGCAAGTTTTGCTCGCGGATTTCATAACCCTGCTCGACCGCGATGCGCATCGCCGTGTCGCGAGTAATGCCATGCAGGATCGAGGCGGCCATCGGCGGGGTGTAAATGGTCTTGCCGACGATCAGGAAAATGTTCTCGCCCGCGCCTTCGGCCAGGTAGCCGTCCACGGTGAGCGCAATACCTTCCTGGAATCCCAGGCGCTTGGCTTCGCGCGACACCAGAATGCTGGAGAGATAATTGCCGCCCGCCTTCGCTGTCGCCGGCAAGGTCGACGGCGCAACGCGACGCCAGCTGGAGATGCACGCGTCGATGCCGTCTTTAACCGCCTGATCGCCCAGGTACGGACCCCACACCCACGCTGCGATCATGGTTTCGGTCGGGTTCTCCGCGCCGATGCCGAAGCCGCCCGCGCCGCGCCAGGCGAGCGGGCGCAAATACGCACCATCCATCAGCTTGTTGACGCGCAGCACTTCCTTGCCAGCCTCCATCAGCGTCTCAAGATCGAACTTGATGTCCAGATCGTAGATGCTGGCCGAGGAGTACAGGCGTTTCATGTGCTCGCGATATCGGAAGATCGCGGGACCTTTGGGCGTCTTGTAGCAGCGGATGCCTTCGAATACGCTCGATCCGTAATGCAGCGCATGGGTCATGACGTGCACATTGGCATCCGCCCAGGGGATCATCTTGCCGTTGAACCAGATGAAATCAGGGGTGCTCATAGCCAATCGCTCGCTGCTGCAAAGGGGAGCCGCTGACTATAGCGCGGCATGGTGCGATGCGGAAAATCGGTCGCAGGTTGCGCGGGCTTGCGGCATCGATTGCGCAAGGCGCGATCGTCAACCCGTGTCCCGTGTCACCACTCGCTTCGTCCCGGCAGCAGTCCGGCCAACTCGGCATCGGTCAAATTCCGCCAGCGCCCAAGCTTCAGGGCGCCGAGTTGGATATTGCTGATGCGTACGCGCCGCAACTGCGTCACGCGATAGCCGAACGCGGCGCTCATCAGGCGGATTTGGCGATTCAGGCCTTGCGTAAGGACGATCTTGAAGCCGAACTTGGCGATGCGCGTGGTACGACACGGCAGCGTCATCTTCCCATGAATGCGTACGCCGTTCGCCATCCCCCGCAGAAACTCCGGCGTGACGGCCTTGTTGACCGCCACCAGGTACTCTTTTTCGTGTCGGTTCTCGGCGCGCAGGATCTCGTTGACGATGTCGCCATTGCTGGTCAGCAGGATCAGGCCTTCCGAATCCTTGTCGAGCCGGCCGATCGGGAAAATGCGCTGCTCGTGGCCAATAAATTCGACGATATTGCCCGCCGCAGTTTCGTCGGTGGTACACGTGATCCCCACGGGTTTGTTGAGCGCGATGTACACATGCGCTCGACCCTTTTTCTTTGCACGCGGTTTGAGTGCTTGCCCGTCGATGCGAACGTCGTCGCCCTCGACGAACAGCGAGCCGATCTCGGCAACCTGGCCGTTGATCGTGACGCGTCCCGCCTCGATCAGTGCGTCGGCGTCGCGCCGGGAACAGAATCCGGTGTCGGAGATGTGCTTGTTGATTCTCATGCACAGATATTCGCAAATTGGGGCCGCATCCGAAACCGCCAGTCACGCGTAAGTCACCACTGCGGATAGAAGATCGCATCCCTAATCTTGCAGTGAGGAGTGGCCCATGCGTCTGGACGTGTTGGCGTTGGCGATCAGCGGCGTGGGGTTTCTCGCGTTCGGCGTGGCGATGCTGATTGCGCCGCAAGCGGTGATGGCCAGTGTCGATATTGCGATACCGGCCGGCGTGGCAACCACCGAGGCGCGGGCGTTTTATGGCGGGCTTGAGTTGGGATTGGCGGCATTGTTGCTCGCAGCCGCGTGGCAACCGAAGTATCGGCGTGCCGGGCTGTGGTTGGGGCTGGCCAGCTACGGCGGCATCGCGGCGGCGCGCGCTCTGGGCATGTTGATCGACGGCACCGGTGGCGGCTTTCTTGTCGGCGCGTTGATTGTGGAATCGACGCTGGCGGCGCTGTGCGCTGCGGCACTCAGGATGCGGCATTGAGTCGAACGGGTTGCTTCATTTCAGATCGCAATGGAGGTCGGCATGACAGGCAACTGCACACGAGTGACGGCATCGCTAGTATCGGCAGTGTCTTCCTTGCGTGTGCCGCCCACTGTGCCGTCTGCCGTGCCCGATGATCTGAACGCGCTGTTGGGCAAAGTCGCCGTAGGCGATTAGAACGCATTTCGCGCCTTTTACGAGGCGACGGTCGATCGTTGCGTGGGGGTGGCGATGAGCGTGCTGAAATCGCAGGTGTGGAGCGACGACTGCGTGGCCGATTGTTATGTGCAGGTT
>JALHMG010000045.1:0-13133 GCA_022844135.1 Lysobacterales bacterium
AGCCCTCAGGCTGCTAGAGCGTAGACTTCGTCGTTCGCGACTAGAGTCTTGCAGCTGGATTAACGAGGAAAGCTACCCCCTCGGCATGCACCCAAGGTCTCGTGACTTCCGTCGAAGCCTTTGCGCCCCCGTTTGCGAGACTCACAATAGGGGCGCGGTCGCTGAAACTCAATTGTCATCTTTGCAGCGGTTCATCGGCGCGTAGCTTTGGCAAGATCGCGTCGCGCCATTGGTGTGATCCGGCGACGCGATCTTTCGTGGCGATTGAACGATCAGCGCAAGCCGGTCTCGTTGCGTGCAATCACGAGGCGCTGGATTTCGCTGGTGCCTTCGTAGATTTCGGTGATCTTGGCGTCGCGGAAGTAACGCTCCAGCGGCATTTCTTTCGAATAGCCCATGCCGCCGTGAATTTGCACGGCCTGATGGGTGATGAACATTGCGGCCTCTGACGCGTACAGTTTGGCCACCGAAGCTTCGGTCGAAAACCGCGCGCCGGTCGCGGCGGCCTGCTGCTTGGCCCATGCGGCGCGAAGGGTGAGCAGGTACGCGGCATCGAGGCGGCATTTCATGTCGGCGATCTTGGCCTGGATCATCTGGAACGAGCCGATCGACTGACCGAAGGATTTGCGATCGCGCGAGTACGCCAGAGAGGCATCGTAGGCGGCGCGCGACAGTCCAACAGCCTGCGAGGCGATGCCGATGCGACCGGCGTCGAGCACGCCCATCGAAATCTTGAAGCCATCGCCTTCGTTGCCGATGCGGTCTTCGGCCGGAATGCGGTAATCGGTGAACTCGATTTCGCAGGTGGCGGAGGCGCGAATGCCAAGTTTGGGTTCGGTCTTGCCGCGATGGAAACCCTCGCGCTCGGTGTCGATGATGAAAGCAGAAATTCCGCGCGAACCTTTGCTCGGGTCGGTCATCGCGAACAGCATGATGTACCTGGCTACGGGGCCGCTGGTGATCCAGGACTTCTTGCCGTTTACGGTGTAATAGCTGCCGTCGGCCGATGGCACGGCGCGTATCTTCATGGCCGACGCATCCGATCCCGATTGCGGCTCGGTCAGCGCGAAGGCGCCAATCGCCTGGCCGGTGGCGATGGGTGTGACATAGGCATGCTTCTGGGTTTCGGTGCCGTACTTCAGCAGCCCATTGCAATACAGTGTGTTGTTGACGCTCATGATCGTGGAATGAGCGCAGTCGGCCGCTGCGATTTCTATCATCGCCAGCGCGTAAGCGATCGAGTCGAGGCCGGCGCCGCCGTATTCGTGCGGCACTTCGATGCCCATCAATCCGTTTTCGCCGAGCACCTTGATCGTTTCCGACGGAAACTCGCCGGATTTGTCGTATTCCGCGGCCACAGGCGCAATGCGCTCAACCGCGATGCGGCGAGCGACATCCTGGATCATCAGTTGCTCTTCGGTAAAAGCGAGGTTCATCGTCTGCCTCTGTGGTCTGCGAAATCGCTGAGGATAGCGGTTGCAGGGTAGGGCGATTCGTCAAGAGTGTCGATTAAGGACGGTTGCACGTCAGGCGCTACTTAACGGAACGCAATCACATAGGGCAGCGCGCCAAGGCCCATGGCTAAGACCCAGAGTTCGATCTCCCTGTGGCCGATCGGGATCGACAGCCACAGTTCGTGTCGCCGCTCGACGCGCAAAAGCGTGTCCGGCACGAGCCATGCCGACGGCACCGGCCGCTCGATGGGCCACATTCCGCTCCACAGCCGGTGCGTCTGGAGAACGATCGTCATCGGCATGGTGGACGACAGTAAGGCCGCAAGCAGTAGCGCGCGCACGGAATGGCTCCAGGCTTCGTTACCGCGATATGGCGCTGGATGCGGGAATTCCAAGCTCGATCCGTAAGCAATCCTCGCCGGGTTTGCGTGACCAGGTTGCCGCAAATGAGCAGGCCCCGGTAGCGGTAGCGAAACGCAAGTGCGCGAAAAACGGCGGCCTATCGATCCGACACGTGCAGCAATTCGACCGACTGGAATTCGCTCACCACCCGATAACTGCTGACGACAATGCGCAGCAACGCACAGTCGGGTGTGGATGCGAATTGGCTCAGTGTGGGGTGTTTGGCGAGATACACCGACAGAAATCGCGTGCGCTCGTCCTCCGGGACGGCTTGCGCATAGCCGCACACCGACATGGCAACGGCGTGCTGGTAGTCGGCGGGATCGTTGCTGCGATTGTCGATCAGGAACGACACTGCCGAGTTGAGCAACAGATTGGCGTGTTTTTGCGTATCGCGATACGTCGCGAAAATGAGGTGCCGCAGATCCGGTGTGTGCGCAAATGCCATCAGGCTGGTGTAAGGCTGCGAGTGTTGCTGAGTGGCGAGCACGCCCTGCAGCTGCGAGGTCATTAAGGCGTCGACTCGCGCGCGCAGGGCGTCGTTGTGCATGCCAAAGCTCCGAAGGCCATTGCGCGACGATGTTCGCGCGACGATGGACAATACACAGGGCGCACGCCGAGGAGCGATCGGTGGGCAGGCGAACGGGAATTTACGCGGGCACCGACCTGGCGCCGTGGCGCGCGGCTGAAGCTCGAGCACCGCAGTTTCGGGCGGCGCAGCGTCTACGCGCTGCTGCGCCGCCTGGGTTTCGAGCCGATCAGTGATGTTGTCGGCGAGCGCTATTGCCTTTGCATGGACGTCAAGGCGACAAGATCGAAGTGAGTCCGGCCAGTTCGCTCCGCGCTCGGCGCCAGAGGATCAGTAAGCAATCGTCAGTGTGCCAAGATCTTTTTGAATCGACGAAAACGGCGAGTAGTAGCTATGGCCGAACAAGGTCGTGTTGCCGATACGCGCTTCGCCGCCGCCGCTGATCAAGCCGGTGAACGACACATTGCCGTTGCCGGCATTGATCCACACCGGACCGCCCGAATCGCCGCCCTGCGAGAACGTGGCGCCCAGGGTATTGACCTTGTTCAAACACAGGAACGTGATGGGATAGCTGCTGTACTTCAAGCGTTGGCAGGTCGCTTCGACGGTCGCTTGCGTGCTGCCAGTGGTGCGGCCCGTTTTCCACACGCCGGAACCTACCGCCGGTGTCGACAATGCAGAGATCACGGTCAGGTTTCCCTGGATGTTGTTGAGGTTCGGCGCATAGGCGATCTGCTGACGAGCGGCAAAATTGCGCGTGTCGTATCGGGCGAACAGAGCGTCCGAGTATTTGCAGGTTTGGCCGCTCGGGCATCCGGTGGACACTGTCGGCCCGACGGCGACCGATGCGCCGATGCGAACGCCCGCTTGTGTGAACACTTCGCCGTTGGCGTCCTGGCAATGCTGCGCGGTAATAAAGCCGATCTCGGTACCGCGTCTGACGTTCAATCCGAGCGAGCAAACGAAGCTGTTTTGCCCGGCCGGCGCGCTGTTCTTCGTCCATTCGATCTGTACGCCGCCAGGCGCCGGATTGACGCGATCGCGTAGTCCGATGTGCGGCGTCGGTACCGGCGCAAAACGGACCGCAACGGCATCTGCCGGGACGCCGCTGGCGGCAATCGAGGCGTTCAGCGCTGCGATCTGGTCCTTGCTGGACCGCATGTCCAAGGTCAGCGCGATGACATTGCCGACCTCATCGATATCCACGGTATGCACGTTGAATCGCGAGTCGCTCATCAGATCGATCACATCGAAATGCCAGCGATAAAGTTCGTCGAAGCCGTAATTGGCGTTCGCCGTGGTCAGACGCTTGCTCTTTTGCGCCTCGCCAATCACCGCCAGAAGTTCCGAAATCCGGGTGCCTTTGGCTCTGGCCGTGGCGTCTGCCAACTTGACCACGGTTTGATCGCCATCGACATAGAAGCCTGCGAAACCGGGGTATTGCGTGGCGAGCAGCGACATCGATTCGTCGATCGTCAACGCCTGGGTGTCGGCTGTCACTTGGGCTTGCGCGCTGGCGGCGAACACAGCAAGGGACAACAGCGAGTACTTGAACATCGTGCGGACCTCATCGATCGGAAAGGTCCGCACAGCATCCGAGGCAGACGTCTTGACGTCTTTCAGAATCTCGACAGCGCGTATCAAATTTCTGCAGCGCAGGAATCCGGCGCCGTTAGCGGCGGTCCATCAACCCGACGAATCGATCGAACAAGCCTTCGACATCGCGCGGACCTGGACTGGCTTCCGGGTGCCCCTGGAACGAAAACGCCGGTGCATCGGTCAGTTCGATGCCCTGATTGGAGCCGTCGAACAACGAGCGATGCGTGACGCGGACGTGGGCGGGCAGGGTGGATTCGTCGATAGCGAAGCCATGGTTCTGGCTGGAAATCATCACGCGACCGCTGGCGAGATCGATCACCGGATGGTTGGCGCCATGGTGGCCGAATTTCATTTTCAAAGTGCGCGCGCCGCTGGCGAGTCCCAGCAGCTGGTGTCCCAGGCAAATGCCGAATACCGGGATCTTGGCGTTCAAGAACTCGCGAATGGCGGCGATGGCATAGTCGCAAGGCTCCGGATCGCCAGGGCCGTTCGACAGGAAAATGCCGTCCGGATTCAGCGCGAGAACCTCGGCAGCAGGCGTTTGCGCCGGCACCACGGTTACACGCGCCCCGCGGTCGACCAACAGCCGCAGGATGTTGCGCTTGATGCCGAAGTCGTAAGCAACTACGTGATGGCGTGTGGATGGTCCGGTAAACGCGGCTCGGTCGAGATCGAAAGTACCTTGTGTCCAGTCGTAGCGCGCTCTGGTACTGACCACCTGCGCCAGATCGGCGCCTTTCAAACCAGGAAAAGCGCGCGCGGCGGCAAGCGCGCGTTCGTCGGTCGCATCGGCGCCAGCCGCGATGGCTCCATTCTGCGCTCCGTGCTCGCGCAGATGCCGCGTCAGCGCGCGCGTATCGATGTCGGCGATCGCCACGACCTGACGCCGGACCAGGTAATCGCCCAGGCTCGATTCGCTGCGCCAATTGCTGGCGACCAGCGGCAGATCGCGAATCACAAGCCCAGTGGCGAAGATCTCGCTCGCTTCTTCATCGGCGGCATTGCATCCGGTGTTGCCGATGTGGGGATAGGTCAGCGTGATGATCTGCTGCGCATAGGACGGATCGGTGAGGATTTCCTGGTACCCGGTCATCGCGGTATTGAACACCACCTCGCCGCTTTTCACGCCGGGTGCGCCGATTGAGCGGCCTTCGAATAGCGTGCCATCGGCTAGGGCCAAGATCGCTTTTTCGAATGCCATCGCTCGATGCTCCAGCTGGGCGGACAGGACGGCGCGGAGCATAGCTGTATCGCTGGAAGCTCGCGCGCGCCAACTGAATGCGCATTCATTGATGACCCCTTATCTGCATGACGTTCGGCTGTAGATCACCGCTTTTTACGTCACCATCGACGGTTTTCTGGGATCGCATCGCATTCCGCCCGCACGACTGTTCGCTCTAATGTTAATCTTCACTAACCTCAATGACTTGGCTTCGAGGAGCGCAGCGATGAAAGCAGCTTGGGCAGTATTGGTGGGTGTTTTGACGCTGGGGCTGGTTGCCAGCGATGCGCAGGCTGATCGCCTTCTGATCGAGCGCGTCGATCGGGCAAAGACCCAAACCTTGCCGCGCAAGGGCTCGACGAAGGATCAAGTGGAAGCCACTTTCGGGGCGCCGACCAACAAGCGTGAGGCGGTGGGCCAGCCGCCGATTACGCGTTGGGAGTATCCAACGTTCATCGTGTACTTCGAATATCGCCACGTCATCAATGCCGTACTGATCAAGGCCAGCGACACCGAAAAAGGCCCGCGCCCGGTGCCGGCGCGAGCGCCGCGCTGATCGTGTCCGTATCGATGGCCCGCAGGCGATGGCCCGCCGAGTGGGAGGAGCAAGATGGCGTTCTGCTCGCCTGGCCGCACGAAGACACCGATTGGGCAGCCAATTTGGCGGCCGTCGAGGGCACGTATCGTGAGTTGATCATTGCTGCGCTCGGCTTTCAGGACGTGTACCTGATCGTCGGCTCGCCTTCAGTGAAAGCCCGCGCGGTGGAAGTGCTGGGTCGCGCAACGCAAGGACTGACGGGCAGTTTGCACTGGATCGAGTTGCCGTACGACGACACCTGGCTGCGCGATTCCGGGCCGATCACGGTGGTCGAAGGCGCCAGGCGCATTTGGCTCGATTTTCGCTTCACAGGATGGGGCGATAAGTTTGAGGCCAGTCTCGACGACCGCATCCCCGAAGGCTTGCATGCGCTGAGTTGCTTCTCCCATCTGCAGCGCCAGCGCGTCGATTTCGCGCTCGAAGGCGGCGCCATCGAAACCGACGGCGACGGCACTCTGTTGTCGACGTGGACTTGCCTGAAACGTCGCCATCCCGGCAAGACCCGGGGCGAGATCGAACGCGTGCTCGGCGATACGCTCGGGATCGATCGTTTTTTGTGGCTGGAACATGGCGAGCTCGACGGCGACGATACCGACGCGCACATCGATACACTCGCGCGATTCGCCGCGCGCGACCGAATCGTCTATCAGAGTTGCGATCGGCCGAACGATCCGCATTACGACGGCCTGCAGCGAATGGCTCAGGAACTGCAGGCGCTGACCACGCGCCAGCGCCAGCCTTTCGAGTTGTTCCCGCTGCCGTTCGCGCCGCCGATCGTCGACAGCAGTGGGCGCCGACTGGCAGCGTCGTACGCGAATTTCTTGATCGTCAATAACGCCATATTGATGCCTGGATACGACGAATCCACAGATCTCGACGCGGCGGAAGTGTTGTCGACCGCATTTCCCGACCGCGATGTGGTGATCGTGCCTTGCCGCTCGTTGATCGAACAGAACGGCAGCTTGCATTGCGTGACCATGCAGTTGCCTGCCGGCGTGGTTTCGTAAGAGTACGATTCGCTGCACCTGAAGAAGACGGCATGCAGCTTTCAGATGGGGCGCGGCAGTTCTTCTTCGCGTGTTCCACGCAAACCACGCCGGTGCGCTCGCTAATCGCGCCCGGCTCTGATTGAATCGCGGCATCGAAAACTCAGAAAACCTCATGTCGATACGCTTCGAGCTAGTCAGCAAGCGCTTTGAAGATCGCGAGGCGCTGGGCGATATCAGTTTCATGGTCGAACCGGGCGAATTCGTCTTCGTCACCGGCCATTCGGGTGCGGGCAAGAGCACGCTGCTGAAGTTGCTGGCGCTCATCGAGCGTCCAACCGCGGGCATCATCGAGGTCTTCGGCGAACGCCTGAGCAAGATTCCGCGGCGCCAGTTGGCGCGCTACCGTCGACAGTTGGGGCTGGTGTTTCAGGACCATCGACTGCTGATGGATCGCAGCGCATTCGAGAACGTTGCATTGCCGCTGCGCCTGGACGGTTATTCCGAAGAGGCTATCGCACGTCGCGTCCCGACGGCGCTCGCCCAAGTGGGTCTGGGAGGGCGCGAGCGTGCGTTCCCTGCGCAGTTGTCGACTGGCGAGCAGCAGCGCCTGGGCATCGCGCGCGCGGTGGTTGCCGCGCCGAAGTTGCTGCTCGCCGATGAGCCTACCGGCAATCTCGATCCACAGCTCGCGGTTGAGATCATGGAGCTGTTTGTGTCGCTGAAATCGCAGGGCACTACCGTCGTCGTTGCGTCTCACGACTTGCCGCTGATCCAGAAGATTCGGCGGCGTACCATCGTGTTGGAACGTGGCCGACAGATCGACGACTTTCGACCGGAGGATGCGCATGCTTGAAAGTCCAAGTGCCGCGCGCGCGTGGCGACGCTCGCACGTTTCAGGAGCGCTGTTTGGATTAACACGCTTGTTGCGCGATCCATTTGGGCAGTTGCTCACCTTGGGCGTGGTCGCCGTGGCATTGCTGTTGCCGGCATTGGGTCTGCTGGCACTGGAACGCGTGAACGCGGCGGCATCCGCCTGGCGACCGAGCGGCGATCTGACGGTGTTTCTCGCCGCCGGCGAGCCCATCGAGCGCGCTGTGGAAGTGGCCGATAGTTTGAACGGGCGTCCGGAGGTGATTGCCACCGAAGTTCGATCGCCGGACGATGCGCTCGCCGAATTGCGGCGGCTGTCGGATTTCGCCGAAGCCCTGTCGGCATTGGATGCCAACCCCATGCCCGCGCTGGTGATCGTTCGGCTATCGCCGCTCGGCGCTGAGAACATCGACGCGTTAAAGCAAGAGCTGGCGAGTTTGCCCAGCGTCGATTGGGTGCAGGTGGATAAGCGTTGGCTGGAGCGGCTGGAAGCTTTACTGGATGCCGCGCAGCGCGCAGTGCTGCTGGCAGCGGCAATTCTCGCGCTGGCCGTTCTGCTGGTCGTCGGCAACACGATACGGCTGGAAATCGCCGAGAAGCGCGAAGAGATCGTCACTTTGAAGTTGCTGGGCGCAACCGATGCCACCGTGCGGCGTCCATTCTTGTATATCGGTCTTTGGTATGGCGTGGTGGGTGCGCTGTTGTCGCTGCTGCTGGTGTGGCTCAGTTTGCGTTGGCTGCAGCCTGCTCTGGCCGATCTTGCCGCCAGCTACGGAAACGATTTGGCGCTGACCGGCCTAGGTGCGCGCGGTGGGCTGGCACTGGTAGGCTATGGAGCTGCGTTAGGGTGGTTGGGGGCTCTGGTCGCCAGTTCGCGTCATTTGCGGCTGGCGGAGCCGAAGTAACGCGGATGATCGCGAGGCCTTGGGAGGGCTTGCATGGAAACATCGGTGACTCGCCATATCACCACGGACGCCCCGCGCGTCATGGTGGTCGACCCCAGCAAGGTGGTGCGCAAGATCATCGATCAGTTGCTGCATAACGATCTACCCGGCGTGACGGTGTTGTCCTGCGCAAGCGGCGAAGAAGCCAAGGCCGAGCTGAGTCGCGGCGTCATCGATCTGGTGACTACTTCGCTGCGCTTGCCGGATATGGATGGACTGGAACTGGCGCGCTTCATTCGCGAGCACTCGCCGCAGGCTTACATACCGATCATCGTCGTTTCCGGAGACGTCAACGAGCGCCTGATGAATCGCGACATCACGTCCGACATCACCGACTATTTCGACAAGTCCCTGGGTCCGCAAGCGCTCAGCACATTCGTGCGCGGCTATGTGCGACCGGAAAAACAAGTCGTTGGCGAGGTGCTGTATGTCGAAGACAGCCGCGTTGTGGCGGTCGCGACGCGGCGCATGATGGAAAAGCATGGGCTCAAGGTCACTCACGTGGTCAGCGTTGAAGAAGCAATCGAGCTTCTGGAAAAGGCCAAACAAGAGGGCCGCATTCCCGGGCCCGACATCATCCTGACCGACGTCTATTTGAAGGGCGGCATGACCGGCGGTGATTTGCTCGATACGGTGCGTGGGCATTTCGGGTATCCCAAGGGCGAGATGCCGATTCTGGTGATGACGGGCGACGACAACGCAGCCAACCAAACGGCTTTGCTGCGCGCCGGCGCCAACGATCTGGTGCAAAAACCCACCGAAGAGCGCATCTTGATCACCAAGTTGAGCTTTCAGCTTCGCGTCGCGCAAAGCCGTCGCGCGGCGCGCGCCGCGTGAGCGAGGACCGCATCCGGCTGGATGCGAGCTGGAAAGAGCGACTGCTACCTGAACTCAGCTCACCCAGCATGCAAGCGCTGCGCGAGTTTCTGCGCGCGGAGAAGCAGGCAGGAAAAGTGGTTTATCCAGACGGCAAAAACATCTTCGCCGCGCTTGATGCGACGCCATTCGATCGCGTGCGCGCGGTGATTCTGGGGCAGGATCCTTACCACGGGCCCGGGCAGGCGCACGGCTTGTGCTTCTCAGTGCTGCCGGGCGTCGAAACCCCGCCGTCGCTGGTCAACGTGTTCGCCGAGATCGAGCGCGACCTCCACATCCCTCGGCCTTTGCATGGACATCTGCAGGCTTGGGCCGAACGCGGTGTGCTGCTGCTCAATTCGGTGCTTACTGTCGAACGTGGTCGCGCTGGTTCGCACCAAGGCAAAGGGTGGGAGACGTTTACCGATCGCATCGTCTCGCTGCTCAACGGCGAGCGCGAAGGACTGGTGTTTTTCCTCTGGGGCGCATATGCGCAAGCCAAAGGCAAGCTCGTCGATCCACGCCGCCACCTGGTGCTGCGCGCGCCGCACCCCTCGCCGCTGTCGGCGCACCGTGGCTTCATCGGCTGCGGCCACTTTTCGCGTTGCAATGACTATCTGCGCAGGCGCGGTGAAGGGGCCATCGATTGGTCGCTGCGCTGAGATAATCCAGAGCGATGGGACCGGCGCAGCCGCGCAGTCCTGACCGCTCAGCTTTCCCATCGATCCGCTTAACCGTGGTAGAAAGCGCGATCCAACGAATTACGTGGCCCCATGTTGATTCCCGTCATCCTCTCAGGCGGCGCCGGAACGCGCCTTTGGCCGGTTTCCAGGCAGGCCTATCCCAAGCCCTTCATGCAAATGGCCGATGGCCAATCGTTGCTGAAGAAAACGCTGTTGCGGGCAATGGCGGTGGCCGGCGGCGAGGTGCTGACGGTCACTTCGCGCGATCACTACTTCATTACCCGCGATGAGTTCCGCGGTACGATCGATGAGGCGCACATGCGTTTCATTCTGGAGCCGTGCGGTCGCAATACCGCCCCGGCATTGGCTATGGCGGCGCTCGATATCGCTCGCCGTCATGGCGACCGGGCGAAGCTGCTGGTGTTGCCGGCCGATCACTTGATTCGCGACCTGACAGCGTTTCAGGACGCGGTTGCCGCGGCCAGCGAACTGGCGGACGCGGGCCTGTTGGTCACCTTCGGCATCGTGCCGACACGCGCCGAAACGGGATTTGGCTACATCCGCGCCGGAGCGCCTGTCAACGCGCGTGCGCGGCAAGTGATCGCATTCGTCGAAAAGCCAGACGCGTCGACGGCTGAACGTTACGTGCAGAGCGGCGAGTACTCCTGGAATTCGGGCATGTTCTGTTTCGCCGCTGGCGACCTGATCGCTGAAATGGAAATGGCCTGCCCCGATCTGATCGCCCTGGCTCGCGCGGCGTTACCGGCAGCAGGCGCGCCGTTGGAGTTGCCTAAAGACGCCTTCGCTGCGTTGCCCGATATTTCCATCGACTACGCGGTCATGGAAAAGAGCCAGCGTGTCGCGGTAGTGCCGGTAAGCTTCGATTGGAACGATATCGGCTCATGGAAAGCGATCAGCGAGCTCGATGTGGGCGACGAGGCTGGCAACCGTGTAGAAGGTCCTGCTGTGCTGGTCGATTCGCGCAACTGTTTCGTGCAATCGCGCGGCCGTCTGGTGGCCGCCGTGGGCGTGGAAGATCTGGTAATCGTCGACACCGGCGATGCGGTATTGGTCAGTTCCCGCGACAAATCGCAATCGGTCAAGCGCGTCGTCGATGAACTCAAGCTTCGGCGCCACGAGGCGGCGAACGTCCATGCCACTGTGCACCGCCCCTGGGGTAGCTACACGGTGCTCGAAGATGCCGACGACTGCAAGGTCAAACGATTGGTCGTCAGACCAGGCCAGGTTTTGTCCTTGCAAAAGCACCACCGTCGATCAGAGCATTGGACTGTGGTTTTCGGCACTGCGCACGTACGCATCGGCGACAACGAGTTTTCACTGGAACGTAATCAGTCTGTCTACATTCCGGTCAATACACTTCATCGACTGGAGAATCAGACTGACGCAGATTTGTGCTTGATCGAAGTGCAATGCGGCGACTACTTCGGCGAAGATGACATTGTTCGATATGAGGACCGCTACGGTCGCGTCTGAGAATTTGTAGATTCTCTTGTATTCAGTTTCGCCGGACCTCCAAGAAGGCGCGAATGGCGTAGACTTGGCTTGCACCTCGCAAACAAATGCATACCGGAGAGCGCATGCGAATTGACCTTCTTGAGGACGATCCAGACCAGGCCGAAATGATCAGCCTTTGGTTGACCGAAGAAGGTCATGACGTCCATTGGTACAGATCTGGCGGAGATCTGACGCGCGCTCTGCACCGCGACGTCCCGGATGTGCTGCTGCTCGACTGGATTTTGCCGGAGTCGAGCGGAATGGATGTGCTGACATGGGTCCGTCAGAGTTTCCTCGGCCGTATTCCTGTGGTTTTCATCACAGCGCAGGACTCGGAAGAGCACATTGTTGCGGCGTTGCAGGCAGGCGCGGACGATTACCTCGTCAAGCCGCCGCGTCGTCGCGAGTTGATTGCGCGTGTCCAGGCTGTCGGTCGCCGGGCCGGTGCGATTCAGCCCTCCGAAATTTTGCAGGGCACCGATCCGTATGTTGTCGACGTCGGTCGCCGCGTCATTCTCTTGAAGAATCAACCTGTGGAGCTCACCAGTAAGGAATTCGACCTGGCCGCGTACATGTTTGCCAATGCGGGTCGACTGGTGAAGCGAGGCGTGTTGCTGGAGCGCGTCTGGGGCCGCAGCCAGACGATCACCACGCGTACGGTCGATGCGCATATCAGCCGCATTCGCAAGAAGCTCGAAATCGATGAGTCCAACGGCTGGCGCTTGATATCCGTGTATCAACACGGCTATCGCATGGAACGTTCTAACAGCTGATGAGCGGCGAGCAAGTTCCACAAGCGTTGCGGCTGCGTTACCTGGCGAGCCTGCCGGGTAAGGCGGATGAGTTCGAGCGCGTATTGGCCGATGCGCTTGCCGCATCGCCGCCGAATTGGTCTGGGTTGCGTGCCTTGGCCCATAAACTTGCCGGGTCTGCCGGCATGTACGGGTACGACCAGCTCGGCGATCGTGCGCGCGAGCTGGTGCATGAGATCGACACCCGAAGCGGTTCAGCGGAATCCTTGAGCGCCCAAACGCTCGCACTCGTTGCTGCGCTGCGCGCAACGTGATGCGTTAGTCTCCCGTAGACATTCTGTCGACGGGAGATGAAGATGAGCGATCACGCACCGCCGCAATTGACGATCCGTGCCGTAGTGCTGGCTATCGTTCTGGCGATGGTTCTGGCGGCCGCCAATACTTATCTTGGGCTGTTCGCAGGCCTGACGATCGCGTCGGCAATTCCCGCAGCAGTGATTTCGATGGCCGTGCTCAAGGCCCTTGGTGGCGGCCACATTCTGGAAAACAATATCGTTCAGACCGGAGCGTCTGCAGGATCGTCAATTGCCGCGGGCGTCATTTTCACCATTCCTGCGCTGGTGATCCTTGGGTATTGGGATAGCTTCAAATATGGCTGGGTGTTGGCAATTGCGGGCTTGGGCGGTTTACTTGGCGTGCTTTTTTCCGTGCCGCTGCGGCG
>JALHMG010000045.1:13233-43119 GCA_022844135.1 Lysobacterales bacterium
GGCGTTTCCCGAAGGCAAAGCGGCCGCCGAGGTCCTCAAGGCGGGAGACAATCCGGCAGCCGGTTTGAAGGTGCTTGCAGGTTCGGCATTGTTGGGCGGCCTGATGAAGCTTGCGGCCGGCAGTGGCCTCAAGTTGATCCCGGACACTGCAGCGCACGCGATTTATGTCGGCAAGGGAATCGCATATGCGGGCACCAATCTCTCGCCCGCGCTCTTTGCGGTGGGCTACATCGTCGGCCTCAATGTCGGGATCGTTGTGCTTGCCGGCGGCATGTTGGCGTGGAATGTTGCGATTCCGTTGTATTCGATGTTCTTTATGGACGTCGATCCCGCGCTCGCCACAGCCGTTGCTGCGGCTGGAACGGATGCCGAGGCAGCGGCCTGGGCGATCTGGGGCGCGCAGATTCGCTACCTGGGCGTTGGCGCGATGCTGATCGGCGGGATCTGGACGTTGTTCTCGCTGCGCAATTCTCTGCTGTCCGGTATTCAAAGCGGCTTGAACGCAGCACGTGCCAGCAAGGACGTACCGCTGCAACACACCGAGCAAGATCTGCCGATGAAGTTCATTCTGATCGGCCTGGTCCTGTTTACGCTGCCGTTGGCGGTGCTCTATCACGCGATCGTCGGACAGTGGTGGGTGAGCATCTCCATGACCGTGATCATGCTGATCGCCGGCTTTTTGTTCGTCTCGGTGTCCGCGTATATGGCCGGGCTGGTGGGCTCTTCCAACAATCCGGTGTCGGGGATCACGATTGCCACGATTCTTTTCGCGGCCATTGTGTTGTCGTTGATGCTCGGCAAGGACGCCGAGATCGGCCCAGTCGCCGCAATCATGATCGGTGCGGTTGTCTGTTGCGCGGCGTGTATCGGCGGCGACAACCTGCAGGATCTCAAGTGCGGCTATATCGTCGGCGCGACGCCCTGGCGTCAGGAAGTGATGCTCGGTATCGGCGCCGTCAGTTGCGCGCTGATCATGGCGCCGGTGCTCGACTTGCTGGCAACGGCGTATGGCATCGGCGTCCCGACCGAGGCGCATCCGAACCCACTGCTCGCGCCACAAGCCAACCTGATGGCTTCGGTGGCCAAGGGTATTTTCGGCGGCAAACTGCCGTGGAACACGATTGCCGTTGGCGCGGTTATTGGCGCTGTGATCATCGCCATCGACGAGTGGTTGAAGTCGCGCAAGAGCCATTTCCGCACACCGGTACTGGCGTGCGCGGTCGGAATCTATCTGCCGATCGAATTATCGGTACCGATCTTCTTCGGTGGCCTTGTCGCGTGGCTCGTGGAGCGCGCAGCGAAGGTGCAACCGAACGATGAGGAAGGTCGCGATCGCGCACATCGCAAAGGTACATTGTTCGCAGCTGGGTTGATCACCGGCGAGGCGCTGATGGGCATCCTGATTGCGATACCTATAGTGCTGGCGCGCAAGGCAGATGTGCTGGCGCTGCCATCGTGGTTGCAGGCGGGTGAAGTGGCCGGATTGTTAATGCTCGGCGGAATCGCATACCTGTTGTATCGGTCTGCGCGGTCGCCGATGGCGGCATAGGTCGCCATCGGCAACATATCGGGGGCACGACGCCTCGCGCACGCGTTTGTGCGCGAGGCGATGGGTGCGAATGCGCTGTTGTCAGAGATGCATCGACAGGGCGCGACGCGCTAATCGGTTCCCGACGGCGAGATCAGCGCAGTCGGGTCTGTGGGAAGCGGCGCATCGCGCACCGCTTCGCTTTCGCTCAGCTAAACGCGTTCGTCGCTCGCGGCGGATTCGCTGCGAGGAACAGACGCAGCTTCGGCAGCTTCCGCAGCCGCTGCCGCCGCCGCCCAGTCATTGCTCGATGCTCCCGGCGACTTTGCCGACTCGCTTTCGTCGCGAGCTTCCGTTTCGCCGCCACCAATGGTGTCGTCTTCCTCGCCGTCGTCGTCCTCGCCGTCGACCGGCGTTTGCTCGCCCTCGGCGCGCGGTGCTTCGTCGCGGCGTCCGCGGCGACGGCGTCCGCCGCGACGGCGGCGCTTGCGCGGTGGCGCATCGCTGCTCGGAGCCGATGCGGACGAGCCTGCGATGACTGCGGTGGTCGGCTCCGATTGGCCGTCGGTTGCGGCCTGAGCAACATTTTCGGTTTGCGCAACGAGCGCAATTTCAGCGGTCGCGAAGGTGTTTTCCGCGCCGTTCTGCGCTGGCGGCGCGACGGGCGTATCGCTCGGTTGCGACTCCGTTTCGGATGCTGGCGTAGGCACCGTCGGCCCGGCGGCAGCTGCTGCGGCTATGCGCGCTTCTCGCTGGGCTTGCCGCTGGCGATCGCGCTCGGCGCGGTCGGGACGCGGCTCGCGCGGTTGCTGCGGATCGCGTGGCTGCTGCTCGCGCGGTTGCTGCGCTGGTCGCGGTTCGCGCGGCTGCTGCTCGCTTCGCGGTTGCCCAGGTTCGGCTTTGCGCTGCTGACCTTCGCGCTGATCGCGCGGCGGTTGTGCCTCGCGCGGTTCGCGCGGCGGCTGAGTATCCCGTGCCTGTCCATCGCGCGGTTTCTGCCCATGCTTTTGCTCGGGTTTACGCTCATCGCGATCGCGGCGCTGATGGCGATCGCGACGATCGTTCGGCCGTGGGCGGTCGACTCGTCCGCCACGATCCTGGCCCTTCGGCGCCAACGGGGCTCGCGGTTCGGGTGCGGCTTCCGTTGCAGCTACAGGCGATACCGCCGTCTGGCTGGGGCGGCGCGCGCGGATCCAGGTCATGAAGCGCGCCACCAGCGACGAGTGTTTGGGCGGCGGAACGATTTCAGGAGGTGGCTGCGTTGGTGCCGCTTCGGTACGCTCCGGTGCAGGTGCTTGTGGGCGTATGCCGGCCACGGCCGGTTGCTCCGGTGCATCCTCGGTGCCACCACCCGCCAGCGCCTTCTCGACATCCGCCGACACCGGCTTTTGCACGCGCGCATAACTCGGCTTCTGGTTCTCGTCCACATCGTTCACGCGCACGCGCTCGATTTCGAATTGCGGTGTGTCGATATGCGGATTGGCGATCACCACCACCGGCGTTTCGTGCCGCGATTCGATACCCGCAATCGCTGCGCGTTTCTCGTTGAGCAAGAAGTTGGCGACTTCCGTCGGCACCTGGACAACCACCTGCCCGGTGTTGTCTTTCATCGCCTGCTCTTCGATCAGTCGCAGGATCGACAGCGACAACGACTCGACGCCGCGAATACGGCCCTGACCGTGACAGCGCGGACAGACGTGAGCGCTCGATTCGCCCAACGATGGCCGCAGGCGTTGTCGCGACAATTCCAGCAAGCCAAAGCGCGAGATGCGGCCGATCTGCACCCGGGCGCGATCCAGTTTCATCGCATCGCGGATGCGATCTTCCACCTCGCGCTGATGGCGCGGGCTGTCCATGTCGATGAAGTCGACGACCACCAGGCCGCCGACATCGCGAATACGCAGTTGCCGCGCAATCTCCTCGGCCGCCTCAAGATTGGTATTGAAGGCGGTTTCTTCGATATCGCCGCCCTTCGTTGCGCGCGCTGAGTTGATATCGATGGCAGTGAGCGCTTCGCCTGGATCGATCACCAGCGAGCCGCCGCTCGGCAAGCGCACGCTGCGCGAGAATGCGCTTTCGATCTGGCTCTCGATCTGGAAGCGCGTGAACAGCGGTGTGGCGTCCTTGTAGAGTTTCAGTTTGCGCAAGTTCGGCGGCATCACCTGCTGCATGAACTCGCGGGCTTCGTTGTAGACGCTCTCCGAATCCACCAGGATTTCGCCGATGTCGTTGCGCAAATAGTCGCGCAGCGCACGAATGATCAGCTTGCTTTCCTGATAGACCAGAAACGGCGCCGAGCGGCTACTGGCGGCCTGGTCAATCGCCGTCCACAGTTGCATCAGATAATTCAGATCCCACTGCAGCTCTTCGGCGTCCCGGCCCATACCTGCGGTACGCACGATCAGGCTCATGCCGTCGGGTACGGTCAGTAAATCCATCGCTTCTTTGAGCGCCTGACGATCTTCGCCTTCGATCCGTCGCGACACGCCGCCTGCATTCGGGCTGTTGGGCATCAGCACCAGATAGCGACCGGCGAGGGAGATGAACGTAGTGAGAGCGGCGCCCTTGTTGCCGCGCTCTTCCTTATCCACCTGGACCAGCAGCTCCTGCCCATCGCGCAAGATCTCGCGAATGTTGTTCTTGAAGCTGGTGCCTTCGGCGAAGTACTGCTTGGAGATTTCTTTGAGCGGGAGAAAGCCGTGGCGCTCCCCGCCGTATTCCACAAAACACGCTTCGAGGCTGGGCTCGATCCGCGTGATGCGCGCCTTGTAGATATTGGATTTTTTCTGTTCCCGAGAGGGGATTTCGATGTCGAGATCGTAGAGAGATTGGCCATCGACGATGGCCACGCGCAGCTCTTCCGGCTGCGTCGCGTTGATCAGCATTCGCTTCATTGTGTGTACTCGGGTGGCGCCTTTGATCGGCCCCGGCCAGCGATGGCGGCACCAGGCAAGGTCCCTCCCTGCCAAAGCCGCTCAACCGCTCGATCGTAAACCCGACCTCGGGCTCGATCGTTGCAGAGCCCGCGTAACGGGCGCCACCAAAAAATTCTTGTCGATCGGGCTTACGCCCGTGTTTTTCAAAGACCGATGACGATCCGGTGACGCGTGCGACAGAGCGTTTCGACGAAACTGCCGCTCAGGCCGAGAACACGATTTCGCTTCGCGCTCGACCTGCTGGCTTTGTCTCCACGTAGCGCTCAACAGCATGGCGTGACTTTGCGATGATAACAGTCGAGCCGGTAAATTCATAACTCGATAAGGAATGGCATGCGTAAGCGCACTCGATCGCCGGGGGTAAGGAGCGGCGATCAGCATCCGCCGCGAGCGACCGGACGAGAATCGAGGCGTGCATTGGCCGCTGAAACGCGCTCGGCGGGTACTGCTCACGACAAGGCGCCGAAGCGTCCGAAGCATGCTCCTGGTACGCGGACCCATGGTCCGCAGCCTTCCAACCAGACCCGAGCGGTGCATCCGAAAGCTGCTCCTGGTACGCGGACCCATGGTCCGCAGCTTTCCAACTCAAAGCGCGCAGTGCGTCCGAAGCCTGCTCCAGGTACGCGGACCCATGGTCCGCAGCCTTCCAACCAGACCCGAGCGGTGAGTCCGAAAGCTGCTCCGGGTACGCGAACCCACGGTCCGCAGCTTTCCAACCAGGCGCGAGCAGAGCGTCCGAAGCATGCGGACCATGGGTCCGCGTACCAGGAGCGGACTTCACAAACTCGCCCGGACCCGATAGCCGCACCCACCGCTGTGCGCATCGTCGACGTCGACAGTGAACGTGCCGGTCAGCGCCTCGACAATTTCCTGATGACGCAACTCAAAGGCGTTCCAAAAAGTCTCATCTATCGCGTGCTCCGCACCGGGCAGGTGCGCGTGAACGGCGGACGCGCAAAACCGGAGACACGGCTCGTTGGCGGCGATCAAGTTCGCATTCCGCCGGTACGACTGCCAGACAAGGAAACGCTGGCCGCACCCTCGGAGAATCTTGCGGACTTGCTCGCGTCGCGCATTGTTGCCGACGAGCGCGAGTTTCTGGTGCTTAACAAGCCCAGCGGACTGGCGAGCCACGGCGGCAGCGGCATTTCGCTTGGCGCCATCGAAGCGCTGCGAGCGTTGCGCCCCGGTGACACGCTGGAGTTGGTGCATCGCCTGGATCGCGA
This sequence comes from Lysobacterales bacterium, assembly GCA_022844135.1. Taxonomy (GTDB): domain Bacteria; phylum Pseudomonadota; class Gammaproteobacteria; order Xanthomonadales; family SZUA-5; genus JALHMH01. Next base: position 18,924 of record JALHMG010000045.1, read on the forward strand.
CACCAGCGGACTTCTGGCTTTCGCCAAAAAGCACAGCGCGTTGCGCAAACTCCAGGCGCTGATCCGAGATGGGCGCGTCGGCAAACGTTACCTGGCACTGATCAAGGGATCGCCTGCGAAAGAAAGATTCGATGTCGACGCGCCGCTTCTGAAGAACCAACTGCAAGGCGGCGAGCGTATGGTCGAAGTCGATGACGAAGGTAAACCGTCGTTGTCGCGCTTTCGCGTACTGGAGCGGTTCGACAATGCAACGCTGGTCGAAGTGGAAATCGTCACCGGCCGCACCCACCAGATTCGCGTCCACGCCTTGCACGCCGGTCACCCGCTCGCTGGCGACGACAAATACGGCGATGCCGATTTTAATCGCGCGATGAAGGCCAAAGGTCTGCGGCGGCTATTTCTGCACGCTCATCAGCTTCGATTTTCGTGGGGCGAACAGGAAGAAAAGCTGTATAGCGCACCGCTGGATGGCGATCTGCGTGCCGTGCTTGAGACGCTCACGTCGGCGCAGGACTGACCGGTCAGCCGGACACCTTCGGTTTGCCATTCACCACTTCGAAGGTGAAGCGCATATCGAAGCGGAATGGTTTTGCGCGTTCTGCGGCGACGTGTTGGCCGTCTGGTTCGCCGTCGCCGTTCGCGTCGGGCGAATCTGCCCACTCGATGACAACGAATGGCTCGTAGCGCCAAGTGAGTACGGAGGCGCGGACGGCCGCAAGGAATTGCTCATCTTGATCGGGCGTCAGCGGTTCGACGCGCGCGACTTTGCCGTCGCTGCCAACGACTATGCGGACGCTCACGCTCACCGGCGGCAGGCGTTTCGACACCAGCGCCGGGGGATACGACGGCATCGCGTTTCCCGCCAGCTGCCTTGGTGGCTCGTGAACCTCATCGACAGACGGCGTTGCGATGGGTTGTGCGGGATCGTGAAGCACTTCGCCAGTAACCGCCCCCACATCGTTGGGCGGTACGATCCGAGCAGTGGTGCAACCGATGAAGGCCAAAGCAGCGAGCGCGAGCATGGTTGCTCGCGCCCTGGCAGACGTTGCGATGCGATGCCGCATCGCGCGATCAAGCAGCCTTATCGCCGGGCTGACCAGCCTGCAACCAACTCATCCGCGCGCGCAGGCGTTTGCCCACCGACTCGATCGGGTGCGCCAGATCGCGATCCAGCAGAGCCTTGTAGTTCGGCGCGCCGTTGGCGTTCTCGGCGATCCACTCGCGCGCGAATGTGCCGTTGCGGATTTCCTCCAGAATTTCGCGCATTGCCTTGCGCGCATTGCCGTTGATCACCCGCGGACCGCGCGTCAGATCGCCGTACTTGGCGGTATCGGAAATGAACTGGTGCATGCGCGCCATGCCACCTTCATACAGCAGGTCGACGATCAGCTTCAGTTCGTGCAGCACTTCGAAATACGCAACTTCTGGTTGATAACCAGCCTGCACCAGCGTCTCGAATCCGGCTTGCACCAGCTCCGTTGCGCCGCCGCACAACACCGCCTGCTCGCCGAACAAATCGGTCTCGGTTTCCTCGGCGAAAGTGGTTTCGAGCACGCCCGCATGGGCCGAACCCACACCCCAGGCCCAGGCCAGCGCACGCGCTTTAGCGGTGCCCGTGGCGTCCTGATGGACGGCAATCAGGCTCGGCACGCCGCGGCCTTCCTCATATTGGCGACGCACCAGTTTGCCAGGCGCCTTCGGCGCAACCAACGCGACGTCGACGTCCTTAGGCGGCACGATCGTGCCATAGTGGACGTTGAAGCCGTGTGCGAACATCAGTAGCGAACCGGCCTTGAGATTCGGGGCAACCCACTGCTCGTAGGCCTTTGGTTGCTCCGTATCCGGCAGCAGCATGCTGATCACGTGCGCATCTTTGAGCGCCACGCTCGGCTCCTTGGGCTTGAAGCCATCGTCCTCCGCTTGCGCCCAGGTCTTGCCGCCCGGTCGTAGCGCGGGAATCACATCGAAACCCGAATCGCGCAGGTTCAACGCTTGCGCGCGCCCCTGGCTGCCGTAACCCAAGATCGCAATCCGTTGGCCCTTGAGCGCTTCGGGTTGCACGTCGTGTTCGGAATAAAGTTTGGTCATTGGCTATCGGCTCGGTTTGGAGGGTAGGGCGTTAAATCTTCGAATGCTGAAAGAGGTTCACACGTGAAGCAGAAGGGCAATTGCCGTTGTCTTGCATACAGACTGCGACATAACCCGCCCAACTTCTCGCTTGTGCGGGAGGATCGGGGGTGAGGGTGGGCGTTTCTGGCCGAGGCCCGCCGCCAGTTGCTTTGCGCCAACCGCTTCGGCGCGAGCAGAAGCGCAAAGCTCGCGGCTGCGAATCAAGCGGCAAGCGTCAAGCAAAACAGCACCTCATTGACGCTAAATCGCCCCAGGATGAGTCATCGCGCCTTCCGACGCAGAACCCACCAATTGCGTGTACTTCCAGAAAACACCATAGGATTCAACAGGAGGCTTAGGTTGATAACGCTTAAGCCTTTGGTCTAGGGGCGCAGCCACATCCAGGCGGCGCGTGTCGATATCGAGCGTGATCACATCGCCGTCTTCGATCAAGCCGATCGGCCCACCGCGCGCAGCTTCCGGCGCTACGTGTCCGACCATGAATCCATAGGTCGCCCCGCTAAAGCGCCCATCGGTAATCAGCGCCACCGAATCGCCCAGGCCTGCGCCAACCAAGGCTGCTGTGACCGCCAGCATCTCCGGCATACCCGGCGCCCCCGCTGGACCGACATGGCGAATCACGATCACATCGCCTGCTTGGATGCGCCCTTCGCGCACCGCCGCGAACGCGTCCGGCTCGTTGTCGAACACGCGTGCCGGTCCGACATGCTGGCGGCGATCATGACCAACGAGTTTGGCCACCGCGCCATCCGGCGCCAGCGTGCCTTTGAGAATCGCGATGCCACCCTCTGGCTTGATCGCCTGATCCCACGTGCGAAGCACTTGTTGGCCGGCGCGCTCCTGCGCGGCGTCAGCTTCCGCGTGCATCGAGTGGCCACTCACGGTCAGACCGTCGTGCAGCCGTCCCTGGCCCTTGAGTCGCTGCGCCACCAGACGCAACCCGCCCGCCAATGTCATATCCGGTGCCGCGTACTTGCCGCCGGGTTTCAGATCCGCCAACACCGGCGTAATGCGACTGATCGCATCGAAGTCCGAGAGATTCAGGCGCACACCCGCCTCGCGTGCGATCGCCAGCAAATGCAACACGGCGTTGGTCGAACCGCCCGTCAACATCACTGCCGCGATTGCGTTTTCGAAGGCCTCGCGCGTCATGATCTGGCGCGGCAGTCGCTGCTCCTTGACCAGCGCCACCACCGCGCGACCCGCATCTTCAGCCGCCGCTGGTTTGCCGGGATGCAAGGCCGGCAAGTCCGTCCCATCCATGCTGGCGATGCCAAGAAATGCCAACGCCGTTGCCATGGTATTCGCGGTGAACTGTCCGCCGCAGGCGCCCGCACCGGGGCAGGCTTTGCCCTCAAGTTCCTTCAGTTGCTCGCGCGTCATCTTGCCGGCGGCGCATGCGCCGACGCCCTCGAAGACGTCCTGGATGGTGACATCGCGATCCTGGAATCGCCCCGGCATGATCGAGCCGCCATAGAGCGCCAGGCCGGGGATATTCATTCGCGCCAACGCCATCGCGGCGGCCGGAATGGTCTTGTCGCACCCCGTCAGCACCACCACGCCATCGAATGAATGCCCGCGCACGAACAGCTCAATGGTATCGGCGATCCAGTCGCGCGATGCCAGACTGGCGCGCATGCCAGGAGTACCCATACTGATGCCATCGGACACCACAATGGTGTTGCCCTCAATTGGCGTGGCGCCAGCTTCGCGTACGCCGGCTTGCACCGCCGCCGCCAGATCGCGCAGATGCATATTGCAGGGCGTTACGTTGCTATACGTGCTCACCACCGCAATCAGCGGCTTCTCCAAATCCGCCGGGGTCAAGCCCGTAGCTCGCAACATCGCCCGAGCAGGCGCGCGTTCTGGGAATGCCTTAATCGTGTCGCTACGCATAGGTGTGCCATTTGTGCAGAGCAGCAAAGGTTCGGTGCAAGCGGGCGGTTGTGTCAAGGGGCAAGGCGCGGAAAGACAAGTTCGGAGCAGAACGCCGGGTCGCTCGTCCTGGTGCGCGATTAATCGCGCCTGATGTGATTAGTCTTCTGTCAGATAGTCAGATCGAACAGCGTCCCTGGCTGCAAGCACAAACACCAGGGCGATCCCATTCGCCACAGCCAGTTATCGGCCCCCACTCGCCAACCATCGGCTTCGTCTTGGAGCCATGGCTCGGCATCGGCCACGATTGCGCTAGTCCTTAATAAGAAACCGTCGACCTATGCGGCTCCGATCCCAATCTGGCTTCACGTTGCTCGAAATGCTCGTTGCCATCGTGGTGTTCTCGATCGGAATGATCGGCATCGCATTGCTTCAAGTAAAAGGCATGTCGTACACAAAAGACGCGGGGTCGCGATCGCAAGCCACTATCCTGGGCCGCGCCCTCGCAGATCGCATGCGGGCAACCATGCTCTTGGCGAAGACCGGCCCCGTGTTTGGGAACGTCGATCCAATGCAAACCGTCGACTATCGCTTTCCAGGATCTGCGGTTTGCCCGAGTGTTTGTTCGTTGCAACCGGTGGCAACGGCTGACTTAGCATGGGCCCAAGCCGAGATCGTCCGCGCGCTACCACCTCCGATCACCGCAGCGCCTCTGACGGTAGAACGCGCGCCCAATTCGCAGCTCTATACGATCACCATCGCTTGGGGTGAATCTGGCGTTGATCAAACCATTGCATTTGAGTCGGTGCCGTTATGAGAGAACGTCAAAGCGGTTTCACGTTGGTAGAGCTGATGGTGGCTATGGCCATCGGCATCATCCTGATGACTGGACTGATTCAAATCCTGCTTGCCAACCGCCAAGCCTACCGCGTCATGGAAGGCGCAAATTTTATGCAGGAAAACATGCGTTTTTCGGTTGAACGTCTCGCCTATGCGGCTCGGATGGCGGCTCATCGGGGAAACGTACGTAATTCGAGCATCTCTGGTGCATCTGTGCCTGGAGCTGATCCTGCCTGTTCCGCGGGTTGGACGGCGGCTATTGGCCGGCCCATTGAGGCCTGGAACGGCGCAGCCACAGCACCTGCAGCATTGGCCAACTGCTTCGATGCTGCTCAGTATGAGCCGAATACGGACGTCGTCGTTATGCGTTATATCGAGGCAGATCCGGAACCACCGGGTGCAGTGCTAGACGCTGGCAGGCGGTACATGCTGGCGTCGACGTTGCCTCAGAGCGGTCAGCTGTTTCAGGGCTCTTCGGGCTTACCTGTGATTCCGGTGACCAACACCGGCGAATTGGCGCGACCGCAGAACCGCGTTTATCCCTACACGGTCGAGATGTTTTGGGTTCGACGTTGTAACGATCCTGGGTTGGATGGGATTTGCGGTAACGCAGATGACGGCGATTTCGACAACCCCATTCCTACGTTGATGCGCGGATATGTCGACGCAACAGGGGTCTGGACGTCCGAGCCCGTCGCCGACGGCGCCGAGCAATTGCAGTTCGAGTTTCAACTCGGCCGAGGGAATTGGTTGTCATCGGAACAGGTCACCACTGGAGGCATCCTCTGGTCACAGATCAGCAATTTGCGCGTCTCAGGCATCGCCCGCAGTGCGGAACGCGACAACAGCTTTCCCGCAGATACGAGAACATTCCCACTATCCGGTGACACACCGTCGCATTCCCCGACTGGCATTGCAGCGAGGACACTCAGAACTCGTTTTGAATCTACAGTCGCTATCCGAAACCGCTATCGTGGCGTCTAGACATGAAAAATAGTTCCTCCCAACGTGGTTTCGCGCTGTTTTTTGGGCTTGTTTTCTTATTGATGATGACGCTGGTCGCCGTCACAGCAATGCGTGGCACGGCGCTAGAACTCAATATGGCGAATAATGTCGCGAACTTTGAGATTGCGTTCGAACGCGCTGAGTCTGGGCGCGTGGCGTTTAGTCGCATAACCGCAGACCTGGCTCGATGTGAGTGGGAGAAGTGGCCAAATACTGTTCAGTTAATTGGCGGCGGCGGCGGGGCTTGCGCAGCCGGTTGTGCGCCAGGCGGTCAGGGGGGCTGGAACGCTAACTTCGACACCGACCCTGGAATGGAAATTGACTCACCGAACAACAGCTACGTACGATTTGGAAGCGAAAACGTGAACGATCCCTCGACGGTCGACTACGAGTATCAGTTCAAGGGAAGCGATGGAAATTTTTCGGAAGTTTCGGTGATCTATCTCGGCAGTTTCGACCCCGGCGGCGGTGACGCGTCAGCACTCTCCGGATATTCTTCCGGGGCGCAACGGTCGAGCGCGCAGACATTTGAGTTCTTTAGTCGCGCCGAGATCGGTGGATCAATTGCCCAGTCAGCAGCACATTATCATCTCCCGTTCCGGGAGACTCAGGGCGAATGCACGTCAGACCTCGCCTATACCCCTTGAATTTAGCAGGCTCCTGTCATGAATTCTCGATTGTTATTAGCGGCTTTCGCTTCTGTGGTGGTGGCGGGTGCTGGCCTCGGGCAGCAAAATTTGGCCAATGCCGCGCGAACCTCGGCCGAGTCAATGTTGGACTTCACACAGTTTCCTGTAGTGGGTTCATCGGCGACCGTGTCTCCGCAAGTTGTTCTCAACGTGTCGCGAGATCATCAGCTTTTCTACAAGGCTTACAATGATTATACCGACCTTGATGGCGACGGGACGCTGGAAACGACGTACAAGCATAGTATTGATTACTACGGTTATTTCGACCCAAGGAAATGCTACACATACAGCACCGCCGATCAGCGTTTCAATCCATCAAGCATTTCCGCTGATAAGTATTGCTCGGGTGCGTGGAGCGGCAATTTCCTGAACTGGGCCACAATGACGCGAATGGACGCGGTGCGAAAACTTCTGTACGGCGGGGCACGGTCGACGGACACCGGAAGTACGACAGTCCTGGAGCGGGCGCACCTTCCGTCAGACGCGCACGCGTTTGCGAAATACTACAACGGCACCGACATCGGTCGGCTTACGCCATTTATTCCTGCGGTTTCAGCTGGTCTCGGTACAGTGAGATTTGCAGCTCCAATCGTGATTGGGCCCTACTCGCGCCACACCACAGGAACGCCGGGGTTCAACGTTGCCCCATTCAACGCCGCGCCGCACACAACGCCGCTTTGCGTTCCTTTGGACGGCGCAAATGGCGGTACTGCGCTTGGCGACTTCAATCAGGGCGACCAAGTCGTGCTGACTCTCGAAAACGATCCGACCGTTACCATGGTGGGAGGTGTGTTTGACACAACCCGGGTCCAGACCACCCTCCAGGACACCGACGGGAACCCGCTCACACCACCCGTGCCGGTGCGCACAGGGAACTGCCCAAATTTGCCAGCTTGGCCGGACGGTCGGTATCTACGGGTTGAAATCGACCCAAGAAGCTATACAGGCACGGCTACATCGACTGTCTGGAGGATTGGAAATTTGAGCGTCAATGGAATCTCGTTTTGTAACCTGACCTTCGCTTCGGTCAATAACGGCGATTCTATTACGGACACAAACCCACCTTTAGTACGCGTAGCTCGGGGTAATTATGAGCTCTGGGGCGCGAACGAGCGTCGCCAGTGTCACTGGCAGGACGAGGCATCGGACCTCCAAGGTGGCTTCTTCGCAGCGTTTCGCAGCAATGGCAACCGTGCTTTCTTCTCGGGTCTGGCCGCATCAGGCGAGAATCCGCGAAGGTCAGTTGGGGGCGATGGGTCCGTCTATCAGCCGCGTCAGCTGGGGACGGGCAATGGCGTAACTTCCTCCACGGATGGTCGTGGTCAGTTCGTGGTTCGGGTCGCGGCGTGCGTCAGTGGCTTAATTGGCACGGAACGCTGTAAGAATTACCCAACCGGCAGTCCTAAACCTATTGGCTTGTTGCAGCAGTATGGTGATGAGGGCGACTTGAGGTTTGCATTGTTTACGGGATCGTGGGACAGGAACGTCTCGGGTGGTGTTTTGCGCAAGCCCATGGGGGATATGCGGGACGAGATCAACGTCGGCACCAACGGTACGTTTACTGCGGTGAATGGATTAGTTCGTCAATTGACGCGTATGCGTGTTGCGGGCTTCCGTCGGGATGAGAATGGATACAACACAAACGATGCCTGTACGTTTCAGCGAACAGGTATTGCCAACGGGATATCGGATTCCGTCCCCGAGGGCGCATGCGCCAATTGGGGCAATCCATTTTCTGAAATGTACGCAGAAAGCCTGCGCTACTTGGCCGGCGCTTCAGCGACGAGCGGGTTTAATCCAGGTACGAGCGGCAAAGATAATGCGCTGGGGTTGACTGCCAGGGCTTGGACTGATCCCGTTGATCGGAATCTGTACTGCTCGCCCCTGAACGTCTTGAATTTTAACGCAAGCGTTAGCTCTTACGATTGGAATGCAGTGCCGATTGGTGGTCTCGCGGGCAGCCCGAACCCAGTTTCCCTAACGGATGCCGTAGCTGCTGGCGAAGGTTTGGGTGGAGCAACCTTCTACGGAATGACGGGTCCTTTGGCGACGGGTGGGGCCGGCGACCGCCTCTGCTCGATCAAGAACCTCACATCGTTGGGAGGGATGGTTGGGATCTGTCCGGAGGCTCCTGCTTTGGAGGGGTCCTACCAAATGGCGGGTCTTGCATGGTGGGCGAGAACTAACCGCATTCGTAGCGATGTTTCAGTTCCCGGAACAGATAATCAATCGTTGAAGGTGACCACCTACGGGATTCAGCTTGCGACGAACACGCCGAAGATCGTCGTTCCGATGAATGGTCGCACGGTGACGATTCTTCCTGCATATCGTTTGGATCGCTCGTCCAACGGGACGGGACCGTTCGGCGGTGGCGCGATCGTCGATTTCCGAGTGGTCAATTATGATGTGGCAGGTGGCCGCGGGAAGTTCTACATCAACTGGGAGGATAGCGCATTTGGGGGCGACTACGATCAGGATATGTGGGGCTTTATCGAATACGAAGTTAGCGGTTCACAGATCAAGGTAACCACCGACGCGGTTTCGGCGTCGACGGCGAACGGTCAAGGCTTTGGTTACATCATAAGCGGCACCACGCAGGATGGTCCGCATTTTCACTCGGGCATCTATGACTTTGATTTCACTGATCCCACACCAGTGACAGTGACCGTGGGGGGAACCACTCAGAACGGGGTGACTGGTTCGCGGATCAACGCGTCTGGCGGTTGTACGAACTGCATTTTGACCATGCCGCCAACAAGCGTGACATATACCCAGTCGACCTCAACGAGCGCGACCCTTTTGAAAGAACCGTTGTGGTACGCGGCTAAATGGGGTGGTTTTACGGACCGGAATAGTAACAACCGTCCAGACCTCCAGGAAGAGTGGGATGCGGTGGATGTTGCCGGTGATCCGAATCCTGATGGTCAGCCGGACACATACTTTTTAGTCACCAACCCTGGCGCACTGGAGGATTCCTTAGCTAAGGTTTTCCAAGCGATCCTTTCGAAGACATCGTCTGGAACGGCCGCTGCGGTCGTTGCTAACAGCAGCCGCGGTTTCGGAGCGCTGTACCAAGCTTTGTTCGAAGCTCGGCGGACTGACGGCGCTGGCCGCGAAGCGCGTTGGTTGGGGGACCTTCAAGGCATCTTTATCGATAGCGCCGGATTGCTTCGAGAGGATTTGGTCGCGGACAAGAGACTCGGCAATTATTCACAAGATCCAGCCATCCAGTTCTTTTTTGACAGTCAAGTCCAACCGCCGCGCACACGCTACAAGCGTTTGACAAACACGTCCGGTGACCCCAACATATTCGAACCTGGTCCGATCGGTCCCGATGGTTTGCCACCAGGCACGATCTTCGAACTCGAAGATCTGAAGACGCTTTGGAATGCTCGGAAACTGCTCGCCGATGTACCCGATGCAACAATCAATAATCAGCGCGCTTACACGTCAAGCGCATCGACAGGCCGACATATTCTGACTTGGATTGACGAAGATCAGGACGGGAACGTGAGTGCGGGGGAGCGTAAATCGTTCACCTGGGACACGAGTGGGTTCGGCTCGTCCAACTTTCACTTCTTGAACTCGGACGACCCGGTTGAGGCGCAGCGAATCGTCAGGTGGACTCGTGGCGATGAGGTTGCGGGATTGCGTAGTAGACGGATCAACTATGAGGGCGGTAGCGGAGCTGCGAAAACCATGCGCTTGGCGGACATCGTCAACTCGACACCTGTTGCGGTAGGTTCGCCAGCGGAGGGTTTTGACTTGTTGTACGGCGATGACACCTATTCGGATTTCGAACTGTCCCTGAGTCCGCGTCGTCAGGTTGTATTGGTTGGTTCGAATTCCGGAATGCTGCATGCGTTCCACGCTGGGTTCTTCGATTCGAGAAATCTGCAATTTGCTCGACGGGCGGGTACATCCTCATCTCAGGACCTCGGTACAGAGTTATGGTCTTACGTCCCCGGCAACGTTTTGCCGCACTTGCGCTGGATGGCCGATCCCGATTACACGCACGTCTTTACCGTGGACGGCAGCCCAAGCGTTTTCGATGCGAAGGTGTTCAGCGGGAACAGTTGGGGAACGCTCGCAGTCGTTAACTTCCGCACAGGCGGTGGCGATATCGCGGTCGATTCGGGCGATTTCGACGGCGTCGGTGCGGCCAATAGCGACGGTAATTCTGATGACGATATTCAGTCGCGCGCGGCGACCGTCATAATGGATATCACCGACCCGGAGATTGCACCGCGTGTGCTGGCAGAGATTGCGGTCGATGAGGGCTACCAGTTGGGCCGACCGGGAGCCGTGGTGATCAATGCGAACGGGGAGAACCGTTGGTTCCTGGTTGTGCCGTCGGGTCCGAACAAAGAATTGAATGCGGGGCGTATCGTCTCTGATCGGCCGCTCAAGTTGCGGGTGTTCGATTTGGCGGATCTTGTGAGTGGAAACGTCTCGGTTCTGGCTGAACTTAACGCGGACTCGTTGGGCGACGATTCGTTTGGGATGGATTTGGTTTCGGCAGATTTCGACCTCAACTACTCGGTCGAGGCATTGTACTTTGGCTCCAATCGCGATGTAGGTGGCTTGGAATTCGAAGGCAGTCTCTACAAAGTCGCAACCAATGAGAGTGCTTCGCCAGCCTCGTGGCGCGTTCAGATGTTGCACGACACTGATCGCCCAGTGTCGATTCGTCCGAGCGTCGCAGTAGATGATTTGGGTGAGCGCTTTGTGTACGCCGGTACTGGCCGCCTGTTCTCGCCGCTCGATTCGGCATCGACCAGCATTCAACGCATTTACGGCATCAAGGACCGAAGCGAGAGTCCATCCAATCCATCCTCACTGCCGATTTCTGGGTTGGTTGACGTGACCAATGTTGTCGTCGCGGCTGATGGTTCGGTGGGGGGGCAGACGTTTGAGGAGTACCTTGCATCGCTGGCGAGTTCTGGTGGATTCTTCAGAAATCTTGATGGTCCCGGCGCGAACGGCGGCGCCGAACGCGTTGTCAGTAACCAGGCTGTCTCAAGCAATCTATTGGTAACGACGACGTATCTGCCCAGCACTGACCTCTGCGCCAACCTGGGCAGCGGTCGGTTGTTCGTGCTGAATTATCGTTCCGGAACGGCTTCTCCCGGTATGGCAAATGTTACCGGCGGAACGGGCGGAGGCGGCGGAATCCCCACGACATTTAACCTCGGTCCTGGCGTGCCGTCGGCGCCGACGTTGTCTTTCGGGCAAGCCGAGAACACTGGCGAGCTGCAGGCGTGTGTGCAGACCAGTACGGGCGCTATCATCTGCCAGAACTTGGGTTCCGAGCTGTTGCGCCGCGCGGGGGAATCGTCGTGGCGGCAGCCCACAAACGCGAATTGAGGGTGATATGAACGTATGTCGACAGTCCGGATTTACGCTAATTGAGCTGGTAGTAGCTGTCGCGATTGTCGCGATTCTCGCAGCGATCGCGTTGCCGAGCTACTTTGAGCAAATGTCCAGGTCAAAAAGAACCGATGGCAAGAATGCGCTCATGGACCTCGCCGCTCGTCAGGAGAAGTACCGATTTGGGACCAATACCTACACAGCCAATTTGGCGCTCCTCAATATGCCAGCGACCTCGGCGGACGGGCACTACACGATGCAGGTCGTGTCCGCAACCGCTCTAGCGTTCGAGGCAAGGGCGATTCCAACCGCTTCTCAAGCTCGTGACAAGTGCGAGCAACTGACCATTACTAACGCCGGTGTCAAAGGAACGATTAACGGAAACAGTCGCTCGGCGGAGGAATGCTGGCGATGAAGCGTTTCGCTTTTGCGTTTGTATCGCTCGCAGCGTCGATTTCGCTTTATGGAGCGGACGCCGTTTACAAATGGACGGATGAGAACGGCGTCGTTCATTTCTCGAGTCGAAAGGCGGTCGAATCTGCAATTGAGGTAAGGCTTCCGGCTTCCGTCACCACTTCGTCACAGGCGCTGTCAGGTTCGAATGAACAGGCTCCTCCTACCCTCGCGGAAGCGGCCGAGACCTTGTTGGAAAAGCGAAACCGTGAAGCTCGCAAGGAACTGTGCGACAGGGGTCATGCTGATTACAACAGCCTAAGTAGTGAAGCACGGATCTTCGTTACGGACGAGAAAACTGGCGCCGAGGTGCCTCTGTCTGATGCCGATCGAAAGTTGCGTCAAGAACGGGCGTTCCAAGCGATTAAGCAGCATTGCGAGAAGGTCGAGCCGACGGAGGGCAGTTAAGATGAGCCGGCGACAGAGTGGCTTCACAGTGATTGAGCTTATTGTGGCGGTGGCAATTGTTGCCATTTTCGCCGGGCTTGCGCTGCCCCCGATGGGCGATCTGATCGCTCGCAATCAGGTCGCTACCGAAGTTAATCGTTTGGTCTCCGATTTGCAGCTTGCCCGCAATAGCGCTGTGACGAGAGGCTCGGTAGTCACGATGTGTCGTAGCGGCGATCAAGTGGGTTGTTTGACGTCGAGTTCGGCTAACCAGTTCGACGCTGGATGGATGACGTATGCCTCTCCCGATGCGAGAACGCCGTTTGTCGCAACCGATGCCTTGCTCAAGGTGGGTGAAGGCGCGAGCGACAACATGGAGATCCGAACGATTGGTAATCAGGCGCCGGACTTTATCTCGTTCCTGCCCACAGGTCGAATCGACGCGGCAGCACCCGGCAATATTGTCATTGCGGTTTGCAAGAACGGGCAATCGACGGAGCGAGTGAAGGGCCGTCGACTGACGCTTTCCGTGTCGGGCCGGCCGTCGATCAGCGAAATTCCCGTGGGCGCGTGCACCTGAGGCAGCGGCTTTCTGGTCGTTGCGAGAGTGCTGCACTCTCTCAAGCGGCGGCACACGCACCAACCCGAATACGCTAGATTAGCGCTCTCAAACTTCAGGGCGTGATAGGTGCGATATCTTACTTTCAGCTTCGCGTTACTGACGGCGGGACCTGCACTGTCCGCCCCCATCACCGAAAAATCCATGTGGGCGCTGGAGCGGGTGGCGCCGCCGGCGGTCTCGCCGGATGGCAAGGCGGCTGTTGCCGCAGTGACGCGCTTTGATGTCAAAGAAGACAAGGCGATCACTGATCTTTGGTGGTTTGCGACCGATGGCTCTGAGGAGCGGGTTTTGACGCAGGCCGCTTCGAACGAGTCGGCGCCGGCGTTTAGCCCTGACGGAAAGTGGTTGTCTTTCATCGCGCAGCGCGATGACGATAAGTCGCCGCAGCTATATGCGCTGCCGCTCAGCGGCGGTGAGGCGCGGCGGATTACGAGCATTCCCACGGGTGTGTCGGTCGCCAAGTGGCATGGCGACAGTCAGCGACTTGTGGTGCTGACGCGCGTTTGGCCGGGCGTGTCCTGGGCAGATTCGGCAACGCGCATCAAAGAGCGCGCGGAATCGAAGATGACCGCAAAGGTGTGGGACGACGCGCCGGTGACGTATTGGGATCAGTTTATCGATGATCGTCAGGCGCACCTCTACGAGGTCTCGCTTGCGGGCGGTGAGCCCAAGGCACTAACGTTGGCCACCAAGCTCGAGCTTCCGCGCAGTTTGTCGGATGCGACCTCGTTCGATGTGAACCCGAAGACCGGTGCGATTGCCTTCGTCGCCGATAGCGATGCCAACCACGACAAAATCAATCTTGACGTCTATTTGCTGGGGTCGGACGGCACGCCGAGCAATCTAACGTCCGACAACGCTGCCAGCGACAACGTGCCGCAGTGGAGCCCGGACGGCAAGAAGCTTGCCTATGCGCGACAGACCATTTCCGGGTTTTATGGCGATACGCGTCGTCTGCGCGTTTACGATGTGGCGTCGCAATCGACGGCAGATCTGCACGCCAAATGGGATCGCTCTGCGGATGGGCTGGTGTGGAAAGCCGATAGCTCCGGGCTTCTCGGAGCCATCGATGATGCCGGAACAATGCGCGTTTACGAGCTGTCGTTGAAAGGCAAACCGCGCCGCGTGACCGATGGCAGCAATGTCGGCGGGCTGGCGCTATCGGCGAACGGCAAAGTGCTCGTCGGCTTGCGCGAGAGCTATATCGAGCCACCTACGCTGGTGCGCGTCGACGCGCGCAACGGCGAAACAACCGTTCTTGGTACGCGCAACAAAGACGCGCTGGCCGCGATTGAGTTCGGTACCTTCGAGTCGGTCACGTACGAAGGCGCGAACGGCGTGCCGATTCAAATGTGGGTGAACTATCCGCCCGGCTTCGATAAAACCAAGCGCTATCCGGCCTTTCTTTTGTTGCACGGCGGCCCACACAACGGCATCACCAACGCATTTTCATTTCGATGGAACGCGCAGGTGTTCGCCGCGCGCGGTTACGTGACGGCGTGGCACAATTTCCACGGTTCGAGTGGATTCGGTCAGGCGTTCACCGATTCGATCAATCCGAATCAGGACATCCTGCCGTACCAGGACACCATCAAAGCCGCCGAGTGGCTCGCAGCGCAGCCGTTCATCGACAAGGACCGCATGGTCGCGGGTGGCGGCAGCTACGGCGGTTATCTGGCATCGATATTGTTGGGCCGCGAGCACCCGTTCAAAGCGCTGATTGCGCACGCTGCGGTGTACAACTGGTTCACGCAGATCGGTAGCGATTTTGGCTTCACCGATTCGCGCTTCCCGGAGTTCTGGGAAGACCCGACGATTTTCCAGCGCTCATCGCCACACTTCGGCGCCGGCAACTTCAAGACGCCGACCTTGGTGATCCACGGACAGCTCGATTACCGCGTGCCGGTGAACCATGGCATAGAGCTTTACCACACGCTCAAGAAGCGCAACGTGCCGACACGCCTGATCTACTATCCGAACGAGAACCACTGGATATTGAAGCCACAGAATTCGATCTTTTGGTATGAGGAAGTCCACAAGTGGATCGAGAAGTACGCGGCGCCAGGGGCGCAGTGAGGCTTCTCTTGGACCCAAGGCGACTAGTTCAACGTGAGTTATTTCGGGTTGAGACCAACGCGCCCCAGCGGGGCGCAATGTAATAGCCCAGGGCGCAAGTCCTGGGTACCAGTCCCCGTTATTGAGAGCCCTGAAGGGGCGAAACTTTGCGATTGCGCCCTTTCAGTGCTTACTGAAAACGGTGCACTGACCCAGGCCTTGCGCCCTGGGCCATTTCATTTCGCCCCGGCGGGGCAGCACACGTGTTTGATCCCAGGTCGGCCGCTCGCCGGGACAGATCGACGCGAAGCGGCGGCGCTGGCGGCTTGGCGTTAGTGAACCACCTGACCCCCCGCTACCTGGGCCGCCAACCTTACGAGCCCCTCTGGCGCGCGATGCAGAGCTACGCATCGACGCGCGACGAGCATGCTGCCGATCACTTGCTGTTGCTGGAACACGATCCAATTTTCACGCTGGGGCAAGCAGGCAAAACCGAGCACGTTTTGTTCCCTGGCGACATTCCGGTTGTGCCGGTCGATCGGGGCGGGCAGGTGACGTATCACGGGCCAGGTCAACTGGTAGCTTATCCGCTGATCGATCTACGACGGCTCAGTATCGGCGTGCGCGAGCTCGTGACGCGTCTGGAGCAGGTGGGCATCGATTTGCTTGCAGACCGCGACATCGCAGCCGTGAGGCGCGAGGGCGCTCCTGGGATCTATGTGAATGCCGCAAAAATCATGGCGATCGGCATTCGCGTGCGGCGCGGCACCACGTTCCATGGAATCGCCTTCAACGTCGACATGGACCTCGAACCATTCGGACGCATCAACCCCTGCGGCTATCGTGGTTTGGAGGTGATCGATCTCAGACGCTTGGGAATCGCCGCAAGCCTTGTCGACTTTGCAGCAGACTATGCCCGCCATTTTGCACGGGTCTTCGGCTACGAGCCGGCGCCAGTCGTGTACGATTCAGTTCTTCCTGGTGAACTGCAGCCGCAAACCGCATGAACAAGGCTATCCCAGCGCTGGTGCTGGGCGAAAAACAAGTCGGCGAAGACAAAATTTCGCGCAACCCCGTTACCTTTGACGCCACGCGTCCGGCTTTAAGAAAACCAGGCTGGATCCGAGTGCGCCTGCCCACCGGCAACGCGGTCGATGTGCTGAAAGCCAAGCTGCGCGCCAATTCCCTGGTGACGGTGTGCGAGGAAGCCTCGTGTCCGAACATCCACGAGTGCTTCAGCAATGGCACGGCCACCTTCATGATTCTGGGCGCGGTGTGTACGCGGCGCTGCGCGTTTTGCGATGTCGCGCATGGGCGCCCGAAACCACCCGACGCCGATGAGCCGGCGAAGCTCGCCAACACGATCCGTGAGATGCGCTTGCGATATGTGGTGATCACCTCGGTGGACCGCGACGATTTGCGCGATGGCGGTGCGCAACACTTTGTCGACTGCATTCGACAAGTGCGGGAACAAAACCCAAAGATCGTCGTCGAAGTCCTGGTACCCGACTTTCGCGGCAAAGGGCGAATGGATCGCGCGCTCGATGTGTTCAAGGATTGCCCGCCGGACGTGTTCAACCACAACCTGGAAACCGTGCGCGCGCGTTACCTGGAAGTGCGACCGGGCGCCGACTACGATTGGTCATTGACGCTGCTCAAGCGCTTCAAGGCGCTTCATCCGCAGGTTCCCACCAAGTCCGGGATCATGCTCGGGCTGGGCGAAGAGCTGAGCCAGGTGCATCAAGCCATGGCAGATCTACGCGCCCACGACGTCGACATGATCACCATCGGACAGTACCTGCAGCCAACTGCTCACCATCATCCGGTGGTGCGTTATTGGTCGCCAGAAGAGTTTGACGAGTTACGTGTGTTCGGAGAAGGGTTGGGCTTTAAGCATGTCGCGAGCGGCCCCATGGTGCGGTCGTCGTACCACGCCGATAAGTCTGCGCACGAGGCCGGTGTTGCGGCGTGACGGATGGCAGTTGCGTGAACGGAAAGGCTTTGTTGAAGTAACGGCAGGCGCATAGCGCCAGCACTTGACTGAAGGGATCTCGATGAACATCAAATCGGTACTGGCTTTTGCGATTGCTCTCTCACTCGGCACCGCAGTCGATGCCAAACCCAAGACGGTGAGCGTCGCCGATCTCAAATCGACGCCCGAGCAGACCGAAGCTGCCAGTTGGGTCGCGCGATTTCTGACGCGCCTGCACTACGCCAGCAAGCCGCTCGACGATGCGATGAGCAAGGACATGTTGCGTCGTTACATCGAAGCGCTCGACAGCGAGAAAGTGTTCTTTCTGGCGTCCGACATTGCACAATTTGAAGCGGCGTATGGCACCTCGCTCGACGATGCCATTCAAAAGGAACAACTCGATGCGCCGTTCGCGATTTATCGCGTTTACTTAAAGCGCCTCAATGAGCGCACCGATTACGCGCGCAGCTTGCTGAAGAAGGGTTTCGATTTCACCGTCGATGAGTATTACGCGTATGACCGCGAAGACGCGCCGTGGGCGAGAACCACCAGCGAGCTCAATGAGCACTGGCGTGCGCGAGTGAAGAACGACTGGTTACGCCTGAAACTGGCCAAGCGCGATGAAGGCAAGATCGCCGAGACGCTGGACAAGCGCTATGCCGATTTCAACGTGCGCGTGGGGCAACTCGATCGCGAGGACATTTTCCAAACGTTTCTGAACGCCTACGCGATGTCCATCGAGCCGCACACGAACTACCTGGGCCCGCGTGCCAGCGAGAACTTTGCGATCTCCATGCGCTTGAGTCTCGAAGGTATCGGCGCGGTGCTGCAGCGCGATGGCGAGTACGTGATCGTTCGATCGGTGGTTGAGGGCGGTCCTGCGTCGCGCGATGGTCGCATCAAGGCGGGCGATCGCATTTTGGCCGTTGGGCAGGAAAAAGACGCGCAGTTGACCGATGTCGTCGGCTGGCGTCTTGAAGACGTCGTGGACTTGATCCGCGGCAAGAAAGACACGCGCGTGAAGCTGGATGTGTTGCCGGCCGAGATCTCTGTGGGCGGCAAATCGATGTTGGTCGAAATCACGCGCGACAAGGTCAAGCTCGAAGAGCAGGCCGCGCGGCAACGCATTATCGAGACCGATGGCGCGGCGAAGAAGCGTATCGGCGTGATCGAATTGCCGGCGTTCTACAGCGATTTCGCTGCTCAGGCGCGCGGCGAACCCGATTACCGCAGCTCAACCCGCGATGTGCGCAAGTTATTGGCGGAATTGCAGACGGAAAAGGTCGATGGCGTGGTCATCGATCTGCGCAACAACGGCGGCGGTTCGCTGGAGGAAGCTGCCGAGTTGACGGGCCTGTTTATCGATCAGGGTCCCGTGGTTCAGATCAGCGACGGTCGCGGTCGCGTAGCAGTGAAGGAAGATCCGAATAGCGGCGTTGTGTACTCCGGCCCACTGGCGGTGATGATCAATCGTGCTTCAGCGTCAGCCTCGGAGATTTTTGCCGGTGCGATCCAGGACTATGGCCGAGGAGTGATTGTCGGCGAGACCACTTTCGGCAAGGGCACGGTGCAGGAGCTGAAAGATCTCGACTACATGGCCAACAAGAACCAACCCACCTTGGGGCAGTTGAAATTGACGGTGGCACAGTTTTTCCGCATCGATGGTGGCTCAACGCAGCACAAGGGCGTGATTCCTGATATCCGCTATCCGGCAACGCTGGACGGCCTGGATTACGGCGAGTCCAGCTACGACAATGCCCTGCCTTGGACGCAGATTAAGGCGGCGGACTATGCGCCGGTGGGCGATTTTTCCCGAATGTTGCCGAAGCTGGAGTCGCGTCACGCCCAACGAATCAAGAGCGACCAGGAGTTCAAGTTCTTGATCGAAGACATCGCAGAAGCGAAGGCCATTCGCGAACGCAATCAGATCTCGTTGAACTACGCTAAGCGTGAAGCCGAGCGCAAGTCTGATGAGGCCAAGCTGCAGGCCCGCGCCAAGGCGCGTGGCGAAGCGGAGGACAAGTTGGCGGCACGGCTCGACGATGGCCTCAACCCAGGCGAGCGCGGTCTCGATCTGGATGAAGATGAGAAGAACGAGAAGCCCGATCCGTTCCTCGTCGAAGGTGCGCGCATCCTGGCGGATGCCGTGGCGCTGATGAAGGCCGATCCGCAAATTGCGGCCGTGCGCGATGTGGCTGTCAAGCCGGGCAGCTGAGCTCAGTTGAGTTTCTGCCGCCATCCCCTCGAAAGCGGGGATGGCTCGCCGAGTCGTACTCGGGGCTCTCGCTTTTCTACGTTTGAAAGAAGCCGCAAATCGCGATTACAACCCCGCATTCGCGCGAGGCGCCATCAAGCTGCCAATCACGCCTCGTACCGCACCTCAACAATCTCGTAGCTCTTTCGCCCACCCGGCGTTTCGATGTGCACCACATCGCCCTCGCTCTTGCCGATCAACGCGCGCGCAACCGGTGAGCTCACCGAAATCATGCGCTGTTTAATGTCGGCTTCCAGATCGCCGACGATCTGATAAGTCACGGTATCGTCGCCGTGGATATCCTGCAAATCGACGATCGCGCCGAAGACGATGCGTGAGCCTGGGTTGAGCTTGCTGACATCGATGATTTCGGCATTCGCCAGCGTGGCTTCCAGCTCGCCGATGCGCCCCTCGGTGAACCCTTGTTGTTCGCGGGCGGCATGGTATTCCGCGTTCTCGCGCAGGTCGCCATGTGCGCGGGCTTCGGCGATCGCGGCGATGATCTGCGGCCGCATCACCGACTTCAGATGATCGAGTTCCGCACGCAATCGTTGGGCACCTTTGGGGGTGAGTGGAGCACGTTTCATCAGGGCAGGGTCTCAAACAAGTCAGGCGCGCGAGTAAAGCGGATTGGCGGCGAAAAGCAAGGTTTCGAAGGTCACGGGCATTATTGACGGCAATTGCCAACACCTCTAGCATACGCTGTATGACAAACATCACTTACTCAACGCGTGTCAATGCCCGCATTGATGCCGTCGCTGAGGCGCAGTTGCGCTACGTGACGGAGCGCACTGATATGACGGTCACGGATGCACTGAAGACGGCGATTGGACTCATGTACGAGAAAGTAGCTGGAGAGTCGAGCGTCCCATCCGCGTTCTTGCAGCGCGCCGGAAGTTTTGTCGGTGCAGGCGACAGCGGCAAGCCGGATGGCTCGACGAACTACAAGGCAATCGTTGCCAAGTCGGTGGCTGCCAAGCACGGATGCTGATCGCAGACACCGGGTTTTTCTACGCGCTGGCAGATCGCAGCGATCGCTGGCATGCGTGTGCATGCGAAGCGCTTGCGGCGATTCACGAGCCGCTGATCACCACGTGGCCGGTACTCACCGAAACCACGCACTTGATGAACGCGCGACTGGCGCCCAACGTCGCTACCCGATTCCTGCACGATGTTGCATCTGGGTTCTCTGCCGTTTTTCACCTGGAAACCGTGCTCATCGAACGCTGCGCGAAGCTGATGAAGAAGTACCAGTCGCTGCCCATGGATTTGGCCGATGCGTCGCTGGTGCTGCTCGCCGAACACCTCGATCACGGGCGCATCTTGACCACCGATGAGCGCGATTGCGGCAGCTATCGCTTCAAGAACACCGCACCGTTCAAAAACGAGCTGCTGTCGCCAACGTGACAGCGCAGCGCCAGGCGCGCCAGTAGGATGCTCGGCACTTTTCGCAGGAGTCGCAGCATGAGTAACGTCAGTCCAATCAACACATCCAGCGCCGCCGAGCGTCAGGCGCGCGTCGATCTCGCCGCCTGTTATCGCCTCGTCGCGCACTACGGATGGGACGATCTCATTTTCACGCACATCTCAGCGCGCGTGCCGGGCACGGACGATCAATTCCTGATCAACCCGTTCGGCATGCTGTTCGAGGAGATCACGGCCTCGTCGTTGGTCAAGATCGATCTGGCCGGCAACAAGCTCGATGACTCGCCTTTTCCGGTCAATCCCGCCGGCTTCACGATTCACTCGGCGGTTCATCAAGTGCGGCACGACGCGCACTGCGTGATTCATGTCCACACGCTCGACGGCACGGCCGTGTCAACGCATCCCGAGGGGCTGTTACCGCTCAATCAGACCGCGATGCTGGTGCGCGACGATCTGGCCTACCACGAGTACGAGGGCGTAGCCGTCGATCATGACGAGCGTCCGCGCCTGCAACGCGATCTTGGCAACAAGAACCTGATGCTGCTATGGAATCACGGCACGTTGACTCTGGGTCCGACGGTGGCGGAAGCATTCATGCGCATGTACTTCCTCGAACGCGCTTGCAGCATGCAGGTGCGCACGCTGTCCTGCAGCCAGGGGCGTTATCACACCGCGATGCCTGGCGTTCCGGAAAAGACCGCAGCGCAAGGCAATCACCCAGAGATGAGCAAAGCGATGGCCAATCAGCTCGCCTGGCCGGCGTTGTTGCGCATGCTCGACCGCAAAGACCCGAGCTTCCGGCAGTAAGTTCTCAACGGAGAAGGAAACGGAAAGGCGTCGCGCGATTGCTCGACGCTTTTCGCTGCAGCGACAAAGAACTACGTCGCATCGCGGAGCTGTTTCGCGTGCGCAACGGCCTTCGCCAATCGGGCTGCCTCCCACGCAACCAGGCGCCAACAAAGATCGCTCAAAAACGCAGCAACAAGACCAACCACCACGCCACCCACCATCAGTGCGTTAGCGTAGAACATCGCAATCGGCCATTCGGCGCCGATTCCCTGCAGTGTCATGATCTGCGTCCCTATCCATCCGGTGAACGCATACACCGGCACAATCGTCAGTGGGTTAGTCACGAACTGCAGCGCGACGGTCACGGTTACATTCGCTCGGAGTAATAGCGCGGCCAGGAATCCCACCAGGATTTGCGCGCCATAGATTGGCAGCAGCGAGATCACCCAGCCCACGTACAACGCAGGCACAATCTGCGCACGCTTGAACGACCAAAGATACGGACGTGCCCGCGCCGCTTCGCCAAACCAACGGATTACCGGATAGCGATGCGCGTTGTCGCGCCGCGGCAAGTGCCGCAAGAGCCGTCGCAAGCGCGCGCGGCGCAGATGCAGCTTCTCGGTCAGACGCGAAAGCTCAGACATACTGGATCAGATCCCAGCGATTGCCATAAAGGTCCTCGAAGACCGCAACCGTTCCGTAGTCCATTGTGTCCGGTCCGCGGACGAAATGCACGCCACGTTGGCGCAGGCGCGCATGTTCGGCGCTGAAGTCGGTTGTTTCGAGAAACAGGAACACACGCCCGCCGCTCTGATTGCCGATGAAGCGCGCCTGCTCCTCATTCGCCGCACGCGCCAACACCAGCGCCGCGCCGCCGCCGCGCGGTCCCACGCGCACGAAGCGCTTGTTCTGCTCCGGAACCTGGCGGTCTTCGATCAACTCGAAATCGAGGACCTCGCAAAAAAACGCAATCGCTTCATCGTACTCGCGCACGATCAGTGCCACATGCGCCAGGCGAGTACTCAAGACGACGTGTCCCGAAATGCCGCAAGCCACGCATCGCGCTTGCGCTCAAAACTCCAAGTCGCATTGGCGGGACTGGTCGATGGCAAGCGGATCACCGTCAGGTGTGGAAATCTCTGAGCCACGGGTTTGAACCACTTCGCTGCGCTCGCGCCGTTGAGCAAGACCCTGCCGATCGTTGGATGCGTCGCGAGCAGCTTGTCGAAATCATTGAGCACAATGCTCGCCTCATCGATGTTGCTATCGAGACTGCCCTGGCGCCGGCAGCGCGCGACGACATCCCATAGAGCAATTCCGGCGCGCCCCAGCGCTGCGCATCGCTCAGCATACGGCGCGTTTGCCACAATGCCGGTGACGCACGCCATGATCGGCCAGAACGCATTTCGTGAATGCGCATAGTACTGCCCGGCAGCGATCGAGGCCGCGCCGGGCGTGGAGCCGAGAATCAAGAAGCGGGCATTCCTGGGCACCAATGGCGCAAAAGAGATCACAGAGTCATCGGCAACATCGCCCGCTCGAATTGCAAGTAATAGAGACTGGTCAACAACCTGCATGAGTCAAAAATCAACAAGAAACTTGTATAGATCACATCACGTCCGCGTGAGAAGGTTGTGATATGCGACATTTTTGTTGCGTCTTGACTGCTTTCTTGGCCTTCTTCGCCGAGCTGGCCGGTGCCCAGATCGGTGGCGGGAGTGAGTTGACGACCGAGCAGTTGCTGGCGGTGGGCCAACCGAACCCTTTGGTGTGTCTCGACGCGGTTACCATACCGCAGGACAGCACTTCTCTCCCGGGAGCGTGGCGCGAATCGAATCGCTATGGCCAGGGCTGGGGATACGCGGGAGTATGCGTACAACGCGCTGGGCGAGCTGGTGTCACTGAGCGACAGATCGATTCCGTCCTTGTCCAGCGCGACGCGCATCAGTGCCAATGAGCAGGCAACGCGCGCAGTCGCGAACGTCCTGTCGCGGACGTTGTCGGAAAATTCTGACGTCATCTTCAGCGTTTTCCCGACAGACGCGCTGCGCGTTCGTCGCGATGATCAAGGTATGACTCAAGCTCGCCACCTCACCGTTGCCGAGGGCCAGCATGGCCTCTATCACTGCGTCACGCGGTGCGTGCGGCGCGCTTGGCTGTGCGGTATCGATCCGCTCACCAAGGTTGATCACGAGCATCGCAAAGTCATGGTCGAAGCAAGAATTCGCGAGCTCGCCGAAATTTTCGCCGTCGACATCTACGCTTATGCAGTGATGAGCAATCACTTGCATGTCGTGTTGTCGGTCGAACCCACAGCCGCTGTGAAATGG
>JALHMG010000046.1 GCA_022844135.1 Lysobacterales bacterium
CGGTCCTTCATCGTTTCCTACAATTCCAACGCTTCCCCATTTGTCTGGCGCAAACGAGAGGTCAGGGGAGCGCAGTTGCGAAATACTATCGTTAATATGTGCAATTAAACACTAGTGTGCGGTCGCCACGACACCACGGAGCTCCGCCATGACGCTGCAATCGATCATTATCTTGTTGTTGGTAGGCGCCATTGCGGGATGGCTGGCGGGTCAAGTCATGCGCGGCCGCGGACTGGGTCTCGTCGGCAACATCGTCGTCGGCATCCTCGGCGCGTTCGTGGGCTCGTGGCTGCTCGGAAGTGTACTCAACGTGGCGATTGGCGGCGGCATCGTGGGCGCGATCCTGAATGCGTTCGTCGGCGCTTTAGTGGTGCTGGCGGTGCTGGGCGTGATCAAGCGGGCGTAACCGCCGATCCAGTTGTTGCTGCGGCCAATTGAGACGCGCCGGAGGCCGACACCCGCTTATTGGTACGCGGACCCATGGTCCGCATGTTGGATGCTCGATCGCCTCGACGAGCGCCGCAAGCAAATCCAAAGCTGCGGACCATGGGTCCACTACCAGAAGGCCGCGGCGTCACGAGGCCCGTCTGAGTCGCCATAGCGCCCAAACAACGAGCAACACCGGTGGCAACGCGTTGACCAGAATCAGCCCCTGGCGCTCGGTTTCGGCAAGATTGATCAACGTGCGGTGCATAAAGAAGAAAGTCACGCCGAACAGGATGCCGATCAGCAAGCGCTTGCCGGCGCCGCCACCGCGTTGCTGCGTGAAGGCGAAGGGCGCGATGGCGAAGCACAGGCTGAGCGCGATCAGCGGATAGAACACGCGGTACCAGAACGCGCTCTCGAACACCAAGGCGTCGAGCTGGTTGATGCGCGCATAGCGCATGGTCTCGTAGAGATCGCGGGTGCCCTGCTGGCGCGGGCGCACGGTGTGCGCCTCGACCACGCCGGGATCGAGTTTGGTCGCAACGCTGTACGCGTCCAGTCGTTCGCTGGCGACTTTCTCGGTGGACAGCGCATCGCGCGTCATCCCGCTGAGGCGGAACTCATTGCCATTGAGGCTGGCGCGCTCGGCGCGCACCACTTCGTTCAAGCGCGCATCCTCATCGAACTCGTAGCGCCACACGTCCCACAATTCGAGCTGACCGGGTGCGCCGACGACGATGCTCTTGGCGTTCCACACCGCTTTACCATCGCGCAGCCACAGCCCGCTGCCGGCGAACGCGACGCCAGCGGTTTTTGCCTGTGCCGTCAAGTCCGAGGCCATTCGATCTGCGCGCGGCCCAACGATTTCGCCCAGGAACAGCGCCACTAGCAGCATCGTGCCGGCAGCGAACACGCCGGACAGCGCGATCCTCGCGCGTGTCACGCCAGCGGCCTGCAGCGCCACCAGCTCGCTGCGCGCCGCGAGCGTACCCAGACCCAACATGGTGCCGACCACCGCGGCAGTGGAAAACATCGCATACAACCGGCGCGGTATGGTCAGCAGCGTAACTTGCAGCATGCGCGTCAAATCGTATTCGCCCACGCCGACTTCGTCGAACTCATTGAGCAACGCGAGCAGCACATCGAAGCTGGTGAATACGATCCAGGTCAGCAGGATGGCCGGAACCACAGCTTTCAGGATGAGGCGGTCGAGACGCATCAGGCCTGCGCTCCGAGTTGCCGGAGCAACATGCGGCCACGCCGCCACGCCAGCAATTCGTGGCCCCAGGCGATCACGACGACGACCGCAAACAGCGCGTGCACCCACCAGGTGCCGAGCCACGATGGCAGCGTGCCCGTGACCGCCCAGACGCGGGCCAGCTCGACGAGATTGGCATAGGTCACGTACAGCAGGATCGCGACCACGAGCTTGTCGTAACGCGGTTGCCGTGGCGCGCCCTGGGCCATGATTGGTGCCAGCAACAAGAGCATCGCCAGCACGATCGGCTGCGCCAGGCGGCGCGTCAATTCGGCGTTGGATTCGCTGTCGTCGGCCTGCCACAGCTCGCGGGTCGAGCGCGACTGAATCGGATCATCGCCCGGGTCGAGCGGCTGCTTGGGGATGGCGATGTCGGCCGTTTCGAAGCGAATGCGCCGATAACCGGGCTCGCCTGGGCGTCCATCGACGCGCTCGCCGGCCTCAAGGCGCAGCAAGATGTCTTCGGTAATCGGATTCACTTCGATTGTGCCGCGCCGCGCGGTGAGCACCAGCCGCCCGCCATCGCGCTCGCGCACCAGCATGAGCTCCTCGACCTCTCGCATATCGGCGCTGACGCGCGACACGTACAGCACGCCTGCGCCGCCCGGCAGCTCCACGAAGCGCCCCGAGGTCAGCCCGGCAACGGCGACCGAACGCTGCATGGTTTGCACCATGTCGTGGGCAATCGCGCGGCCAGCCGGGGCGAGAAAAAACGCCAGCGCGATTTGCGCCGCGACCAAAACCGCGCCGATCCGCAGCAGTGGCCGCAAGGTGTGCAGCGGCCCGTAACCAGCGGCCGCGAGCACGCTCATTTCGCTATCGCGATACAGGCGCCCATAGGCCAGCAGCACGCCCAGCAGGCTTGCCAGCGGCAACAGCAGCGTCAGCGCATCGGGAACGCGCAAGCCGATCTGGCTGAACAGTAACTGCGCCGGAATCTTGCCGCGTGCGATCTTGTTGAGCACATCGGTCAGCAGGCCGCCGAACACGACCATCAACATGACCAGCAACACGCCGCCGAGCGTTGCAATCACTTCACGTTCGAGATAGCGGTTTGCGCTTTTCATCGATTCTCGGCCGACATCCCGGCGACCGGCCGAGGGTCGCCGAACCTACATCCAACCACCGAGAACCGACAACCCGGCCTCACGAGACGCCCTTGCCGGGGTTCATGATCCCGAACGGATCGAACGCGGCCTTGATCTGCCGCATCAGATGCAGGCTGGTCGCATCGATAGCGCGCGCGACAAAGGGGCGTTTGTCCAGGCCAATGCCATGTTCGCCCGACAGTGTGCCGCCGAGCGCCAGGACCAGATCGAACAACTCGTCCAAGGCGGCATTCGCACGCTCGCGACTGTCGCCGTTGGCCGGATCGAACAGCAGATTGACGTGCAAATTGCCATTGCCCGCATGACCGAAGCAGACAATCAGCAAATCGTGCCGCTGGGCCAGTCGCTCGACCCCTGAGACCAGCGCCGGCAAGCGCATGACCGGCACAACCACATCCTCGTTGATTTTGCGCGGCGCCAGACTACGCAGCACGGGCGACAGCGCCTTGCGCGCCGCCCAAAGCAGCTCGCCATCGCTTGCGTTGGTTGCCGCATCCGCACCGATGCAGCCGTCGCCGAGCGCCAGCTCGCGTACGGCAAGCGCAGTTGCATCGATCGAATCGATCGAGCCATCGACCTCGATCATCAGCAGCGCGCGTGCCTCCGCAGCAATGCCGGGAACACGCGAGCGCACCAGATCCAGTGCTTTGGTGTCCATGAACTCGATGGCGCACGGCGTGTCCGGGCCGCCCAGCAAGCGCCCGACCGCGTCGGCGGCCGCCTCGACGCTGGCGTACAAAGCGCGCAAAGCCC
This sequence comes from Lysobacterales bacterium, assembly GCA_022844135.1. Classification (GTDB taxonomy): domain Bacteria; phylum Pseudomonadota; class Gammaproteobacteria; order Xanthomonadales; family SZUA-5; genus JALHMH01. Next base: position 3,547 of record JALHMG010000046.1, read on the forward strand.
GCGTTGCGGCGGGCAGCGGCGACAGCCTGAGCGTAGCCGCCGTGATCACGCCGAGCGTGCCCTCGGCGCCGACAACGAGGCGCGTCAAATCCAGGCCCACCGCGCCTTTGGTTGTGAAACTGCCGGTGACCGTGATCTCGCCAGTACCAGTGACCACGCGCAACCCAAGGACGTTGTCGCGACAGGCACCGTACTTCACCGCACGCGGACCGCCAGCGTTGCATGCCAAATTGCCCCCGATGGTCGAATACGGCGCGCTGGTGGGATCGGGCGGCCAGAACGCACCGTGCGCTTTCAGCCTTTTCTGCAAGTCGCCGTTGATCACGCCCGGCTCCACCACCGCCAGGCGATTGGCGATCTCAATGCGTTCGATGCGTTGCATACGCTCGCAACTCAGCACCACGCTCGGCGCGACAGGCACCGCAGCACCCGTGGTTGCGGTTCCGCGACCGCGAATGACCACCGGCGTTCGCTCCGCTGCGCAGGCCCGCACCAGCGCCTGAACCTGCGCCTCGTCGGAGGGCAACGCCACGCCAAGCACTGGACCATGGCGCTTGCTGTTGTCGAAACCGTAGACGTGGCGACTGGCGTCGTCGAGCAACCAGGCATCTGGCGGCAGCGCGGCAAGTACAGTGCTGGGCAGAGTGGTCATGTTGCATCGTCAGTCAATTGTGGATAGTCAACGAGAGAGCGAATTGCAGCGCCTGAAGCTTTCCCATTTGACCATTGACCATTGACCAGAGCCCTCACTGCCATCACAACATCGGCGCCAGTACCCGCGCGAATCCCGCGAGCGCCCTGCGCCATGCAGGGCGCGCACGCAAGCCGCGATGGGAGCGCGCTTCGAGCTTGCTGTAATAGCTGCTCAACTCCGCAACCACTGGCCCGTCGTAGCAGAACAGGACCGATTCGTAGTTCAGGAAGAAACTGCGCGAGTCCATGTTCGCCGATCCGACAATCGCCATGTCGTCGATCAACGTCAGTTTGGTATGCAGCATACCTTTCTTGTAGCGCAACACATTGGCGCCCTGGCGCGCCAGATCGTGCACATAACTCATCCCCACCAGATCGACGATAGCGTTGTCCGACCGCCGCGGCACCAGAATGCGCACGTCGACACCGCTGCGCGCAGCGATGCCGAGCGCTTGCAGGATCGCCTCGTCGGGGACGAAGTACGGCGTGGCGATATGGATGCGTTGGCGCGCGTCCATCAGCGCCTTCAAGAGCGCGGCATGCCAGACGTCGTCGCGCCGATCGGGACCCGACGCGAGTACCTGGACGCGGCTCAACGCTTGCTCCGCAGGCGCTGCCGTCGCGCTGGCGACCGGCAGGCTGTCTTGCGTCGCGAAGTGCCAGTCGCTGCGTGCGATCTCATCGAGCACGGCGGCGGCCGGTCCCGTCACCGTCAGACTCAAGTCTGCCCAGCGGCTTTGCTCCGCATGATCCGCCAGATAGGCATCGCCCACATTACGGCCGCCGGTCCAGGCGCGGGCGCCGTCGGCGACGACGATCTTGCGATGGTTGCGCAGATTTGCCATGCGCGCACGCAAACTTTGTAGCAGCGGTTTGAAGCGCCGAAAGCGCACGCCGCGGCGTTGCAAGCGCGCCAGATGGGTATCGCTGAGCGTCCAGGAGCCCAGATCGTCGACCAGCATCCGCACGTTTACGCCCCGCGCCGCGGCCCGCTCGATGGCCGCCAGAACCTCGGCACCGGAAGCATCGCGATGGAAGTCGTAGACCAGGAACGTCAGCTCCGATTGTGCGCCATCGATCAAAGCCAGCAACTCGCGCCGCGCCGTGGCCGCATCGATGTGCACGCGTAGCGCGTTGTCGGTGGCCAGCGGCATGCCCAGGCGCGCGATGAACTCTTCGACGCTACGGGCGCCGTGTTCGATAGCCGCCGCCGGCTCGAAGCCTTTCGGAGTGCGCAACTGCCGGCGCAAGCGCCCAGCACGCTTTCGGGTTCCAATCGCCAGGTAGATGACGGCGCCGACGAACGGAAATGCCAACACCAGCGCCAGCCATGCGGTCGTGGATGCCGGAGAGCGCCTTTCGCGCACAATCGCGTAGCCGAGCAGCAGACTCAGAGTCCAGCCGGCAACGAAGACGAGCGTATTGGCGAGTTCCATCGTTTCGTCGTGTTTCCGCTTGCGGCGTTACGCCGGGATGGGCGTGCCCGAGCCGACATCGGGAGCGCAGCGCGGCCGGTCCAGGCGAGCGGCGATCGATACGGCGCTTATAGCCAACTCCTGCCAACCAATCGTGCTATCGCTCGACCGCTCATCGCTGGCAGTTCGCGCAATAGAAGCTCGATCGTTGCCCCAATCGTACGCTGCGTATTGGCGCGGCGCACACGCGGCAGGGTTCGCCGGCGCGGCCGTACACGTACAGCTCTTGCTCGAAATAGCCGGGCTCGCCATCGGGGCGCAGGAAGTCGCGCAGCGTGGTGCCGCCGCGCTCGATCGCGTGACGCAGTATTTCGCGAGCGTGACCGGCGAGCGACTGGTACTTGGCGAGCGAGACGCGCCCAGCGGCGCGGCGCGGATCGATGCCGGCGCGAAACAGCGCTTCGGCGGCGTAGATGTTGCCGACGCCAACCACGATGTGCTGATCCATCAAAAAATGTTTGACGTTGACGCGCCGACCGGCGCTGCGGCGCTTCAGATACGTGCCGTCGAACGCCGCGTCGAAAGGCTCGGGGCCGAGCGCCGCCAGCTGCGGATGCAGTGTGCCGGCCGGCTGCCATTGCCAACTGCCGAAGCGACGCGGGTCGTTAAAGCGCAACAGCTTGCCGTCGTCGAGCAGCAGATCGAGATGGTCGTGCGCGCGCGGTTCGGCGCCGCGTTCCAGCACGCGCAAGCTGCCGCTCATTCCGAGGTGGACGAGCGCGCTTCCGGCGGCGACATCCAAGAGCAAGTACTTCGCGCGGCGACGCACATCGCGAACCGTCGAGCCGCGCAAGCCATAGAGCAACCCGTCCTCGATGGGCCAACGCAAACGTCGCTCGCGGATTGCCAGATCGACGATACGCCGACCAACCAGATATGGCGCAACGCCGCGGCGAGTGGTTTCAACTTCGGGTAGCTCAGGCATGGTTACGCACAACGGCGATATCGCGCGCGTCTTCCCGCCAACGCGGTGTGCTGCGGATCGTCGGCACCACGTCTTCGACGCGCTCGACGATGGTCCACATCGCGCGATGCTCGGGATTCATAAAACGCTCGTCCACGCAGCGCTCCAGCACGCGCACCACGTCGTCGTAAAAGCCGCGGGTGTTGAGCAGGATGATCGGCCCGAAGTACAGGCCCAGGCGCTTTAGCGTTATGGCCTCAAAAAGTTCTTCGAGCGTGCCGCAACCGCCGGGCAGCGCTACCACCGCATCGCTGTCCGCGAGCAGCCGATGCTTACGTTCGCGCATGTCATCCACGAGTTCCAGCTGGGTGAGCCCAGGGTGGCCCCACTCAAGATCGGCCATGAAGCGCGGCAGGATGCCGAGCACTTCGCCGCCGACGCTGAGCGCGCCGTCCGCCACCGCGCCCATCGAACCGGCGCTGCCGCCGCCATACACCGTGAGCACACCGTTTTCAGCCAAATGCGTACCCAGCGCAAATGCGGCGTCTCGGTACTCCGAGTGCGCCGCGCCGCTCGATGCGCAGTAGACGCAGACACGCATGTGCGAATGTCGCTTACCGTGGCAACTACTGTGCCTTGGCCGCTTCCATTGCCGCCTTGTTACGCGCCACCGCCGCGCGATAGACGGCGAGATCACGGTCGTAATCTTTTTTCGCGGTGGTCTTCTCGGCCTCCTTCTCTTTGATGAAGCCCTTCTGCCGATCGATCTCAGTGCGTTCGCTGCTAATCATCTGCTTGAGCGCTTGGCTGACGACCTTGCCGGAACGCTCCATATCCGCCGCCTGCGCAACCAGGGTCGACAGGCTCTGCTCGCGCGCGCCAATCTCGATTTTGCGTGCCTCGATCGATTGCTCCAACAGATCCATGCGCTGCTTGTAGCCGCGCGTCAGATCGTCTTCGCTGGCGTAGGAATTGAGCAGCACCTGGTCGCGCTTGCGCGCCTCTTCGGCAACGCGGGCTTCCTCAGCGGCCTTGGCTTCAGCCGCAGCTCGCGCCGCCTTTTCTTCCTCGGTCATGGCACGCTCGACCCGCTCGACAGAAATGCCGTCCTGGTTCAGGGACTCGCGCGCCAGATCCTTGGCTTCCGGCGGAATGGTGTCGGTGTAGTGAACGTTTCCGGCTTCATCCTTCCACTTGTACATCTTGCCGACCTTTTCGGCACCGCCCACGCGCTGCGCGTACGCAGGAATCGCCAGGGATAACGCAATGGCAGCGATGAGCATCGAGCGGATCAACATGGCAACCTCAGTCGGTGGGAGACGTGTAACGGCATCATTGTAGGAGGCGATCGCCACTTGGCGCTGAATGCGCTCACAGAATGGCGCCAACTCCCTGCGGCGGTTCATGACGCGCCAAGACTACCAGCGCCTACGTCCGTAATTGTCGCCCTGCCTGCAATCTATTGCGCTCACAGAGCTGCGATAAGCAAAATGTCTGCGCTACCATCCGGCTGTCCTGACTGCGGTGTCCGATGCGCGCACTTGCTCTTTGCTGGTGGTTGTTGCTGGTGGCGCCGCTGTCGGCGAGCGACTGGGCGCAGCCGTATTTCGAATCGGTGCCCGAAACGGACACGCTGGCCAATGGCATCGTCACCCACATCCGCCAAGATACGCGTGGCCTGATCTGGTACGGCACTCCGGAAGGCCTGGTGTCGTTCGATGGCTATCGGCTGCGCTCGTACCGCCACAACGCCAGCGATCCAACCAGCATCGGCGATGACTATGTGCGCGCGCTCCTGGCGCACAGCAATGGCGAGCTGTGGGTTGCGACGCAAAGCGCCGGCATTTCCATCTTCGATCCGAAAACCGATTCGTTCCGACACATACCGCCGGGCAGCGATGGCCTTCCCGGCGTCGCCGTGCTGGTGATGAGCGAAGCTCCGGATGGCAGCGTTTTTGTTGGCCTCGGGAACGCCGGACTGGCGCAGATCGACGCCACCGGCAAAGTGCGGCGAATTGCCATAGACCGCAAGGCGGAGCCTGCAGCGGTCATGGGCGCCGGCACAGTACGCAGCCTGGCTTTCGACGCCAGCGGGCAGATGTACATAGGCACTGGCGCCGGCCTTTGGCGACGGCGCGCCGATGGCGCGATGGCGCCTTTCATCGATGCCCTCGCCGATCGCTACATCTATGCGCTGCGAGTGATCGGCGATCAGCTGTGGATCGGTACGCAAGCGCACGGCGCTGCCGTGCTCGATCTCCTGGACGAACGACTGACGCCAATCCCAGCGGGCGAACAGGGACTGGCACACCCATGGGTTTCGGGCTTCGTGGAAGTGGACGGCGAAGTCTGGGTGCACACCTATGGCGGCGGCATCAGCGTCGTGAATAGTGGCAAGGTTCGGCGTACCCTCCGCAGCGATTTGTCGGTTCCCGGCGGATTGGCGTTGGACCGACTCACCGAACCGCTCCGTGATCGCTCGGGATTGATCTGGATAGGAACTTGGGGCGCCGGACTGCAGAAGCACAATCCGCTCAATGCGAAGGCCTTTCGCTCCCTTCGCCATAGCCTGCGCGACCCCGGCGGGTTGTCGCACCCTAACGTTCTCAGCACACTCCCGATCCATGGCGAACGCGCGCTGATCGGCACCGATGGCCTGGGCATCGACGTGCTCGACTTCGAACTTGGGATCGTCGACCGCATCCGCGCCGATCCGACGCGCGCAGATGGATTACGCGACGGCACCGTTCGCGCGATGGCGCGCACTGCGATCGGCGAGATTTACGTCGGCACCCAGCTCGGCGGCGTACAACGATGGCTCGGCGCGCAACGTTTCTCGCCGCCGCTGGCGATCCCGGCAAGCCCCGTCCGTCGGTTGTTGGCAACGCCCATCGGCCTGGTCGTTGGCCTGCAGGGCGGGCTGGTGGTGGTCGACGGCGATTTTGTGCGCGAAATGATGCGCGGACCCGGGGCGGCGTTCACCGACCCGGTCTGGTCATTGGCGATGGGCACCGACGCGCTGTACGTGGGAACGCCGAACGTGCTGTTGCGCTGGGGACGCGACGAGCCCTATCCGGTGGCCGATCTGGAGGCTCCTCGCGGCGCACTGGATTTGCGCTTCGACGGTCGCGGCACGCTGTGGATGGTGACCGCAGCCGGGTTGTTTTCGAAATCCGCCGATAGCGATCGCTTCGAGGCATTTCCGCTGCCTGCCGAGCAATTGATCGGTCCGCAACTGCTGCTCGATGGCAACGGGCGGATGTTCAGTCCACGCGTCTTGATCGATATCGAGGCGCGTCAAAGTTATGCGCTCGGCCTCGCCGAGGGGATCGACATCGGCAGCATCGAAGTCGGCGCGGCGAGTGCGACCGACAGCGGCTTGATGATGTTTGGCGGCACCCGCGGTTTGCTGATTGTCGATCCGTCTGCATTCAAGGCCTGGTCCTATGAAGCGCCGATGCTGTTGTCGGGCGTCGAATTCGATGGCATTGCCCGCGTTGGCGCCCCGCATATCGATGTGCCGACCACCACCCAGCGCCTGGGTCTCGCCTTTGCGGCGCTCGACTACCTGGCGCCCTCGCAAACGCGCTATCGCTATCGCTTGCACGGTCTCGATCGCGACTGGATCGATGGCGACGCGCGCCAGGTGAGTTATCAGAAAATCTGGCCCGGGCGTTATCGCTTCGAAGTCGCCGCCAGCGTGCGCGGCAAATGGGGCACGCCGTTGACACTGGACATCGAGTGGCAACCGGCGTTCTGGCAACGGCCCAGCGCCTGGGCGCTCGGCTTGCTCGCTGCCTTTGGCCTTATCGTCGCCGGTTGGCGTTGGCGGAGCGCACGATTGATTGCGCGCGAACATGCCTTGGAGCGCCTTGTTGAGGAGCGCACGCAGCAATTGAGCGCGGCCAAAGAGCGCGCCGAAACCGCACTCGATACGCTGCGCGGCGCGCAGCGCCAGCTGGTAGAAGCGGAGAAAATGGCCTCGCTGGGTCAGCTGGTCGCTGGCGTCGCGCACGAGATCAACACGCCTGTGGGCGTGGCCGTCACTGCCGCATCGCACCTCGACGATCTCGCCAATGCATCGCGTCGCCAACTCGCCGGCGGCACCCTGACGCGGCAAGAGCTGCAGCGCTGGCAGAACGATGTTCAGCAGTCGGCCACTCTGATTCTCAACAGCTTGCGCCGCGCCAGCGACCTGGTGGCAAGTTTCAAGCAGGTGTCGGTCGATCAATCGAGCGGCCAGCGCCGACGTGTCGTCCTTGGTCATTTCCTGCACGAAGTCGATGTCACGTTACACGCTGCGCTCCGGCGCACGGCGCATCAGCTGTCCATCGACTGCACCGAGCATATTGAATTCGAGACCCATCCCGGCGCGCTGTTCCAGGTGCTCACCAATCTGGTCAACAACGCGTTGCTGCACGCCTTTGACAACCAGCGAGCGGGCAAGATCCGCGTAACAGCGACGAAGCTCGCGGGTAAGGTCGTCATCGAATTCGTCGACGACGGCTGCGGCATGGACGCAGAAACGGCCAAACGCGCATTCGATCCATTCTTCACCACCCGGCGCGGCAGCGGCGGATCGGGACTGGGCTTGCACATCGTGCACAACCTGGTCACGCAACTTCTCGGCGGCAGCATCGAGCTGAAAACCGCACCCGGCGAAGGGACGCGCTTTTTGATTCGACTGCCGCTTTAGCCCGGATATTTCACGAGGTCGCGAGGAAATGGCTTGATTTCGTTGTAACGGCGCTGAAATCTTCGAATTGGTTGAATTGACAGACTGTCCGCTGCCATTTCCTCGCTAACGCGGCCCTCGCTCGTTCTTTGCGTCGGACTCTTCGTTGCTCGTCGTCGCAATGGAACAACCATTCCTCCTCCTCCCGCCTCGATTCCGGCGCAAAGCCCTTCGCGATCTTCCGCGTTCCCTCATGAAATATCCGGGTTAGGTTCTTGGTTGTTGGTTGTTCTTGGCAACCTGCAATCCAACCAAGAACCAACAACCAAGAACCACCTACTTCCTCATCTCACGCGCTCTTTGCGTAGCGATAAACTGGCTGTCGGCGCGCAGCTTCTTGGCGATCGCCGAGTTCGGTTCGATGACGCGCCAGAACGGCGCGATCTCTTGCAGGCTGGCGCCGCTCGCCAACTCGTCCCACGCTGCCTCGGCAACGATGCGCAAGAAGATCGAGGTCGATACCGGACAGGCCGCATCGGCGCCTTTTGCCGCCGCCAGCGAACCGCGCATTTCGGAAATGGTATGGAATTCGCCGGCCGGCAAAGCGTGCAACCACAAGGCGATGTCCGGCGGCGATGAAATCAGGAGTTTGGCGCCTTGCGGCAAGCCGCCGAAGGCTTTCTCCAGCACAGCGATGTGCGCCGGCGGCGTGTGCATTTTCTCAGCCCAGGTCTTCGCCATTGTCTTCCTCCCGCCGATGTCGGAGCGGCCTTCCCGCAAACCGCTATTGTCCTCCTGTTGCGCCCAATTGTCGGCTCCCTTTTGTCCGCGATGTGCGCCGTGCCGACGATCCTTTTGATTTGGGGTATCCGAAGATGCGACCAGAAACCCGTGCCGTCCATGTTGCTGCCGAAGTCGATCCAGAAACCGGCGCGGTTGCGCCGCCCTTGCATCTGTCAACCACCTTCGAGCATCCAGCCGACTCGACGCTGATCGATGGTTACCTCTATCAACGCTATGCGAATCCGACGCAAGACCGACTGGAGCGCGCGTTGGCAGCCATCGACGGCGGCAGCGCTGCGTTGGCATTCGCCTCAGGCATGGCGGCCGGCAGCGCCTTGCTGCAAAACTTGCCGCCCGGGGGCGAAGTGCTGATGGCCGACGACACCTACTTCGCGTTTCGCAAGCTCGCGGAACGCTTTTTTGCGCGTTGGGGCCTGACCCATCGGCTGGTGGATATGACTTCGCCGGATGCGGTGGCGGAAGCGATCGGGCCAGACACCGTGTGCCTTTGGGCCGAGACGCCGAGCAATCCAAGGCTCAAGGTCACCTCGATTGCGGCGTTGGCGGCGCTCGCGAAGCCCCGCGACTTGCGGCTGGTGGTCGACGCCACATTTGCCACGCCTGTGCTTTTGAACCCGATCGCGCTCGGCGCCGACGTGGTGCTGCATTCGACAACCAAGTATCTCGGCGGCCACAGCGACGCCATGGGCGGCGCATTGGTCTTCGCCGAGCGCGGCGCGTGGTTCGACGCCATTCTCGAAACGAGAAAGCTGCAGGGCGGAATCGCCAGCCCGTTTGCGTCCTGGCTGATTCTGCGCGGCATCCGCACCTTGGCGCCGCGCGTGCGCTGGCAATCCGAGAGCGCGCTCAAGATCGCCACTTTCCTGGAAGGCCACGAGCGCGTGTCGTGTGTTCATTACCCGGGCCTGACATCGCATTCGGGACACGCCGTCGCTGGCCGCGAGATGCGCGATTTCGGCGGCATGTTGAGTGTCGAGGTGGCTGGCGACCGCGCTGCGGCGTTACGCGTTGCGTCGGCGCTGAAGCTGTTCCTCAATGCGACCAGCCTGGGCGGCTATGAAAGCCTCGTCGAGCATCGCGAGTCGGTCGAAGGCAAAGGGTCGCCGACGCCAGCCAATTTGTTGCGTCTGTCGGTGGGTTTAGAACACAGCGACGATCTGATCGACGACCTGGCGCAGGCCCTGCGTCAAGTCTGAGTCGTTGGCGTTCCAGGGGATTTTGCGGGTACATGTCCCGCGAAGCGTGAATTGTGCGTTGATAACTCGCCAGCGTCATCAATCCCCGTTACAATCCGGCCATCTAAACGCGCCGGTATTTCAAGGGAACGCAAATACTTATGAAGACTTTCGCGCAAATCACTTTAGGTTTTGTTGCGCTGGTACTGGCGAGCGTCGGACAGTCTGCGCCGGACGGCAGCGGCCCAACGCTCGGTTACAACCCGGCGCCGAATTCGACGATCAACTTCAGTGGCGTCACAACGCCTGGCACCAACGGCTCGGCATCGATCGTGGTGACGCCGGGCGCCGGCGGGGGCGGATCGACGAGCCTCAGCTGCACCTACAGCGGCGCGAACGCGGCCAACTTCACGGTCTCGCCAAGTTCGACGACGTTCCCCTCTGGAGGCCCTGCGCAAACGCTGTCCTTAGGCTGCCAGTCTGGCACCACACTTCGCACGGCGACCTTAATCTGCAACGAGAACCAAACGCGGCAATGGACGGTCAACTGCCCGGCGGGAATTCCCAACACGCCGCCAAGCCTTTCCTACCAGCCCGCTCCGGGCTCGAACGTCGTGTTTTCCAGTAGCGACAACACGGTAGGACTGCCGGCCACCGCTCAGATTCGCGTGACGCCGAGCGGCGGCTCCGGCAGTGGTCCGAACGCGACGACACGGCTGACGAATTGCACCGTGAGCGGCGAGTCGGTGGCCAATACCTTCGGCGGGTTCCAGTCGACAAATCTGCAGTTTGTCGGCGCCACAACCACGCCGCAGACGATCAATCTGACCGCGGTCATTCGCAGCACGGCTGTGACCGCCTCGCTCACCTGCCAGGAGCTTTTTGGCGGCAGCAACGGCGTCGATGGTCAGCCCTCGACGCGAACCTGGCCGCTGCAGTCCGCGGCCGGACAAACCCCGGCGCGTATTGGGGTACGCAAGACCGCCAGCGCCAGTACGGTCGCGGCCAACGCCGAGTTCAACTACACCATCGCGGTCGAAAACGAGGGCAGTTCGCCGCTCAACGCTTTGGTCATGCTCGATGAGGTGCCGACACCATTGACGGTCCTCGGCGCCAGCGGCGCAGGCTGGAATTGCAGCATCGTCGGTAACGCGGTCGACTGTCGCCGCAGCACGCTGGCGGGCGGCGCGTCGACGGAGATTCGGATCGACGTGCGCGCGCCGAACGCCTCAGCGACGGTACTGAATACGGCACGCGTCTCGAGCAACGAAGTCCGCAATCCCGTGGCCGCGTTTGTCAGCGTCACAGTAAATGCCGCGCCGGAGGGCTTTGTCGATTTGCAGCTCTCCACGGTGGATACGCCCGATCCGGTCGTCGTGAACGGTACTTTGAATCTGGCGTACACAGTGCAAAACCGTGGCACCGCTGCAGCGACGGGAGTCGCCATCGATGCAGAACTTGCAAGCCTTGCATTCGTTTCGGCGAACGGCGCAGGTTGGACATGCAATGCCGCAGCCAACACCTCCTGCGCACTGGCCACGCCGTTGGCAGCCGGTGCCAGCAGCACGGTGACGCTGCAGTTGCGGGCACCGGCGACTGCAGGCACGCTCAACACTCGCGCCACTGCGCGTGCGACGCAACCTGACGCAAACCCGGCCGATAACGTCGATGCAGAGACGACTGTGGTGACGACCACACCACCGCCGCCGCCCGATCCGCAGGCCGATCTCGGCGTGACAGCGCAAATCGTTCCAGCGTCTGCGCTCACCGGGCAGTCGGTCGAGCTGCAATTCGCCACCAGCAATCGTGGCCCCGATAGCGCCGCCAATGTTGTCGTGCTGGCGACCTTGGGCGCGCCTTTCGATGCACGTTCGGCCACTGGCGAGGGTTACACCTGCCAGATCACTGGCCAGCAAGTGCGCTGTACTCGCGCAACACTGGCTGCTAACGGCAGCAGCACGATTCGCGTCAGCGCCCTGGTTCGCCCCGGTTCGACCGCCGTTGCCGACGCCAACGTGCAGATTTCGTCGGCTACGCAGGATCCGGTGGCCACGAACAACAGCGCCCGCGCGGTGTTGACTTACCAGTCTGGCGGCGCCGACCTGTCGATCACCAAGACCGACAGCGCCGATCCGGTTCGGGCGGCTGCGGAATTCAGCTACACGCTGACCGTCAGCAACGCCGGCCCAGAGGCCGCAACTGGCGTACGGATCGTCGATACCTTGCCGGCGAACCTGGTTTTCGTCAGCGCATCGGGCGCCGGCGCCACGTGCACGCGCGCCGGCCAAATCGTCACGTGCGCGCTCAGCAACAATTTGGCGGCGGGCGCAACGACCAGCGTTTCGATCGGCGTTCGCGCGCCGACGACGGGGCAGTCGGTCACTAACGAAGCCGCCGTCAGCGCGTCCTCGACCGACACCAATCCAGCCAATAACCGCGCAACGCAGTCGACGACGATCAACAACCGCAGCGCTGAAGATCTGGCGAACCTGCTCAATCCGCTCGCCACCGATCCAGCCTCGGCCGCAGCCGTCCCGGTCGTCGCCGGCGAATGCGCACGGTCGCTCACTGCCCTGGGCGGCGCCTGCGCCGATATCATTCGTGCGGCGGATGAGGGTCGCGGCGGCGAGGTCGGCGATGCGCTGCGCGCGATCGCGCCGGATGAGGTGCTGGCGCAAGCGGTGGTGCTGCGCGAAATCGGCGCCACGCAATTCTTCAATGTCGACACGCGTCTGAACGAGCTGCGCCGCGGCGGCGGCGGGTTCAGCTTGTCGGGCCTGACCGTCACGCAAGGGACGCAGACGATTCCGGTGGCGATCGCCAGCGATGCGATTCGCGCGGCGCTGGGTTTTGGCGAGAACGATCTTGGCGGCTTGCTCAGCCAGTGGGGCTTCTTCATCAACGGCAACATTGGCAGCGGCGAGCAGGATCTGAACGCCCAGCGCGGCAATGTCGGCGTCGACTACGATTCTCGCGGCATCACGGCGGGCATCGACTATCGCTTCAACCCGAGGTCGGTCGCAGGCGTGGCCATTGGCTTTGCGAGCTTCGATGCCGATGTCAGCGGCGGCGGCACGCTCGATACGCAGAGCTTCACGCTCACTGGCTATGGCTCGTACTACTTGAACGATCGCTTGTACATCGATAGTCGCCTGAGCCTGGGCAACGCCAGCCTCGACCAGGAACGCCGCATCCGCTTCCAGGTGGGCTCGCGCGTTGTCGATGCGGTGGCCACCGGCGATACCGACGCCTCGCAGTTCACGCTGGCCTCGTCGATGGGCTATCACCTGAACTACGGACCGTGGAGCGTGACGCCGAATCTCGGACTGCGTTACACCTCCAGCGATGTCGATGGCTTTGCGGAAGACGGCGCCGGTGTCTACAACGTGGTGTACGAGGACGCCAGTTACGACTCGTTCAATGTCGCATTCGGCGTGCAAGTCTCGCGCGCCGTGAGCATGACGACGGGCGTACTGATGCCGCAATTCGACCTGACGCTCAATAATGAAAGCGGCGACGACCCCTCCGCCGAGGCGCGACTTGTGAGCGCCACGGGCGGCGAGTTCTTCCGTCTGCAAGAGGAAGGTGCGGATTCGAGTTACGCCACGGCGGGCCTGGGTTTCGTGTACTTGCTCGGCAATGGCCGCCAGGCGTTCTTCTCGTATCGCCGCACCTTCGGCTACGACGACTTCGATCGCGGCACGTTGAACCTGGGCGGGCGCTTCGAGTTCTGATTTCGTCGCGCTCGGGCGCCTTGCGCCCGCGCGCGATTTCCTTGGCGTCAGGGTTAGTCAAGCTAAACGGTCATTCGAGTTTGCCAGCGACTTAGTTGGGTCTCAAATGACCCAAGGTAGACTTCTCATCAATTCTGAGATGAATCAGCGAGCCGCCGTGGCAACCGCAGATCAAGTCAAAGCGCTCATTCGAAGCCACGCCGATGGCGACGACACTCGCTTTTACGCCATTGCCATGCAGGTCGCAGCGCAAGCTGCGCGGAGTGGTCACGGCAAATTTGCTTTGGATTTGCGCGGCCTTGTCGATCAAGTAAAGGCTCGATCAAAGGCTACGGGACCTGGAAACGGGTCCAAGCCTGTCCCCCTGGCGCAACCTCGCGGCGAGCTAGCCGGCCTGCTGACAGTGGGCTACCCGAAAACGCGCATGGTCGATATGGCGCTACCCGAGGTGCTTAGCGCACGCCTTGAGCGGGTGCTCATCGAGCAACGCGAGCGTTACCGTCTCCGTGAGCACGGATTATCGCCAATGAGAAAGCTTCTCCTCGTTGGTCCACCGGGCACCGGCAAGACGATGACCGCTGCAGCGCTTGCGGGTGAATTGTGCCTGCCCCTTTTTAGTATCCAGCTTGACGGGCTCATCACGAAGTACATGGGTGAGACTGCGGCAAAGCTCCGGCTAGTGTTCGACGCAATCCGATCAACCCGCGGCGTTTACCTGTTCGACGAGTTCGACGCTCTTGGCGGAGAGCGCGGATCGGGGAACGATGTGGGAGAGATTCGCCGAGTGCTCAACTCATTCCTGCAGTTCCTTGAGCAGGACGACTCAGACAGCATTGTGCTAGGTGCGACGAATCACGTTGGCCTACTCGACCGCGCGCTGTTCCGGCGCTTCCATGCTGTATTCGAGTACTCAGCGCCAACAGCAGAAATTGCGACTCGCGTGATGCGCGGACGGTTGGCGCTCCTCGATACGAGTAACGTCGAGTGGCACGTGGCAGCGAGGGCGGCGGAAGGCCTAAGTCATGCGGAGATCGCGATGGCCTGCGAGCAGGCAGCGAAGAACGCGATCCTAAACCACACCGCAATCGTGCGAAACGCCGAACTCGTTGCAGCGCTCTCAGAAAGAAGCAGTGCGCACGCAAGCGCGCGGGACTGAAACGTGTCGGCTCCTCGAAACCGCAGGCACATTCTCGTCCCTGGCCCACCAGCAGCCGACGAGTACAAGCCCCACGGGCGCAAAATCGACGTCACCAAGGCTCCGCCGCCAGCCAGCCGCGCGACGCACGGCAAGACGCTGGAGAATGCGCTAAAGGCAGCTGTCGCTGAAGCCCGCAAGCGTCGCGAAGACGCTGGCATTGAGGTCCATGGCGCGGTTCCCGGACTCTATGTGCAGTTCGAGAGTCGGCCCGGCGTGCCGCTGCAGGTGACTTCGCTCGAGGATTCGCGGCAGGGTATAGAGGTCGTCGCCGTCAGTCACTCGAAGACGGACGAGCCCGAGCCACGCCGCATCGAGCGCGCGACGGTATTCGTGCCCTACGGCAAGGTGAAGCACTTCCTCAAGCGCTTCGAGAGCTACTCGAAGACGACGCCGAAGTCGGATCGAGAGCGTCGCTATGAGGGCATGATCGATCCGGTCGCAACGCTTCGCCTCGCGACGCTACGTGGTCTGTGGACCGACACGTCCGAGGCCTACCCCGGGGAGGACGAGAAAATCTGGTTGGAGGTATGGCTCCGTCGACAAGACGGCAATGAACTTGAGCGCTTGATGGAGTTCGCCGCGGCGCAGGAGATCGAAGTCGCGTCGCGTCGACTGATGTTCGACGACCGCGTCGTCACGCTCGTGTGCAGCACGCCCAGGCAACTCGCCGCGTCGATCGATGTACTCAACGATTTAGCCGAGGTCCGAAAGGCCAAGGAGACCGCCACGGTCTTCGTCGACATGGGCCCCGAGGACCAGGGCCAGTGGGTGAATGAACTGCGCGATCGTGTCGTGCCGCCGTCGGCCGATGCGCCAGCAGTCTGCGTGCTCGATACTGGTGTCACGCGCGGGCACCCGTTGCTGGAGGCTTCCCTCGACGCCGAAGACTGCCACAGCTGCGACCCCGCGTGGGACGCGCATGACCACCTCGGTCACGGCACCGAGATGGCCGGCCTCGCGCTCTACGGCGACCTCGCGCCCTATCTCGCGGGGACGCAACACGTCGCGCTCAGGCACCGGCTTGAGTCGGTGAAGATCTTGCCGCCTGCCTGGCACGCTGCGAACCCGCCCGATCTCTACGGTGCAATCACTGCCGACGCGGTGAGCCGCGCAGAGAGCCAAGCACCTGAACGCCGTCGCACGTTCTCGATGTCCATCGCTGCAACCGACGAGCGCGATCGAGGTCAACCGACGTCGTGGTCGGCGGCGATCGACGCGCTCGCTGCAGGCCGCTCATTCGATCCGAGCACGCAAGGACTCGACTACCTCGACGACGGAGACGACTCCGCGCGACGTCTATTCGTCCTCTGCGCCGGAAACGTTGACGAGACAGTACTCTCTATCGATCACTTGGATCGCAGCGATACCGACCCCATTCACGATCCAGGTCAAGCGTGGAACGCACTCACGATCGGCGCCCTGACTGAGAAGGCCGTTATCAACGATCCGAAGTGGTTGAGCTGGCGGCCCGTCGCGCGTCCGGGGGACCTGTCACCATGGAGCACCACCGGCGTGACCTTCGCGGATGCATGGCCCATAAAGCCTGACGTCGTCTTTGAGGGCGGCAACGTTGTGAAGAATGGCAGTGGTGAGATCGACTTCCCGTGCCCGGATCTCTCTTTGCTCTCGACGTACTTCAGGCCCACTCATAAGTCATTTGTCCTTAGCTGGGCGACTAGCGCAGCAACGGCGCAGGTCGCTCGCCTCGCTGCCCTCATCTCGGCCGAGTACCCGAGCTACTGGCCAGAGACTGTGCGTGCGCTCGTGGTGCACTCGGCGGAATGGTCAGCACAGATGCAGACCCACCTACGCGGTGCAAGCGGTAAGCGAGCCCGCGCAAAGCTCGTTCAGCGCTATGGCTTCGGCGTACCCAGCGCCGAGCGTGCACTTCGGAGCGCCAACGACGCTCTCACCCTCGTTGCGCAGAGCAGCATTCGCCCCTTCACGAATGGCAAGATGCGCGAGCTGCACATCTTCGACCTGCCTTGGCCACGTGACGTACTTGCGGAGCTCGGCGCGACGCCGGTGCGCCTGCGCATCACGCTCTCGTACTTCATCGAGCCAAACCCCGGCCGCCGAGGCTGGAAGACACGGCATCGCTACGCCTCCCACGGCCTGCGCTTCGACGTAAAGGGGCCCACGGAGTCGCTCGACGAGTTTCGTAAGCGTCTCAATAAGAAGGCGCTCGAGGAGGACGAGGCAAAACCTTCCACCGGCGGTGATTCGTCGGAGTGGTACCTCGGCGAGCAGGCCCGCAACCGAGGTGCGCTCCACTCGGACATCCTCTCCTGCAACGCCGCTGATCTCGCCGAACGCGGTGTCGTCGCGGTCTTTCCGGTGAGCGGCTGGTGGAAGGACCAACCAAAGCGCGATCGTAGCGACTTAGGCGCACGGTACGCGCTCATTGTGTCTATTGAGACGCCCGGCGTTGAAACAGATATTTGGGCGCCAGTCGCGCAGCAGGTTGGTCTTCTGGTCAACATCGAGCCGTAGGCACGGCCTATTCGGCAGCATGCCAAATTCAACTTCAGTCACACTCCATCGCAAAAAAAGAGCCCGGCACAAGGCCGGGCTCTTCAAACCACTAACAGCGACAACGATTACTGCACGTTCAGCTCGGTGCGGCGATTGCGCGCACGGCCTTCGGCGGTGTCGTTGGTGTCGATCGGACGCGATTCGCCGTAACCGTTGACCGCCGAGATCTTGGCGTTCGACACGCCCTTGTCGGTCAGGTACTCGGCAACCACTTTGGCGCGGCACTCGGACAAGCGCTGGTTGTACTCATCGCTGCCAACGGCGTCGGTATGACCGGCCACTTCGACGCGGATCTCGTTGCCGTTCAGCACGCGCACTGCCTCGTCGAGGATCGCGATCGCATCGCTGCGGAGCGTGCACTTGTCGAAGTCGAAATTCACGCCATTGAGCGTGATCGACACCGGCAGTTCAGCCGGCTTCTCTTCCGGCGGCGGCGGCGGCGGCGGGGGCGGCGGCGGCGGAGCCGGCGGCGGCGGCGGATCGGCAGCGATGCCACCGAAGTAATGCGAGAAGCCCAAAGACACGGTGGTGTCCCAGAAACCCGTGTCGTCGACATCGGTGTACTTGTGGCCGACTTCGAAGCGGAACGCACCGCTATCGGTCAGATCCCACTCGAAACCGGCGATCGGACCGATCTGGTAGCCAGACTCGTCGATATCGACGGCCAAATTGCGAATGCGGCCTTCGCCTTCGTTGTCGCCATAGCCGAACGCCACGCCGAGATACGGGTGAGCGGCATCCATGTCGAACAGATAACGCACCGCGCCAGTGAGCGACAGTTGCTTCCACTCGAGCGGCTCGCCGTCGTCGGCATTCTCATCGAACTGGTTGTGCGCGATTTCAGCTTCGATGGTCCAGTTGTCCTTGAACACATAGCCTAAGCCCAGCGCCACGGCCAAACCGTCGTCCGACAAACGATCGTCGTCCGGCAGACCGATACCAATCTTCGGCGACACGTACCACTGGCCTTCCTCGCGCGGCGCCGCGGAGGCGCTTAAGGGGAGGCCGACTGCCACCGCAAGTGCGGTAGCCAGCAGCGTCTTTTTCATGGTGTAGCTCCTTTGAGTTAACTCAGATGCATATCGACCCAGGTGGGGACGTCCCCACTTGGCGCCACATCGAGGGCAGGGCGATTATGCCCTACATTGCTGAATCGTTATTAGCTGATGAACGTCGTGAATTCAGCGAGCCGTTCGCCAGCGAACATACTGCCCTTTGCGATAACCGATAAACTCACGCGTCGCCAGCGAGTACCCGCCATGCAATGTACCCACGCCGACCACGCGCACGATCGCCGCTCTATGATGTCCCGCGTGGAGTTGGCTTGCGCCGAACGTGGTCTCAGATTCACCGATTTGCGAAAACGGGTGTTCGAGTTGATCGTCGACAGCGATAAGCCGGTCAAGGCCTACGATTTGCTCGAGCACGTGCGGCGCCATGGCACGGGACCCGCGGCGCCGCCGACGGTGTATCGAGCGCTGGATTTCCTGATGGCGCACGGGTTCATCCACAAGCTTGAGACGCTGAACGCG
The DNA here is from genome assembly GCA_022844135.1 of Lysobacterales bacterium. Lineage (GTDB taxonomy): Bacteria > Pseudomonadota > Gammaproteobacteria > Xanthomonadales > SZUA-5 > JALHMH01. Next base: position 22,272 of record JALHMG010000046.1, read on the forward strand.
TTCGTCCCGTGTCCGCACCCCGATGCCGGTCATGAGGCGGGACAATTCCTGGTTTGCGAGCGCTGCCAGTCGGTGCTCGAACTCGATTCCGACGCACTGGGAGAGCGCATCGTGCAGCAAGCGCGAGCGCAAGGATTCGAGGTTCGTCGGCATGTCGTGGAGGTTTATGGCGTATGCGCCGCATGTCGTTCCTAGCGCTGGCGTTTGCCAGTGCGATCTGCGCGCAGGACGCGCCACCGCCGTCGCCCCCGATCGCGACGCCGCAGGACGCGCCAACGCAGTCGCCCCCGATCGCGCAGCCACAACCCGACGCGTCTGCCTCACAAACCGTTGAGCCGGCGACCGATGCCGACGCGGCCCCGGGCGCCCCGGTCTGGGGGGCGATCGACGTGCTCGGCAACACCATCGAACCAGGCGAGCGCAGCCGTTTAACCTGGAGCAGCGGCTACTCCTTTGCGGGCGAGCCGATGGCGACGCCGGTGAACGTATTGCACGGCGTAAAACCCGGCAAAGTGCTGTGCCTGACCGGTGGCGTGCACGGCGACGAGTTGAATGGTGTCGAGGTGATACGGCGCGTGGCAGCGATGCTCGATCCGACCGAGTTGAACGGCACCCTGATCGCGGTGCCGATCGTCAATATGGCCGGTTTCGCGCGTGGCTCGCGATATCTGCCGGATCGGCGGGATCTGAACCGATTCTTTCCCGGCAATCCCAACGGCAGCAGCGCCTCGCGAATCGCATACGATTTTTTCCACGAGATCGTGCGCCGTTGCGATGCGGTGGTCGACTTCCATACCGGCTCCTTCGAGCGCAGTAACCTGCCGCAGGTGCGAGGCGATATGCGCATTCCGGCCGTGGTCGACTTGACGCGCCTCTTCGGCGCCACCGCAGTGCTGCACACACCGGGTGCCCGCGGCATGTTGCGTCGGGCCGCAACCGACAACGGCATTCCTGCGGTGACCTTCGAACTCGGAGCGCCGATACGCCTGGAGCCGGTGGAAATCGAACATGGCGTAACAGCCATCGAAACGCTGATGAACAATTTGGGCATGACCGCCAGCGTGCGCATGTGGCGCGAGCCGCAACCGATCTTCTACGAATCGCGCTGGGTGCGCGCAGTCGGTTCTGGGATGCTGTTCGCCGATGTCAAACTGGGCGATCGTGTTCGCGCCGGACAGCGCCTGGGGCGCATCGTCAACCCGGTGAACGACCGCAGCGCCGAGCTCATCTCGCCTGTCCGCGGCCGCGTGCTCGGCATGGCGCTGAACCAGGTCGTGCTGCCTGGTTTCGCGGCCTTCCACATTGGCGAAGAGGCTTCCGAAGCACAACTGATTCGCGATGCGCGTGTGGAACCGGCTACGGAAGAATCCGAGCGTATGGACGAAGGTGCCGAGGGCGAGGCTGACGCCGACGAAGGTTCAACCGAGCAGATTAACGAGGCGACCGATCGCGGCGATTAGTGGTTTGTCGTGTTCTGGCTGTCGGGCGCCGATTGCGGCGCTCGCCGGCCGCTCAATGATGGCCCCAGCGAATACAGTAGCCCGATGCTCCGACGCGGCGCAAGCGACGTCGGAAACGGCTCACGCTGCTTGTCCACAGCGCGATGTTGCGGCCGCGCTCGTCCAGATACCAGCTCTGGCAACCGGACCAGGCGCTCGCGGCGAGCGGCGCGTCATTCTCGGACAGAAACGCCTGCAGCGCATCGGCTTTCACTTCGATCGACCCGCCGCCCGCATGCTCGATCAGTCGGAGCGCGTGCGCGACCTGCGCTTCGATGATCGTCAGCACCGAGTTGTGTCCAAGCGCCGAATTCGGACCGAGCAGAAAATGCCAGTTCGGAAAGCCCGGCACGCTGACGCCAAAATAGGCGCCCGGTCGCTCACCCCAATGCTCAGCCAACCTGCCGTGAGGTCCGACGATGTCCACCTCGCTGAGCACGTCCATGGGCTTGAACCCGGTGCCGAACACCAGAGCATCCAACGCGATAACGCGCGCGTCGAGCTCGATGCCGCCTGCTGTCACCGCGCGAACCGGCGCCGTGTGCAAATGCACGTTCGGGCGATTCAAGGCCGGGTAGTAGTCGCTTGAGATCAACACGCGTTTGCAGCCGATCGGATAGTCGGGCGTGAGCTGCGCGCGTTTGTCCGGATCTACGACGCTACGCAGCGCGCTGCGCCCCAGAGCCCGCGCCCAGAACGCTAAGCGTGGGTAACGTAGACCACTGCCGAGCAATTCCAACGTCAGGAAGGTTGCGCCGCGTAACGCCAGCTGCAGCGTCGGTACAGCCGCGAACGCGCGTTGCAGACCATTACTGAAGCCAAAATCGGGGCGCGGAATCACCCACGGCGGCGTGCGCTGAAAAACATGCAATTCGGCCGCCGCTTTTGCCAGTTCGGGGACGAACTGGATGGCGCTGGCGCCGGTGCCGATCACGCCGATGCGCAATCCGTGCGCCCGGAAGTCCGCCGGCCAACGCGCCGAATGGAAGGCCGGGCCCGCGAAAGCATCGAGCCCCGGCAGCGCCGGCCAGTTCGGCACGTGCAAGCCGCCCATCGCGGCGATGACATGCCGGGCTTCGATCTGCGCGCCATTGTCGAATGTAAGTTGCCAACACTGGCGCCGCCAAACTGCGCTGACCAGACGATGTCCGAACGCAATGCGATCGGAAAAGCGCTCGGCGTCGTTGCGCATGTGCGCCAGGATTTCGCCGCCCGACGCGAACAGCCGCGACCAATGTGGGTTCGGCGCGTGCGAGAGCGAGTACAGGTGCGCCGGCACGTCGCACGCCACGCCTGGATAGCGGTTGTCGCGCCAGGTGCCGCCAATGCTCGCCGCCTTTTCGAATATCCGAAATCGCAGCCCGCTCAGCGACAGTGCGTGCGCTGCAGCCAGGCCGCCGAATCCGGCGCCGACGACGGCCACGTCCAATCCTGGAGAATCCTGAGGGCGCGAATGAATGTCCAAACCCGATCCGATCACAATGCATCGACAAAATCCGCCAGCGCGCGCAGGCAGGCAAAGCTGCGAGGCGCCGTCTCGCCGTGCGTCCAGGCGTGTCCATGGCGATTGAGCCACGCTGCGTGGAGCCCCGCGTTCATCGCGCCGAGCACGTCCTGTTCGGCGTGATCGCCCACGTGCAAGGTGCGCTCGGGAAGGCTTGCCGCAGCCTGGCAAGCAGCCAGGAATATGCTCGGATCGGGTTTGGCGGCGCCATGTTGGCGCGCCGAAATTGACGCTACAAAGTGGTGACTAAGGCCAATGCGCTGCAGGCACGCATTGCCGTTCGACAATGCCACAAGCGGCGCCCGGGCACTCAAGCGGGCTAGAGCGTCCAAAGAATCCGGATACAGATCCACGCGATTGCGGGCCGCGAAAAACGCCTCATAGGCAGCCTCAACCGCGGCCTCGCCATAGCCGAACGGGTTCAACGCCGCACGCAGCGCCAGCAGGCGCAGCGCTGTGAAGTCGTGACCCAGCTCCGGATGCATCGCGAACGTTCGATCGCGCAAAGCGCGCATCTGGTCGATCGGCAATGCTGCGGCCACCTCAGGCGCATGCAGCGTCAGCCATTCCTGCAGCGCATGGTCGGCGCGTTCGATCACCGGACCTATCGGCCACAGCGTATCGTCCAGATCCAGCGTGATCGCGTCGATGCGCACGGCCCAGCCTCAAAACGTGTAAGCGACGCCGATGCCCACGAGCGGATCGGTATCCTCGCCGACTGCCACCAGCGGCGAATCTTCGGCATCGCCGAGGTAGCGATTGACACCCGCGATGCCGACCAGCGACCAGCGCGGCGCAAGATCGTAGATCATCGCAAAGCGCAGACCGATATCGCGAAAGCCGCTGTCCGGACTGTAGTTCGCCAGCGGCGCATTGTTGAAACGCACGCCCTCGGTGCCGAAAAACTCGCGCTGATAGCGCTGATTTGCCCAACTGGCCTGCGCTGCGATGCGCCAGCGCAGGCGCGCTTCGTTGTCGCTTTCGTAGGCGAGCTCTGGCGTCAGCACGAAGCCCTTGTGGCCGTTGATGCCGCGCAACAGATCGACGCCAATTTCGATACCGCCGAAGCGCTTCAGCGCATACGCGCCGATTTCGAAGGTCGTATCGATCTCGTCGAGCCCGGTGAATCCTGCATCGCGTGCATCGCCGCCATCGCGTCCAGCGCTGACGTTGAACGCCACGCCAGCTTCCCAATCGCGCTCCGACCAGATATCAAGGCGCGCGGCATCGGCGGTTTCCGGACGCACGTTTTCGTCGTCTCGGTGCACCTCGATGAAGGGCGCGAGACCGACGCCGCGTTCGCTGGAGGACAGGAAATCCGCCTTGTACTGCGCCATCGGGCCGATCGTGAACTGCATGGCCTGTGTGTGCGTGGCGGCGAGGGAAAGAATGATCAAAGTGGCGAGGCGCATGGCGGAGGCGTTCCCAGGTTGTCGAGGTCGGAGAGCATACGTCCGTGGTGCGCATGCCGGGCGTGGATGCGCGATGATCGGCAGATGCGCATCGAACTACCGAAACGACAGCTGTTTCTCGACGCCGAATGGTTCGGCGCGAGCGGGCCCGTTTTGGTGCTGATCATGGGCCTTGGTATGCAGCGCCTGGCCTGGCCGCCGGAGCTGATCGATCGGCTCGTTGCGAGCGGGTTGCGCGTGCTGACCTTCGACAACCGCGATATCGGCCTGTCCGCCGGCTTCGATCATTTGCCCGCGAATGTGCCGCGCGCCGCACTGCGCTACGCGCTGAGGCTGCCGGTTCGCGCGCCGTACACACTCGACGACATGGCCGACGACACGCTCGCCTTGCTCGACAGCTTCGGCATCGATCGCTGCCACGTGGCCGGCGCCAGCATGGGCGGCATGATCGCTCAGCAGTTGTGCCTGCGCGCACCGCAGCGCGTGCAGTCGCATGTGTCGATCATGTCCAGTGCCGGCCCGCGCGCCGCGCCGTTTCCAAGCTTGGCCGTGCTGCGCAAAATGCTCAGCGCACCGCCTGCGAAGGCGGCGCACGGTCGCGTGGTCGAGCACTACGTGCAGTTGTTCACCGTGCTCGGCGCGCATCGAGACCCGCGCGAAATCGATTGGCTGCGCCAGCGCCTGGACGCATCGATTCGTCGCGCCTATCGGCCCGCCGGCACTGCGCGGCAACTGCTCGCCGTGTGCGCCGCGGACGATCGACGTGCAGGTTTGCGCACGCTCAAAACGCCGACGCTGATCTTGCACGGCACCGCCGATCCGTTGGTGCCGCCGCCAGCCGCCACGATTCTCCAATCCTGCATTCCCGACGCAGGCTTGCATTGGATCGAAGGTATGGGCCATGACTTGCCGCTCTGGGCATTGGAGCAGATCGCTGCGCGAATTTCGCAACATGTGCAACGGCACGACCGGTAGCGACTAGAATCCGCGCCCTCTCAGATTCGATGGGGCACGCCACATGGGTGCGCAATGGAAGACCAAAGGTAAGGAGCAAAACGCCAACGCCAAGGGCCTGGTGTTCACCAAGCTTGCGCGCGAAATCTCGGTGGCCGCGCGCAGCGGGGCCGATCCGGCGATGAATTCGCGGCTGCGACTGGCCATCGATCAGGCGCGCAAGATGTCGATGCCGCGCGATACCGTCGAGCGCGCCATCAAGAAAGGCGCCGGCATGCTGGACGGCGGCGCGCAGTACGAAAAGCTCACCTACGAAGGGTTCGCGCCGCACCGCGTGCCGGTGATCGTCGAGTGCTTGACCGACAACGCCAACCGCGCGGCCTCGGCGATTCGCGTGCTGTTTCGCAAGGGTCAGCTCGGCAGCTCTGGTTCCGTGAGCTGGGATTTCGATCACCTGGGCATGATCGAGGCCGAAGCGGCACAAGCCGGCAGCGATGCCGAAACGGCTGCGATCGAAGCCGGCGCGCAGGATGTGCAGATCGATACCGACGGCGTGGTTTTCTACACCGAGCCGACCGATCTCGACGCGGTGCAAAAGGCGTTGCCGAACTTCGGCTTCAATGTGCTCAAGGCCTACATCGGCTACCGCGCCAAGAATCCGGTCTCGTTGAGTGGCGCCGAGCGCGAGGAAGTCGAGGCCTTCCTGCAAGCGCTCGACGACGACGATGAAGTGCAAACGGTGTACGCTGGTTTAGCCTGAGGACGTCCGAACACACGCCGCGCATCCGGGCAGTGACCGGCGAACCGACTCAGTATCAGGGCAACTTTGGAGTAACAAATGCTGAGCGCCATCTTCGCCGCCATGCTATCGATGACCCCTGCCGCCGGCGTCGATCCGGTGCTGCCCAAGGTTGTTGCCTGGCGCCGCGACTTCCATCAACACCCCGAGCTCGGCGCGGCGGAAGTGCGCACCGCCGGCATCGTCGCCGCGCATCTTCGCAGTCTGGGACTGGACGTTCGCACCGGCATCGCAGCGACGGGTGTTGCGGCGGTGATCCGGGGCGGCAAGCCGGGCCCGAAGATCGCACTGCGCGCAGACATGGACGCGCTTCCGGTGACCGAAGAAACCGGATTGCCGTTCGCCTCCAAGGTGCGCACCAGCTATCGCGGCCAGGACGTCGGCGTGATGCACGCCTGCGGGCACGATGCGCATACCGCGATTCTGATGGGCGTGGCCGAGCTGCTGGCCGCAGGTCGCGAGGAACTTGCGGGCGACGTACTGCTGATTTTCCAACCAGCCGAGGAAGGCCCGCCGGAACCTGGCGTTCCGTTCGGCGCGCGGCTGATGATCGACGAGGGTCTGTTCCGGGACTTCAAACCTGAAGCCGTTTACGGTCTGCACGTATGGGCCGGATTGCCAGCCGGAAAGGTGGCCTACCGCAGCGGCCCGACCATGGCAATTGCCGACGAATGGGTGCTCAAGATCAGCGGCGAGCAAACGCATGGCTCGCGCCCGTGGGATGGCGTCGACCCGCTGACGGTTGCCGCGCAAGTGCAGCTTGCGATGCAGAGCATCGTTGCGCGTCAAGTCGATATCGTGCGCTCGCCTGTGGTGCTGACCACGGGCGCCATTCGCGGCGGCGTGCGTTACAACATCATCCCTGAAGACGTGGAGATGACCGGCACGCTGCGCAGCTTCGACGCGAACGTACGCAGCGACGTGGTCGCGCGCATCGAAAAGACCGCTCAGCATCTCGCCGCCGCCAGCGGTGCGCGATCGACGTTCCAGATCTCCACGACCGCGCCATTGACCAGCAACAGCGATTCTGCGCTCACCGAACGCAGCGGCTCGGTGCTACGCGCCGCGCTCGGCGCCGACACGGTGGTGGAAATGCCGCTGCTGACCGTCGCCGAAGACTTCTCGCAATACAGCACTGTGGCGCCCACGTTCTTCTTCTTCGTCGGCGCGACCAGCCCTGAGATCAACCCCAGGGACGCCGCCCCCAATCACTCGCCGCGATTTTTGCTTGATGAGAAGGCCTTGGAAGTGGGGCTCAAGGCCATGCACGCACTGGCGCGGGATCGATTGCGGTAGGTCGCTGCAACACCGCGGTACGCGCAAACCGCTCAGAACACCCGCGCTGGAATCCCGTGTTCGCCAATCGGTTGCAGCAAGGGTTCGATGTCGACGCGACCGATGTACGGCGCGATGTCGCGGCGGTAGCGCTGGATGAGCGCGTCTTCGCGCCAGTCGGCGCGCTCTGCCAACGCGGCCAACGCGGCGCGCGACTCGCGGCCTTCGCCGACGCATTCGAAGGGCTTGTGCGCGCCCCATTCGAGGAGCGCATCGAAGGCGGGCGCGAGCGCCAGATCGTCCAGGTAATTGCGACCGAAGATCGCCAGGAGTGCCGGTTTGGTCATAAATGGTGCCAGCGCCAGAAACACGAAATGGCACTTCGGACATTCGCCGCACCAGCGCGATTCGGGACGCGGGCCGAGGATTTTGAAGTTGCGATTGCAGCTCGAAAAGTGGGCGTGGTAACGATCGAGCGCCGCAAAGCGTTGGGCGACCGCCAGCTCGCTCAGCTGCCGCAGATAGGAGTAGTACGCCAGATCGGCCGCGACTTCGGAGCGCACTACTTGAGCGAAAGCGCGCTCGAAATCCCAGCCTTTGCTCCATTGATGATTGATCGGCTGCCCGTCGCGCGTCAGGTTGGCGCTGCTCGCCGAAGCCTCGTTGGAAAACGCGATGCCATCGTAGCCATACAGCAGCGCCGCGCAGACCAGAATGGCCGAATTGATGGCGGTCACCGGAATGTGGCCGTTGTAGGCGCCGCGTCGATTGAGTTCGAACAAACCGGGCGCGATATGCCGCCCGATGTTGAGCACCGGCGCGCCCGACTGGCGTGCGCAGGCGGCAATCAGATCGGAGCTGCCGACATAGGTGGCGGCCACGGGTTCGCCGCGTGTGTGCAGCGCTTCCAGCGTCACGATGGAATCTTTGCCGCCGCCGATCGGCACCAGCGTGCGTCTCGCCAATCCCAGGTCCGTGGCTGCTGGGCACGGTGCGGAACCGTCGAACGCCACATAACCGCGCAAATCGATGCCGTTGGCAACCGCAAACTCGCCCAGTCCCTGCACGTACACATCGGTGAGCAGCGCCGCACGCGCTGCCGACAGCGGCGCGAGGTCGATTCGCGGTGGCAGCAGCGCTTTGTAGTAGCTGACGCCGGCGATCGTTTGCAGCAATGACACTGCCGAGTCGAACGCCGCTGCTCGTTCGGGCAAAACGGCAGGCGCGCCGGGAAACACGATGCGCTCGATCAGCGGCTCGCAATCGTCGAACTGGTACGGGAGCGACAGAACGCCATCGACGTAACTGGGCGCAAGAAAGCGCAGCACCTCGGCCTTGGCGACGATTTCAGAGCGCATCGCTGAACACCTCCAGCGCCGGCGCGCGCAAGTTGTAGTGCGAGGACATCACGGCACCATACGCCCCTGCATTAGCGATCAGGAGCACATCGCCCTCGCACGGGTTCGCCAACCACCGATCGCGACCGAGCACGTCGCTCGATTCGCAAATGGGTCCGACCACATCGCACAACACGGCAGGCTGTTCCTCGCTCCGGGTCAAGTTGCTGATCGGATGCCAGGCATCGTACAACGCGGGCCGCAGCAGATGATGCATGCCGGTGTCGACGCCAACCTGGGTGATGTCGCCTTTGCGCCGCACTTGCGTGACGCGGGTCAGAAGCACTCCGCCATCGGCGACCAGATAGCGGCCGGGCTCGATCCAGATCTCGTACGGCGCGAACAAAGTGCGAACATGCGCCAGCGACGCGCGCAGCTCGTCGATGTCGAGATCGTCGTCGTCGTTCGCGTACGGCACGCCCATGCCGCCGCCGAGGTCGAGAATGCGCACACTGGGAAATTGCTCGGCGAGCGACGCCAGCTGCGCGTAGACGTCGCGCCAGTGGTTCGGATCGGTTTCGCCGCTGCCCAGATGCGCATGCAAGCCGACGATAGTGGCGCCAGCGGCGGCAGCCGCTGTGCGAGCCAGCATCGCTTCGCTGGCGAGCAGACCGAACTTGCTGCGACCGCCGCCGGTCTTGACCTTGTCGTGATGGCCTACGCCACGGCCGAGATCGAAGCGCAGCAAAATGGCGCGGCCGGCGAACAATTCGGGCCACGCCTGCAGCGGATACAGGCTATCGACGGTGACATGCACGCCGCGCTGCAATGCCGCCGCATATTCGGCGCGCGGCGCGAAGTTCGGCGTGAACAGGATGCGCTCGGGCGGCAGTTCCGGCAGCGCGGCCCGAAGGTGTTCGAGTTCGCCCAGGGACACGCATTCCATGCCGATGCCGCCGGCGGCGATGCGCGCAAGCACCGCTGGATGCGCATTCGCCTTGATCGCATAAAAGCTGCGATCGGCGCCGATGCTGAGCACACTCGCAATCGCCGCATCGATGCGCGAGGCCGCATACACATAGGCCGGGGTGGAAGCGGCCAGCGCCAGCAGCGCCTCGCGCTGAGCGCGCCACCATTGCGCGCGCGGCGGCGGCGCCTTGTCCAGCAGCACGTTCCATGGCGGCCCAAACACCGCATCGCCCGGTGCGCCGATCAGCCCGGCCTTCACCAGCTGTCGATGCAAGCGCTCGACGATGCCGTCGGCGTCGCTGGCATCGATCACGAACGTCAGATTCAGATTGTTCGACGATTGCGAAATCAGCTGCACTCGGCGCGCCCCGATGTCTGCGAGCACCTCGCTCAAGCGATGCATCATGGCGCGCATGCCACGCCCGACCAGCGTAATCGCCACGCAGGGTGCGATCACTTTAACGCGGCACACCTGCGCCAGATCCTCGCAGAGCGCCGTCAGCGTGCGCTGATCCAGGAGGTTCTCACTGGGATCGAGCGACACCGTGACGTTGGTCTCTGCCGAGGAGATCAAGTCGACCGATAAACCGTGGCGTTTAAAACGTTCGAAGACATCGGCCAGGAATCCCACCTGTTGCCACATGCCGATGCTCTCCATCGACACCAGCGTGATGCCGGCGCGCATCGACACGGCCTTGACGCTCAAGCGCTGCGTGGCGACCTCCGGGCCGATCACCGTGCCGGCGAGTTCCGGCCTTTCGGTGTCCTTGATCCACAGCGGCACGCGCGCTTCGCGCACCGGATTGATGGCGCGCGGGTGCAACACTTTGGCGCCGGTCGTGGCGATCTCCTGCGCCTCGTCGTAGTCGAGCTCACGCAGCAGGCGCGCATTGGGCACTTGTTTGGGGTTGGCACTGAACATGCCGGGTACGTCGGTCCAGATCTCGACCCGCGATGCGCCGAGCAGCGCGCCGAAGTAACTTGCCGAAGTGTCTGAACCGCCGCGCCCCAGGACAACGGTGCCGCCGCGCGCACCGCGCGCGATGAAGCCTTGCGTGATCGACAACGGCGATTCCTCGGCCCATTGCGAAGCAACACTTGCCTGCAGCGTCGGCACGCACTGCGCGCTCAAGAAACGCGCCCACTCGCTGTCGTGCTCTGCCGCCTGGCTGCAAAGGTACTGCCGCGCGTCCCGCCAGGTGGTCGCCAAGCCCTCGCGGTTCAAAAAGGCGGCTCCCAAGGCGCTGCTCAACAATTCGCCGCAAGCCAGCAGCGCCGCCTGCGCCGACGGCCCAGGCTGTCTCTGCAATTCTTCCAGCGCGCGATCGAATTCGGACCAGATCGGATTCAGACACTCTGGCGACACTTGCAGTTCATTCGCCATCGCGAGATGACGCTGACGGATAATTTCGATCGAGGTCGGCTCCGTGGGCGCCTCGGCCAATGCCTTGAGCCGGTCGGTCATTCCTGAGAGCGCCGAGACCACGATCAGCACCGGTCCCTCTCGCAGCCGCTCGCGAGCGACTGCAGCGATGTTCGCCCAACGCGCACGCGTCGACACACTGGTTCCGCCGAACTTTAGTACGATGAAGGCGTTCATCCGCTCGATCGTGGTGATTGTTGCGACGCAATATAAACGCATCCTTGGGTGCAGAACGCTTACCCGTAACGAGCATGTCAGCATTCAGTGATCGTTGACAAAGCGCTGCAAGAAAACTAATCTCCGCTGCACGTCTGCGCCTGCCGCTGACGAAGCCTGCCTCGTAAGCTTGTTAGGGAATCACAAAAATGAATGCGCGCCCATTAGTTGTAGCCGCTGCGATCGCAGCAGCCCTCGCTTCCCCGTTTGTCTTCGCTCAAAAGCCGTCCGATGACGGTTTGCAGTTCGGATCGGCCGCGCCGCGCGGTTCGGATAATCCGGAAGGTACGCCGACCCTGACCGTGTCTGTCCCTGTGGGCGGCGCGCAGTCGGCGGCGACCTGTAACACCGATTTCACGCTGAACCCGGCCAGCTTCCAGATTCCGATCAATCTGGGCGCCAATGCCGTGATCACCGGCCTCGGCGGCGTGGGCACCATCACGGCGAATGCGCCGAGCTGGTTGTCCGAAGCGGCTGTCATCGTTCGTGGCGCGGTCCAGGCCGAAGCGATCCGCTTCCGTCCGCTGGTAGGCGCTGCCAATAACGTTCCGGGCACGCTCGCCTACAACGTCCCGACGATCGACCTCAGCACCAACGCGCTGCCGAATATCACCGGTGGTGCAACCGGCAACTTCATCCTCGAGTTCTGCGAAACCTTCAATGATCCGGAAGTGGCTGTTGATGCGGTTTGGGTTGCCCCGAGCTTCGTCAATCTGTCCTGCTTCAACTGCTTCGATCCGTTCGCGCCGCGTATTTCGGTGCCGTCGACCAGCACCTGGAGCTTGATCGCTCTGTTGCTCGCGCTCGGCGTTGCCGGTGGCGTTGCGGTTCGTCGCTTCTCGTAAGATCTAGTCATCGCGCCTCGCGCGATGGTTGCGAAATGCCCGCCTTGCGCGGGCATTTTCGTCTCCGCGTTCTGGAGTGAGCAATGGCTTTGCGTCCTTTCGTTCAAGTCGATGTTTTCACACGCGAGCCTATGCGCGGCAATGCGCTTGCCGTCGTGCTCGATGGGCGCGGCCTGTCCACGGCAACCATGCAGGCCTTCGCGCAATGGACCAATTTGTCCGAGACCACTTTCGTGGTTGAACCCAGCTCGCCCAGCGCAAGTTATGCGGTGCGCATTTTTACGCCGCGCTCGGAGTTGCCATTCGCCGGGCATCCCAGCGTTGGAACGGCGTGGGCTTTGTTGGATGCGGGCATCGTGAAAGGCACTGAGTTGATCCAGGAATGCGCCGCCGGTCTGCTGCGCGTGTCCGTGAGCGACGAACCGCGCCGAGTGTCGGTGCAATCGCCGCAGGCGCAACGCGGCGCCCTGGCGCCGGCAATCATCGAAGCACTTCCGCGCGCATTGGGTGGCGCCAGCCTGTGCGGCGAGCGCCCGGTTCGATCGGACGTCGGCGCCCGGTGGATTTTGGCCGAATTACCAACCCGCAATGCGGTGCGCGCAATCGCCCCAGATCGAGCGGCACTGATCGCTCTCAGTAAGCAAACAGACGTCGTAGGCGTGGCAGCGTTTTCGTTCGAACCCGGACTGCCTATTCCCCTTGAACTGCGGGCTTTTGCCCCGTTCGATGGGATCGATGAAGACCCTGTCACCGGCAGCGCGCAAGCGGCTGTCGGCGATTGGCTGCTGGCGCAGGGTCGCTTGGATGCCGTGGGGCTGCAATACCAGGCCAGCCAGGGATTCGCCGTTCGCCGCGATGGGCGAGTGCAGGTTCGTATCGACGCCGATCGCCGCGTGCATATCGGCGGCGAATGCGTTGCGCTCATCCGTGGTGCGGTAGCCATAGACTGAACATCGATTGACGCCGCCGGAACTGATCGATCAGCGGCGCGGTCGCAACTGATGTCGCAATACTTACCTTCGAGATGAGCCTGCTTATGCGATTTCTGACGATTGTGCCGCTGTGCCTTGCGCTCGTCGCCTGCGGCGAAGATCCGGCGCCGGACGAAACCACCAAAGCGCCTGCCGCTGCACCCGGTTCCATAGCATCCGAAACTGCGCCGTCCGTGGCGATGTCGCCCTATCAGCAGGCCCTGCGCCATTGGCGAACCCAGCCAACGTATAAGATTTCGGTCGAGGTCTCCAGCGAACTGGGGCAGACGATGATCGAAGGCGCGCATCAATCCGGTCGACATTTGCTTACGGTACAAACCTCGCCCGCAAACGAAGTGGATGGCCGCTGGTTGCTCCAGGCCGGTCGATATCTGCGCGAGGTCAACGGCCAGTTTGAGCCGTCGCTACGCAGCCTGGACAACTATGCGGCAGTGCAATTGGCATTGGGGATGTTGCCGGACAACGACGATAGCGCCCGACCAAACGCCGCATCCGGCAACTGCACGCTGCGCCAGCTCGAAGTCGGGCAAGTGCCCTCTCTCGCCGAGCGATACTCGTCGTTCGAAGTCTGCATATCGCCCGAAGAACCGTATACCTTCGTCGAGCTGCGTGCCGTAGAACACGGCGGCCGACGGCTCTCCGCCGTGTTGAAGGACTACGGCCTGGCAGTCGACATTCCCAACGCTGGCGTTAAGGAGTGGTGGCAGGAGTATCCGCAAACCAAGCCATGATCTCCGGCATGAGCATCTGCAGATAGGACGCTCGCCAGCTTTTTTCGTCCAGAACGCAAAGCGGCGGCCAACTCGCCACTGCGTCGATATCGATCGGACAAAGATGCCCAACTGGGGCGGGACGTACTCGGCCCAGTCTGGCTTCGATCTCGCGCAACAGTGGCTTGAGTTCCAAACCTGACTGACAATCGATGAGTACCGCCTGATTGACATAAGGCGGCGCCGGTTCGAGCGCTGCGGTGAGATACCGTTGCGATTGCTTGCGCACCGTCCAGCGCATTTTCAACTCGGCAATCGCTGCGTCAAGCTTGCGCTCGGGTTCCAAGTTACTGCCCAGGACCAAAAGCACGTCAGTCATCGAACGCGTCCTGCGCCGCATCGATCGCCTCGCGATCGAGTTCGACGCGAACGGCGATTTCCGCCGGCAGCAATCCCGCCACTTGTTTCCACGCAGTCAGCGTCAAGCTCTTCAATGGATAGCGACGCATCAGCTCGCCTCCCAGCTCATGCGTGAACCGCTCCAACAACTCATGCCGATGGCGCCGCCCGAAGTCGCGAATAGTCCGGCACACTTCGTCGTAGTCGACCGTGTCCACCAGCGCATCGCTCAAAGCCGCGCGGCGGGCGTCGAGCTTGAGCGCCAGCTCCAGCTTGAGGGACTGCGGAGCTTGTTTCTCCACGTCATAGACACCGATCACTGTGTCGACGCGCAGGTTATTGATGAGGATCGTGGTGAGGCTCATGTGCGGCGACGGTCAATAGTCAATGGTGAATAGTGAATGGAAAAGCGGCGTTATGCGAGTACTTAGTGGCCGCGTGACCGTGCTTTCCCATTTACTATTGACCATTGACCATTGACCGAATCACCCAATGCGTATCCTCGGCATCGAAACCAGTTGCGATGAAACCGGTCTTGCGGTGTACGACACCGAGCGCGGCCTGCTATCGCACCGTCTGTATAGCCAGACCAAACTACATGACGCTTACGGTGGTGTGGTGCCCGAATTGGCGTCGCGCGACCACGTATTGCGCTTGCTGCCGCTCACGGATGAAGTGCTGCAGGAGGCAGCGCTGACGCGGCGCGATCTCGATGGCATCGCGTATACAGAAGGCCCCGGTTTGATCGGCGCGCTGCTCACCGGCGCGACCTTGGCCAAGACGCTGGCATGGACACTCGATATCCCTGCGCTCGGCGTACATCACCTGGAAGGCCACCTGCTGGCGCCGCTTCTGGAGACACCGGCACCGGCTTTTCCTTTTGCGGCGCTGATTGTCTCCGGCGGACATTCGCTGCTGATGGATGTCCGTGGCGTTGGCCAGTACGAACTGCTGGGCGATACGCTCGATGATGCCGCCGGCGAGGCCTTCGACAAGACCGCAAAACTCCTCGGGTTGCCGTATCCCGGCGGTCCGGCGCTGGCCCGGCTTGCCGAGTCAGGCACGCCCGGTGCGTTCAAGTTCTCGCGTCCGATGACGGATCGCCCGACGCTCGATTTCAGTTTCAGTGGACTCAAGACACAAGTGCTGCTGGCGATCAAAGCGCAGGGCGAGGATCGCTCGCGCGACGCCGATATCGCCCGCGGATTCGAAGATGCAGTGGTCGACACCCTGGTGTGGAAATGCCGTCGCGCACTGGAGCAAACAGCGCGATCGCGATTGGTGGTCGCCGGCGGCGTCGGCGCCAACCTTCGCCTGCGCGAGCGATTGCGCGCTTTGCCGAACATCGAGGTCTACTTCCCGCGTCCGATGTTCTGCACCGACAACGGCGCCATGATCGCGCTCGCAGGCGCGCTACGACTCACGGCCGGTCAGCGCGAAGACGCCGTCATCCGCGCCACGCCGCGGCGCGAGCTGGCGAGCCTATCGCCGCCAGTTTGAAGCGCTTCTCTCTGCTTTTGATCTTCCGACAACCAGGAACCCGCTACTCCCCCGGCGCCTCCACCGTGTACCCGCGTGCCGCGAGCGTCGCCAGATATCCATCGGCATCGACGACCTGGCGCATCGGCAGTACCGCAAAGCTGACGGCATGCTCGGCCAGCGCGGCTTCCGCCGCGGCGATCCAGGTGTCGGCAAGGCGCAAAGGCAAAGCGTCGTAGCCGCGCTTTTTGACGATCTCTGAGCGCAAGAATGCGTTTTCGCAAGCGCTGCGCCGGTCGGTGAGCGGCAGGCTTTTCAGCGTTTTCAGATCGCCATCGGCCCAGGCTGTGGCGCGGGCTTTGGCAGCATCGAGGTCTTGTTCGACGAAGGTCATCGTCTGCTGCAAACAGGCGATGTCGTCTAGCGACGCGGCATTGAACTCTTTCACCAGCGCCTTGGGATCGTCGAGTTTGATCTTGTATTCCGGCTCGATGATTTTGAGCTTGTTGCGCTTGGCGGCACGCTTGACGACTTTCAGCGTGATGCTGTCCAGCTGCAGTCCGACACGCTCCACAGCGCGCTCGTACAAATCACCGGCGGCCACCAGCGGGCGACGCTTCTCGATGGCGCGGTTGCGCGGCATGTATTGCTTTTTGAGTTTGCTGAAGCGCGCGTAGTCATCGGTCGACAGAACGTCCTTGAGTTTCTGTTTTTCCGGGTTGTTGCGCATGCGCATTGCGCTCGGCAGCAGCGCCATGGCCCCGAAGAACCCGACATCGGCGTCGACGTCGATCCTGGGTCCCAACAACACCGCACCGGCGTCGTCGATCACGCCCTCCACCAGACTTGAATCCCACTTCATGCGCTTGGGCACGGGCGACACGGTACCCAGCACCCAAAGCTCGTGCTCGCCTTTGGACACACGCCAGAGTCCAGGACCTGGGCGTGCAACGCTGACCACGACCTCCTCGACCGGAACATCTTGCGCTACGAGGGGCGGGGCGAGCAGCGATGCCACGAGTAAAGCTGCGATGCGCATAACAACCAGTCCACGGCTGAAGGTCCGCGCAAACTAGCCGCTGGCGCGTCAAGCCACGCTTAAGCGCGCCGGCAACGCTCGCCACTTGACGGCCGCCGAAACTGCCGATCTTGCATCATCCACTCATGACGACCGAACGCATAAAAGGCCGCGGCGCCGCATCGAACCCGGTTGGGCGCTTTGAGGCGACACGCGCCGTGGCCGAAGACGATGGCTGGTGGCGCGATGCCGAACCGGTGCGCATCGTCACGACAGTCATGGACGAGCACGCGCGTTCGATCATCAATGAGAACGACTCGCCCGACATCCCGTTCGATCAATCCATCAATCCCTACCGCGGCTGCGAACATGGCTGCGTGTACTGCTATGCGCGCCCGAATCACGAGTACTTGAATCTCTCGCCGGGCCTGGACTTCGAGAGCAAACTGTTCGCCAAAGTTAATGCGCCGCAGGTACTTCGCGAGGCGTTTGCTCGGCGCGGCTATGTATGCAGGCCGATCAATCTCGGCGCCAGCACCGATCCCTATCAACCGATCGAGCGCGAGCGCCGGATCACCCGCGGACTACTGGAAGTGTTCGTTGAACACGCACATCCGCTGACGATCGTCACGCGCAATGCGCTGGTGCTGCGCGACCTGGATTTGCTGCAGGCGCTCGCGACGCAGCAACTGGTGCAGGTGTTCGTGTCCATAACCACGCTCGACAACCACCTCGCGAGTCGCATGGAACCCAGGGCCAGCGCGCCGCACGCGCGCTTGCGCACTGTCGCCTCGTTGGCAGCCGCCGGTGTTCCCGTCGGCGTGTTCGCAGCGCCGATTATCCCGGCGATCAACGATGCCGAGCTTGAATCGATCATGGCCGCGGCACGCGAAGCTGGCGCGAGCACCATCAGCTATACCTTGTTGCGCCTGCCGCATCAGGTCGCCACGCTGTTTCGCGAGTGGCTGGAGGTGCACTTTCCAGGCCGCGCCGCGCACGTCATGAGCCTGGTGCAACAGATGCGGGGAGGCCGCGATAACGACCCGCGCTTCGGCTCGCGCATGAAAGGCGAGGGCCAGTTCGCGGAACTTTTGAAGCAACGATTCATGCTCGCCCGCAAACGCCTGGCCTTCGCTTCGCGCGAGGAGCGGCTGGCGCTGCGTACCGATCTGTTCCGCGTCCCCGGCCGCGCAGCGCAAGGCGATCTTTTCGGGTCGGGTTGACGCTTGATTGGGTCCGCAAAAAAGCTCAAGTCGAAGCGTCGCCAGGGCAGCACGATTTATTCGTCAACCGAAGCGGGGGCGGGGGGGGGGCCGGGGGTCACGGACCGAGCATGTACCTCTTCATAAGCACGTTCCTGCGTCTGACAGTGCTAAAGCGACCATCGGCATCGACGAAAAGTTGGGCCCATGCCCCCCCCCGCCTGCCCCGTCGCTGAACTTAACCCGCATATTTCATGAGGTCGCGATGAAATGGCTTAGTTTCGTTGTTACAGCGTGGAAATCATCGAGTTGGTCGTACTGACAAAGTGTTCGCTGCCATTTCCTCGCTAACACGGCCCTCGCTCGTTCTTTGCGCCGGACTCTTCGTTGCTCGTCGTCCCAATGGAACAACCATTCCTCCTCCTCGCGCCTCGATTCCGGCGCAAAGCCCTTCGCGATCTTCCGCGTTTCCTCATGAAATATGCGGGTTAAATCGCCGGACAATTCTGGCCGGATCGATAGGTTGCGAACTCCTATTGCCAACGCGCGGACCATATGCCCGCGTACCAGGAACCGAGAACCAACATCCAAGTACCCTAATGAGCGGCCGCCATCGGCCCCATCGCCGCCGCCTTGGGCTCATGCACGCGTACCAGACACATCGCGCCAACGATGAGGCTCGCGCCGCTCAGCATGAGCGCGTAAATCGCGTGGTTGTCGAACAACTCACGCACCACCGGCCCGAGCAAGGTGGCCGCCACGATTTGCGGGATGACGATGAACATGTTGAAGATGCCCATGTAGACACCCATCTTTTTCGGATCGATGGCGCTGGCGAGCAGCGCATAGGGCATCGACAGAATGCTGGCCCAGGCCACACCAACGAGTACGAAGGAACCGATCAACCACGCCGGCGACGGCACGAACGCCATCGACAGAAAACCAATGCCGCCGAGCGTCAACGAAATGAAATGCATCAAGCGCCGGTTGAGCGTAAAGCGCGCCGCATAGAAGCTCAGCAGCAGAGCCACCAGCATCGACGACAGCCCGTAGTAGCCCATGTACGAGCCAACCAGATCCGCGGCGTTCTGGAAGGCCTGATTGGCCGCCGTGAACGCTTGGGCTTGCGCGGCATTGGCCATATCGAAATTCGCCGGGTTCGGCGCTGGCGCTGCGAACACATGCTCGGTGAGCCCTGGCGTTGCCATGCTCCACATGCTGAAAAACGCCAGCCACGAGAAGAACTGCACGATGCCAAGGTTCACCATCTGCGCCGGCATCTTGCCGATGTTGCTGAAGATATCGCCGATCAGGTTGCCGCCTTTGCGCTCGTTCTCGAACTGCTGCATGTCCTCCGGCGGATCTTCTTTCGTCGTCAGGATCGTCACCAGAATGCTGATCAGGAACACACCCGCCCCTATCGCGAAAGCAACCTTCACAGAATCGGGCACGACGCCAGGACCAGCTTCATTGGAAACACCGAGCTGAGTGACCATCCATGGCAAGCTGCTGGCAACCCAGGTGCCGATGCCGATGATCAGCGTCTGCACCACAAAGCCGTAGGAGCGCTGCTTTTCCGGAAGCTTGTCGGCGACCAGCGCACGGAAGGGTTCCATGCTGATATTGATGGATGCGTCCAGCACCCACAGCAAGCCCGCCGCCATCCAGAGCGTGGGCGAGTGCGGCATGAACAGGAGCGCGATCGAACTCAGAATCGCGCCGATCAGAAAATAGGGACGGCGCCGGCCCAGGATCGGATGCCAGGTGCGATCGGACAGGTAACCAATGATCGGTTGCACCAACAGTCCGGTGAGCGGCGCGGCGATCCACAGCAGCGGCAGCGAGTCCTTCTCCGCACCGAGCGTCTGGAAAATGCGCGACATAAAGCCGCCCTGCAACGCAAAGCCGAACTGGATGCCCAAAAATCCAAACGACATGTTCCAGATTTGCCAGAACGACAGCTGCGGTTTGTCTCTCATCTGCTGCCGCCTCCCGAGCGCGCAAGAAAGTGGCGCAAGCATCCGCTTTTCCGCGCCGCCGCGTCACGAGGTGCGGGGTGGTGTAAACGTATGCAGATGGAATGCGGGGCGTGGGGCACGGGGCACGGGGCGTGGGGCGTGG
>JALHMG010000047.1 GCA_022844135.1 Lysobacterales bacterium
CATCCGGTCCTTCATCGTTTCCTACAATTCCAACGCTTCCCCATTTGTCTGGCGCAAACGAGAGGTCAGGGGAGCGCAGTTGCGAAATACTATCGTTAATATGTGCAATTAAACACTAGGAAAATGAGCGTGGCACAGCGAGAACCATGTTTCCAACACGCAGACCTGTCGGTCAGCCGGGATTTTTGGTTTGAAGAGCCGGACCCGCAGCGAAACCTAGGTTTTCGCCCCGCGCGCCCGGCCTGCTCTCAATCGGGCCGAAGTTTCCGCGGGAAACTTCGGCGCGAAACTAGCGGAGTTCGCGAGCAAAGAACGTCCAGGCAAGTGCCGTCATGAACGCGCGCTGCGCATTGTTTGCGGCGCCGCCATGGCCGCCTTCCATGTTTTCGTAGTAAAGCACGTCGTGGCCTTGCTCCTTCATCTTCGCGACCATTTTGCGGGCGTGACCTGGATGGACGCGGTCGTCGCGGGTGCTGGTGGTGAACAACGTGCGCGGATACTTTGTCTCGGCTTTAACGTTGTGGTAGGGCGAGTACTTCTGCAGGAACGCCCATTCTTCCGGCTTGTCCGGATCGCCGTATTCGGCCATCCATGAGGCGCCCGCAAGCAGTGTGTGATAACGCTGCATATCCAGCAGCGGCACCTGACACACAATTGCGCCGAACAAATCCGGGCGCATTGTGAGCATATTGCCCATCAGCAAGCCGCCGTTCGATCCGCCTTGGATACCCAGGTGTGGTGTGGAGGTGACTTTGCGGGCGATCAAATCTTCCGCCACCGCGATGAAGTCCTCGTACGCCTTGTTGCGATTCGCTTTGAGCGCCGATTGGTGCCACTTTGGACCGAACTCACCGCCACCGCGAATGTTGGCTACCACGTACACGCCGCCTTTGGTCAGCCAGCTGGCACCTGTCGCAGCGCTGTAGCCGGGCGTCATCGATACCTCAAATCCGCCGTAGCCATAGAGCACCGTTGGGTTCTTGCCATCGAGCGCGAGGTTCTTGGGGCCAACCTGGAAGTATGGGATCAGAGTGCCATCGGCGCTTTTGGCTTCGTGCTGGCTGACCTTCAGATTGCTGGCATCGAAGAACGCCGGCGTCGACTTGATCTTCTCCGGCGCGCCCTTGCCGATCTCGCCCAGATACAGCGTGGTCGGTGTCAGAAAATCGGTGATCGTCAGAAAGTACGCATCGGACTCGTCGCTATCCACTGCGCTGGCGCCGATGGTGCCGAATTCCGGCAGGCCACTCATCGCTTCGCGCGACCACGCGCCGTCCTCGTAAGTCAGCACGTACAAACGATTCTTGACATTATCGAGTTCGTTCAAGATCAGATGATTGCGGGTCGGCGAAAAGCCGGCCAGAGACTTGCGTTCGCCCGGCTGAAAGAGCACATCGAAGTTGCGCTCGCCCTTCATGAAGGCGTCGAGTTTGGTCGCCAGCAATGCGCCGGACGGGTACGTCTTGCCGCCGACGGTCCAGTCTTCGCGAAGCGTGATCAGCATCCACTCGCGGAATGGGGTGGCTTCAGCGCTGTCTTGTTTGTCGATCTTGACCGGTTTACCGTCGACCAGCAGATACAGCTCGTTGGTGTAGAACGTGGTGCCGCGCAGGATCGCCTGGCGTTCGAAACCCGGCGTCAGATCGCTGAAGGCCCACACCCACACGTCCTCCGGTTTGCCCTCGTAGACCACGCTGGCCGCGGTCAGCGGCGTGCCACGCTGCCAGCGTTTGGCGATACGCGCATAGCCGCTGCTGGTCATCGATCCGGCACCAAAATCAGTGCCGACCAGGACCTCGTTTTCGTTTACCCAGGAGATCTGACTCTTGGCTTCCGGCAACTCAAAACCACCCTTGACGAAAGACTTGCTGGGGATGTCGAACTCGCGCACCACATCCGCATCTGCGCCGCCACGCGACAGCGAGATCAGGCAGCGCTCGTACTTGGGCTGCAAGCAGTTGCTGCCAGCGAACACCCAGTTCTCGCCCTCGGCCTTTGCCAGCGCGTCGACGTCGAGAATCGTCTCCCACTGCGGCTGGTCTTTCTTGTATTCGGCCAACGTTGTGCGCCGCCACAGGCCACGTTCGTGCGTCGCGTCACGCCAGAAGTTGTAGTAGTAATCGCCCATCTTGTCGACGAACGCGATCTTGTCGTCCGAATCGAGAATGGCGCGGGTGCTGGCTTCGATACGCTTGAAGTCGCCAGAACGCGATAACTCGTCGACCGCATCGTCGTTGAGCGCTTTCACCCAGCTAAGGGCCTTCTCGTCTTCGACGCCTTCGAGCCATTGATGTGGGTCGTCGGCTGCATTGGTGGATGTGGCGGCAGCAAGAGCGATCATGAGCGACAAAGCGATTCCTGAGCGGCGCATAGCGCGGCTTCTCCGTAGGCGAAGGGTAACTTCCTAAAGATAGCCGCAAAGCCGATGACAGAAATGTGTCGAAAGTGTGGGTTGGCGCCCGAGTAGGTTCACCGACGATCGCTGCTGGGGACGGCGCTTGTGCCTTGCGTGTCCACGTCGACGATCGATGCGATTGCACATTCAAGCTTGCAGCACCGATGCTTGATCGTCGCCTCACTTGTCGCCAGTCCATGCTTCCAGCCCGCGATTTTGGTTTTGCGCTGCTCATCTGCCTTGCCTGGGCCGGCAACTTTCTGGCTTCCGCTTCGGCGGTGCAGCACTTTCCGCCAATCCTGTTTACCGCTTTGCGTTTGCTGTTGGTATTGACCTTACTGCTGCGCTTCCTGAAACCGCTTCCACGATCATTGTGGCGGACCTTCTTTTTTGTCGCTTTGTGCAATGGCGCGCTGCATTTCGGATTCAACCATTGGTCGATTGCAGCCGCCGGCGATATCAGCTCGGTGGCGCTGAGTCTGCAAAGCTACATTCCGATGACGGCGATACTTGCGTGGTGGCTGTTGGACGAGCGGCCAACTGCGATCACCTGGCTGGGAATCGCTGTCGCTTTTGCCGGCGTTGCGATTCTGGCGTTCGATCCGCTGGTGCTCGATGCGCCCCGGGCGTTGGTGTTATCGCTGGTCGCTGCCGGGACACTGGCGGTTGGCACCGTGTTGCTGCGCCGCTTGCCAGGCTTGCATCCGTTTCAAGTGCAGGCGTGGGCGGCTGCGATCAGCATCCCGCCGCTGCTGCTGTGGTCGTTCGCGATGGAGCCGTGGTCGCTTGCGACCATCGTCGACGCCAGCGTGCTCGATTGGGGCGGCGTTGCGTACTCGGCGCTGGCCGCATCGCTGATCGGGCACGGCTTGTTGTACGGTCTCTTGCAACGCCACGCGGTCGCGCAGGTGACGCCGGTGTTGATGTTGACGCCGGTCTTTGCGGTCGCGCTGGGTGTTTTGGTGTGGGGCGACCGACCCGGTCCGCAACTGCTGATCGGCGGCGCCTTGGTATTGCTTGGCGTGCTGCTCGTGGTGCTCAAAGGCGGCCGCAAAGTTCAAGCGAAGAGCGCTGCATAACGCCGCGCATTCGCCTCGATATCGCCCACCAAAACACCGCGCGAGACCGCGAGCGCATTTGCGCCAGCGGCGATCAGTTCACCGCCATTGTCTGGCGTGATCCCACCAATCGCTACCAGCGGCAATCCAAATGGCCTGGCTTTGCGCAGCAAGAACGGTTCGGCGTGGCGTGCGTTTGGTTTGGTGTCGCTCGGGAAAAAAGCGCCGAAAGCGAGATAGCTGGCGCCCGCATCGGCCGCGCGTTGCGCGTTCACCACGCTGTCGTAGCAGGATGCCCCGATGATCGCCAATGGTCCCAGGCACTCTCTCGCCGCGGCGATCGTCGAGTCGTGCTCGCCAATGTGCACACCGTGGGCGTTCAACGAAAAGGCCAGATCGACATCGTCGTTGACGATAAACAGCGCCCCATTGCGTCGGCAACATTGGAAGAGGGCATGGCCGCGCTCGAAACGCGCCTCGGGGCTGGCCGCTTTGTCGCGGTATTGAATCAGGCGCGCACCGCCGGCAATCGCAGCTGCGCACGCCTCCACGAGACGCTCTGGCGCCAGCCAGGTGGTATCGATCAAGACATACAGTCCGCGGATGGCGCTGGGGTTCATCGACTGAGCATTCTCAAAGGTTGTGACAGACTATGAGAGTTTCTCGCCGGGAACGAGTGGCTGCGCTCAGTCGCGTGCTCGCCGGCTGCCGTGCGGCCGGCCGCGCCCTTGGAACCAAGCGGCGAAGCGGAGCCGCTGGCGCGAAAGCGATGCAATCATTCAACAATGGACAAGGAAGCCCAATGAGCGAACCCAGCGATGGCCGCGGCGCCTACAAAACTTACGTCTGCGTGGTGTGTGGCTTTATCTACGACGAAGCTGCCGGCTGGCCGGCCGAAGGAATTGTGGCCGGTACCCGTTGGGCCGACGTGCCCGATTGGTGGACCTGCCCCGATTGCGGCGTGGGCAAGGCGGACTTCGATATGGTGGAAGCGGCCTGAGTGAGCACGTGGATCGCGCTGGCAGCGGCTCTGGTCGCAACCGAGCCGTGCAAACCGGATTGCGAGAAACTGCAAGCCGTTGAAGCCGTGGCGACGCCGCAGCGTCGCTCGCTTCCCGACGGGACGATCAGTATTGAAGTAGAGGCGAACACCGCTGCGCCGTTGATGGACGTGGCCGAGGTGTTCGCGCGCGTGCCAGGCGTGGTGGCTCGTGCGCGCGACAATTACGCGCAAGACACGCAACTGAGCGTGCGCGGCTTTGGCGCGCGCGCCAGCTTCGGTATCCGCGGCGTGCGCCTCGAGACGGATGGTGTGCCTTCCACGGCAAGCGATGGCCAAACGCAAATCGGTCATCTGGACGTGCTCGGCGCCGAACGCATCGATGCGATTACTGGACCATTCGCCGCGCTATACGGAAACGGTGGCGCTTACTTCGAAATCCGCGAACGGCGTCAGCAGACCTCTGGCCTGCGCTGGTTCCAGGGCAGCGGCGGTCGCTCGCAGCGCGCACTGGCGCTGGCGGGCAATCACTTCCACGTCCGCGCGCAGCAGGTAGAAACCAGCGGCGCGCGCGTGCAATCGGCGGCCGAGCGGCGCCTGTATCGCGCCGGTTTTCGCCACGAGATCCCGTTGGGCGAATTCCATCTGTCCGCCGATCGCCAGGAGCAACCGAACTCGCGGGACCCGCAGGGTCTGACGCGCGCTGAATTCGAGCGTAACCCACGTGGTGCGAGCCCGGCGGCCATCGCCTTCAACACGCGCAAGTCCGTGTTCCAGGACCAGATGAGCGCACGATTCGCCGCGAGCGGCGCCTTCGCCTGGGATGCAGGCGTGTTTGCCAGCGACCGTAGTGTCGATCAGGTGCTGTCGGTGGCGCCGAATGCACAGCTGGCGCCTACCAACGGCGGCGGTGTTATCGACCTTGCGCGTCGCAGTCGCGGCTTTTACTGGCGCGGCACGCACGACATCGCTGGCGGCCAGTTGAGTGCGCGCGTGGCAACCGAGCAACTCGACGAACAGCGGTTGGGCTTCGAGAATTTCGTTGGCACCACCCTCGGCCAGCGCGGCGCTTTGCGCCGCGACGAGCGCAATCGCGCCGACACCCGCGATGCGATGCTGCGTTTCGATCGCCCGGTGCTTGGCCTCGATTGGAGCGCCGGGGTGCGCCGCACCGAGATCGACTACCGAAGCCGCGACAATTACATTCGCCTCGGCAATCCAGACGACAGCGGCAGTTACGAAGCGAGCGCATGGTTGCCGGTGACTGGTGTTGCCTGGCGCGGTCGGCGCTGGCAGAGCGCGTTCGCCATCGGCAAGGCGATCGATGTGCCGACGCTCGCTGAGCTCGCATATCGCGCGGATGGCGATGGCGGCTTTAACACCGCGCTGCAACCGTCGAATGTGCGCCAGGCCGAGTGGAGCGTGGGTTGGCGCAGCGCGAGCCAGGAGGCATCGCTCGCACTGTTTACGGTGCATGGGCGCGAAGAGATCGTTGTGCAATCGAACGAAGGTGGACGCACTACCTTTGCCAATGCCGGCCGAACCCGCCGCCGCGGGATGGATTTCGATTGGCGCTGGAGCGGCGCTCGCACTTCGCTCGGCGTTTCGGCCACCTACACCGATGCGCGCTTCGTCGAAGGGTTTCTGACGTGCCAGCGAAACCCTTGCCCCTTGCCCGATTTACGTGTTCCCGAGGGCTCGGCGCTTCCCGGCGTTCCCCGCCTTTTCGGCGACATCGAATGGCGCTGGCGCCAGAACAATCTGGTCATCGGCGTCGACTTGCGAGGCGCCAGCGAAACGCCCGTCAGCGAGCGATTCCGAGACACCACGCCTGGATACGGTGCGATCGACGTGAGTCTGCAGCGCACCCTGCAAATAGCCGGCACAGCGCTGCGCTTGAACGCTCGCATCGACAACCTGCTGGACCGCAACTACAGCAACTCAGCCATTGTCAATGAAGTTGCCCGCCGCTACTTCGAGCCAGCGCCAGGGCGAACATTCTGGCTTGGCGTCGATATGCGCCTGCCCGATTTCTGAGCCCCCCGAGACGGCAGGCATGCTTCTGAAAACGCGGAGTGCGGTCCGCATGCCCGGAGTTCGATCATTTCGCGGAAGAGTGAAATCGCAGCAACACAAGTGCTGGCTTCCTTGCAATGTGGCTCAAGCCTCGCCGGCCGCCACGCGATCGCGCCCTGCATGTTTGGCTCGATACAACTGCATGTCTGCCTCGCGAATCAGTTCGCGCGGGGTGTGACGTTTGCGCTCAGCCAGGCCTACGCTGAGCGTCAGGCGATGGCTGTCGGGCAGGCCAGGAATGCGCAGTTGACGCACTCGAATCATCAGGTCGAGGGCGGCGCTGCGGGCGTCGTCCAGGTTCAGTTCTGGGAATACGAGTGCGAACTCTTCGCCGCCGTAGCGTGCGACGATGCGATTCGGCCCGGCCCATTGCTTCAAGAGATCGGCCATTGCGATCAGCACCAGATCGCCGATGTCGTGGCCGTAATCGTCGTTGATGCGTTTGAAGTGGTCCATATCCGCTATCGCGACCGTCAATGGGGAACCTGACTGGTAGGCGTTGAGCAGCAGTTCCCAGAAGCGACGGCGATTCGGCAGACCGGTGAGCGGGTCCTCCTGCGCTTGTTTGGCGAAGGCTTCCGACTGCTTGCGCACCGTGTCCAGTAGATTGGTTTTTTCGGCGTTTGCCCGCGCCAATGCATCGTTCTGCCGCCGCAACTCTTCGGTGCGTTGGTCGATCAGCGCAGAGAGCTTGCGCGTACGCGCACGCAAGCGCCTGGCGCGAAGGCCGGGAATTGCGGCGCCGAGGGCGAGCAGCGAACCGGCCATCAGAGCGATAAACCAGCGCGTTTCGTACAGGCGCGGCGGCAGCGAGAACTCGACGACGGCAGGTGGCTCGGCGAACACACCATCGCGCTTGGCGGCAGTGACTTCGAACCGATAATCGCCGGGAGGCAGGTTCGTGTAAGCGGCGCGCCGATCGGTCGCCTCAATCCAACCGTCATCGAAACCGACCAATCTATAGCGGTACTGCAAATTCTCAGGCTGATCGAAGCTCAAGCCGGCGAATCGCAGCGCGATGCGTTTGCTACCGGGCGATAGCGAAAGCGGTTGCCCAACGTCCTTGGTGGCCTCATCGACTTGCATTTCTTCGATCACGGGTGTTGGCGCCACGCTCGAATGCAAAGCATCGATGGCGGTGGGGTCGAACACGGTGACGCCGCGTGCTGTGGGCACCCAGATCAAGCCATCGCGATCGCGCCATCCGGCCGGTTGCGAGCCCCCGTTGCATTGTGCGCTGGACATGCCGTCGGTGCGCCCGAGCAGGCGTACATCCAAACGCTTCGGGCCTGCGGTCAGCTCATTTTGCACGACCTGCATCAGCCCGGCGTTGGACGTCAGCCAGAAATGCCCACTGCCGTCGTCGAAGATTCGAAACACCACATCGTCGGCGAGCCCCTGGTCCTCACCGAAGGCCACGAATCCATCGTCCGCATAGCGCACGAGGCCGTGATCCGTCGCGATCCACACCGTGCCGATGGCGTCCTCGTAGAAATCGAACACATCTTCGCCAGGAAAGCCATCGGATTGGCGATAAGAGACGATCTTGCCGTCCTGCAGTACCGCCATGCCATTGACCGTGCCGATCAGCACTCGACCGTCGGAGGTTTCGAACAACGACAGCACGTACGACTCTGGCAGGCCCGACTCCTTGTTCAGCGCCAAATCGATGCGTCCACCTGCGATGCGCGAAGCGCCGCCAGCTGTGCCCACCCAGATGGTTCCATCGCGCGTTTCCAGGAGTGCGCGAACCTGTCCAAACGGCAAGCCGGATTCTTGCGTCCAGCGCGTCAGTTCGCTGCCACGGAGCTGGATCAAGCCTTGGTCGTAAGTGCCAACCCACAAGCTGCCCTCGCGCGCTGCGAGCACGGACATGACGCTGGTGCCGTTGGCGATGCGCGCGTCGACTTCGATACGGCCACCCGTATAGCGCCCCAAACCTTCGCTGGTGCCGATGTATGTGGTGCCGTCGGGGGCCTGGTGAATGGTGCGGACATAATCGTCGCTCAATCCTTCGCGACGCGTGTAGACGCGGAACGGCGAGGCCTTGAGGCGATTGATCCCCGAATTAGTCGCAATCCACATGCCGTCTTCGCGGTCTTCGAAGATGCGCAGCACGCGATTATTGGAGAGTCCCTGGTCGGCGCCCAATTGTTCGATGCTGGCCCCAAAGCGCAGCACGCCGTCGCTCTGCGTGCCGAGCCAGATCTGGCCGCGACGATCCTCGAAGATCGACGAAACGATGGCCTTGTCGAAGGCGCCCAGCGGGACGCGCTCGAAGCGCTTTCCCTGGCTGCGATAAAGGCCTTGGTCGGTGCCCACCCAGACTTTCCCAGCGCGATCCTGGCCGAGCGAGAACACAATGGATTCCGGGACGTCGTCGATGGGCGCCAGCTGATCGCCGATCATTCGATGCAGTCCCCGTGCCGTGCCGATCCAGATCGACCCCTCGCGATCCTCCAGGAGCGACAAGATCCACGGGTATTTCAGCTCCGCGTTGCGTTCATAAGCGCGCACTCGCTCGCCATCGAAGTACGCGAGACCCGCATCCTGCGTGCCGATCCAGAGCCGGCCGCTCGAGTGACTGTGCAGCACCAGCATGCGTGGCGACACCGCCTCGTCCGCGGCGGCATGGCGCCACTGCTGTCCGTCGAACGAGACCAGGCCCGATTGCGCGGTTGCCGCAAACAGGATGCCGTTGTGCCACGCCAGCGCGCGCACGCCATCGTCTTTAAGTGCGGGTGTATTGCGCCTGTTGTAAGCGTAAAAGGTGCGGCCGTTGAAGCGCGCGATGCCATCCCAGGTCGACATCCACAGGTAGCCCTGATCGTCCTGGAGAATGTCGTGGACGGTGTTGTGCGGTAGCCCATCGTCGGTGAACCACGCGCGCTTGGCATATTGATCCAGACGCTGCGCGTGCAGCACACCCGCAAACACTGCGAGCAAGAGCGCAAAGCCGATGGCGAGGATTCGCAACATGGGTGTAGAGCATAGTCCGGTCGCGGCTCGCTGCGTAGGCTGGCTCTTGCAGGTTGCGGGAAGAGCGACAACATGCGAGAACAGTCGCAATTGCTGCGATCGCCGCAACCCGAAAAGCGTGAGCACGGCAACCAAGAACCAAAAACCAGCAACCAAGAACCCCAATGGCCCACATCGAACGCGAAGCTCATCCCATCCTGACGCTGCTTGGCCTGCTCGCGATCGGCGTGCTGTTGACCATTTTCGGCGGTACGGTCTGGACCGCGCCGCTCGAAATCCTGATCGTGTTTTTTCACGAGGCTGCGCACGCATTGATGACGGTGCTGACCGGCGGGCGCGTTGTCGAGATGGCGGTGACCATCGATCAGGGAGGCCACGTCATTTCTGCTGGCGGCAATCGATTCTTGATCTTGACAGCGGGCTACCTGGGCTCGCTGCTCATCGGTGCGGCGCTGTTGATTGCCGGGATGCGCTCGAAGCACGATCGCGCCATTCTGCTGGCGTTGGGCGTTTTGGTGGCGCTTATTACCGTCTTTTTTGTCCGGAATATGTTTGGCATCACTTATGGTTTGCTGGCGGCAGCGCTGATGATCGGCATTGCGCGGCTCCTGCCGGAAATCGCCAGCGATTACACGCTGCGATTGATCGGTGTGATGAGCTTGCTTTACGTCCCGGCGGATATCTTCAGCGACACCATCGATCGTTCGCACCTGCATTCCGATGCGCGCATGCTGGCGGAGGAATTTGGCGGTACGACGATGCTGTGGGGAGGATTGTGGTTATCGATGTCGGTTGCGATGGTCGTCATCTCGTTACTGATCGGATTGCGTCGTCGGCGCAGCTCGCCATCGAACATCGGCCCGCCCTCGCCATGATCGAGTCCGGTTTCGATCCGGTCTTGGGCAAACCGCGCTAACATCCTCCCCCCATCACCTGGATGTACGCCATGCCGCGAAGCATGACTGCGTTTGGCAGCGCCGAAGGCGTCACCGTCGTCGGTGCGTTGCGCGTCGAAATGCGCACGGTCAACCATCGCTTCCTGGAGGTTTCGACGCGCCTGCCCGATGAGCTTCGCGCATTCGAGCCCGCAATTCGCGAGCGCCTCGCGGCGCGGGTGTCGCGAGGAAAGCTCGATTTCTCGGCGCGGTTGCGGACTGACGGTACGCGAGCCACAACGCTGGCGCTCAATCCGGTATTGCTGGAGCAGTTGGCGCGACTGATCGCACAGCTGCAATCCGCGCAACCAGGTCTGGCGCCTGCCAATCCGCTGCAACTGCTGTCCTGGCCGGGCATGGTGGTCAGCGCCGATACCGATGCCGATGTACTTGCCGGCGAGGTGCTGCAACTTGTCGACCAGGCGCTCGACTCATTGGAGGCGCAACGCGATCGCGAGGGCGCACGCCTGGCGGAGGTCATGCGCGAGCGCGCCGCCGCGCTGGATGGTCTGCGCCGAGCCGCGATCGAACTGCTGCCGCAGATACGCAGCGGTTGGCGCGACAAGCTGATGGCGCGGCTGAAGGAATCCGGCGCGACGGTCGATCCGCAGCGCTTCGAGCAGGAATTGGTGCTGGTGCTGCAACGTATGGACGTCGACGAAGAGCTCGATCGGCTCGGTATCCACTTAGCGGAGCTCGACAAGACGCTGCAACGCAATGAGCCGGTGGGACGACGACTGGATTTCCTGAGCCAGGAGTTGAACCGCGAGGCCAACACCTTCGGCAGCAAGTCCACGGACGCGCGCACCAGTCAGTTGGCGGTGGATATCAAGGTACTGATCGAACAAATCCGCGAGCAGGTGCAAAACTTGGAATGAGCATGGTCGGCAATTTGTTTGTGGTCGCGGCGCCGTCGGGTGCCGGCAAGACCAGTCTGGTGCGCAAACTGATCGAACACGATCCGGCGGGTCTGCGCGTGTCGGTGAGCTATACCACGCGCCCGCCGCGGCCGGGCGAGGTCGATGGCGTGCACTATCGATTCACCGATCCGCAGCACTTCCAATCGCTGATCGACGGCGAGCGATTGCTCGAACATGCGTTGGTGCATGGTCACCACTACGGTACCGGGCGCGATCAGGTGGAAGCCGCATTCGCTGCGCACATCGATGTGGTCCTGGAGATCGACTGGCAGGGCGCGCGTCAGGTGCGCGAGCGTTATCCCGATTGCGTGAGCATCTTTGTGCTGCCGCCCTCGCGCGACGAGTTGCTGCGGCGTCTGAATCATCGTGGCCAGGACTCGGCAGAGGTCATCGCCCGGCGCATGCGCAACGCGCGCGGCGAGATGGCGCATGCCACGGAATTCGACTACTTGATCGTCAACGACGACTTCGACGTCGCGCTGGCGCAATTGACCGCCATCGTACGCGCCGCGCGCGTGTCCATGCGCGTGCAAGCCCCGCGCCAGCGAGAGCTGCTTAACCAGTTGCTCGCCGACTGAGCGACCGCGCGCTGAACGAGGTGTGCGGCAGTCGCAATATTCAGCCCGCCCTTAATCGCGCAGGCGTACGTTATTCGCACGTGCCAAATCGGGCCGGTTCGCCCCAAGGAGCATTGCAATGGCGAAGTGGATCGTGGGTGTGGTGGCGTTGGTGTTGGCCGGATTGGCCATGCCCGCGCAAGCTGGGCGTTGGTCTATCGGCTACAGCGACTATGGTTGGAATGGTGGGTACTCGATTAGCGTCGGGGGCTTTGGTCACGGCCACGGCTGGTATGCGCCATCCTGGTACGCGCCGGGATATCGCGATTGGTACGGCTACGGCCAGCCTCGGGTCGTCTATCGATCCAGTTATCCGCGCCATTATGGCTATGGCTACGGTTTCGATCGATTGCCGCCGTATCGTTACGAAAGCTACCGTTACGTGCCGCGTTACTATCGTCATCGCGACTGGCGCCGCGATCGTCACGTCCGGTACGACCGCTACTGGAATGATCGCCGCGATCGCTACAGTCGCCATCACTATGATCGCTACGATCGTTACGATCGCGGCTACCGCCACGAACGCGCTTACGATCGCTCCCGTCGCGATGCGTACTACAACGCCCACGACGACGCCTGGCGCGGCCAGCGCGGGCGCGAGTACGATTGACCACGAGCACAATCAGACGATTCTGGAGAGAAGGCTGCTTGCAGCCAGCTTCTACGAAACGTAGAATTTGAATCAACAACACCCGCCAAGGCTATGTCCGCAAGGATATCCTCAAACTGGCGGGTTTCTTTTTCTAGCAGCGCCTGATGAAGTCCACCAAGTTCACCAAGGTCGCAAAGACCGTTGACGAGCAAATCGAGCTTCTGCGTTTGCGTGGGATGGAAGTCGACAGCGCCCAGGCCAAACACTATCTGCTGCACTTGAACTACTACCGGCTAGCGGGCTACTGGCGGTCGTTTGAAGAAAGCCACGACCCGCACATGTTCAAAGCAGGTACCCGCTTCGAACGAGTTCTTGACCATTACCTGTTCGACCGAGAGTTTCGTCTGTTGCTGCTTGATGCAATTGAAAGAATCGAAGTTTCGGTTCGCACTCAGTGGGCTTACCACCTAGCTCATCATGACGGAGCACACGCTTATCTAAACCCGCGAAATGCCTCATCACAACGCAAGTTGACTCGGCAATCTGCGCGGTTGGCGGCTGAAATCGAATCGTCCCAAGAGCCGTTCGTTGTCCATCTCCGTTCAAAGTACACGCAGCCCGATATGCCGCCGGTTTGGGCTGCTTGCGAAGTTTTGTCGCTGGGCCAGCTTTCAAGATGGTATGAACTGATGCGCCCGACCTCATTGCGCAGTACGATCGCCAAGACCTATGGCCTGGATCAGCAGGTGCTTGAGTCTTTTTTGCACCATTTGACTTATGTTCGAAATCTATGCGCCCACCACAGTCGCGTGTGGAATCGTGAGCTGACCATCTTCGCGCCGGTAATTAAATCTAAGCCAGCGGCGCTGGCACGAGCAACAGTTCCAGCGTCTCAGCGAAAGATCTACCACACGTGCTGCTTTCTCCAGCATCTTATGAATGTCATTGCGCCCGACCACCAATGGCATTGTCGGCTTAGCGACCTGATAAGCAATTACCATATCGATACATCGGCAATGGGGTTCCCGTCAGATTGGTCGTCACGCCCGCTTTGGGCTAGTCCATCAGGTTACGAACTTGACCAGCAGCCGACGGCGAATACGTAGCGCTCGATGAATACGACCAAAGAAAACAGTTGATCTGGATTGGCTCCATCAAGTTACGACCTTTGATGCTGCCACTCTTCGCGTGCGCTTCTTCGGCGCCGGTTTGCCGAAGTATTCAAGCTCCAGCTCCTCCAGCGCCAGTTGCATGTACGGCGAGAGTCGCTGCAGATGCGGCAGTGTGCTGCGGCAGCCGGTGATGCCGAAGGCGAGCTTGCCGTCGTAGCTTTGGCAGGTGATGTTGATCGCCTGACCATGCGTCACCAGCGATACGGGATATGCCGCCTCCAGTCGCGCGCCGCGGAAGTACAGTGGCTTTTCCGGGCCGGGTACGTTGGAGATGGTGATATTGAACATTGGCCGGGTGCGCCCCCCGATGCCGGTCATCAGCGACAGCATCGTCGGCGCCATCAGCAGCATTGTGTACTGCATCATGGCCTTTTTCGGCAGGTTCGAAACGTGCTGCTTGGCGCGCCGTGTGGATGCGGTGATGGCCTGAATGCGCTCGCGCGGCGCGTCGATGTCGGTGCCCAGCGTGGAGATGATGAAGGTGATCGCATTGCCGGTGCCTTCGTCATCCTTGGGCCGCACCGACACCGGGATGCCGGCGGTCAGCGAGTGCTCGGGCAATTCGCCGAGTTCGATCATGAAGCGCCGCAGCGCGCCCCCGCAGAGCGCCAGCACCACATCGTTCAGCGTGGCATTCGCCGCCTCGGCGAGCTTGCGCAGGCGCGGCAATTCGAAACGCTGCGTCGCGAAGCGCCGCTCCTGGTTGATGCGACCGTTGAGCAGCGACAGCGGCGATTCGAACGGGATCGCCAGCGTGTCTTCTTTGTTGCGGAAGGCCCCAATCATCGAACCGAAGGCGCGTGCGATATCCGGCAGAGAACCGATCTGATCGCGCACCAGTTCGGTGAAGTTCGAGACCACTTCGGCGGGCGTCGGCGGTGGCGCTTTCGGCCGCTTGGAAGCTTTGCCGCCGGTGCTGCCCAACGCCCAGAATGGCGGCAGCTTGCGCGACGAGCGCGCATCCGACGACATCGCTTTCTCCAAGAGCTTGATGCCGCTGATACCGTCGATCAGGGAGTGATGCATTTTCACGTACATCGCGAACTGGCCGTCGGCCAAACCTTCGATGACTTCGCATTCCCAGGGCGGGCGATTCAAGTCCAGAGGCTGGCTGTGGAAACGTGCGATCAGCTGCCCCAACTCGCGCTCGCCGCCGGGGCGCGGCAGTGCGGAGTGGCGCACGTGATGCTCAAGATCGATATCGTCATCGATCTCCCACACCGGCATCAGGCCCTTCAAGCTCGGCATCCGCAGGCGCTGATTCCACGGCGGCGCGAATTTCTTCGTCGCCCGAAAATCCTGCATGAGTTTGGCGAAGAAATCCGGCGGCGCGTCGTCGGGTAACACAAAGCGCATCAAGCCACCCACATGCATCGGCGTTTCGCGCGATTCCACCATGAGCCACGATGCGTCCAACGGATTAAGCGTTTTCATCGCCAGCGTCCCCGAGCCTTGGTGCTCACAGCATAACCATTCGCCGCCGATGTGGCGGATGTGTGATGAGTGCGAATCGGATTCGGCGCCCAGCGCCTCGCCAAGGCTTGGAGGCGATTCGGCTTCGCGATGTCAGCTCAGGCCTCTCGCTCCTGCGCCTGGCGCTAACGGCGCCCGATCACGCGCAGCCGCTTCAGTTTCGACGCCGCCCCGCTCTTGATCTCAACGTCCGACTTCGCCACGCCATAGTGCCGCGCGCAGAGCGCAATCAATTCGGCGTTGGCCTTGCCGTCCACCGGGGGCGACAACAATGACGCGAGCACGCTGCCGTCGGGCTGCACTTCCCAGGTCGCGCTGCGCGCATTGGTCTTGACGCGCACGGAAACGACGATGTCGCTCATCGCCGCGTCATGAACGCGATCTTCTCGAAGAGATGCACATCCTGTTCGTTCTTGAGCAACGCGCCGTACAGCGGCGGGATGACCTTGCGCTGGTTTTTCTCGCGCAGGGTTTCGGCCGGGATGTCTTCGGCGAGCAGCAGCTTCAGCCAATCTAGAAGCTCGCTGGTCGAGGGCTTCTTTTTTAGGCCGGGGGCTTCGCGGACCAGGAAAAATGCGGCGAGCGCTTCGCGCAACAGGTCTTGCTTGAGCGCGGGGAAATGCACATCGACGATCGCCCGCAGGCCGGCTTCATCGGGGAAGCGGATATAGTGGAAGAAGCAGCGTCGCAGGAACGCGTCCGGCAATTCCTTCTCGTTGTTGCTGGTGATGATCACGATCGGGCGCGAAATGGCGCGTACCGTTTCTTGCGTCTCATAGACAAAAAACTCCATTCGATCGAGTTCGCGCAACAGGTCGTTCGGGAATTCGATGTCGGCCTTGTCGATTTCGTCGATCAACAGCACAGCGCGACGCTGGCTGGTGAACGCATCCCAGAGCTTCCCTGGCACGATGTAGTTGCGGATATCGCTGGCGCGGGATTGGCCCAACTGCGCATCGCGCAGGCGATTGACGGCGTCGTATTCGTACAATCCGTGCTGCGCTTTGGTGGTGCTCTTGATGTGCCATTCGATCAGCGGCGCGTCGAAAGAGCGCGCCACCTCTTGGGCGAGCAGGGTTTTGCCGGTGCCCGGTTCGCCCTTGATCAGCAGCGGTCGTTCCAGCGCGATCGCGGCATTGACTGCGAGCGCCAATTCGTCGGAAGCGACGTATGTCGAAGTGCCGGAAAATCGTGGGCTCATGTGGATCGATGCGGCAAAGGCATGGGAATGATCTTGTCGCCGCTGGCGCCGTCGCGTATCGCCGCGGTCCCGCGCTCGTCGACTTCTTCGATGCGAACGATGCTCTGCATGGGCAGGTGCAGATTGCGCGTGCGGGCGAATTCCTCGCGGAGTTTCTCTTCTGTCGGGTCGACCAGCATCCCATCGCGCGGTGCGAATTCGAGATCCGATACGCAGGTAAAGCCCCACAAGTCGCTGGAGCTGACGCGCTTGGCGTACAACTCATAGACCTTGCCGTGGTTCAGGAACACAACTTTGTACAGTTTGCGGGACACGGTGTGCCAATCCGAGTGCGGGGTGGGGATAGTGACGGAGGATGGGCTGCGGGTAAAGCGGGTTCGTGGTCGTTGGTGGTTGGCATTTGCGATGTTCGCAAGCGACAGCTGCTCTTTTTTTTCCAGGCCCCAGGGTCCGCATGCTCGCTTCGAGGCTGTTGAAATCGAACCATTGGTCCGTGCCTGAGCGCAGGGGCCGACGGGCATCAACCAAACCGAGAACCGTC
Source organism: Lysobacterales bacterium (assembly GCA_022844135.1). Lineage (GTDB taxonomy): Bacteria > Pseudomonadota > Gammaproteobacteria > Xanthomonadales > SZUA-5 > JALHMH01. The sequence goes on from JALHMG010000047.1 coordinate 16,960, forward strand.
AACCAGGAACCGCTACACCAGGCGCGCGGCGCATCGACGCATCGCCCATCAGAATCGCCCAGAGCCTTTTGAAGCGTTCGAATACACTCTCCTCAACATAGGGAACGCCGAAGCGCTCGCATATCGCTTTGACCCGCGGAGCGGCCTGGCGGTATTTCAGCATCGGCAAATCGGGCCAGAGGTGATGCTCGATCTGATAGTTCAAATAGCCCATCAGGAAATCGCGCCTATCGCTGCCGCCGGGATAGTTCACAGAGCCGACGATCTGGCGCAGATAGAACTCCCCGCGGTCTCGCGGATGGCCTTCGAAGCGCCACACATCGTCGCCCGCATGATTGGGTACGATGATCGCGAAAGCATGGACATTGGCGTAGAGCTCAGCAAGAACGGAGTTGATCAGCACCGCCGCCCAAGCCCAGGTGCCGAGCGGCAGAAACAGCGCCGGGACGAGCCCGAATTTGATCGCCGCGTTGGGCAATACGCAGCGCCACCAAAACGCGATCCCGCGCCGTGTGATCGGCAACAACAGGCGCTCTCCGGGGTAGAGCAGGCGCCAGATGTTGCCCGGCGTCGGCAGCGGCGATTCGCCTTCGGGCTGCGCGGCGCGCAGTTGACGTTGCTGTAGCGCCCACAAGGTATTCGGTGCGTAGTAACTGAGCTTCCAGGTCAGCATCAGCAGCAGTACCAGCATCCACTTCAGCGGCCTGGGCATGACGCGCAAGCGCAGTAGCCAGGCGTTGTGCTCCACCAGGTCCGGATCGTCGACTTCCCCGGTGTGGAAGTGGTGCAGGTGATTGTGCTCGTATGCCCAGGCTTTGGGGTCCATCCAATCGGGCCAGTCGAGCCACCGGCGCCAACCCTGCGCATATTTGGCGCTGGTCAATCGCTCAGGAACGGGCGCCTTGTCGTAGCCGCGATGCATCACATGGTGCGTCACCATCGTCCAGCGCGCGACGTTGCCCATACCGATCAGCAACACGGCGATCGGATTCGGCACCACCCACGCGCACGCATAGCCAGCTGCGGTGCACAGCCGCCCCCAGCGCTCCATGCGCAGCAGATGCGCCGCGTCGTCCAGGCCGATGTCGGCGACGAGCTCGCGGCGCAGCGCTGCCAACTCCGCGGCAAATGCGGAGCGGTCGATTTGCGGCAAAGGCACGACGGTTGAACCATCCATCGCCGAATCATGCCGGTTCGGCATGCCGCTGGCGCTTTCCCGGCTTCATCGTCGCGAAATTTGATGGTTCGGAACGGGCGCCGCAGAACAACCCGAGGCGCAGTTGATCCTCGTCAATCGCTGCCAGCTGCTCGCCTTGCAGCATCTCGCTAACCGTACAGGAGGTGTCATGGCGCAGGCGCAGGCAATGGAAAAGGTCGCCTATAACGATCGAGTGGTGATGCAGTTTGCGGTCGCCACCCTGATCTGGGGCATCGTCGGCATGTCGGTGGGATTGTTGATTGCAGCGCAATTGGCGTGGCCGGCGCTCAATTTCGATATCCCATGGCTGACATATTCGCGGCTGCGGCCGCTGCACACCAATGCGGTGATTTTCGCGTTCGGCGGTTGCGCGTTGTTCGCCACCAGCTACTACTGCGTGCAGCGCACGTCGCACGCCAAGCTGTTCGGCGGCAAGCTCGCGGAATACACGTTCTGGGGCTGGCAGCTGGTGATTTTGCTGGCGGCGATCACGCTGCCGCTGGGCATCACCCAAGGAAAGGAATACGCCGAGCTGGCATGGCCCATCGACATCCTGATTGCGGTTGTCTGGGTTTCTTACGGCGTTGTGTTCTTCGGCACTATCGTAAAGCGCAAGGTCGAACACATTTACGTAGCTAATTGGTTCTTCGCCGCTTTCATCATTACCGTAGCAGTGCTGCACATCGTCAATTCGCTGGCGCTGCCTACCGGTCTCTGGCACAGCTATCCAATCTATTCCGGCGCTGTCGACGCGATGGTTCAGTGGTGGTACGGTCATAACGCGGTCGGCTTTTTCCTGACCGCAGGCTTTCTCGGCATCATGTACTACTTCGTGCCCAAGCAAGCGGGCCTGCCGATCTTCAGTTACCGCCTTTCGATCGTGCACTTCTGGGCCTTGATCGCGATCTACATGTGGGCCGGCCCACACCATCTGCAGTACACATCCTTGCCCGATTGGGCGCAGAGCCTGGGCATGGTGTTTTCGCTGATCCTGCTGGCGCCGAGCTGGGGCGGGATGATCAACGGCATCATGACCCTGTCCGGCGCATGGCACAAACTGCGCGACGATCCGATCCTGAAGTTCCTCATCGTCAGCCTGTCGTTCTACGGCATGAGCACCTTCGAGGGGCCGATGATGTCGATCAAGAGCGTTAACGCACTATCGCATTACACCGACTGGACCATCGGCCACGTCCACTCCGGCGCGCTCGGTTGGGTGGCGATGATTTCCATCGGCGCGCTTTACATGCTGTATCCGCGTCTGCTGGGCCTGAAGAACATGTACAGCACGCGCGCCATCGAATGGCACTTCTGGATTATGACCATCGGCGTGGTCCTGTACGCGGTTTCGATGTGGGTTTCGGGCATCGCACAGGGCCTGATGTGGCGCGCGACCAACGACGACGGCACGCTCACCTATGCCTTTATCGAGGCGCTGAAGTTTACCTATCCGTACTACTACATCCGCTTCTTCGGCGGTTTCCTGGTGGTCTGCGGAATGCTGCTGATGGCATGGAACACGTACAAGACTTTCGCCATGGCGCGGGGCACTGAAACGCGCCCGATGCCGACCTTGACCGAGCAGGTGGCCTGAAATGAATCACGAGAAATTCGAGAAGAACATCCTGCGGATGGGCATTGCTGTGGCGATCGTCATCAGCTTCGGCGGATTGGCGCAAATCCTGCCGTTGATGTACGAGGCGCAGGTGGTCGAGCCGCTGCCCAACATGCAGCCGCGCACGGCGCTGGAGCAGGCCGGATTCGATGTCTATATCCGCGAAGGTTGCTACAACTGCCACTCGCAACAGGTGCGCACGTTGCGCGCGGAGGTGGCCCGCTATGGACATCATTCGTTGGCCGCCGAAAGCGTTTACGACCGGCCGTTTCAGTGGGGCAGCAAGCGCACTGGGCCGGATCTGGCGCGCGTCGGCGGACGCTATAGCGACGAGTGGCATCGCGTGCATTTGATCAACCCGCGCGATGTGGTGCCGGAGTCCAACATGCCGGGTTATCCGTGGCTGGCCAAGAATCTGGTCGATGCCGAGCAGACCGAGGCCAATCTCAAAGGTCTGCGGACGCTCGGTCATCCGTACACCGATGAAGACATTGCGGCGGCAAAATCCTTGTCGACCAAGACCGAAATGGATGCCGTGATCGCTTATCTGCAGGCCTTGGGCAAATACGCGCCGAAGGTGGAAACGCTGACCGATCCGGCGACCGGAGGCGCATCGCGATGAGCCTGTCGACCCTTATGGGATTGGTCACTGCGGGCAGCTTTGTTGCGTTCGTGCTGGTCATCGCTTACGCCATTGTGTTGCCGAAACGAACCGTTGAGCGCGTATCGAAACTACCTCTGGAGGAGGGCCAATGAGCACCGCGTGGAGCATTTTCATCATCGCCCTGACGCTGATCACGGTGCTCGGCAGTCTGTGGTTGCTGATCGCCACCGCGCACGTGGAAAAATCCAAATCGGGCGACCAGACGACCGGGCACGTTTGGGACGGGGATTTGCGCGAGTACAACAAGCCACTGCCGCGTTGGTGGCTATGGCTGTTCGTCGGCACGATCGTGTTTTCGGCCGGTTACCTTGCAGTGTTTCCCGGCTTCGGCTCGATGCCCGGCAGCTTCGGATGGTCATCTGAAAGTGAACTGCGTGCCGACCTGAAAGCGCACGATGAGCGCGCCCGCGAGTTGTTTGCGGCATTCGCCGGTCAGTCCTTTGAGTCCGTCATGCGCGACCCCCGCGCGCAGCAAATGGGGCGCAATCTCTACGCGACGCATTGCACAGGTTGTCACGGCGCCGATGCGCGCGGCAATCGAGGCTTCCCCAATCTCACCGATGGCGATTGGCTTTGGGGCGGCGATGAAGCCGCGGTGATAAAAACCATCACCGAAGGACGGGTCGGTGTCATGCCGGCGTGGCGCGACGCCCTCGGCGGCAATGAAGGCGTGACCGCAATGGTCGAGTACGTCAAGTCGATGTCCAATCGCAGCCACAATGCGCGGCTCGCGGCACAGGCTAAACCTAAGTTCGACATGCTGTGCGTTGCATGCCATGGCCCGACCGGAGATGGCAACGTAGCGCTCGGCGCGCCGCGCCTCAACGACGCCATCTGGTTGCACGGCGGCGACAACAAGACGCTGTTCGAAACCATCGCTTACGGCCGCAACGGCAATATGCCCGCGCACGGCTCTTGGCTCGGCGAAGACCGCGTTCGCGTGATTGCGGCATGGGTATTGGCGCAATCGCAGGCGAATGAGGCGCCAGCAACCGCGGCGGCTGGAGCGCCGTGATGTCCACCGAGGCCAGCGTTCGGCGCTGGGGAGCCGTGCTGTGGCCATCGTTTTTCGCCGCTGGCGTGATGACCGCCGTGTTCTTTGCGCTGATCGATCCCTTGGACTTGAACGCGATCAGCGCTCTGCCGGTCCAGGTGACACGCGAGCAGGGCTATACGATCGGGTTTTTCATGTTCTGGGTCGGCAGCGCAAGTTCGTCGTGGTTCACCGCCATGCTCCTGAAGAAGCGCGATGAGTGACGATCTGGTTTTTCTTTATGAGCGCTCGGCGAAGATCTATCCGCGCGCCGTCGATGGTCGTTTTCAGCGCCTGCGCAAGGCGGCAGTGTTCTGGCTGCTTGGCATGTACTACGCGTTCCCATGGTTTAACTGGGACGGCCGGCAGATGGTCTTGTTCGATTTGCCGGCGCGTAAGTTCTATGTGTTCGGCTGGGTAGTCTGGCCGCAGGATTTCATCTTCCTTGCAGCGTTTCTGGTGGCGTGCGCGCTGAGCTTGTTCTTTTTCACCGCATTGGCGGGGCGATTGTGGTGCGGTTATGCGTGCCCGCAAACGGTATGGACCGAGGTGTTCTTGTGGATCGAGCACCACACTGAAGGCGATCGCAATGCGCGCATGCGATTGGACAAAGAGCCGATGTCGTGGCGCAAATTTCGCATCAAGGCGAGTAAGCAGGCGCTTTGGATTGGCGTTGCGCTGTGGACTGGATTTACCTTCGTCGGATTCTTTACGCCGATTCGTGAGCTTGCTCTCGACTTCCCGATGCAGTGGGATCTGACGCGCTGGTTCTGGACTTTGTTCTACGGTGCGGCGACTTACGGCAACGCGGCATATCTGCGCGAGCAGGTGTGCAAGTACATGTGTCCTTACGCGCGCTTTCAAAGCGCGATGCTGGATCGCAACAGCCTGATCATCAGCTACGACGAGACGCGCGGCGAGCCGCGCGGCGCGCGCCGTCGCCAAGTGCCCGATCGCGCACAGCGATTGGCGACAGGCAGCGCGCCGAGCGCCGCCGAGTTGGGCGATTGCATCGACTGCAAGGCTTGCGTCCTGGTGTGTCCCACCGGCATCGACATCCGAAAAGGCTTGCAATACGAGTGCATCGGCTGCGCCGCTTGCATCGACGCCTGCGACGAGGTGATGGACAAAGTCGGATACCCGCGCGGGCTGGTGCGCTACAGCACCGAAAACGCCATCCAGGGCAAGCCCACGCACATTCTGCGCCCACGCGTGATCATCTATGCGCTGGTGCTGTTGACGCTCGGTGCTTCTGTTTTGCTGGGCGTGATGTTGAAAAAGCCTTTGATCGTCGATGTGATTCGCGATCGCGGTGCCTTGTATCGCTTCGCCAGCGACGGGCAGGTGGAAAACGCCTATCAGGTCAAGCTGATCCACAAGCGCGAAACCGCAGCCACGTTTCAGTTGCGCGTGTTGACGCCAGGGCTGCAGCTGATCGCGCCCGCCAACATCGCGGTCGAGCCTGGAGAGGTACGCAATGTCGCCGTGACGTTGCGACAGCCGGAAGACGAAGCGAAAGGCGCAAAGGACGTGGTCATCGAGGTGATCGACTTGGGCGATGCCAGCGTGCGCGTGCAGGAAACGACGCGCTTCTTTGGGCCGACCTGAGCGCGCTGTTGCGCGTGGGCGGGCGAATCACAGCGCCGGTCGCGGCGCCAACAACGTCGAGGACGGGCCATGACCCAAACGATGAAAGCTGCGGTTGTACGCCAGTTCGGCAAGCCGTTGACGATTGAAGAGGTGCCCATACCCACAGTGGCAGCCGGTCAGGTATTGGTCAAAGTGATGGCGTCCGGTGTTTGCCATACCGATGTCCATGCCGCCGATGGCGATTGGCCGGTCAAGCCGACGTTGCCATTTATTCCTGGTCACGAGGGCGCCGGCTACGTGGCGCAAGTGGGATCGGGCGTGATGCGGGTGAAGGAGGGCGATCGCGTCGGTGTGCCCTGGCTGCACTCGGCCTGCGGCCATTGCGAACACTGCATAGGCGGATGGGAAACGCTGTGCGATAGCCAGTCGATGACTGGATACAGCACCAACGGCGGGTATGCCGAGTATGTGCTGGCCGATCCGGGCTATATCGCCCATCTTCCCGACGGCCTCCTATTTGGACCCGCCGCCCCCGTGCTGTGCGCGGGCGTTACGGTCTACAAAGGGTTGAAAGTCCTCGATTGCAAGCCGGGCGATTGGGTGGCGATTTCCGGCATCGGTGGGCTGGGCCACATGGCGGTGCAGTACGCAAAGGCGATGGGGTTTCGCGTCATCGCTGTCGATGTCGCCGACGACAAGCTCGCGCTGGCGCGCGAGCTGGGTGCTGAGCGCGTGTACAACGCCGCCAATCTGGATGTTGCCGAGGCCATTCAAGCCGAAATTCGCGGCGCCCACGGGGTCTTAGTCACGGCAGTTTCGCGCAGCGCGTTCGCCCAGGGCGTGGCGATGCTGCACAAGCGCGGCACGATGTCGCTGGTTGGCTTGCCGCCCGGAGATTTCTCGCTCCCGATCTTCGATGTGGTGTTGAACGCCAAGACCATTCGCGGCTCTATTGTCGGCACCCGCGCCGACATGATCGAGGCGCTGTCGTTCGCTGGCCGTGGGATGGTGCATTCGCACTTCAGCACCGATCGGCTGGAGAACATCAACACCGTTTTCGAGCGTTTGCGAGCCGGCACCATCGAAGGCCGGGTCGTTATGCAATTTTGATTCGGCGGGTCGAGGCTGCGCGCCTGGCCGATCGCATCGCCTGCGCGCCAGTTGACCCTCGTCAACTTCGCGGAGCATGCGATACCGCAACATGGCGCCATGAAACGCCTCGCTATCATTGTTGCATTGGTCCTTCCGCTGCTGATTGCTGTCGGTGGAGGAATGGTCACTCTTTGGTTGGCTATCGAGCACGGCGATCGGCCGCTGCCGATTGCGATTCGCAAGAAAGGGCCGGTCCAGTTCGGCACTGCGGATGCCACGGCCGTTGCGGCTGCCGAACACTTGCGCGGCGAGCTGTCGTGGACTGGCGACCGCGTGCACCTGCGTTTGCCGGGAATAGGCGATGCGAAGCTGCGCCTCGTCGTATGGCACTCCACTGCTGCGGCTGCGGATCGCAGCATCGAATTGACTGCAGTAGCCGATGGCGAATACGCCGGTCGCGGCGAACGGCCGAACGGGGCGTGGCAGGCGTTGCTTGAGCCTGTGGACAGGCGCTTCGCATTGCAGGCAGCGCACATCAGTGCACTGACCATCCTGGAGCCGATGCTGTGAAATCCGCCTGCGCCTGTGCGAACTGCGGAACGGCCTGCAGCGGCGACTACTGTTGCGGCGGTTGCGAGGCGGCCGCGTCCTTGCTGAGCGCATCGGCGGTCTCGGGCGCCGCTCGGCAAGTGTCAGCGTCTGGCCCTGCGCCACTGCCGCGTCGAGCGATCGCGCTCGCTGTGCCGTCGATCAGTTGCGGTGCCTGTGCGGCGGCCATCGAGCGCGCACTGGCGCCGCTGGTGGGCTCACTGTTGGACGCGCCGCGGATCGACATCGCGAAGCGGCTGGTACACCTGCTGGCCGCCGATACCGCCTTGCCTGCGGTGTTGGAGCGTCTGGCTGCGGCCGGGCATCCCGCCACCGTCGTCGCAAACGTCGCGAGCGTGGACCGAGGCGCAGCACGTGGCGAATGGCTGCGCCTCGGCGTGGCATGGTTCGCGCTGATGCAGGGAATGATGTTCACCGAAGCGCTGTATTGGGGCGCTGGCGAGATGGCTTTGCCGGTGCGCGATGCCTTTCGTTGGCTGGCTTTCCTGATCACGTCGATCGCTATTGCCTACGCAGGCCAACCGTTTCTGCGCGGCGCGGTCTCAGAGCTGCGCGCACGGCGCATCGGTATGGACTGCTTGATCGCGCTGTCGATACTGCTGGCCTACGTTGTCAGCACGATCGAAACCGTGCGTGGCGGTGCGGTCGTCTATTACGACGCCGCGCTGATGTTCATTGCCTTCCTGCTGACCGCGAGAACCATCGAGGCCCGCGCCATGCGCAGCGCACGGCAGCGCATCGAAGCGTTGAGCGCGCCGTTGCCGGACAGCGTAATGCGCTGGCATGCGGGCGATTGGGTGGCAACCATGCTCAGCGCGGTGCGCGTCGGCGATGAGCTGCGCGTCGATGCCGGGGCTGCGATTCCGGTCGATGGCGTGCTCGCCGATGATGGCGAAGTCGATGAGTCCTCTCTCACTGGAGAGCCGCACGCCTTGCATCGGCCGGCTGGAGCGCGCGTGTACGCAGGCAGCACCGCCGTGAGCACGCTGCGCGTGCGCGCAACGCAAGTCGCCGCGCGCAGCACGCGCGCCGAACTGGCGCGCATTGCGGCCACGGCGCTCGCCGATCGCCCGCCGTGGCTCGCTGCGGGCGAGCGTTATGCGGGCGTGTTCACGGTGGCGATGTTGACACTGGCGCTCGGCAGCTTCCTGGTGCTCGCCCTCGCCGGGAGTTCGCGCGCTGTGCCGACCGCGCTGGCCGTGCTTGCCGCCAGTTGTCCTTGCGCCTTTGCGCTTGCGTTGCCCGCAGCGCTGGCGGCGGCGCAATCCAGCCTCGCGAGCGTGGGCCTGTTGCTCAAACGCGGTCGAGCATTGGCTGCGCTCGCGGACGTCAGCTTACTGTGCAGCGACAAAACGGGCACCTTGACAGCTGCCCGCGCTGCGGTCGCGGGCGTTGAAATCATCGATCCGATGTTGTCGCGCGAGCGCGCGCTCGGGATCGCCGCAGCGCTGGAACGCGACGTTGTGCATCCGCTGGCCGAGGCTTTTGCGCCGTTCGATATCGGGCTTGAGCGCAGCGATCACAAAGTCGTCGTCGGCGTAGGTCCCGACGCAATCGTCGATGGCGAACGCTATGCCCTGCGCGCCAGCCGCGAGCGCGTCGCTCTGTTTCGCGGCGAACAGAGATTGGCAGAGTTTGCGATGGATGATCCTTTGCGGACTGAGGCCGTTGCGTTGATCGAAGGCTGCAAGGCGCGCGGCATTGATGTTGCGCTCTTGAGCGGCGATGCGCCGGCGCGTGTGTCCCGGTTGGCTGCCGTCCTGGGCATCGTAAACGCGCACGGCGGACTGCAGCCGGCGGAGAAGCTGGCCTGGCTCCAGGCGCAATCGCGCAAAACCGTGATGCTCGGCGATGGTCTCAACGATGCGCCGGTGCTGGCTGCTGCCGATGTGTCGGTGGCGATGGGGCGCGGCGCGGGCGATGCGCATCGCGCGGCGGACGTGGTTCTGCTCGGTGGCGATGTATCCAAGGTGCTGATGTTGATCGACACCTCGCGCAAACTGAAGCGCATCGTGCGTCAGAACTACGCCTGGGCGCTGGGATACCACGCGCTGATGTTGCCATTGGCGCTGCTCGGAATGATGCCGCCCTGGGCTGCGGCCATCGGCATGGCCGCGAGCTCCTTGTTGGTGACACTGAATGCGCTGCGGCTGCGACACGTCCAATCGCCCGGCGCAACCCCCGCAATCGTCGACGCGGCGTCGGCGCCGAGTCGATCGCCGGCGGCCGTCGCTATGGCGCAAGCGCCCAAACGCAGCGGAGGGTTGCGGGCCGAGAGCCGGCCGAAGATCGGCGCACATGCTCAGGAGAGCGTATGAACAGCCTGCTGTTCCTGCTTCCGATCAGCGCATTGCTTGCGGCCATTGCCTTGCGCGCCTTCTGGTGGGCAGTGCAAAACGAACAGTTCGACGAGCTCGATAAAGCCGCACGTAGCGTGCTGGACGACGAATGACTGAAAGTCTGCTCGTCTTCATTTCGGGACTGGGCTTGGGTGCGCTCGCCAGCGGCCATTGCGCGCTGATGTGCGGCGGACTGGTGGCCAGCCTGCGCTTGTGCAGCGCCAGGCACTCGCCGCTGCTGTGGGTTGGCCGATTGATCAGCTACAGCACCCTCGGCGCTATCGCCGGCTCAGCGCTCCAGATCTTGCCGCGCAGCGAGCTCGCCGACAGTGTCGTACGTGTCGTGTTCGCGTCCACATTGTTGATGGCAATGTTTATGCTGCGGACACCGCGGTTGCTCATTGCCCCGGCCGCATCGGGGTTGGCCCGCAGCGCAGCCTCGCTTTGGGCGCAGCACCTGGGTCCGCATGCGCGCGCTCTCGCCGCACGAACCTCCGGCGGAGCGCGTCTGGGTCTGGGTTTGCTTTGGGGCTTGCTGCCCTGCGCGGCGCTGCACACCACGCTGGTGGCTGCATCGATCAGCGGCAGCGCCGGCAACGGCGGCTTGCTGTTGTTCGGCTTTGCCGCCGGCACCAGTCCTGTGCTGTGGTGGACCGAGCGGCGCCTGGGATTGCCGATCGCCGCTTTGCGTTGGGCACTTTTGCTGCTGCCGTTGCCGCTGATCGCACACCCGACGGTGCTGCCATGGCTGATGGATTGTCTGCGTTGATCCTGATCAAGGGGCCAGCGGCCCGGCCTGGCGCCGCAACGCGTCGAAATCGAGCAGCGTTACGTGCTTGCGATCGGTGCGCACAAAGCCCTGTTCCTCAAATCGGGCAAACACGCGACTCATAGTCTCCTTGCGCATCGCCAGCAATCGCGCGATGTCTTGCCGCGGCAGTCCAATCGTGAACTCGGTGGCGGAAAACCCGCGTTGCTTCCAACGCCCGCTCAAGTCGAGCAGGAACGCCGCCAGGCGCATTTCCACCGGGTGGTCTACAGAATAACGCCGCGTCTGCAACGCGGCACTGAAGAGTTGAAACAAGCGCCCCTGGAGCGTCGGCCAGACAAGCGCGAGATCGGCAACCCGCGGAAACGAGACTCGGCAGATCATGCCGGTATCGAGCAATGTGGCGTCGCAGCGATAGCGCGAGCCGGCAAGTGCGTCCAGGCCCACAAGTTCCCCGGGAAGGTGCAGGCCAAGAACCTCCTCGTTGCCGTCGGTATCGACCCGCGACGTTTTCACCTGCCCGCTCTTGATCGCGTAGACGGCATCGAAGGGATCGCCCATCGAAATGTACCGCGAGCCCGCAGGCAACGGCCCGATCTGCTCGACCAAACATTCGAACGCAGTCAACGCTTCAGGGTTGGCTTGCCCCGGAATGCACAGGACCGCGCTGTGGCAGGTTCGGCAATCTGCGGCGCGTGGCCGAGCGCGGCCCGCGTTTTGCTCGATCTCGCGTTGGAAATCTTCGGCCCAGCAGTGCAAGCTTTGTAGGTCTTCCATGGCGAAGTCATCCTTGATCTGAGCCCTCTCGCGCTTACGCGCCAGCTCAACGCAACTATAGGCTTGTCGAGTCGCCAGAGCGTATCGATGGCCACGTGTTCGGCGTCCGGAAGAAGCGTCCGAGAACGGACACTTCAGCCACGGATTGACCTTATATTGTTGATCTTGCTGAAGTTCTTTGTCTGGCGCAAGGCTTGCAAGCACACCGTCGGACCGGATAACTGGAAAAAATCATGAAGAACCCTGGACCCGCGCCGTTCATCGTATTGGTCGCCCTGTTGCTTTCGGTCTTGACGATGAGCTGGGTGTTTATCTTCCCGCGCTTCGTCCAAGGCGTGCCGTCCGATGCCGTCGAAGCAGCTTACAGCGCGCTCGAGGCGCTGTTTGCCGGACTGGCGTTCCTCGGATTGCTGTCGACCATCTGGATCCAACGGCAGGAGTTGCGCTTGCAGCGCGTTGAGCTTGCGCAAACGCGCGAGGAAATGCGGCGGCAGGCGGAAGCGCAGGAAAAAAGCGAGCGCGCGTTGCACGCCCAAACAGAAGCGCTGCGCGACGAAGCCGAACGCCAGGCGCGTGCGTATCTACGTATCTCCCTGGTGCCCACCGGCAGTTCCAGTTGGGCACTCGAGATTACCAATGCGGGCCGCACGCCCGCCGAAGACGTACAGCTGTCGGTCGATCGTCCGGTATGGCTGTGGGGGCGCGACGATCAATTGAAGCTGCTGAACGAGTTGCCGCTATTCGCCAAGGGCGGCTTCACCATACCGCCCGGATTTACGCTGACCTATGCGCTGCAGGATCGGCGCGTGTTGTCGCACGTGTTCGAGCGCAGCGTCGATCAGCCTACCCAGTTCGCCATCGGCTCTCGATACCGTACTGCCGCCGGTCGTCTGGTCGAGGAGCAAAGTCGATTCAGCCTCGACCTGCTCGAAGAAACCAGCGCCGGCGATAAGGACTTCTGGACCCGTCAAGTCGTCCAGGCGTTGCGCGACCTGAAACCGAAGGAGCGCAACTAGTGTGTTTCCAACTAGTGGGTTCCCATTGATCAAGCGCTGTGCTTGATCAATGTGCGAACCACCCATGGATTGCGCTTGCACGCTGTTTCGCAACAGCCTGCATGGCGACAACTTATAGATGTCCGGAATCGGATTCGAGGCTAACCGAAAGCGATTCGTTCGCTGCCTATTGGATCACAGAATTCAGATCGAAACCGCACGAACCCACGCAATACGGACCTGGCGGCTGAGCGGAAGTGCCGAAGCTTATGTTCAAGTAATAGGTCTGGCCGGGCGTCAGAGGGCAACTGAACTGGCTGGTGCCAAGCGCCCAACTCAGTTGTGGGTAGCGGCCTTCGGAGCGACATCCTGGCGGAACCAGAGCAGGATCGAAGCACCCCGGAAAAGGCGAGATCGACATCTGCGCGCTGCCGTTTCCATCGCCAGGAAACCCGGTCGTCAAGATACTGCCGAAAGAACTCGTGGACGAGCTGGCAACAAACTGGATTGCGTTGGTTGCGCCGCTCGGCAGCATCAGTTGCACGCGACCGCCCGGGTGGCTTGGGAAGGCGCTCTGGAAAACTTGCGGCCAGGAGGAAAGGGTCACCGGACTCGGGGGCGCGCAGGGCTCGAAGCCCGTTTCCAGGACGTACTCCTGAGATTGGGCGACGGCGGGGATCAACAACGCTGAGTTGAGCAGTAAAGCAATAGCAGCCTTCATTCTGGACCTCGCTTTCGCGCCGTGGCAGGGATAGAGTGCTAACGCGCAAATCGGCGACGCGACAGCTCATCAACGTTGATCGTGACCAACGGTATGCTCGCCAGAGCTGAGACCGAACGTCAAAACGCTGGTTTGCGATTAGTTTTCGAGAGCGCCGGGCGCGATGCGAATTTCGATGATCGGCAAGCACAATTCGAATACGCAATGAAAACCTGAACGCTGGTAGACTGATCCTCTTGGTGAAATTGTCGGCCCGGAACTGGCGTAGCCAGCTTGCCGTCGAGCAATTGCGCCGTGCGATTTCCACAACATAAGAGGACGACCGATGTCCCGGGGCCATTCCTTGCAAGATCCGTTTTTGAATGCATTGCGCCGTGAGCGCATTCCGGTGTCGATTTACCTCGTCAACGGCATCAAGCTGCAGGGACAGATCGAATCCTTCGATCAGTTCGTGGTGCTGTTGCGCAATACGGTGAGTCAAATGGTCTACAAGCACGCGATTTCGACCATCGTACCGGCGCGCAATGTGCGCATCGCCGACCCCAGCGAGGACGGCGGCGACAGTGCCGTCTGAACTGGAGTTCTTCGGGGTCTTGAATGTTTGAGCGCGAAAAGCGCGGCGAGCGCGCGCTGCTGATCCACCCCAAAGCGCGCGGCGTCGACGACGAATCGTCGGCCGCGGAGTTTCGAGAATTGGTTCGCTCGGCCGGCGCGGAAGTGGTCGGGGAGCTGACTGCGCGCGTCGATCCGCCCAATGCAGCGCATTACATCGGCACTGGCAAGCTTGAAGAGGCGGTGGCCGCAAAGCTTGCCGTCGATGCCGATGTGGTGCTCGTCAACCATCAGCTTTCGCCGGTGCAAGAGCGCAATCTGGAGCGCGCATTGCAATGCCGTGTGGTCGATCGGACCGGCGTCATCCTCGATATCTTCGCGCAGCGCGCGCGCAGCCATGAGGGCAAGCTGCAGGTCGAGCTGGCGCAGCTCAAGCATATGTCGACGCGCCTGGTGCGCGGCTGGACGCACTTGGAGCGCCAGCGCGGCGGCAGCATCGGCTTACGCGGTCCCGGCGAAACGCAGCTCGAGACCGATCGGCGCCTGCTCGCCGAGCGCGTGAAAGTGCTGAGCGAGCGTCTCAAAACGGCAGTCAAGCAGCGCGAGCAGGGACGCAAAGCGCGCGACCGCTCGGCGCTGCCGTCGCTCGCTTTGGTCGGCTACACCAACGCCGGAAAATCGACGCTGTTCAACGCGCTCACCGGCGGCTCGGTGTACGCAGCCGATCAATTGTTCGCCACCCTCGATCCCACGGTGCGCCGCCTCGATGGCTTCTCGTTTGGCGCCATTACCCTCGCGGATACCGTGGGCTTTGTTCGCGATCTGCCGCACGATCTGGTTGCCGCGTTCAAAAGCACGCTCACTGAGGCGCGCGAAGCCGACGTGTTGCTGCACGTCATCGATGGCTCCGATCCGCAAATGCCCGAACGCATCGCGCAGGTCGATGCCGTACTCGCTGAAATCGGCGCTGGCGAAGTGCCGCAGATCCAGGTGGTCAACAAGATCGATACGCTGGGCACTCGTCCCAAACTCAAGATCATGGAAGGCCGCATCGTGGCGCGTGCGTTTGTGTCCGCGAAAACCGGCGACGGTATCGCTGAGCTTCGGCGCGGCATCGAACACGTGTTCGCCGATGAGTGGATCGAGAAAACGGTGCATCTGGGATTCGAGCACGGCGCCCTGCGCGCACGCTTGATGCAACTGGGCGTCGTGACGGCCGAACGCGATGAGATTGGCGCCGGTTGGGAGGTCGACGTGCGCCTGCCTGTGCGTTTGGCGCAGCAGTTGGCGACGCTTCCCAGCGGGCAGGGCGATGTGGTCCGGCGGCAGTTGTTGGCCGGGAGAGCCGGTGTCCTGCCGGCCTAGCCGAGGTTCGGCCGGATCATCGAATCAAGCTTGAGCGAGAAGTCCAAACTTCGGCCGCTCAAAGCCATAGAATCGCGTTCCCAGATCGTCAAGCCTTCCCCCATGACCTATCTCGTGCTCGCCCGCAAATGGCGCCCGAAGCGTTTCGCCGAGCTGGTTGGCCAAAAGCATGTGGTTCGAGCACTGGTGAACGGTATCGAGACCGGCAGGCTGCACCACGCTTTTTTGTTTACCGGCACACGCGGCGTGGGCAAGACCACGATCGCGCGCATTCTCGCCAAGGCGCTGAACTGCGAGCGTGGTGTGAGCACCGACCCGTGCGGCGTTTGCTCGTCGTGTGTCGATATCGACGCTGGGCGGTTCGTCGACTTGATGGAAATCGATGCCGCATCGCGCTCAAAGGTGGATGAGACGCGCGATCTGCTCGATTCGGTCATTTACGCGCCAGGGCGTGGGCGCTACAAGGTTTACCTGATCGACGAAGTGCACATGCTGTCGACCGCAAGCTTCAATGCGCTGTTGAAGACGCTCGAAGAGCCGCCGCCGCACGTCAAGTTTTTGCTCGCCACGACCGATCCGCAAAAAGTGCCCGTGACGGTGCTGTCGCGCTGTCTGCAGTTCAGCTTGAAGCGCCTGGAGCGCGGCGAGATCTCCGGGCAGATGCGCCACATTCTGGATGCCGAAGGGATTGCCTACGAGCCGGCCGGCATCGACGCCCTGGCGCGCGCCGCAGACGGCAGTTTGCGCGATGGGTTGAGTTTGCTCGATCAGGCGCTAGCCTTCGGCGGTGGCAGCGTGCGCAGCGACGATGTGGCTTCGATGCTCGGCACCATCGATCGCGATGCGCTGCTGGGCATTGCCCGCGCGCTCGTCGCTGGCGACGGGCTGGCGCTACGGAGTGAACTCGAACGCGTCGCGGCGATGGGCGTTGGCTATGGCGGCGTGCTCGTGGAGATGATGCGGCTGTGGCACGACGTGGCCGCACGCCAGGTGCTCGGCGAGAGCATCGAATCGGATTTGTTGGACGTTGCGACGCTGGCCGAATTCGCTGCCGCGCTGGCGCCGGAGACGGTGCAGGTGTACTACCAGATGACTTTGCTGGCGCGGCGCGATCTGGATTTCTCGCCGGACCATCGCACCGGGTTCGATATGGCAATGCTGCGTTTGCTGGCGTTCCGCCCCGAGGGCGCGCCGCAGGCGCCGCGTAGCGCAGCACGCACGACAGCGACGCCAGCGCCGCGACCGGTCGAAACGGCGCGAGAGCCGGCAAAAGCCGCGCCGCCCACTCCCGTTGCGTCAGCTTCGCGCAGCGACGATTCGCCGCTGGCGACGCGGTGGTTCGATGCGCTTGAACGCGCCGACTTGCGTGGGCCGGCGCGCGAGCTGGCGGCCCTGTTAAAGCCCATAGAGCAAAACGGCGAGCGTTGGATACTCGCGTTGGCGCCGCATCTCGATGCGGTGAATACCGACCTGGCGCGGCGCGGATTGGAGGAAGGCATACGCCGCGTGCTCGGCGCAAACGCCAGCATCGATATCCAGCGCAGCAAAGCCGGCGGCGAAACCTTCGGCGAACGCGCATCGCGTCAGACACAAGCCAGGCACAGCGCGGCGGAAGCGGCACTGCTGGCCGACCCCGTGGCCGGTGCGTTGATGAATGAGTTGGGCGCCAAGCCGGTGCCTGGCAGTTTGAAATTGAACTAGCAAAAAGGATCGAACATGCGTGGTGGATTGGGCAATCTCTTGCAGCAAGCGCAGAAAATGCAGGAAGAATTGCAGCGCAACATGGCGCAGGCGCAGCGCGAGTTGGAGCAAACCGAAGTCACCGGCAGCGCCGGTGGCGGCATGGTCAGTGTGGTGTTGACCGGGCGTCACGAGGCCAAACGCGTGCGCATCGATCCGCAGCTTTTGAAAGACGATCCGGAGATGGTCGAGGACTTGCTCGCGGCAGCGATCAACGATGCGGTCAACAAGGTCGCTGAGGTGTCGCAGGCGCGCATGCAGAAGGCCACCGCCGGCATGCCGTTGCCGCCGGGCATGAAACTGCCGTTCTGACTCGATGAGTCCGCTCCTCGAAGAGCTGATCCAGGCGCTGCGATGTTTGCCGGGTGTGGGCGCCAAGAGCGCGCAACGCATGGCGTTCCACTTGCTCGACCGCGATCGCACTGCGGCCCGGCGGCTCGCCGAAAAGCTCATTGAAGCCAGCGAGAGGATCGGTCGCTGCACGCGCTGTCGCACCTTTACCGAAGCGCCGGTGTGCGCGCTGTGCGCCAGCTCCAGTCGCGATCCCCAGCAGTTGTGCGTGGTCGAGACCAGCGCCGATTTATATGCGTTGGAACAGGCCACCGGATACCGCGGTTTGTACTTCGTGCTGCATGGTCGATTGTCGCCGCTGGATGGCCGCGGGCCACGCGAGATCGGCCTCGATCATCTCGCGCAGCGTCTGGCCGAGGGCGAAGTCCGCGAGCTCATCGTTGCCACCAATCCCACTGTAGAGGGCGAGGCGACGGCACATTACTTGAGCGAAATCGCACGCGCGGCCGACGTCGGCGTAACGCGCATCGCGCATGGCGTTCCAGTGGGCGGCGAGTTGGAGTACATTGACCGCAATACGCTCGCGCACGCGTTCAATGGACGGACGCGAGTAGGGTAGGGCAATCGCCTTTGGGCGTAGGAGCGTAGTTCAGTCGCCGCGCGCGCTCGATCGGAGCCAGACCAGCTCCCTCACCTGTCAGTGGGGGGAGGGAACCGAATCTCGTTTCCATCGTTCCAGTTTTGAAGCTTTAGCAGCAATAGGAGCCAGCGCCATGCGCCCGATCGATCGACTCATAGGCCAATACGCCGAATCTCACCGGCACCCCACCAACGTGCTGATCCATTGGATTTGCGTGCCGATCATCGTCTGGTGCGTACTGGCGCTTATGTTTTGGCTGCACCCTTATGCGGCGTACGTTGGTGTCGCTGCGGTGCTGGTCTACTACGCAACGTTGTCGCTGCCGATGGCGTTGGCGATGCTGCTGTTTTCGGCGGTGTGCCTGCTGTCGTTTGCCTATGTGCCGTATCTTTTGTGGGTGGCGATCGCCCTGTTTGTGATCACCTGGATTTTTCAGTTCATTGGCCACGAAATCGAGGGCAAGAAGCCATCGTTCCTGGATGACGTGCGGTTCTTGTTGATCGGCCCGATCTTCTTGCTGGCAAAAGCTTTTCGCAAAGCGGGCGTCGCGTTTTGAGTGTCGCTGTGGATGCCGATGCCCTGGCGCATTCGGCCGCGTTGTCGGCGTTGATCCGCTCAGAAATTGGCGCTGGCAGCATTGGCTTTGAACGCTTCATGGAGTTGGCGCTGTACGCGCCGGGTCTGGGCTATTACAGCGCCGGTGCGCGCAAATTCGGTGCGGTCGGCGATTTTGTGACCGCGCCCGAACTTGGACCTGCGTTCGCGCGTGTGTTGGCGCACGCTTTCGCGCCGTTGCTGCATGCTTTGGCTGAGCCGACGATTCTGGAACTGGGTGGCGGCAGCGGTGCTCTCGCAGCGGAGCTGCTGCGCGCGTTGCACGCGCAAGGCCTGAAAAACGTGCGCTATCTGCTGCTCGATCGCAGCGCCGATCTGCGGGCGCGTCAGGCTGAGCGACTGGCGCCATTCGATGTCCAGTTCGTCGATGCGCCGCCGGCCGCTTTCGATGGCATCGTGCTCGGCAACGAGATCATCGACGCACTGCCGGTGAGCTGTTTTCGAATCGATAGCGGCGATGTTGTTGAGCGTGCCGTTGGTGTCGATGGCGATGCGCTGTGCTGGCGCGAGCGACCGGCGCCAGAAGCGTTGCGCGAAGCAGTGCGGCGTATCGAACATTCAATCGAACGCTCGCTGCCACATGGCTATCGGAGCGAGGTGCTGCTGTCATTGCCGGCTTTCATTCGAACGATCGCCGCGCCGCTGCGCCACGGTGCTGTGGTGCTGATCGATTACGGTTATGGCCGAGCAGAGTACTACCGTCCCGAGCGCAACCAAGGCACGCTGATTTGCCACCATCGCCATCGCGCCCACGACGATCCCTTTTTTCTCCCGGGACTCAACGACATCTCAGCGTTTGTCGACTTCACCGCGCTCGCCGAAGCGCTGCATGCCGCAGGCTTGGAGCTGACCGCATACGACACGCAGTCGGGCTTTCTGTTGCATCAGGACTTGCCCGCAATCTTCGCTGAGCTGAGCCAGCTCGATGATCGTCATCGGCTGGCTTTAACCGGTGCGCTCAAACGGCTGATGCTGCCCGGTGAAATGGGCGAGCGCTTCAAAGTGATGATCGCCGCACGGCCCGAGACGCGCGGACTGGAGCGCTTGGCATTATCCGGGCAGCGACATTTGCTGTAGTCGATTGCGCCGAAAAGCCGGCCGATAGCTGGGCGATCAGTCGCTCGCGTCGCGCGTCAAGTCCATGATCCAGTTCCACTCGAAGGTTGCGCCTTCGTCGTTGGAAAAGGCTTGCGACCACACGGGCGACGATGGGTTTCGAGCGTCCCATTGATAGACAACGATGATGTCCTGGTCGCGAAATCGATCGCGTGCGTAAAAGCGGCCGAGCCCGGCTTCGAACGAGCCGACGACCGGGTTTGGATCCATCGCCGGTCGGCTGCTATCGATCCAGTAAATGGTCCATAGCCGCGTCGTCGCGTCGAACAGACGAATCGCCATGCCTTCGAAGGGTTGGCCATCGAACTGCGCCTCGTAGCGCTCGATATTGGCTTTGCCGAGCAGCGCTTTGCGCAGCTGCAGGCGCGATGGGAATTCGTTCCATTCCTGGCAGCCGGCAAGCCGGTCCTTCAATTTGCGATTGCGGACGTGCCAGGACCCGACGAGGAAGTCGAAGTCGCTCTCGCTGGAATGATCTGATGCGGGCGGGAAAACAAATGCCATGGCTGGTTCTGGTTTGGTTGCGGTGCCCAAAATCGTAGCGAACCTGACCTGACCGTGGCAGTGAGTAAAAAGCCATGGGATGGTTGATTTACGCCAATCGGAGCGCGCCGCCGCGGCGCGAACGGCGCGGCCGGAAGCACGGCGACAGGTCGCCGCGCCCACGAGCGGAAGCCAGCTGCCGGCGCTGCTGCCAGACTTAAGCCGCCTTTGCCTCGGGCGCCGCCGATCCCGCCAGCTGCCGCAACACGTAAGGCAAAATACCGCCGTGACGGTAGTACTCGACTTCCTTCGGTGTTTCCAGGAGCACGCGCACTTCGAAGTTCTTGACGCTGCCGTCTTCGGCGACGGCAGTCACTTTGAGGCGCTTGCCGGTGCCATCGCCGATACCTTCGAAGCTGAAGGTTTCGCGACCGGTTAAGCCCAGCGACGCCGCGTTTTCGCCATCGAGGAACTTGCACGGCAGCACGCCCATGCCGCACAGATTCGAGCGGTGGATGCGCTCAAAGCTCTCGGCGATGACAATCTTGACGCCGAGCAGCATGGTGCCTTTGGCCGCCCAGTCGCGCGAGGAACCGGTGCCGTACTCCTTGCCGGCGATCACGATCAGCGGCGTGCCTGCGGCCTGGAACTGCATCGACGCGTCGTAAATCGACGTGACTTCGCCAGTGGGGAAGTACGTGGTGTAACCGCCCTCTGTGCCCGGCGCCAACTGGTTCTTCAGACGGATATTGGCGAACGTGCCGCGCATCATGATTTCATGATTGCCTCGGCGCGAGCCGTAAGAGTTGAAGTCAGCGTATTGCACGCCGCGTTCGGTCAGGTACTTACCGGCCGGCGTGGTCGGTTTGAAATCACCTGCGGGCGAAATGTGATCGGTGGTGATCGAGTCCCCCAGCAACGCGAGCGCGCGCGCACCCTTGACATCGCTGATCTGGCGCAAGGACATGCTCATGCCATTGAAGTAAGGCGGGTTCTGCACATAAGTCGAGGCATCGTCCCAGGCATACAAATCGCCCACCGGCGCCTGTACCGACTGCCAGCGCGCATCGCCTGAGAACACATTGGCGTAGCCCGCTTTGAAGCCTTCCGGCGTGACCGCGGTGCGCACGGTTTCGGCGATCTCATGATTCGACGGCCAGATGTCCTTCAAGTACACCGGCTGCCCATCGCTACCCGTTCCGAGCGGCTCGGTGGTCAGGTCGATGTCGGCGCGACCGGCCAGCGCATAAGCAACCACCAGCGGCGGCGAGGCGAGGTAGTTCATGCGCACTTCGGCGTGCACCCGGCCCTCGAAGTTGCGATTGCCGGACAGCACCGACGCGACGATCAAGTCGCCGTCGCTGACGCCCTTGCTCACTTCCGGAGGCAGCGGACCGGAGTTGCCGATGCAGGTGGTGCAGCCATAGCCGACAACGTGGAAGCCCAATGCCTCCATGTCGTCCAGCAATCCAGCCTTCCTGAAGTAGTCGGTGGCAACTTGCGAACCTGGCGCCAGGGAGGTCTTGACCCATGGTTTGGTCTTGAGACCCTTGGCGACCGCGTTGCGCGCAAGCAGCCCAGCGCCCAGCATCACCGACGGGTTGGAGGTATTGGTACACGAGGTGATTGCGGCGATCACCACCGCGCCATCGGTAAGCGCGTATTCGCCGCTATCGGACTTCACGGCTGCTTGGCCGGGCGTGGCGCTTTTCGGCTTCGCCGCGCGTGCCGCGGCCATGGATTCATGATTCTTGTGATACTCAGACTTCATGTTCGACAGCAGTACGCGGTCCTGCGGACGCTTGGGTCCGGCAAGACTCGGTTGCACGTCGGCGAGATTGAGGTGCAGCACATCGGTGTACTCTGCATCCGGCGCGCCTGGCTCGCGGAACAAGCCGTTCAATTTGGCGTACTGCTCGACGAGCGCGATTTGCTCATCGCTGCGGCCCGAAAGGCGCAGATAAGTCAGCGCTTCATTGTCGATCGGGAAAATGCCGCAGGTGGCGCCGTATTCAGGCGCCATGTTGGCGATCGTGGCGCGATCGGCGAGCGGCAGGCTATTCAAGCCTTCGCCAAAGAACTCGACGAATTTCTCGACCACGCCGCGCTTGCGCAACATCTGCGTGACGGTGAGCACCAGATCGGTGGCCGTGGCGCCCTCAGGCAATTTGCCGGTGAGTTTGAAGCCGATGACTTCAGGAATCAGCATCGTCGATGGCTGGCCCAGCATCGCGGCCTCGGCCTCGATGCCACCCACGCCCCAGCCGAGCACGCCGATGCCGTTGATCATGGTCGTATGCGAATCGGTGCCGACGACGGTATCGGGATACGCCCAGGCCTCGGAGCCATCGGTCGCAAATACCACGCGCGCCAGAAACTCCAGATTGACCTGATGAACGATGCCAGTGCGCGGCGGTACGACCTTGAAATTGTCGAACGCGGTCTGTCCCCAGCGCAGGAACGCGTAGCGCTCCTTGTTGCGTTCGAACTCGATACGCGCGTTCAAATCGACCGCGTCATGCGTACCGAAACGATCCACCTGCACCGAGTGATCGATCACCAGTTCCGCTGGAATCAGCGGGTTGATCTGGCGCGGATCGCCTCCCAAAGCGCGCATCGCATCGCGCATCGCCGCTAAATCGACAACGCAGGGCACGCCAGTGAAGTCTTGCATGACCACACGCGCTGGCATGAACGGGATTTCCTGCGTGGACGGCGTCTTCGGATCCCAGTTCAGCAAGGCTTCGATATGCGTGGGCGTGACGTTCTCGCCGTCCTCGAAGCGCAGCAGGTTCTCGAGCAGGATCTTGAGCGAGAACGGCAGCCGGGCCAGGTTGAAGCGCGGCGCCAACGCCGTCAAGCGGTGATAGTGATAAGTCTTGCCGCCCGATGTGAACGTGTCGCGCGTGCCGAAGCTGTTGCTCATACGGAATCTCCGAAGGCTGCCGGTGGGAAATCGGTGAAACCTCAGATTATGGCGTAAGGAGCTTGCGGCGGGTGCGGCAGATGCGAGATGCGGGCAAAGGAACGCGGACGTTCAGCAACCCCTGCAAGCGTCCGGTCCGGCCCGCGAGCGCAGCTCGCGGGCGTTCGGGCCGCCACGCGGCATGCCGCGTGAGCGGCGGCCCTCACCCGCAAGCGTCCGGGGGTTCGACTCCCTCCGCCTCCAACAAAAAAACGCCGCCTTGCGGCGGCGTTTTGTTGTTGGTGGCGGATGGATGACGGTTCAATTCCGCCTTTCTCCATTAAATAGCAATGCAGCGGGCTGGCGAGGAAGCGCGCGTGAACTCGGCACACATCAGGTCGCGCCACTGCGGGCATGCGCCTCCAACCACTGTCGTCCGAGAGCAGTGAGCCGGTAACGTTGCGCGCGACTGTTCGGTTTTTCGGGGAGAGTCATTTCGATCACGCCCAGTTCGAGCGCCGGTGCAAGATAGGTCTTGCGGAAGTGCTCGCGGTCGGCCAGCGCCAGTGCCGCCTGCATAGCCTTCCGGGTCATTTCCCCATCGATCCGCGCCAACAGTGACCCAACTTGCGGGGTAACCTGCGGGGTGACTTGCGGGGTAACTTGCGGGGCAACCAGGTCTGCCGCCGGCCTCGGAATCACGGCCTTGAACTCGTTGCCGTCGACGTCGTCGAGTAGCGTCGTCTCCGGCCAGTCTTCCAGGACGCGCGGGATGCCGGTGCCGATGCCACGATACGGCAGGATCTTCACGGCGTGATCGGTCAAGGTCGGGTTGCGCCGGTTCGACTTGCCTTTCCGGATCTGCGCCGTGTTGAGGTTGTCGGGCAGGTGGCCGGGGCTGATGATTTCAATGCGGTCGGCGAAAATCAGCAACCGAATCGACGCGCTAGTGAAGTAGTCGCGGTGGATCAGCGCGTTGACGAGCAACTCGATGATCGCCTGTTCCGGCACCTCCAGAACGCCCAACGAATTGAAGTTCTGGCCGGCCTGCACGTGGTGCAGGTTGCGCTTGATGAAGGCGAGGCTGCGCTGGTACTGCTCCAGCAGTGGTTGGTAGGCGTATCGGGCGATTTGTTGCTCAGAAACTCGGGGCTGTGCTTGATGACATTGAGGTTGTTGTCGCCAAGCACTTCGTTCTCAAGCGCGTCGTCTTCGCTGGCCAGGAGTTGGCTGAGGTCCAGCGTTTCCTCTTCGCGAAAATAGTTGAAGACGGGCGAGTCGTAAGAGGCGCTCGCATAGAACGCGCCTTCGACCGGCTGCGGCGACCCATCCTCGTACTCCATGTTGTTGGAGAAGACCATCAATTGCGTGATGTTGATGAAGCGTCTGAAGCGCGGGTTGCGGCTTCGCGTGATGATGCGGTTGCGTTCGGCAAGCACGCCCTCGCGGTTGTTGGGCTTTTTCACCTCGATGAAGGCGAGCGGCATTCCGTTGATGAGCAGCGTGATGTCGGGACGAAATTCATCGTCGCCGCTCTTGCAAGTCAGCTCGGTGACAACATGAAAGCTGTTGGTGTGGAAGTCTTCGAAGTCGATCAGCCGAATGCCTGAGCGTTCGGTAAGCCGGTCGTAAAAGGCTTGGCCGAGATCTTCGTTGTCAAGAAGCAGTTTGACATCGGCCAAAAGCCGAGGGATGTCTTCTGCCGCCATGGAAGGGTTGATTCGCGCCATCGCCGCCGTAAACAGGGCGGGGAAGATGTTGGTCTCTTCATCCCAACTCGCGCCTTTCAGGGATTGGTAGGTGTAGCCGAGCCGCACCAGGTGCAAGATGCACGGAATCTTGACCCGGGAGTCTTCGCTAAAGACCATTAGCAGTGCTTTCCCTCGTAGTGCAATGAATCTATCAGCTGGCGCCGGTGGCGGCCATCCGAGTCGACGAATCGGAATTGAGTTTCAACCTCGGCGGCAAAGGGCAATCGCTTCCTCGCCTCGGCGAGGAACCCACCCATGGCGCATGGGATCCGTTTTGAGACCAGCAGGGAAAAGCCAAATGGCGCTTCGTGATGGGTGGAGGCGAGTCTAACCCCCGGTCCTGCCCGCCACGCGGCATGCCGCGTAAGCGGCGGCCCTCACCCGCAAGCGTCCGGGGGTTCGACTCCCCCGCCTCGACCAACAAAAAAAACGCCGCCTTGCGGCGGCGTTTGTGCGCCCTTGATGGCGCAGATACAGCACGGTGCAAGTCCGTGTCGGGGGATGCCAAGACCCCGTAGCTGACCGTAACTGCGTCGCTGCGAGGCGGGGTGGGGAGCAACGCGAGGCGAA
>JALHMG010000048.1 GCA_022844135.1 Lysobacterales bacterium
AGCGCCAATACCGCCTCAACCCGCTTCGCTGCGGGCAACTCGCTTCGCTTCGGCATCTTCCTGTCCTCGATGGTTTACTAACATTCCATCGGGTCCAAGGGACTCAGCGCAAGACAAGATCGCCATCGATCTCGGGCTGCTCCTCATGCAAAACGCCGCGTCCGGCCACGGTGATGTGCAGCGCACCAGGCGCGATGCGATTGCGCGTGCCGAGCGAATCCTGGTTGATGAAACCGACCCTGCTTTCGGGAAGGATGTACGTAGCGACCATGAATCCAGCATGCGGATGCGGCGGAAACGTCGGCCCGCGCATGGCATAGAGCGACACCATGATGAACGGGTCGAGGTCGGCGCCGACAACGCCGGTCTGCGCGTCACGGGTCATCAGTCGTTCGCCGAGATGCTGCTCGCGCAGTCGGGCGATAGTGTGGACATTGCGCGTCCGAGTCATCACGTTCCCTCTGCTGCTTCAACCTTCTGGAAAAAATCACGCAGCCGTTCGGTCAGGGCTTCGGGCTGTTCGTCCGCGAGCCAGTTGCTGGCACGAGGCCAATGCGAGAAGTCCGTCGCGCAACGAACGCTGCGCTGCCGATAGCAGGCTCGCTCCAGGGGCGTACACAACTATTTTCAAAACCGTTTCGACAGAGTTGCTAGCCTGAAAGTCCCGTGAGCAGAGGACTTCGAAATGGCAGCAAAGTCGGTGATGGAAGCGCAAGCATTGGTGCCCGATTGTGTGGCGGTCGGTGTTGTTGACGTTGAATCAGGCCTTCTGCTAGACGTCAAAACGGTGGATTCGCACCCCTCGGAGGTGCTCGATCTGGTTGCAGCCGCCACAGGCGATCTGTTTCAAGGTCCGAACGTCTCTGCGATCGAAAACCACTTCAAGAAAGCTCGAGGTGTTTCGACCGACGCACGGTACTTCCAAGAAATCATGGTCAACAGCACGCATCTGATTCACGTCTTCATTCGGATGAAGAAGAAGCAGTCGCAGGTGGTTGTATTCGTTTGTCGCAACTCTGCCAATATCGGCATGGTGCTGTCGAAGGCCCGTCTGGCCATGCCTGCATTAGAAGCAGCGTTCTGACTTGAATACTGCTATGTCAGGCGATCCAGCTACGCCACGTTCCGCCAGTCTTCGACTGACTGGCGACCACGTCGCGCAAATGGGGCGGATTTTGGGCGAGAATTTCACTGAACAGGCTCGTTTGCGTTTTGTTCTGTTGGCCACAATTGATGGGCGTGTTGTGACCAAACACTCTCGACAAGATGTGGACACAGTGAAATTCGCCGCCCTTACATCGACGATCATGTCGATGTCCGCCGCCGCTGTCCGCGAATTAGGCGGCACGAGTCCAGATGAGTGCCTCCTGACTTACGACAAGGGCTCGGCCTGTATGGGCAAGTGCGGTCCGTCCGGTCGCCTGGTGTTGTGCCATGTAGCCGGTTCTGACCTCAGCATGGGTCTGTTAGTCAGCGGTTGGCGCAGAACTGCTGCTGCGCTCACGGCTGCCTTTCCGTAGTCGCGACGGACCATGGACCTGTTGCGGCTAATCTACGTCAGCCGGGCAAGAAGCACCGCGTTGCATGGGCGCGCCATCGCGGACTTTGCTCAGAGTTTCAACAGCAAGCATGATCTGACCGGCGTTCTGATCGCGACATCCCGGTTGTATATCCAGGCCATCGAGGGCGATCCTGCGGTCGTCCGGGCGCTCTACCAGAGAATTTCCGCCGATACTCGGCATCAGCATCCCAAGATACTGGCCGAGGCGGAATGCGACCTGCGCCTGTGGCCCAAATGGTCGATGCAATTGATCAGCGCCTCGACATGGCAAGAACATGCCGGCCCATTGGCCATGGCCGACTACGAAGCTGTTGTAGCGGCTGGCGTAGATGTTTGCGATCGAATCTATGCGCTCCACAATTGAAGGTTGAGTAGTCCCTTGATGCGAATCGCCCACTATGCGGGATTGCCGTTGCCTGCGCTGACAGCGTTGACGGCCGCGATTCCGCGAACGCTCGGCGATGGCTGGCGACTCGAACCGTGGATGGGACGAATGAGCGGCGACCTGCTGATCGTCGGCAGCGGCGCTCTGGGGTTCCAGGCCAGAACGGCAGGCGCTGCGGCTCTGCGAGCAGTTGTAGAGGTCAGCGGCGTTGAAGTGGCAGATTTCCGCAAGTGCTTTGCCACACAACTACCGCCGTTCGCCGAATTTTGCGCCCCGCGGCAGAGCCCTTTCCACGTGGCTCGACAGTTGAAAGGACTCGCTTCGCTTTTGCTTTGCGGCGCACTGGATGCGAGGCTGCGTCAGACAGTGCACCGATATCGGCATCCCATCGTCGGTAGTGTGGAAATCGACTTCGTGGGTGGCTGGGTGACGAGCGAACAACCGATCGCGAACGTGGTTGGAGTGTTGCTCGATGACGCCTGGCTGCCAGGGACAGCGAGCAGCGAATCCGACCATTGTTACTCGCTGGAAGCGGTGGTCTGGTTGAGCGTGCTGCGCTGGCGAAGCGTGCTTGTGCAGTTGGATTCATTCCCCCCGTTGCGAATTACCGAGTTTCCCGACATTGCTTCAATAAGTGGGCAAGCGGGATTGCACGAAGCCGTATTTGCCTGGCAACAGGCCGGTTCTATCGACGATCTGGTGGCGCGAACCAGCGTCAGTTTAGAAATGGCGAAGGCGATAGCCGTTGCGGCGGCCTTATCGGGATTGGCCGAGGTTACCCCCGTTAAATCACCCAGCGCCGGTCAAGCTGTCGAGAAGATACCGTCGCGGCCCACTGCGTTGGCGAGGCTCGCGCATTTTCTGGGGTTGAGCCGTGCAACAGCGCGAGAATTCCCATGATCGATAGCCAGCAGAAGTTCGTGTTCGTCGGCGAAATGGGTGCGGGAAAGACGACGGCTATCACGTCGATCAGTGGCAGCGATACGCTGCGCATGGAAGTGCCTTTGCCTGAAAGCGATTATCAAGGTGAAAAGACGACAACAACGGTTGGCTTCGATTTTGGGGTCGTTAGTCTTCAAGGGGCTCCGATGTACTTATACGGAACGCCTGGGCAAGAACATTTTCACGTTGTGGCGGCCGAAGTGCTTTCCGGTGCCGTCGGTGTCGTGTTGCTAATCAATGCGAGTGCCAGAGCAATCGACAATGAACTCGACCAATGGCTTCCGCTGATTCATAAAGCCACTCAAGATGTACCGATTGTTGTTGCCGTCAATCGGCACAACAGCAAAACACCCCCGCTCAACGAAATCAGGGCTCGTTGCAGGGCAAGATCGAGCAGTGTTGTGGCCGTTATGCTGGCTGATCCGCGGCGGCGCATGGAAATGAGCGCATGCCTTCGAGTGCTGACACTAGCCCAGCTGCGGACTTGACGTTGGCATCGATATCGTTACGGTTGCGCCATTTCGGCGTGGCCTACGACCAGAAGATCGTCCATAGCGATTTGAACTGGGAACTTCGCTCTGGCGCGGTGCATTTGCTATTCGGTGCAGCGGGTTGCGGCAAGTCGACACTGCTTAAGGCTCTGGCGGGGTGGCATCGTCGCATTCCGAGCATGCGCGTCTGGGGCAGCGCACAGATCCTCGGGTGCCCCTTCGAACCGGCTTTGGTCCATCAATCGCTCGGCGCCTTCGTCTCGACGGTCGGCATTAACCTTGCCAACGCCATGCCGAACAGGTCCGCATTGACGCAAGCCCAACAACGAGAACTGGCGCGGCAAATCCTGGCTCCAGTCGACCTTTCGCATCTTGTCGATCTTTGGCATGAACCAATGAGCAGGCTCGAAGCGCTGCAGCGCAAACAGGCGTGTCTTGCGCTTGCGCTGATAGAAGGCAAAAACGTTCTGCTGCTCGATGAACCGGGCGTCGGGCTGGCGAACAACGAGTACGACCTGCTGGCCAGACAGCTGACGGCCATCGCCGAGCGATGCCTGGTGATTGTTGTGACGCACGATGCGAACGATCAGCAACGATATCCAGGCTCGTACATCGCGACTCTGCGCGAACGTTACACTTCCACGCCGCAACAAGCCGTCGAGATAGAAGCCGTCAGAGTCGGTTCGCAACCGGTACCTGCGCCGGTCGCTATCCGACGCATGGCACCAAGCGGCTTCCATTGGGTTTGGGAGAAGCAACTAGCGGCGCTTGCGCGACCGGGACTGATGGCAGACGTCGACGAGGACTTTCTCCTTTTGAAACGGCTGCAGATCGACTGCCTGCTTTGTCTGGAAGAAAGCATCGCCTACGCCGAGGCCGCCACACGTCACGGCATTGAGGTGATGCACTTTGCGATTCAGGATATGCAAGCGCCGGCATCGGTCGACGCACTACGGCCCATCATCCAGCGTGTCATTGAGCGACTGCATGCCCGCCAGCGAATCGGTGTCCATTGCCGAGCAGGCCTTGGACGGACTGGGCTGATTCTCGGCTGCATCCTGATCGAGGTCGAACAACTCACGGCTGCCCAGAGCCTGCGCCGTATTCGATCGATCAACCCCAGATTCGTTCAGAGCGATGAGCAAGCTTCCTTCCTTGAGTCGTATACGCCAGCCAATTGGTAATTCCGACCGCAATCGGCCCGGCCCAAGCCTTCAGCGCAGAACCAACGCCTGGCTGCGCGACTTGCACTCCAGGAACGCGCCTGGCTGCCACTGCGTCTCGCTGCAGAGAATGTGTTTCAAAGCAATCCATCCGATTGCCGACGTTCGGGCTCATCCGCTTTGCCCGGATCTTTGCGCTGCCAGTACCGCCTCGCCCAACGCTTTCAAGAACGGCTTGCCGATCTCGTCGTAGGCATAACGCGCATCGTTGAGTACGCCGTCGTGGTCGACGAACAGGATGGCCGACAGCGCGAAGGCGAAGGATCTGCCGGCCACGAAGGCGCTGTCGCCGACGTAACCACAGGATTGCGCGTTCTTGCTGACGACGGTGACCGAATCGCGCGGTGCGATCAGCCATTTGCTGTGATCGTCTGGCTTGGGCTGGCCAATGTCGCGTGGTCGCAGCGACATCCATGCGCGCAGGCGCAGGCCGAGCTCCGGGTCGATCTCGAATTGCCCGGTGTCGGCGAAGCCGAGGCCACATTGGGCCGGCCACTTGGATCACTTGCTGATCCACAATTCTCGCCACTGTGATCGATGCTGGGCGTGTCGCGATCAACTCAAGGCCCGCGCCCAACTTGGTGAAAATGCTGACTATGGTGCGCAATCAGGTTCGAGCAGGTATTCTGAGCTCTGGTGTTGAAACTGGCGCAGGTCTGAGTAGTGCTGTAATCTCCAAACGAGAATAGTCATCTGCAATGGAGTCTATAATGGCATGGCTTTCGGGATTTGCATGTCTATTTTTGGTCTTGTTAACCGTCGAAGGCTGTGCAGGCTCTTCTCGTGACAGGAGTAATGCAGTCCCCGAATTGCAGCGACTGAAAGTGGTGGGTGACAAAGCCCGAAACGGAATTTTCGATGCTTCATTGGAATACCACAGTGATGGTACCGGATGGATGGCTTATTCATCCATTGAAATTCCAGAATACGTTGAGACTCATGTTGCAAAATCGGAAGACAATGGCAAGACGTGGACCTTTATTGGAAAGCCAAACAGCTCTGTTGACTTTCAGCGGGCGGCCAAAAGCGGCAAGGTGACGGAGGGTGTGTGGCGCCATGAAACACCGAGCCTTCTTTTTGACCCGCTGGATGTGCCCGAGCGGCGTTGGAAATTATTCACCAACCGTTATCCCGTGCTGAAGCCATTTGGTCCGACCGATCGCAGGATGTCGGAGGGCTCGATTGAAGTGCAATATGCCTCATCACCAGATGGAGTATGGTCAAAGCCAATCTGCGTTATTGGTTCGTCGATTGGTTGTCGTGCTGATATCTCCAAAATGGATGCGAGCCTCGCCGATGTCAAATCCATGACCGAGCCCGGCACGATCATACACAATGCCACGATTTATATGAGCATGGATGTTAGCACTAAAGAAAATGGTTTGGGCGATTGGGAGCGTTATCGCGTTATTTTGTTGGCATCCAAAGATCGTGGGGTTAATTGGCATTATGTCGGGACCCTGCTCAACCACAACGAAGCCATGAGATTCAAGTATCGTGTCTTCACCGGCACCAGCCTCGTGAGGGAGCGAGGAGAAATCTATCTTATGGCCACACCCTCTGGCGCGACGCGTAAAGCGCAACAAGATCACGACGGTACGATGGTCATGGAAGTCGCCGACATAAGTCAAGCCAAATTAACTCGTGATGGCATCGGAGCGCCAGTTGTAGTCAAGCGGATAACTGTCGAAAAGCAATCCGGGGGCCTGGCTGATTACGACGAACAGAATACGGCCGGCGGAATTGTGTTCTCGCAAATTTCTCTTTTTGGAATGCCGGAAGTTTTCCAGCTCTGGTCGACGGGTGAGACCAGAGTTGGCGCTCCTTGACGCGCTCGCGTCAGGTGTCCGAAACGTTTTTTGCCGCTCCAATCCACGAAGTCGCTCTACACACACAGAAAAGCCCCCGGTTAGAAGGGCGAACGCTGAAAGTCGTCTCAGAACTTTCCGACGAGTATTGGTTTCGGCGCAGTGTTCAGCAGGGCGGTGACCCGCAGGACCGAGGTCGGAAATGACAGTTTGCCGTGCCGGAATCCGCTCATGGGAATAGACCCCCAGCAAGGAATACCCGCCGTGCGCCGCAAGCTGATTCTTTCCGCTCTGTTCCTCAGCCATGCCACCTTCGCTGGCCCAGCGCCGTGGCTCAACTTCTTTGCCCGCGATCCGGATGCGGACACCCTGATCTAGACCGCGATTGCCGCCCGACGGGAGTGGAAGATGCGCTTTGGCCGCGACGTACCCTTGCTGATTGTTGGCGCCATCGCGCTGGCCCTGATGCTCCTGGCCGCATTCGCCACGCAACTGTACAGCCAGCAGTCGCGAGCGATGGAACAGGCCACGTTCGCGCAACTGCGCGCCATCCTCGAATTCAACCAGCCCGGCGACGCACGCCAGGACACTGGCCGCATCCTGTTCCAGGGTGGTCCGGCGTTTGAACTGCCACTGTTCGGCAACGGCTTCGAATAAGGCGCCGGCCAAGCGCTTGCCGTTCGCCAGAATCGGCGACGGTCGCGGACCGGTTTGAACCGGGCAGCCGCGACCGTCGCTTCCCCAGCATTGGGATGGATTGGCTCATCCGCTTTGCCCGGATTTTTGCGCGGCCAGTACCGCCTCGCCCAACGCTTTCAAGAACGGCCTGCCGATCTCGTCGTAGGCATAACGCGCATCGTTGAGTACGCCGTCGCGGTCGACGAACAGGATGGCAGACAGCGCGAAGGCGAAAGATTTGCCGGCCACAAAGGCGCTGTCGCCGATGTAACCATAGGATTGCGCATTCTTGCTGACGACGGTGACCGAATCGCGCGGTGCGATCAGCCATTTGCTGTGATCGTCCGGCTTGGGCTGGCCAATGTCGCGTGGTCGCAGCGACATCCATGCGCGCAGGCGCTGGCGGA
Source organism: Lysobacterales bacterium (assembly GCA_022844135.1). Taxonomy (GTDB): domain Bacteria; phylum Pseudomonadota; class Gammaproteobacteria; order Xanthomonadales; family SZUA-5; genus JALHMH01. Next base: position 7,496 of record JALHMG010000048.1, read on the forward strand.
GCGCGGAGTCGATCTCGAATTGCCCGGTGTCGGCGCGGCCGATGGAGCCGATCAATCGATGCACCACGCTGAGCGGCACGAAGTTTGAGGCCGAAAAATCGTGCGGCCCCTCGATGCGATGCCCGTTCTGGAGCCAGGCGCGGCCCTTGCTGGCGGCGCCGAAGGGAAAGCGTTGGGCTGCCTGCGGGCCGCTGGCATCCGACACAAAGCGTGTCGTGCCATGGTCATCGACCAGTCGCGCACGCAGCTTGCCCGGCGCGGCGATGGTGCAGCCCAGACGCTGCGGGATACGCACCTCGCCCATGCCGAGCACGGCCAGACGCGCGTGCAGCGCATCGCTACCGATCAGCTCATAGAGCGCGTTGAAACTAGGGTTGTCGCTGACCACCAGCATGTGCGCGAACAGGTCGCTGAGTTTCGCTGGCAGGCTGGGCAATGGCGCACAGCTGCTGCCATCCAGATGCAGCCACAACTCGTCGAGCGCCGCGCTCAATCGCGCGCGCGTGAGGGTTTCCAGCAACTGCAGCGCGAGCAACGGTTTGACGAAGCTGGCGGCTGCAAACCAGCGCCGGTCATCGACGCCGTGACGATAGGTCGCGATCGGCGCAAAGCCGCCGTCAACGCGGTAGCGGGTGAGCAGCACCTGCAACTCGAAACTCGGATCGCTCGCTACGCGGCGCAATACCGGCGCGCTGCGCAGCGCCCGTGCCAAAGGGTCGGCCGCAGACGCCAGCGGCGCGGCGGCGAGCAGCGTTAGCGCCTCACGGCGTTGCATCGTCGGCAGCGATGGCTTCGCTGCGGCGATAGATCTGCAGGTTGCTGTCGTTACGCCGATGCCGATAGCCGATGCCGAAGGGCAGTGGCTGCACATCGCTCGCCTTGTAATCGGCCGCGAGCGCACGCTGGTGCCAGTTGGCGAACAACGCGATCGGTGCACTGTAGGTGCCGTAGAGGGTTGCCGTCCAATCGCGCGCAGGGAACCACTGATGCGGGATGCCGGAATCGTCCTGCATCACGAAGGGCGTTTGCAGAATTGCAGCGCGAATCTTCGAGAAGTACGGCTTGTGCATCAGGTACGACGCGCTTTTCAAATACGTGCCGCTTGGCGCGAAGTCGCGCGCAAAATCCAGGTATTGCGGCGTGCGCAACAGTCCGCCATCGCCAAGATCCGCGGTGAAATAGGTCATGCGCCGGAATTTCAGATCGCCGGGCTTGAAGTAGTCGATGGCCACGCCGGCGAGTGTACCCTTGGGTGGCGCGGTTATCTGGCCGGCGTCCGCGGCGCACAGGCGGCCGTCGGGCGGCAACCACAGGTAGCTGACATCGAGCACCGCAAATCCTGCCTCGGCAAGAAATACGAACAGGATCGGCGTCACGCCGCCAAAGCGGCTGCGCTTTAAGTCCACCGTCAGATCGTTGGTGCGGAAAAAACTGAAGCTCAGGATGGCGTTCAGTGAGTTGCGTACTTCCGCAAGGCCGGCCTCGATTTGCTGTGGGCTGAGCGATCCGAGATCGGGGACCAGACCGACCGGCTCCAGTCCGGTCAGTAACGACTGTTCGGCATCGGGGAACAGCGCCAGCAGGTACAGCGCGTCGGGCCCGCTGAACGGATAGAACACGCGCGTAGCGGGTGGCGATTGCGATTGCCCGAAGGCGCGCACCGCATCGAGTTGGCGCTTGCGCAGCGCGGCCCAACCATCGCCCAGCGTCTCCTGATGACGCGCTAACGCACCCTCGCTCAGCTGGTCTTTGAGTGCCGAGTCGAGCGGTGTGCGCAAACCGGCAAGCACGCGTGCGGTGTCGTGCAACTGGCCACGGTCCCAGTCGGTCTTCGAACTGGCGCCTGGGCAAGGCTCCAGAGCGAATGCGGGTGCGGCGAATAGCAGAGCAAGCAGGCAAGCGCGAATCACGCGGTCTCCTTGGGCGCATGGCGTCGAAACGGAACATACAGCAGCACTGCCAGGGCGATCGCGCCGACCGACACCAGAACGGCGATGGTCTGGTTGATCGCCAAAAACACCATCATCCAGCCGTTGATCAGGACGAATAGCGCCGCGCAGGGAATTCCGAACGGCACGCGAAACGGGCGCACGCGATCGGGGCGACGGATGCGATCGCGAATGAAGCCCACCATCACGCCCATATTGAACAGCGACAGCGATACTCCGATGAAGTTGACCACAAACTCGAAGCTGGCCGTGACCAGCAAGATCACGATCAGCAGCCATTGCACCATGATTGCTGCGCGCGGCGCGCCGCCGGCGTGGCGCTCGCCCAAGCGCGCGAACGGTCGCCAGTCGTCGGCCAACGTCGCCAGCACTCGCGGGCCGGCAAGAATCATCGCACTCACAGTGGATACCAGCGTCAGCGCAATGGCCGCGCCGACGATCATCGCGCCCTGCTCGCCGAACAATGCGCGGCCAGCGAGAAACCCGACCGCAAGTTCGTTCTCCACCGTCATCGCGCCGGGATCGATTTTCACCAACTCGGCGAACGGCACCAGACGCAGGAACGACCAGTTCACCGCAATGTACAGCAGCGTGACCGCCAGGGTGCCGAGAATCAGGGCGCGCGGCAGATTGCGCTGCGGATCGCGCACTTCACCGGCGACATACAGCGCGGCGTTCCAGCCAAAGTACGCGTACGCCACGTAAACCATCGACACCGCGAATGCGGGGCTCGCCATCAGGCCCAGCGTGTCGCCGCGCGTCGGCGCCTGCTCGGGCGCGAGCGCGATGGCCGCAGCGACGATTGCGAACATCACAATCAACTTGAACACCGTGGTGACGACCTGAAATTGCGCGCCGATCTCCACGCGCAGCATATGCAGCGCGCTGATCAAAGTGACCAGCAGCAGCGCCACGCTGACCGGCCATTGCTCCGCCACCGGCCAGAGTTTCCCGAGGTACGCCGAAAAGGCCAGCGCCGCTGCGGCGATGGGGCCGGCAAAGCCCGCAACCATCGACACCCAGCCGGCCGCAAATCCGGCTGCCGGGTGGATCAAATCGGTCAGCAGCGAATACTCGCCACCCGAGCGCGGGCGCGCGGCGCCCAGTTCCGCGCAACACAGGGCGCCGGTGAGCGCCGCCAGGCCGCCGATCAGCCACAGCCACAAGATCGCCGCCTCATCGGGCAGCGCGTGCACCTGATAGCTCAAGGTGGAGAACACGCCGGTGCCGACCATATTGGCGACGACGATGGCGGCGGCGCTGGCAAGGCCGAGACGTGCAGGAGAACTCATCGACGCAGTATGCCCAAGGCGCGGTCGATTTCGCGCTCGCGCGACGTGCGTTGCAATCGCAACCAGGCGCTCCCGTCGACGCAGCGGTTGTGGCAGGCCCGCCCGCGCCGCGCCGGCCCCCGCCGCGCAGACTTTACGTAAGGCCAGATGCTAGCCTTCGCCCCCCGTCGCGAAAGCCAGAGCCGCACCATGTCCGAACCCATCGTCATGCGTTTTCATTACTCCGTCGCGGAAGTCGGCCAAGACCCGGTAGAGAACTCTCGCGATGGCGAACCGCTGACTGTTTTGCTGGGTGCCGGGTCGATCATTCCGGGCCTCGAACGCGAGCTCATCGGCAAGACTGCTGGCGATCGCCTTAGCGTGACGATTCCGGCCGCCGAAGCTTACGGCCTGCACAATCCGGCGTTGATCCAGCGCATCAGCAAAAAACATGTTCCTGCTGAAGCGCACAAACCCGGCGCCACCGCCGTGCTGCAAACCCAGGGCGGCCCGCGCGTCGTGACGGTCCTGAAAGTCGGCATGTCGGTGCTCGATGTCGACTTCAACCACCCGATGGTCGGCAAAGACCTGAGCTTCGAGATCGACGTGGTCGAAACGCGCCCGGCAACGCCGGAGGAAATCAGCCACGGGCACGTGCATGGCGATGGTGGCGTCCATCATTGATCCAGATGGGCGGCCGCTTGGCTTGGCGTTGGGCGTCATGGTGAAGGACAAACAGTCATTCGCTGGCTCGTTGATACTTGCGCTTGCAGGCGTGGTCTTTCTGGCGCTGCCTTGGGCCGCAGCAACCTCTGCATCGCGAGGCTCGGTTTGGGTCATCATCGTTTGCTGCCTGCCGTCCGCAGTGCTTTTTGGCATCGCGTTTTTCGGCTCGAAGAGCCTCAGGCAGGCCGTGGCTGAGTTCCTGCCATGGTCAATGTAGCGTGCAACGGCCAGTCAACTCGAAGACGCCCGTCACCATGCTCGGTGCACCCCAGAATGGCTGCGTGCCGCTCACGCCTGTCGCACCCACGGAAACAGCTTCTGGAGGGGGTTTTCGCCACATCGATTGAATTCGATGTCGTCGACGGTGATGTCGCGGTTGATGTTTAGGGATGGATGTGGGGCGATTTGCGCTGATTCGGGCTGTTGTTTCCTGCGCACTTTGGCACCTGCATATCTTGTCGGGCGCCTTACGGCTGGCTTTCCTCCAACCGGTCCAGATTGCGCCTGCTGGCGGCATCGTTGGGGTCTGTCTTCAGTGCCATCCGATAGGCAGAGATTGCCTGCTGGCGGTCGCCAGCCAGAGCATGCAGATAACCCATCGTGCGCCACCAGGCGTGGTCGTCGGGCAGTGGCCCCAGGGCCCAAAGCGCGTCTCGGGCGTCGGCAGCGCGTTGTGCGGCGTCCTTTGCGCCGGGTTGGATCGTTGCGGCTTGCGCGTAGGCAGCCATGCGTCTGGGCACATCGTCGTCGCGCACCAGTTCCAGCGCACGCAGCAAGGCCGCTTGTGCGGCCTCGTCTTGTTCTTGCGCGAACAGCAGGCGCGCCTGCTGTAGCCAGGCTCGCGGTAATGTCGGTGCTCCGATCGTCAAATGCGTGATGGCGGATGCGGGCCAGCGGCATTCACGCAATGGGTGCTCCCCCAGGCGCAGCAACGGCAAGACCGAATGCGGCTGACGGTCCAGTGCGATCATCTGCGCCGCAGTCAGCGCGCCTTCGGGGCAGCCCAGCGATGCGGCGGTTCCGCCGAGCGCCGGGCTCTGTGGCGAAGTCCACAACCAGCGATGCGCGCCGCTCACCAGCACCGCCAGCAGCGGCAACAGTGCGATGGCGATGGCGCCAGGAATCAGCGCGATGCGCGGGGCGATTTCGCCGCTACGGTTGCCGCGAAAGTAAGCCTGTTCGGCGATGTCTCCCGCCCCGATGGCCGGGGCCTTTGCTGCGACGGGTGACCTGGCGCCAGAACCATTGTGGAGGCTGGCAATGCATCCGGCCGTCAACAGCGCCAGCAACAGGTCGGCGGCGGCACTCGGCACGCCTGTGCTGCGTTCCAACCAGGCCGTCAGCCAGGCGGCAGCAAGCGCTGGCGGCAAACGACCGCTGCGCAATCCGCCGATCAGGGCAAAAAGCAGTACCAACCACACGGCGATACTCAGCCCACCGGCGAGCAACCCGCCCTCAAGCGCCCGATCCAGGAACGCGTTGTGACTGCGATCGGCGAGCCGGTCGTGGCCGCGCATCTCCAGCCTATCGAGCTCAGAGGCGCGTTGGCGGGTCAAGGCAGGTTCGAGGTTGTCGCGACCCAGACCAATCCAGGCCCGCTGCGACGCCAGCGCATCCTGGCCTCCGTCCCAGCGGCTCAGTGCCTCGCTTTGCCAGGCGGCGTCGATGGCCGCAATCCACAGATGACCGCGAATTTGTACCGAACCCGGCCGGACGGCGAACATCGCAACGGCCAACAGGCCGAGCAACAGCATCACCGGCAACAAGTTCCGTGCGCGCGCCGCCGGTGTCAGCCTACTGAGCCAGAGTCCACTGCCGGCCAGTGCAACGGCCATGATTGCAGCGCGCGAGCCGCTCAACAGCAGCGCGGAGAGTAGCCAAATCGTGAGTAACCAGCGCAGTGCGCGTTGTCGGGACGACTGCGTGGTGTTTCCGAGTGCCGAGCCTAAGGCCAGCACCGCAGCCGGCGCCAGCACGCCGGCAGCGAACAAGGGATTGCCGAGTGGGCCGCCGGGTCGTTGACCATGGACGCTGCCGCTGGTTGTCCACCATTCCACCCACAGCCAGAGCGCGAGAAGCGTGCTGCACGCGAGCACCCCAAGGTGCAGCCGGTTGGCGAATTCAAAGCGGACCAGCACGCCAGACATTGCGACAACGATCAGGCACCATGCGCCAAGATCCAGCACGCCAAGGCCGCGGTCGGGTGTGCCGATCCAGGCGGGCCAGGGCTGCAGCGCAAATACGGCGCACACGACCTCGGCGAGTAACCAGGCCGGCAGGCACCAGCGCAGCAAGCGCGGCAATGCGCGCCAACCGGCCATCAGTGTCGCTGGCGCCAGCGCACAGCAGAACGCCAAGGCCCAGGTGAGGCTGCGCCGATCGACCTCCCAACTGGCATCGCTCAGCGGCAGCGGATTCAGGCACTGCCAGGCGAGTGCTGCCATGGCCAGCCATTGGAGCCAACTCGACGAGCGTGAGGCTGCCATTGGCGATGGCATGAACGCGGCTGCCCGAGTATTAAAGGCGCCCGATCACTACGGGCAAACGAGCCCTCTGCTCGCGACGTTCCCACCAGACGGTTTAACAGGAAGTTCCCGCGTGCCTGGGTCGCCGGCGCCGGTCATGAGACCGTCCGGAAGAGCGCGCCCCAGCTTCACCACTGACCAGGCAACCTGGCAATAGCGGCGTCCAAGCAGGTCTTCCGAAAGCCAGCGACTGGCGATGCCCGTACTTTGAGTGAGGCGCAAGGGGTAGGTGTACAACACCGACTGGCCAGCAGGCAATGTGTACAGCGCCGCACTTTCGAGCACGCCCAGTTGCTCGGAGACGATTTGGTGCAGATAAAGGGTGTCGACGCCGTTGTTAGACAGTCGCAGGCAAACCACCACGTTCGCCGGGCCCGCCGGCAGCGCCACGTTTTGAGTGTTCGCGCAGCTGCGGCGGTCAAGACCCACGGTGCTTTCAAGCTGGAAGCCGCGCTCAAGGGTCTGCGCCTGCGCCGCCATGGGGACGGCACACAGGCCGAGTGCTAACAACAACGCGCGCATGCAAAACCCCGTTTTTGAACTTTCCAGGAGCATGGGGCCAAACGGGTCGAGCGATCAAGGCTACCGGAGGGGCGCCATCGAAACGCGATCGGAAAACGCAATGGGACATCCGGCGAAGACCGCCACGCCTGGCGGGCAAGAATCGTAGCGCGTCACCGCTGCAGAAGTTCGGCGCTGCGACGCGGACGCTGGTGATGCGCAAACCAGCACGCAAAATCGAACGCGCCGCGTGCGCCGGTGAACACTGCGCGGACGTGAGTTCTCAGATTCTGCGGCGCAATTGCCGGATGGCAGCGAGCAACGATGGATGGCACAGCGCGTGCTTACGGGGCTTATCCGTCCATGGAGTTTCTATATGCGTTTGGTCCGCGATGTTGCGCTTGCTCTGCGCCAATGGACACGCCGGCCGGTCTTGGGAGCGCTGGCGGTGCTGCCGCTGGCGTTGGCCATTGCGGCGTTGGTGGCCTTGTTCACGGTGGTCAATGTCACCTTGCTGCGACCATTGCCGGGAATCGCAGCGAGCGAGCGATTGGTGGAAATCGGAAGCCCGAGCAACGGTTTGGATTCGCTGTCGTGGCTGGATTTCAACGACATCGGCGCGCAAACGCAGACGCTGGATCGAGTCTTCGCCTACGCGTTCGCCGCGCTGGCGGTGCGCGCAGGAGAGGCGAGCGCCGTCAATAGTTTCGGGATGTTGGTCGATGACAATTACTTCGACGCCCTGGGTGTGCGCGCTGTTCGTGGCCGGCTGTTCATCGCCGCAGACATGACGCAGTCGGGCGACATGCCCGCAGTCGTGCTTCCGTATTCCACCTGGCAGCGGCGGCACGGCGGCGACCCGGACGTGGTGGGCGGCACCTTGGCGATCAACGGCCAGGCCTTCACCGTGGTCGGCGTGCTGGCGCCGGCTTTTCGTGGTCATATCGCGGGGATCGCGCCAGAGTATTTCCTGCCGATCACGCGTCGGGCGCAATTGCGCCAGAGCGACGCGGGAATCTACGGCAATCGCCTCGCGCAGTGGCTGCTGGTCGGCGGCCGCCTGGCCGACGGGCGCACGCTCACGGAGGCGCGCGCGGAACTGGCCACCATCGGCGAGCGCCTTTCGATGGCGCGCACCGAGGCTGGCGGCGATCGGGCATCTGCGCGGGGACTCACGGCGCAGCCTTTGCGTCCGCTGCCGACCGCGGCGATGCGTGCGGTGCTGTTGGTCGCCGGTGTGTTGGGCGTGCTGGTTGGGCTACTGCTGCTCGTGGCCTGTATCAATGTCGCCGGACTGACGTTGGCGCGCGCGCAGGAGCGGAGCAGCGAGTTGGCGCTACGCATTTCGCTCGGCGCCTCGCGGCTGCAGTTGACGACGATGATGCTGGTCGAGTCGCTGATGCTGGCGATCGCAGCGACAGCGCTCGGCAGTCTGCTCGCGCATACCGTGCTGCGCTTGCTGCTCGCGGTGCCGCTGCCGATTCCGATCCCGATGCACTTCGATCTGTCGCCCGACGTGCGAATGCTCGGCTTTGCGCTGGCGCTGGCCACGCTGACCGCTGGCGTGTGCGGGCTGATTCCGGCGTGGCGCGCGGCGAGCGGCAATCTGGCCTCGCAGATGCAGCGCTTTCGCCCGCAGCGCGCCCAGCAAGCACTCTCGGTTTTACAAGTGATCGCCACGCTGTCGCTGCTGGTAGGCGGTGGGGCGATTCTGCGCGCGTTGTACTTCAGCGAAATCACCGATCCGGGGATCGAGGTCGATCGCGTTCTGACGGTTGAGCTGGATCTCAGCACCGTGGGATACGACGACGCGCGCGCCCAACCGGTTGCCGCCGATATCCTTGCCGCAGCGCAAGCAACGTCGGGCGTCGAAGGCGCTGCGCTCGCCGCAGTGGTGCCGCTGACCTTGTCGAGCATGTCGCTGGGCGCCGTGACGGGCGATGGGCTGCCGCCAGAAGGCTTGTTCCCCGAGACCAACGTGGTCACGGCGGGATTCGCGGGTGTGCTTGGCATACCGCTCCGAGGGCGGGATTTCGACAGCGGCGATCGCGCCGAATCGACGCCGGTGGCGATCATCAATCGCACGCTCGCGCAGCAGATTTTCGGCGCGAACGATCCGATCGGTCGACGTTTCAACTTTGGCGACGATGATGATCGGCGCCAGATGACGGTTGTCGGCGTCATCGAAGACAGCCACACCAGTCGCGTGGGCGAGGAGAAGCGCGGCTACCTGTTGCTGCCGCTGGCGCAGCACTCGATGAACGGGCTGAACCTGTTGTTGCGCACGTCGCTGGAGCCTGCCACCGCCGCCGCTGCGCTGTCGGGGGCATTTTCTCGCATCGATCCCAATTTGCCGTCGCCGCGGGTCTTCAAGCTTTCTGAGCAGGCGGCCATCGCGTTATTGCCGCAGCGGCTGGCCAGCGCTGTGATTGGCGTGCTTTCCGCTGTGGGCCTGTTACTCGTTGCGCTTGGTTTTTATGGCCTGCTCAGCCAGTTCGTGCACATGCGTGTGCGCGAGTTCGGCGTACGCCAGGCGCTGGGCGCGGAGCCGGCAAGCATTCGCAGCGAGGTTCGCTGGCGCGCGTTGCGGCTGGTCGGCATCGGCGTGTTGCTGGCGCTGCCGCTGTCGTTCGTTGTGTTGCAATTGTGCGCCAGTGTGTTTGTCGGCGTGCGCGCATTCGACGTGCCGCTGGTCGGCCTGTCAGCGCTGGTGCTCGTGGTTATCGCCGCGCTGAGCTGCCTCGCACCGGCGCGACGCGCAGCGCAAATTTCCCCGGCGGCGGCGCTGCGTTCGGAGTGACGGTTGCGGCTTTGGAGGTCAGCGCAAATTGTCCGATGCGGCGGCGCTGCGTTGCGAGTGTCCGTTGCGAGGACTTGGGTCAGCCAGCGCGCCGGACGAGCAATTGGGTGATGAGACTGCGCAGCGCTGGTGCGCGCACAGGTTTGACCAGATGGCTCCAGCCGCCGGCGTCGTCGCCCAGCTTGCGATCGGCGCTGATCAGGATCAGCGACGGCGTCGCCTGTTCGTTGCAACGCCAGCGAGCGCAGAGTTCCTGCCACAGCGCGCGATAGTCTGAGTCGGCTGGCGGAGCCAGCAGCAGCACTTGCGGTGGGGGCCGCTGCAAGGCCGCGCTGAGCGCCAGCGCCGTGCCGCCGCTAAAAGCCACCTCGCAGCCCCAGCGTTGCAGCAACGCACAAGCGGCGGCGCAGGATTCGGGGTTGTCGTCGGCGCACCAGATTCGGCAGCCGCGCAGCGGAGATTCTTCCTGAGCGACTGGACTCGATCCGGCGGCTGACGCCGCGACCGCTTCGCGGTCTCCGAGCGGGACTGTGATCCAGAACACGCTGCCGCGACCCAGCGTCGAGTGCAGGCCGATGGGATGATCGAGCAGGCGACCTATGCGGTCGACGATCGCCAGGCCCAGCCCGGCGCCGCGATCGCCGCTGCCGCCGTTGTCGAGGCGACGGAACTCTTCAAAAATCGCTCGCTGCTGCGATTCGGGGATGCCGGGGCCCTGATCGTGCACCTCGATGCGCAGCTGCTCGCCGCAGCGCCGGCAGCCTAGCAGCACGCGACCTCGATGCGTATAGCGGATCGCGTTGGCAAGAAAGTTCTGCAGCACGCGGCGCAACAGCGCAACATCGCTGCGCACCACCGCGTGCGTCGGCACGATCTGCAGTTGCAGGCCGCGCGCCTGGGCCACGATGGCCGCTTCGCTGCCCACGGCCTGCAGCAGTGTCGCCAGGAGAAAGTCGCGGCGCTGCACCTCAAGATTGCCAGACTCCAGACGCGCGATGTCGAGCAGGCTGCCGAGAATGGCGTCCTGGGCTGCCAGCGATTGGTCCACTTGGGTTGCGATGCGCAGTCCCTGGTCGGTGCGGACGTGGCTGCGCAACGCCGCGACGAACATGCGTGCGGCATTCAGCGGCTGCAATAGATCGTGTACAGCGGCGGCGACGAACCGCGATTTGTGGCGATTGGCGATTTCCGCATCCTGTTTGGCCGCATCGAGCGCGCGCGTGCGCTCGACGACTCGCTGCTCCAGCGCGTCGGCCAGCGAGCGCAGTTCGCGCGCCGCGTTGCGGTAACTGGTGATGTCGGCATAGCTGGTGACGAAGCCACCTTCCGGCAGCGGATTGCCGCGAATCTCCAGTACCGTACCGTCGTCTTTCTCGCTCTCGCGCTGGTGCGGTTTACCGGATCGCAAATGTTGCATACGCCGCTCGATGGCATCTTCAACCGGGCCCGGCCCCAACAGACCACGCTGCGCGTTGTAGCGGAACAAGTCCTCGATAGGTTGTCCGACGCGTAGCAGATCCGGCGGAAAACGGAACAACTCCCGGTACCGCGAATTCCATGCCGCCAGACGTAGCTGCGCATCGACAATGACCACGCCCTGCGGCAGGTGCTCAAGGCTGCGGCTCAGGCCTGCGTCGGCTTGCCGTGCAGCCTCGACGACGCCGTCTTGAGCGGTGCGCAGTTCCTGCGCGTGTTGCTTGAGCATGGACTCAAGCTCCTGGCGACTGCGCTCCTTGAGCGTGGCGGTGCGTCGGCGCTGCAGGACGAACAGCGCCAGGAACGAGGCGGCCAGCACACCGCCACCGGCGGCGAGCGCGGCGTTGCGTGCGGCGTCGGCGATCGCGCTCGCATCGTGCAGCAGATGCAACTGCCAGCCTTCATCGGACAGCGCCAGCGAGCGCCAGAGCACCGGCGCGCGCAGGTCGGGATCGACCACCTGCAGTTGCCTTGGGCGGGTGTCTTGTGGAAAGGATTCGATGGTCCGAATCGCCTGCAACGCTTGGCCGGCGTATTGCTGCGTGGCTTCCAACTTGAGCCGATCCTGCGCACTGAGCGGCGCCAACGTCCGATAGCGCCACTGAGGCTTGCTGGCCAGAAAGATCACGCCGTGCGCATCGCTGACGAGCACCACATCGGAGGTGCTCAGCCATTCGGTCTCCAGCGCGTCCAGATCGATCTTGATGACCACCAGGCCTGCCGCTGTGCCATCTGCGTTGCGGATGGCCTGCGACAGGAAATAGCCTGGCTCCCCGGTGGTCATGCCGATGCCGTAGAACTGACCGCGGCCTTCGCGCAGGCCCTGTTGGACATAAGGCCGGAAGCTGTAGTCGCCGCCCACATTGCTGGCTGGCGTTCGCCAGTTGCTGGCGGCCAGAGCAATGCCTTTGGCATCGATCAGCGTCAGCGTCGAAGAGCGCGTGACCTTGTTGGCTTCTTCCAGTCGCTGATTGAGCGCAAGCCGCCGGGCAGCATCGATCGGTGCGGATAAGGCACTCGACAACTCAGGGTCCAGGGCCAGCACCTGCGGCAGGGTGCGATAACGGTCGATGCGTTGCTGCAGCGATTGCGCATACAAAGCGAGCTGCCGATCGAGCTGCTCGGTTTCCTGCCTGAGCGCCAATTGCCCACCCCAGCGATGGGCCAGGTACATCGCCAGCAGCAGCAACATCGCGATGGCGATCGCGACATGCGAGGTGCGGGATTGAAGAAGACGTTCTGGCATGGAGAGAGCGTAGCGCAGTCTCCGAGCGAGCGCTTCCGCGCGTCTGTGACAACGAGCGCTGATCGGTCCAGGCGAAAAGGTCGGTTCCTAGTAGCTTTAGGTTATTCGGGCTTGCCGGGCTTCGGTGTAGAAAGGCGCGGACCTTCCCAGGACGCCAACCATGGCCATTGCTGTCGCCGCCGAGCCATTGGGTGACCGGCGCATGCCGCTGTATCGGCAGCTGTATTTCCAGGTGATCGTGGCGATCACGCTCGGTGTGGTCGTGGGGCATTTCGAACCAGAGATTGGCGCCGCGCTGAAGCCGCTGGGCGACGCCTTCATCAAACTGGTCAAAATGATCATCGCGCCGGTGATTTTTCTGACCATCGTCACCGGGATTGCCGGTATTGCCGAACTGCGCACGGTGGGACGCGTCTTCGTCAAGGCGATGGCGTATTTCCTGTTTTTCTCGACGCTGGCGCTGGTCGTCGGCATGCTCGTGGCGCACGCGGTGCAACCCGGCGCTGGCATGAATATCGACCCGTCCACGCTGGACACCGCCGCGGTCGAAGGTTACGTGCAGCAGTCGCAGCAGATGACGTTGACCGCTTTTGTGCTCGACATCATTCCTACCACACTGGTCAGTCCGTTGGTCGGCAACAACCTGCTTCAAGTGCTTCTGATCGCCGTGCTGTTCGGCATTTCGCTGGCGATGGTGGGGCCGCCGGGCAAGCCCGTGCTGCATTTTCTGCAGGCACTGACGGCGCCGGTATTCACCTTGGTGAATCTGCTCATGAAAGCCGCGCCGATCGGCGCTTTCGGCGCGATTGCGTTTACGGTCGGTAAGTACGGACTGAGTTCGCTGACGAACCTGGCGTGGCTGGTCGGCACGTTCTATCTCACCTCGCTGCTGTTCGTACTGGTCGTCCTGGGGACGATGGCTCGGCTGTGCGGATTCTCGATCTTCAAACTGTTTCGCTACTTGAAAGCTGAGTTGTGGCTGGTACTCGGCACATCCTCAAGCGAGTCGGCCTTGCCGTCGTTGATGGAAAAAATGGAACGCGCCGGTTGCGCCAAGTCGGTGGTCGGCATGGTGGTGCCCACCGGCTATTCGTTCAACCTGGATGGCACCAATATCTACATGACGCTGGCGGCACTGTTTATCGCGCAGGCGACCAATATCGAGTTGTCGATCGGCCAGCAAGTGGGGCTGCTGCTGATCGCGATGCTCACCTCGAAGGGCGCTGCAGGTGTCACTGGCGCGGGCTTCATCACGCTGGCGGCCACGCTCGCCGTCGTGCCTGAAGTTCCCGTGGCGGGAATGGCGCTGATACTCGGCGTGGATCGCTTCATGAGCGAATGTCGCTCGTTGACCAATTTCATCGGCAATGCCGTCGCCACGCTCGTGGTCGCGCGTTGGGAAGGGCAGCTCGATCGCGCCGCATTGCGCCGGGCGCTGAATGACGAACCCGCTTTGGCGGCGAGCCCGAACCCAGCGGTGGCAGGCGATCCGCGCGCGCTCGATGTCGATTGAATACGCTAGAAATACACAGGGAGGAATTCGACCATGCGAACCAGGCACCCAGTCAGTAGAACCATGCGCGGCGTCATCGCCATCTCTTTGCTGACAGCAGCCATCGAGACGGCTTTGGCGCAGGCATCCGAGCCGGCCCCGGCCAGCCAGGCCCCGAGTGCGGAAGGCACAGCCGACGCGGCAGCCGAGAAAGCCACGCTGGACACAGTGATGGTGGTCGGCTCGCAGATCAAAGGCGCCGCGACTACCGATGCTTTGCCGGTGTCGGTCATCGAACGCGAGCAGATCGCGGTGTCTGGCGCGCTCAGTGGCGATGAATTGCTGCGCGAGATTCCGCAGATGGGCGATGTGCTGTTCGATGCCTCCAACAATCCGCAAACCAGCAACGCCGCTCGCGGCGATGTCAATTCGGTGAACCTGCGCTCGCTGGGTGTTGGCAATACGCTGGTGCTGCTCAACGGCCGCCGCCTCGTGCAGCATCCGACCAGCCAGGGCACCTCCGACACCGGCACGGTGCCGGTGCAAAGCTTCAATTCCAATTCGCTACCCGTCGCGGGCCTCGAACGCCTGGAGATCCTGCTCGATGGCGCAGCCGCGATTTACGGAGCAGACGCCGTCGCTGGCGTCGTCAATACGGTGCTGCAAACCGAGTTCGATGGCGTTGGCATCGGCACTCAATACGGCGTCGCGGAAGGCACCGGGATGGAGGAATACGAGGCCAACATCTTCGCCGGAAAAACCTTCGACACCGGCAACATCTCGCTGTTCGTCAACTACACCGACCGCTCGGCGCTGGACGCCGACGAACAGGAATTCACGCGCTCGGACGATCTGCGTCCGCTGTTCGCCGACAATCCGGATTTCGCCAACGTTGCCGCCTTGGATGGTCGCTCATCGAACACGCCATGGGCGCGCCTGACGCTCGGCACGCGCCCCGTCGTCCGCACCAACGGCACCGCGGTGACCAACACCGCCGGTGCGTTTCGCGTCCAACCGACGAGCTTTGGCTGCACCGGCGGCATCAGCTATGGCACCGGTTTGTGCCTGCTCAGCGGCAATCACAACTTCAACTCCACCAACCGCGAGATGCGCTACGACACGCGCTACCTGACCACCGTGCGGCCGTCGGTGGAGCGCATTAACACCTACCTGACCGGGACGCGCGAACTCAGCGAGGATGTCGAGTTCTTCGGTGAAATCGGTTACTACCGCGCGCAGAGTGAGGCGCTGCAGCCGCCGGTGGTGAATCTCAACGCGATATGGATTCCAGCGAGCAACTATTGGAACCCGTTTGGCCCGGTGACCTTCGCCGATGGTCGCGCCAATCCCAATCGCCTGCCGGGACTGACCGGCGTGCCCGCCACAGGGTTGCCGGTGTTGATGAGCAACTATCGGTATGTCGATGCCGGCTTTCAGACGGTGGAGGTGGAGAATTGGCAATCGCGATTCCTGGGCGGATTGCGCGGCACTTGGAATGGCTTCGAATGGGAATCGGCGCTGGTGTATTCGGAGGCGCAAGCCATCGATCGCTCGCCGAACATCAATCGCACGCGCTTGCAACAGCAGCTGGCTTTATCCACCCCAGAGGCCTACAACCCGTTCAGCGGCGGCTGCGTGGACACCCCGACGATTGGCGATTGCTCGCCGAGCGCGCAGGGCGCAATCGACAACATCGTCTTCATGCTGGAGCGCGAATCGCGTACCACGCTGAGCATGGCGGACTTCCGCATGAATCGCTTCGATCTTGCTCAGAACTGGGCGGGCGATGTGGGCATCGCTTTCGGCGTCGAGGCGCGCCGCGAAACGCAGCGCGACGATCGCGACGAAAACCTCGATGGCACGATCCGATTTACCGACGCGGTCACTGGCGTCACGGAGCTGAGCAACGTCGCTGCTGTGAGCCAGAATCCCGACACCGAGGGCTCGCGCAATGTGGCCTCGGCATACATCGAATTCGCCGTGCCGCTGGTCGCGCCGGAGATGGAAATCCCGCTGGTGTACAACGTCAACGTGCAGTTGGCGGGACGCTACGAGAACTACTCGGATTTCGGATCGGTGGCCAAACCGAAACTGGCGGTCGCGTGGGATCTTGCGCCGGGATATCGGATGCGCGGCTCGTACTCGGAAGGCTTTCGCGCACCGAACCTGGAGCAGACCAACGCTACGCAATACTCGCGCCTGGCCTCCGGCATCGACTATGTGCGCTGCGAAGCCGAGCGCCGGCGCGGCACGATCGCGTCGTTCGCCCAGTGCGCGCAGACAACCGCCGGCCTCTCGCTGCTGGTATCGGGCAATCCGTTGCTGGAGCCGGAGGAGAGCAAGAATCTGTCCTTCGGCTTTGTGTTTCAGCCGGAGTTCGTTCCGCCCGAGTATGGCGAACTTACGTTCACCATCGATCGTTGGCGCATCGAGCAAGAACAGATCGTTGGCTTGCTCGGCGCTCAGACCGCGCTGATCGTTGACTACTTGAGCCGGGTGACTGGCGGAGTCAATCCCTTGGTCAATCGCGAAGCGCCGACGCCTGAAGACATCGCGCTGTTCAACGGCACCGGCATTACGCCGGTGGGCCGTGCGATCTCAGTGTCCGACGCTTTCATCAACCTGCAGCCGCAGAACGTCGAGGGCATCGATCTCGCCGCAGAATGGCGCCTCAAGCGCACGCGCTATGGCAACTTCACGTTGCGCTTCAATGCCAGCAAGTTGACCGAGTTCACCCGCGATCCTGGCGATGTCGTCAACTCGCTGTTCGAGGCGCGCGCAGCCGGCACCATCGATCCGCTCACCCCGCTGCCCGATCCCACGCAATTGATTGGCCAGAACGGCCGGCCCGAGTGGCGCGGCAACACCACTTTCATCTGGTCTCAGGGACCCTGGCGCGCGGGCGCTACTGCGCTCTACATGAGCTCCTTTGAACAAGCCTCGCTGCTGGGCGCGAGCGGCACGCCGTACAAGGTCGATCACCGGCTGACGTTCAATATGTACGGCCAGTATGAATTTCCCTTTGGCGCTGCGGTACGCGTGGGTGTGCGCGACATCTTCGACGAAGGCCCGGCGTTGGCGGACGGCGGCTATCGCGGTTCGTTGCACAACCCATGGGGGCGCTATTGGTATGTTGGCGTGAATCACCGGTTCTGAGCAGCGGGGTGACGCGGTGATCGAATGCATGGCGAATCGGTACGAGGCGATTGTCAACCCTCGCTTGGGCGCGCGCTTTGCGGCACGGGTCGTGGGGCGAGGGTCGGACTTGTTCGCTAGTCCTGTATCACGCTTGAGATCTGGCATAGAGGCAGCAAAAGTCTGCTCGGAGATTGACGTTCGGCCCCCGCCGCCCGCCTCTCGTCCCCGGTTTTTCGCCGCGATGCGCTGGTTAACGAGTTGCTTCATTCCGGCGCGACGTCTGGCCCTGGCGTGCTTGCTCGCGACATCGGCGCCCGCCTGGGCCAGGAAATTCGATCGAATGGCCTGCCCAGACTCGATCAGATCGATTGCCACCTGCCATGAAGCGCGCGATGCACAAGGCGCGTTCGTGCTCGTCGCGCTGCCGGCAGAGTGGAACGGCACATTGATCGTGCACGCGCATGGTGGACCGCGTCTGGCCGTGCCCAAGTCCGGCGACTCGATTGAAGACCTCGATCGTTACGCGGCGATGGTCAAGGCTGGTTATGCGTGGGTCGGCTCCACCTATCGCCGCGGCGGCTACGGCGTGCGCATGGCGGCAGCCGATATCGAGCGCAGTCGCAAGCTGTTCTTGAAGCACTGGCCCAAGCCCAAGCGCGTGTTCTTGCACGGGCAGTCCTGGGGCGGAAACGTGGCGGCCAAACTGGCGGAGCTGTACGCCTTGGACAGCCGCGGCAAACCACGCTACGACGCAGTACTCACCACCAACGGCGTGTTGATGGGCGGCACGCGGGCATATGGTTTTCGTACCGATCTGCGCGCGATCTGGCAGCACTACTGTCGAAACCATCCGGCCCCGGACGAGAAGCAGTATCCGTTGTGGCAGGGGTTGCCGCGCGGCGTGAAGATGTCGCGTGAGGAATTGAACCGACGTATCGAAGATTGCACCGGACTGTCCACACCGATCACACGTAGCGCGCAGCAAACGCAGCGGCTGCGAGAAATCCTAGCCGTCAGCGGCGTCTCCGAGCAGCAGTTGGCAAGCCATTTGGCGTGGTCAACGTTCCACTTTCAAGACCTGGTGCAAAAGCGCCTCGATGGCCGCAACCCATTCGACAACCGCCACACGACGTACCGCGGATCGTCCGACGACCAGGCGTTGAATGCCGGCGTGCAACGCTTCGACGCGGATCCGGTGGCGCTGGCCAAGCTCGCGTACGACGCCGATCTGTCCGGCTTGATTGTGCTGCCCACGCTGAATGTGCACGCCTCTGGCGATCCGGTCGTGTCGCCGCGCGCACTCGATGCCTACGCGGCGACCATTGCCCAGGCCGGACGAGCGCAACTGTTGGCACAAATCGAGACCAACGAATCCGACCACAGTCGGCTTGACGATGCGACCATTCTGTCCGCACTGGCCGCCCTGGAGCGCTGGATCGATAGCGGCAATCGGCCCGACGCAGCCGTCGTCGCAACACTCTGCCGCTCATTCAGCGACGCACTGAACGACTGCCAGTTTGCGGCGCCATTGCCCGCGGAAGATCGGGATTAGAGATCGACACCGCAGCAAGCGCAAAGCGTCGCGCGTGGCGCGACCCTCACTGTGTGGCACAAGGGCGCTGGTTATCGACAGAGCGATTCCATGCTGTCGTAGGTCGCGCCGCGGCGCGACGCTTTGTCTGTCTCCGATGGCGCAATCGCCAGGCGATCAACGGAGCCAGGTAGCGTTCGAGTGGCCCCAGCGTGCTCGTCGTGCGCCCCAATTCTGCTGAACTAACAAGCCAATTCCAGGCCCAACCTAGTGTGCTCGCTCTACCACGCATCACGAAGATGCGCGCTCATTCCTACGGGTCGGCACCGCGTCGGCCCGGGTCGAGGCTGCAATACCAGCAGAGGGTTTTTATGAAGACGTCGAAGGGTTCCAAGGCCAAGGCGAAGGTTGCGCCGGAAGCCGACAAGAAATCGGTCAAGCACACGGCGAAAGCGATCATGGAGCAGGCCGAGCAGATTTGGCTCGCCGGCTTGGGCGCCTTCGCGAAGGCACAAGAGCAGAGCGGCAAGTTGTATGAAACGCTCGTCAAAGAGGGCACGGCTTTGGAACGCGCGACACGTAAACTGACGGGCGTCAAGCTCGATGAAATGCGCGGCATTGTCGAAAACACCGTGAGTCAGGTACGCGAGCGCGCCACCGACACCATCGATCGTCTGGAGCAGGTGTTCGAGAATCGCGTTTCGAAGGCACTGGGCACACTCGGCATTCCGGGTCGCGAAGAGATCGAGCAGTTGGCCAAGCGCGTCGATGAGTTGAGCCGCGCCGTGCGTTCGCTGGATGCCAGCACGCGCAAAGCGCCGGCCAAAGCCGCTGCGACGAAGCCGGCCGCCAAGGCGACAGAGAAGGCTGCTGCGAAGCCCGCTGCAAAGGCTGCCGAGGCGAAGCCGGCTGCCAAGCCAGTCGCCGCTAAGGCTGTTGAGGCCAAGCCCGCCAAGCCGGTCGCTGCGAAGAAGCCTGCGGTGAAGAAAGCCAAGCCCGCGCCGGTTGTTGAGCAAGCCGCTGCTCCGGTGGCAGCTGAGTAAGTTCTAGAAGAATTGCGGGAGCGCCGCGTGCGCTCCCTGATCGGTGGCGCAAAGCTACCGATCGCGCCAGGGACGGCGCATCGTTTCTATGCCCGCCAGCCAAGCTCCTCCAAAACCGTTCGTCCTCCCCGACCGGTCGGCTGGCGGGCACCTCCTTTACGGCTGACCGGGCCGGCGCCCCACCTCGCATCCGCGGCGTCAGGATGCGCGGCATCAGGAAACCCACACTACATTCGAGTGCGACCCGCGCCGCGCCGTTGCTCACGCTCCAATACCCGATCGAGCTCGTTCAGTGAGCGATTCAGGCGCGAAAGCACCGACGTCGCCGGCGGTTTTGTGCCGGACAGGCCGTCCCAGATGGTGCGCCCCAAATCATCGAGCACTTCGCTGCGCAGCCTCAATCCGTGGCGCTTCAGGACGGCTCCGAAAGCCTCGCGCTGGCGGCGAATGTCGGCGAGCGTATTGCTGTAGGCGTGCTCGCATAACTGTCGACGCGAGCCGAACGAGAACACGTTGGTGAAAAACATTTCCGCGTCGTCGGCGTCAGGTTCGAAACGCACCAGATCGGATTGATCGTAACTCTTGTCGTACTTGCCGAACCCCACGCGCATTCGCGAATACAGCATGGCGCGAATGGTTTGGCTCAGCACACGCGGCAGCCCGCCATGGACCAGGCTCTCCGGCGTCTTTTCGCCCTTCTCCTGCAACTTGGATGCGTCGAACGGAACCAGCGGATTCAGCGCCAGCAACAAATCGATATCCTCATCGAGCGCTACCGAGGCATGCAGGGTGCGTTGCAATGCGCCATCCACATAAAACCGCCCGTCGATTTCCACCGGTGGATAGAAGCCGGGTAGCGCGGAGCTGGCCTGGACCGCGCGGCTGATCGGCACGCGATTGGCGTCTGCGGCACCAAATCGCACCGTGTGGCCGCTATCGAGATCGACCGCGATCACATACAACGGCCGGTCGAGCTTGCGAAAATCGTTACTACGACCGTGGCCGGTGAATATGCCGCGCAAATAGCGCTCGATGCCTTCGTTGTCGAAAATGCCAGTCGGCAGCGCCTCGCCGATACGCCCCAGGCCCTCGCCCCAGCGATGCTCGCCGGGCCTGAACAGCGAGTCGAGCAACCAGTCGCCGAGGATGCCGGGCACAGAGCCTAAGCGTTTGGCGAATTCGAAAAACGCCGGGCGCAAGAACAACTCCGGACGAAACGCGTTCTCTGCAGTTTCGTTGGTCACGAACATGCGACACATTTCGGCCGTGTCGATGCGATTGGCGAGGCCAGCGGCGAGAAATGCCCCGGAACTCACGCCCACGTAAACATCCAGGCGCGTCAAGTCCAGGCCTTCGATCGCCTCGTCGAGCGCGCGCAGAGCGCCCATCTCGTAGATGCCGCCAATGGGTCCGCCGCCAGCGATCGCTAAACCGATGCGATGCGGGTGGCGCAGCGAGCGCGGGCGACGAGCTTCTTGCAAATGCAGCATCGAACTCTACTTCCGGTCAAAGACGGCGGCGGAGTCTACGGCGCCCGGAGCCAAGTTTTGGCTCGATCTTCGGTTCTTTACGATGCGAGCTCAGCCACGCCGCGTCCTGACGTGCGGACGCTTTCGCCAGCCGCAGCGAGGCACGTTCTTTCCTTTCATTGGGTCCTGCTGTCGATTGGGCGGGCAAAAGGCGTCAACCGCACCACAACGGCGATTGCCGCAGCGCGAAACGCCGCGTAGAATAGCCGTCTAGACGTCTATAAGAATACTCATGACACTGACCCAACTCCGTTATCTCGTCGCCGTGGTCGATGCCGGCAACAACATTACGCAGGCAGCGATCAAGGTGCATGCGACGCAGCCGGGACTGAGCAAGCAGCTCAAGCAGCTGGAGCAGTGGTTGGGCTTTGAGCTGTTCGCTCGGCGCGGCAAGGCACTCGATGGCCTGACCGAGCCCGGCGCTCGTGTGGTCGAGCAGGCCCGCGCGCTGCTGGAACGCGCAGATGCGATTCGTGGCATCAAAGCGAGTTTTTCGGTCGATCAGGGCGGCGCCCTGCGTATTGCCACCACGCACACCCAGGCGCGCTACGTGTTGCCCAAGGCGATTGTTGCGCTGAAGCGTTCGTGGCCGCTGCTGGATGTGCAACTGACGCCGCTCGACGACGATGTGGCGATCGGCGCGCTGCAAAGTGGGGCGGCCGATGTCGCCGTGGTTTCGGCGCCGCACGCGCCTGCGGACTTGTTGGCGTTGCCGTTGTACCGCTGGGGCCGCCATGCATTGCTGCCGGCGGGTCATGCGCTCGCCAAGGTTCCGTTGACGCTGGCCGAACTGGCGCGCTTTCCGCAAGTCAGTTACGCATCGGCGCTGAGCCCAACCGGCTCGCTGCGAGTCGCTATGGAGAACGCCGGTTTGCAACTCGTTGTTGGAATGGCAGCCAGCGACGGCGACTTGATCAAGACCTATGTACGGGCAGGCTTGGGCGTTGGAATCATCGCGCCGATGGCGCTGACCAGCGATGATGCCGATCTGACCGCGCGCTCACTGGGTGGCGTGCTGCCGATGATGACCACATGGCTGGTTCTGCGCCCGCAGCAAACGCTGACCCGCGCGCTCGCCGCACTGCTCGAACACCTGGCGCCGCATGTCGATCCATGGGCGGTTAAGCAACGCCTGTTGGGCGATGCGCACGTCGACGTCCTGAAGGGTGAGGTGCCGGAATGGAACCGCGCGCCCGCCATTAAGATCGCAAAGGCGGCGTAACGGTTACACTCTCAGCCAAGCTTCGCCTCTGACCGGGCATCGTGGGCTTCGCTCGACGACAACCGGCGTATCCCCACCGCCGCAGCCGCGCCCTTCGGGCCCGGTCGCTCCTTTGATTCAAGGGCGCTCAAGAGCGAAACCCGCAGAAAAATCGATGCAATTGACAAGATCACGCCCTTTCCCGGACCCTAGATTGGTCCAAACCTGAGCATTCGCCATGACCGATACCGTACCGCCGATGGACACGGGCGCCAAAGTCTCTGTACCACCGCTGCGCTCCTGGCGTTCCTGGCGCTGGCGATTGGGCGCGGGCGTGCTGGGCTTTCTCGTATTGCTCGTTGCCGGGCTCATGTTCTGGTGGTCCTCCGAGCCGGATGCGTTCAAAGTACAGGCGAATGCCGACGCCTATGCCAAGGCGCGCGGCGAGCGCATGGTTCCGGGTTATGTGAGCGTTGCCACTGCCGTCAGAATCGGCAAAACGCTGCTCGACAAGCGCGGTGGTTACTTGTCCAACGATCTGCTGCCGCCCGGCGTGCTGATGGACAACATTCCGGAATGGGAATTTGGCGTGTTGCAGCAACTGCGCGATTTCTCGCTCGCGTTGCGCAACGATTTCTCGCGTTCGCAAAGCCAGTCGCAGGACGATGTCGATCTGAGAGAAGCGCAGCCGTTGTTCGCATTCTCGAACGACCGCTGGATACTGCCCTCCACAGAAAGCCAATATCGCAAAGCGCTCGGCCACCTCGATGGGTATCTGGCCAGGCTCTCCGATAGCGACGAATACAACGCGCAGTTTTATGCGCGCGCCGACAATCTGGTGGCGTGGTTGACGCTGGTCGAAAAGCAAATCGGCTCGCTTTCGCAGCGTTTGTCGGCGAGTGTCGGACAAGTGCGCATCAACACCGATCTGGCGAACGAAGAAGCCGCCACGCAATCGACGCCAGCGCCGGCCATCGTGGTCACGCGCACGCCCTGGCTCGAAATCGACAACGTGTTCTACGAAGCGCGTGGTACCAGTTGGGCGCTGCTGCATCTGCTCAAAGCCGTCGAGCGCGACTTTCGCCCGGTGCTTGAAGACAAGAACGCCGTGATCAGCGTCAAGCAGATTATTCGCGAACTGGAAGAGGCCCAGGCGCCGGTCATGAGCCCGATGATCTTGAACGGCGGCGGCTACGGATTCTTCGCCAACCATAGCCTGGTGATGGCCAATTACTTGTCGCGCGCGAACGCTGCGATCATCGATTTGCGCAAGCTGCTGGAACGCGGGTGAGCCGCCGCGTTTGCGACTCATGGCGCTCGGCTGCGAAGCCTTCGGGGTGCGACCGACATCCGGACGCCCAAATCAAGAACCAAGAACCGTCAACCAAGAACCAGCTATGACCCGCCTTGCTCGCCGCCTCATTCCCTGTCTCGACGTACGCGACGGCAAAGTCGTCAAAGGCGTGCGCTTCAGGGACCACGTCGTGATGGGCGACATCCTCGATCTGGCGCTCCGATATCGCGACTCAGGCGCGGACGAGCTGGTGTTCTACGACATCACGGCCAGCCCGGAAGGCCGCAGCGTCGATCGCGATTGGGTCGAGCGCGTGGCGCGAGCGATCAACATCCCGTTTTGTGTCGCAGGCGGCATTCGCAGCGTCGCCGAGGCGCGCGCGGTGCTGTTCGCGGGCGCCGACAAAATCAGCGTGAACTCGCCGGCGCTGGAACGCCCGGCGCTGATCCAGGAATTGTCGGACGAGTTCGGCGCGCAGTGCGTGGTCGTCGGCATCGACAGCAAACTCATCGACGGCGACTGGCGCGTCAATCAGTTCACCGGCGATCCGGGCAAGACGCAGCAACTGCAGACGCGCACGTTGGACTGGGTGCAGCAGGCGCAGGCCTTGGGCGCTGGCGAGATCGTGCTCAACTGCATGAATGTCGATGGCGTGCGCCAAGGTTATGACATCGAGCAACTCAAGGCGGTGCGCGCCATTTGTGCCGTTCCGCTGATCGCCTCCGGCGGCGCTGGCGCGCCGGCGCATTTCGACGCCGTGTTTCGCCACGCCGATGTCGATGGCGCATTGGCGGCCAGTGTGTTCCATTCGGGAGCGATCGAAATTCCGGCGCTGAAGTCGTATCTGATCGAGCGTGGCCATGCGATACGTCCGCCGGAGATGGCCGATGCTTGAATTGTCGCAAGTCGATTTCAGCAAAGGTCTGGTACCTGCCGTCGTGCAGGACGCCGACACCGCACAGGTGCTGATGCTCGGGTACATGAACGCCGAGGCGCTGGCGGCCACGCTCGATAGCAAGCACGTCACGTTCTACTCGCGCAGCAAGCAGCGGCTCTGGACCAAGGGCGAGTCGAGTGGCCATATGCTCGAACTCATCGACGCTTTCGTCGATTGCGATGGCGACACGATCCTGATTCACGCTCGCCCGAAAGGGCCGACCTGCCACACCGGTACGACCACATGTTTCGGCGAATTTCCGGGTCCGCCCGCAACCTTCCTGGGCGAGCTGATGCGCATCGTCGCCGCGCGCCATCGCGAGAAGCCGGAAGGCTCTTACACCACCAGGCTGTTCGCGCGCGGGGTCTTCAAGATCGCGCAGAAGGTGGGCGAGGAGGGCGTCGAAACCGCATTGGCGGGCGTAGCGCAGTCGGACGAAGAACTGCTCGGCGAATCGGCGGATTTGATCTTCCATCTGCTGGTGCTATTGCAGGCGCGCGGTTTGTCCCTGGATGATCTCGCTCGGGTTCTTCGAGGGCGCCATCGGCCATGACGAAGCAGGTACAAAAACTGCTGCGACGAACCGTTTCTATCGCCATGCTGGCAGTGTTATTGAGCGCCTGCGCAGTGACGCGCAACGAACGCGCGAGCGGAGTGGCAAAAGACGCGCAGCTCGGGCGCGGCGCTGAGGTCGTGATATTGCCGCCGGATGTGGAGTTGTCGTCGCTGTTGGCGTCCGGGTTACAAGAAGTGCGCGCCGATTGGACGCAAGCGGCCACCGGCCATGTCCGCACGGCGCTGCTCGATGCGCTCAAGGCGCGAGGCGCAACGGCGCGAATCGTCGAAGATTTTTCGGCGCTGGACGATCCCGATCGTGCGCAGCAACTCAAACTTTTGCACGAGGTGGTTGGTTACAGCGTCATGATGCACGGGCTTGGGAACGGCAAGCTGGCGCACAAAGATAGTTTTGATTGGACGCTGGGCGAAGGCGCGCGGGCGCTCGATCCGAAAGCGCGCTATGGGCTCTTTGTCTTCATTCGCGATTCGTATGCCACGGAAGGCCGCAAAGCGATGCTCGCGCTGGCCATCGTCGGCGTTGGCGTCTCGATGGGCCAGCAAATCGGGTTCGCCTCTCTGGTCGATCTCGACACCGGTGCGATCGTCTGGTTCAATGTTCTCGCTTCGGCGCGCGGCGATCTGCGCGAACTCGATAAAGCCCGCGCATCGATCGAAAACTTGCTGACTGGAGCGCCGCTATAGGGGCGTGATTCATCGCGCCCGCGCAGGTCGCTGGCGCATTCGGGCGCAAATGGCGCTAACCACACCTCATCGAACGAACGTGCGCTTCCTGACTTCATTTGCTTTTCTGAGCCTTCTTCTGCTTGCGGCCTGGCCATTGGCCGCACAGCAAGCGGCGGTCGCAGCCGACGAGGCTGGATTACTGCATCAGGCAGAAGCGTTCGAAGCGCGCATCGCATCCCGCGCCTCGCGCGTGCGCGATCCGGTGCTCGACAGCTACTTGCGCGAACTGGTGTGCAAAATCGATGCGCAACGCTGCACCGATGTACGCATCTATGTCATTCGTGAGCCGTACTTCAACGCGCTGATGGCACCCAACGGCGCGATGGTATTGTTCACCGGATTGCTGCTGCGTATGGAGGACGAGGCGCAGTTGGTGTTCGTGCTCGGGCACGAGCTGAGCCATTTGCGCTCGCGGGATTCGCTGGCCGGCTGGCGGCGACTCAAGGCTGCGGGCAACGCGTCGATCGCTTTGCAGATTGTGGGTGGAGCGGTCGGCGGTTCGGCGCTCGCTGCGGTTGCCGGATTGGGCGCATTGGCGCCGGCATTTGCGTTTTCGCGCGACCAGGAACGCGCCGCGGACGACTATGGTTTGCAGCGGCTCGCCGAATTGGGCTACGACACGCATCGCGCCGGACAGTCGTGGGCCGACATCTGGCGCGAAGAGCAGGCACGCGAGCGCAAGTTGTCCTCCGGCATTTTCGCCACACATCCGGCCAGCGAGGAGCGCGCCAAACGGCTGAAGGCCGCAGCGACCAGCGGCGGCGAAACCCGAAGCGAAGCCTTTCACGCAGTGATTGCGCCGCACCGGCTCGACTGGCTGGAAGACGAGGTCGGTCGCCGACACTATGGACAAACCAAGGTGCTGCTTGAACGCCTGCGGCGCTTGCCCTTCGCGCCAGCGGAGATCGACTATGCGATCGGCGAAATGTACCGCCGCCGCGCGCGCGAGGGCGATCTGGAGCGCGCGCAGGAACATTACGAGACATCCACCTCGGCTCCCGATGCGCCCGCTCGCGCCTGGCGAGGCTTGGGCTTGAGCGCTGCCCGGAGGGGCGATCGAACCGCCGCAGTCAAGGCGTTGAACCGCTACCTGGAACTGGCGCCGGACGCGCCCGATCGCGAGTTGATCGAGATGGAGTTTGAAGATCAATCTGCGGCGCCATGACGCGCGTGCGGACGGGGCGAATGGCCTGAACAAAAGCTGAACTGAAATGTAAATTTCACATCATTTTTTTTTGCACAGACTAAGCTTCCAATTGCCAACTGCCTGAGAGTCGGCGGCCCCAGAATCCATAGGAATGCCCATGAAACCCATGAGATACATCGCGTCGGCCTTTCTCGCGCTGTTAACGTCTGCGACCGCGGTAGCGGGACCAAACGATTCGTGTACGACCGAAGAGAAGACGGCAACTTTCCTGCCTTCCACCGCCGGGTTCCTAGACGCGGTCAAAATGCAGAACGCCCTAGTCGCGCAATCGGATACCGGTCGCCTCGATCCCACGGTGAAAGATTGGAAAATCGTGCCGTCCGCCGTCACATTTGTAGCCGTTCAGTCAAAGATGAAACGTTGTGACTCGGATCAGTCGAAATTCAACTGCACTGAGGAAGGTTGCAACGAGTCTATTCCCGGAACCGAGCATTATGGTGTCGGTGCGGAGCTAAGCGTATCGAGCTGCGGCCCCAATGCCTATGGCTCTTTTTCGTACACCACGTTGCTCTGGGTCAAACAAGGCGACGGTTCGTGGACTATGACAACCCGTACTTCTGAATTGCGGGTGTCCTGCGACCCTACCTGACCTAATTCTCTTTGGTATGCGACAAAGAATCAGTCGGAAGTCTCGGGCTCCGAGATAAGTGGGGAATTTGACTCGATGCCACAACCGAGGCTTCGGTTGTGTGGGGGCCGCGGCCCTCTTTCGGTAAGGAGCGACAAGATTCGAGGTGGAGATCGATGCGTGTTCCTCCGAACGTATGCCGAGCGCAGGTGCGGGGCAGTTCCTATTCGAACCGACTCGCAAAAATCTCGCCCACATCGCTGCGTTCGACAAACACCGCGGTGACCGGTCCCGTGTTGCCACCGGCGTCTAGCGCCTGCAGATAGATGAGGTGCCGTCCCTCCGGCACAGCGCTGCCGGGAATCGTGACCTCGACGTCTTCGGCCGATGCGCTGAAGCTGCCGTCGCTGGCGATCATCGGAAAGACGCCGGTTATCGTGCCCCAGGGCGGAGTGGTCAGCGCTTCGGCGGCGGTGACGATTTGCGTAGGCTCCGTACCCACGGTGTTATTGAAACGACCGTCGTCGGCGCGCGCGCGAATCAAGAAACTGCCGCTGGCCGAGGCGATCGCTGGCGTCACCGACGTCTGCGTCAGCTCCGGCCCGGCCGGCGTCAAATAGGGCGTGCGCGGGACTTTGCTGGCGATCAGAAGCGCGTTGATGTTCGGCGTCAACAGCTGCTGCTCGTAAACTGTACAGTCGGGGAAGAACGTAGTTCCGCCAAGTTCAATCGTGAACGAAGCGACGCCGCGCGTGCCGTAGACGTAGTCCTCGGTAGTGCCGCCGATAGCCCCGCCCATGTTGGCCTGCTGCGGGGTCAGCAGGCTGTAGAAGCTCATTTTTCGACCAAGCGTTTGCAACGCCGTGGCTGACGGCGCCAGCACGCCATCGACGCTGCCCCACGGCCAAAGCGTCATGCCCGCATTGCTGTGCACATCGAGGTAAATGCCGGTCGCCTCAGGGGAAACCGGCGTCGTCAGATCAAGCCCCGGCGATTCTGCGCGCTGGTCCGGGAAGATGCTCTGCACGTGCGCGATGATCGCTGCGGTCTCTGGTTCAGAACTCGCGCTCACGCCCCAATACACCTCCGTGCATTCATCGGGCGATCCGCCTGGGCCGGCGAAGTTAAAGGGGAAGTTGCGGTTGAGATCGACGCCCACCTGGGTTCCGCCCGCCGGGCAATGGTTGCTGTTTCGGTTCTTGCGCTGCAACTGCGTACCGATGGTTTCGGCGATGCGTCTGCCATCAGGATTGGCATGGACCAGGATCTGGATGTTGTGCTGGTCGACGATCCAGGTCACGTCGGGATCCACTCCATAATTGCTGAGCAGAAACTCACCAAAGCGCAGCAGGGTTTCGCTGGTGATGTACTCGCGCGCATGTAGCCCGCCTTGCATGAAGATCACCGGCTTAGGCCCCGCGATGGCGGAATTGCTGATCTTCAAGACCAGCAAGTCGCTGCCGCCGGGCTGGCCGTTGGTTTTGCGCCAGCTATCGCCAATGTCGATCAGCGCTGCACGTTGGGGATGGCTGGAGACCAGCTGCTGCATCCGCGCGTAGCTTTCGTCGACCGTCCGGATGCATGAGAAACCGGGTATCCCGCCGCCCGAGCCGCGCGTCGGCAGATTTTGCAGCGCTGCCGTAAGTGCTTCATTCAGCTCGACCTTGAATCCGAGCTTCTCGATCGACTGCCAGGTGAAACGATCCGGGACATCCAGCCGCACGGTCCGGGCGCGGCGATCTACTCGCCACGGCGCGGTTCGCGCCAGCAGCAGCGCTAACGCGCGATCATCTTCGTAACGGGCGTCAATGACGTACGGCCCGGTATCAGAGGCGCCCAGCGCCAAAGCCAACGCCAGCGATGAAAAATACATGCGCACTTGGGTAGGTTCGAGGCCATAATCTTCGCACGCCACCGACCGCGTTGCGCAAATTGGCGCCTAACGTTCTGCCGCAGGCTGAACGGCCAGCATCAACTGCACGCCGAAAGGGCTTGACTCGCCCCCGCGGCGGTTGACAGCGAACCGCCCATGCACAGAGAATGCCGGGCTCCGTTGGGGAGGGATACCCAAGCGGCCAAAGGGGGCTGACTGTAAATCAGCTGTCACTGACTTCGGTGGTTCGAATCCACCTCCCTCCACCAGCCGTCGTTGAAACCGGAGCCGTAAAGCGAAAGCCGTACGATCTCCGAATTGCGGGAGTAGTTCAACGGTAGAACCTCAGCCTTCCAAGCTGATGACGCGGGTTCGATTCCCGTCTCCCGCTCCAGGTTGTGTCAACAAAAATTTGCATGCCCCCGTAGCTCAGTCGGTAGAGCACCTCCTTGGTAAGGAGGAGGTCGTTGGTTCGATTCCAATCGTGGGCACCACTTTCCAAAAGCCGTCAACAAACAAGCGCTAGCAGAGGTTTCGCATGTCCAAGGGTAAATTCGAACGCACCAAGCCGCACGTCAACGTGGGGACGATTGGGCATGTGGATCACGGCAAGACGACGCTGACGGCGGCGCTGACGAAGATTGGCGCTGAGCGATTTGGCGGCGA
>JALHMG010000049.1:0-31400 GCA_022844135.1 Lysobacterales bacterium
TGCCGGCCTCGTTGCGATAGCTCTCGACGATCTGCAAATAGTGCCGACCGCCGGACTTGGAGACTCGTGTGTACATTGAAAGACCATAGCCATTGATGGTCTTGACTTCAATAAGTGAATCTGAACAAAACGTGTGACTACAGAGATTTCCACTTCAGGCCGCGAAAACCGCGCCAGTAGTGGGTTCCGGGGTGAAAAACGGGCAATTTTCGATCGCGAACTGTCGAACTTGGGAAGTCTGGTCAGGTGCGTCGAGCCCGGCGCCTGAACAGGCTCGACTCACCTCTGCTTTATTCCCAGGTTTCCAACAAGGAGTGGCTAGCGCGTGCGTTTTTCCAACGCAGCGCAAAATATTACAAATCTTTGCGCTGATCGATCTGCGAAAGTCGGGGCGGGCATGGTGGGCGGTGGTTAAGATGGTATGGCGTGGCGCTGGCGGGCTGCTTGATCAGCATCGCCGATCAAGCCGGATTCGCAAATCGCCGCCGGTAATACCAATGCAATGTCTCGCTGAGGAGCTTGATCTCGCACTCGGCTTGCAGGCGCAGGAATTCGGGTTCTGTTTCGGCGTTCAGTAGCAGGGTTCTTTGCTGTTTCAGGAACTCCAGCACATCGGCATAGGTGTTCGCGCGCGCTTCTTTGTCGAGGTTGGCGCTGATCGACATCACGGCCACGGCGAGGACGGGCATGACGATGGCGAGCCAGCTCAGAACAGCGGCGAGCGGACTGAGCTTGGTCGCGAACAGCGGCAGTGCGAGTTTGATGGCGGTGGCGAGGATTGCAGTGGCGACGGCACCATTGAATGTGCGGTGCGAACGGATCACCACTTCTTTGGCGATCCTCAGTTCTTCCGTGAAGTACGGGATCTGGCCCGGGTTCTGGGCTTCTTCAGTATCGAGCCGCTGGCGCACGTAGCGATCGCGCAACGCTGTCCAATCGACGCCTTTGTTGGGCAGTGTGGCTTCGAGATGCAACACGTTGAGTGTGCGCGTGAGTGCGCGAAAATCTGCCGGCATGGGCAGGTCGAATAGCGCTTTCAGATACGTGTGCTGGCCAGCAAAGGATTGTTCGATCTTTTGGCCGCCCAGTTCAACGATGTCGATGCCCGGCCCCAGCGTCTGCGCGCTGCGCGCGATCTCGGCGGCCAGTCTTGCAGTGGCCCATTGGTGGGTGTTTTCATCGTGGTGCAACGTACGATGTGTCCACCAACCCCAGGCCAGCAACAGCAACTCGGCGACCAGCAGCACCGACACGGTGAGCAGCAATGGCGGGCTCTTGTCGGGCAACGCAGAGGACAGCGCAAGCGCGGCACTGGCAAGCGCGGTGGCACCCACGTGAGCCCAGATGACCACACGCATACGCCGCTCAAAGCTGCGCTTCAATTCCCCCGCGCGACGGCTGGCGAAGGTCTTCAAGTGCTGGGCAAACCCAGCGCGCGGCAACGGCTGATCGAATAGCGCCGGCAATTGCGGCAACACGGCGTCTTTGGGTTTGTGCTCCGTCACCCACCACTGCAGCTCGCCACTCGCATCGAACGCGAACTCGCACTCGAGCACGATCTTCCGATGCCGCAACGCCGCCGCCAGAAACTCGTTGGTGCCGCCCGGCTTGTTGCCCGTCGCCGTACCTTTCGGCTGCAGCGTGATCACCACATCCGATAGCCGCAAGATTTCGAAACTGCACTCGCGAAACCGCGTGCGCCGGTCGGCCGAGTTGCTGACCACCCACTCCTGGATCACGTGCGGCGCCTCGAAGCGATCGATCGCCGCCTTTTTTTGGCGCGCATCGAAGTCAGGCCCGGTGCTGCCCATGCCATCGAGAAAGCCATCGCGCGGTTGCGGCAGCAACACCCGCTGCAACACCCCCGCCTTCCCGCAGGCATCCGCAAACACGCTGTCCGCCCCAATGGCCAACTGCGACAAGCCCACCGGAAAGTACCCCGCATGCAAACCCAACCGCTGATGCAGCCCGCGCAAGGTCTCGGCCAGTTGATCCACCAACATCTGGAAACGTGCGTCCGCCATCGCTTCCGGCAAGCCCTGAAAGCCCAGGTCTCGCGCTCCTGCAAAACCCACGTGCAATGCCAGGGCGTGGGGCGCATTGCTCAGCGGCGGGCTTTCATTCTCGGCGTGGCTGCTCATGAGGGTCTCTGGGCTGGGCAGGCAGATCGCGGACCTGACGTTTCGTCGGCGCACACGGTGGGCCAACGTGGCTTTACGTGGCGCCTAGGTCTTGCCCGGCCATTGAATCTGCAATTTGCGCTGCTGCGCGACGCAATCGCGCAAGTAGAGGTTGATCAGGTTCTGGTAGGGAAGTCCGGTGTCGGTGGCCATTTGCTTGAAATAGGCCACAACGTCCTCGGAAAGCCGCATCGTGACGGGCGTCTTCAGCCGGGACGCGTAGGGATTTCGACGCGACTTCAAGCGGGACAGATCGTATTGCGCTTTCATGGTCAGGCTCCGTAAAAGGCGGCTTCTCGCCGGGTCGCTTTGCGAGCGGAAATGATTCTGATCACCTCGCCCTCGCGCTCGCAGTGCGCGATGAGCAGCAAGCGCAGACCGGCACTCATGCCCAGCAACAGAAAACGCGCTTCATCCTGAGAGTGTTCGTCATCAAAAAACTGGACCGCAAAATCGTCATAGAAGACCGACCGCGCCTCCTCGAAGGAAATGCCGTGCTTCTTGATGTTCGCAAGCGCTTTGGCGGCGTCCCATTCGAACGTGATCATACGTACAGTGTATGTAGCGGATAGTGCAAGTCAAGACATCAGCCGGTAGTAAACTGCGCCGGCTCACGGATGTCGGGAAACAGGTGTGCTCAATCCCGGCGCGTTGATCTTTGCCAACACCGCCTGCGCCTTGGCTTTATCGGCCTCGGTCGCGTTCGGGAGGCTCAATGCCATCTCCGCCGCCTTGCGCGCGTTTTCCGGGTCTTTGTCGATCAGCAAAATCTCCGCCGCGCGAGCCGCGAGGCGGGCATCTTTTGCGAAGCGCGGGAAGCTCAGGCGCTTCCACAGCGCTTTGGTTTCAGGGCGGTCTTCGAAGACGGACAGCGCGAGCAGAATCAGCGGGTGGCCGGGGTCGAGGTTGTAGGCATCGTCCAGAATTTTGGGGCTGTAGTTCGGGTCGGTGGGCTCTTCGGTTTGCGGGTGTTCCAGCACCCAGTCGATTTCGCGTTCGATGTATTGGGGGACGGTGATTTGCGAGAAGGGTGAGATCGTGCGGGTGGCGGGGTCGGCGAAGTGCCAGCGCATGACTTTGTCTTTTTTGGTGGTGCCTTTCTCGGACTGAGCTTCGACTTTGTTGATCAGCGCGAACCACTGCGGGCCCGGTAGCCATTCGAGTTGGCCGTTGTCAGCGACGCGGCGACCGGAGAGGGCGATCAGGTCGTCTGCAGTGACTGGTGCGCCGAGCGCTGCAGCGGTTTGGGCGTCCCAGAGGCGCGCGGTGCCGTCGTTGCTTGACGTCACCACCCGCGTGCCGTCGGGGCTAAACGCTGCTGACAAGACCTCGTTCTCGTGCTTGAGCGGGGCGCCGAGCGCTTGCCCGCTCTGCGCGTCCCAGAGGCGCGCGGTGTTGTCACTACTGGCCGTCACCACGCGCATGCCGTCGGGGCTAAACGCTGCGGACACGACCACGTTCTCGTGCTTAAGCGGGGCGCCGAGCGCTTGCCCGCTCTGCGCGTCCCAGAGGCGCGCGGTGCCATCTCTGCTTGCCGTCACCACGCGCGTGCCGTCGGGGCTAAACGCTGCGGACCAGACCGTGCCCTTGTGCTTGAGCGGGGCACCGAGCGCTTGCCCGCTCTGCGCGTCCCAGAGGCGCGCGGTGTTGTCCAGGCTTGCCGTTACTACGCGCGTGCCGTCGGGGCTAAACGCTGCGGACAAGACCCAGTTCTCGTGCTTCAACGGGGCGCCGAGCGCTTGCCCGCTCTGCGCGTCCCAGAGGCGCGCGGTGTTGTCTCTGCTTGCCGTCACCACGCGCGTGCCGTCGGGGCTAAACGCTGCGGAGCTGACCTCCCTCTCGTGCTGGAGCGGGGCGCCGAGCGCTTGCCCGCTCTGTGCTTCCCAGAGGCGCGCGGTGTAGTCCCAGCTTGCCGTCACCACGCGCGTGCCGTCGGGGCTGAACGCTGCGGAGCTGACCACGTTCTCGTGCTGTAGCGGGGCGCCGAGCGCTTGCCCGCTCTGCGCGTCCCAGAGGCGCGCGGTGTTGTCCAGGCTTGCCGTTACCACGCGCGTGCCGTCGGGGCTAAACGCTGCGGATAAGACCACCCGCTCGTGCTTGAGCGGGACGCCGAGCGCTTCCCCGCTCTGCGCGTCCCAGAGGCGCGCGGTGTTGTCCCAGCTTGCCGTCACCACACGTGTGCCGTCGGGGCTAAACACTGCGCGGATCAGTTCACCTTGGTGTTCCAGTACTGCATCAGGTCCTGCAGGCGCGATTTGCTGGGTCGCGAGCGCGGCGTCGTTTGAAGCGAGGGAGGCATCAAAGCTAACCGACTCCGCCAAATAAGCGGCAGCGTTCAATGCTTCATTCAAAGCAAACTGCTCGCGCGCCCGCCCTAACGCCCGCTCTGCTGCTTGTTTGAGCCCAGCTTGGGCCTTCGCTTCTGCGGCTTGCGCTATTTGAGTGCGCTCCCAAGCCTGCCATCCGCCAACCAGCGCCAACACAAACAACAGTGCCATCGCCGCAGATACCAGCCGCGCTCGTCGCTGCGCCGCCTTGGCTTGCCTGGCCGCTCGCTGAGCGGCTTCCGCCTTCTCCTCCGCCTGCCGCAGCTCCCGATCCCGCCGCTCGCTTTCCGACGCACGACACTCAGTCAAATAGTCCCGATCAACCTGATCGAGACTCGCTGCCAAGTCGGCCCGCTGATTCAGCGCCACCGCATCTTCTAGTCGCCCAGCCGAATGGGTTAGCCATTCGGCGCGGCGCTCGTTGGCGTCCCAATCCCGACTAGCCGCTCTAACCGATTCCAACGTCGCCAGCGCAGCAGTGTCTTCCTCCAGCCAACCTTTGAGCGTCGTCCATTGCCGCAGCAGCGCTTCATGCGCGGGTTCAACGGTGATCTCACCATCGGAGTTCTTGTCCTTGGCAAGCAATCGGAACTCGACAAAATGTTCGATCAGCGCGCGGGCTTTTTCGGGGACTTGGTCGAGCAGCGCGACTTTGCGGTAGGGCAGGTTAGTGCGGCGGTCGATGCCGGCCATCCAAGGGATCAAGCCGCGGCGGAGAAGCTTCAGGCATTCGTCGCGGTCGTTGGGAAGTTTCGGATTTCGTTGGGCCTGATCGAGTGCGGCGGCGACTGCTTTTTGAATGGCGCCAGCAATGCGGCCGAGGTCCTGGTAGTCCTTCAGCGACAGCTGGCCGTCGGCGCTGTAATCCACGTAGAGCCGCTCCAGGGTGAAGGCGAGCAGCGGCAGCGCGTCTTTGGCGCCGCCCTCGGCGATGTCGCGTAGCAGGGCTTCGGTGAGTTGCGGCTCGATGCGCAGGGGGCGGGGGCTGTGTTTGAGCAGGGCGACGGGAGCTTCGATTACTTGGCGGAACGCGCCGTGCGGCATCGGCGGCAGGGAGAAGACGCGCTGCGTGATATCGGTCAGCGCGGGGGCGCTTTGCAGGGGTTCGTAGCTGTCGGAGCGGATGGTGCAGAGCACGATGATCTTCGGTGTGTCGGCTTGCAGTAGCTCGGCCAGCAGGCTGAGGAAGCGGCCGGCTTGCTCGGCGCCTTCGGCCTGGAACAGCTCTTCGGCCTGATCGATGGCCAGCATCAAGCTCGGCGGCTGCGGCTGGCTGCCGTCCCACGCCGGCACTTGGCAGTGCTGCGCCAGTTCCTGCAGCAGGGCTTGCAGCGCCGAGGCGCCGGTCGCGACGGCCTCTTCGATCTGGCGGCGCGACCAGTTGAGATTGCGTTCGCGCCGCAGGGTCCACAGGCATTCGACCAGCCCATTGCTGCCGCTGAGCACCGCGCGCTCGGGGCGGATCACCGGCAGCGGCAGAAAGTGTCGGTCGTCCCGCGCCAGTCGCGGCAGGATGCCGGCGCGCAGGAAGGAGGACTTGCCCGCGCCGGATGCGCCGAGGATGGCCAGAAAGCGCGGCGGTGCGGCCTCGCGCAGGCCGCGCAGTTGCGCCAGCAATTCGGTGATCGGCGCTTCGCGGCCGAAGAAGATGCCGGCGTCCTGCGATTCCAGCGGCACTAAGCCTCGATACGGCGCGCGGTTCGGCTCGTCACTTGGCGGCCAGGGAAAGCTCTGCGGATCGAGGCCCGCTTTCTTCAAGCCCTCGCGCAGTCGCGCCAATGCGGAGCGCGAGAAATAGACGTGGCGCGTTTTGGTCTCGTCCGGCAGCGTGACCTCGCGGCCGCTGTGGTCATCCCCGCTGGAGAGATCCACCAACTGCCAGATCTCCTTCATGCTGGCTTCCACATCCGCGCGCTTGGCGCCATCCAGCAACAGCACGAACAAGCGCTTGCCCAACTGCTGCGCGATGGTGAACTCGCGCCGACACCAATCCGAGCGCAGCCAATCGGGGCTAACCAGAAACAGCACCGCATCACAACGCCCCGCCGCCTGATGCAGCGCCCGCTCCCAGCGCTCACCGCCAACAATCCCGCGCTGCGGGTCGATGTCCAGAAACTGATCGTCCCAACCCTCCGTCGTCAGCCATTGGCTAAGCGCGAGGGCTTCGGCGTTGTTCTTGCTGGAGTGGCTGATGAAGAGTTGGGTCATCTAAGGTTCGCTCTACAGACAAATCACTGCGGTGCTAGATGACCCTGCCGATCAAACAGAATCGATGCGTCTTGTCGACAATGTAAGGCCCGTGATTACGAAAGTCCGAAAACACCTCTCTGTGAGGGTGGCCAAGTTTCTTTCTCTTGGGATCGGCTGAGAAGATGCTGACCTTAGGTTGTAGTTTCGAACCAAGACCACGGTGCCAAGCGTGCCTGCTGCCATGGTGCGGTACTTGAAGGACTACAAGGTCGTGAACGGGGAGCGTGCGCTGCATGTTTTCATAGCGTTGGCAGGTGTCGAGGAATCCATCGCCGGTGTAAAGGATGCTCAGCACCGTATCCAACCAGGCCGCCCGCAATCTCGGGTAAGTCAAGC
Organism: Lysobacterales bacterium; assembly: GCA_022844135.1. Lineage (GTDB taxonomy): Bacteria > Pseudomonadota > Gammaproteobacteria > Xanthomonadales > SZUA-5 > JALHMH01. The sequence goes on from JALHMG010000049.1 coordinate 7,094, forward strand.
AACGATTCCAGAAGTGCCCTGAGTGGGCACCCATCTGTTTCCCATGCAGAAACAGCGATATCTCGTTTCGAGCCCTGGCGCTGTTCCCGAAAGTACAGTCGTAAAGCGCCTTGGCCGAACCAAGTGCCTCTTTGTCGCCCATGAGCAAACCAATTCGCAGCGATTGCAAGCCAGCGGCGAAGTCCTCGCTGAGGGCATTTGCGAGGTGTTGGTCGTTATAGGGGCGGAATTCCCAGAGCGCATCAGAACCTCGCCTGCACGTGAGCTGTGAACCAACAGGGAGCATGGACGCGACGTCGTTTTGACTTCCGTCCACGTCGTATTCCTGGTCAATTCGGTCGGAACTTGAAACAACCAACTGGATGGGGCCTGACTCTTGACCTACTCTGTCATTGGGCTCGACGTTTCGCTCCTCCGCATTCTCCTCGCGCGGCCTTGCGCCGCCGGCGACGATCAAAACTCGTTGCGCGCGCCACCTTTTGTGGGCAAACGAAACCGGATTGGCGCAGAACTGAACGATGTCGCTGTGTAGGTCGCTCTCCTGACCGAATGCGATAGCGAGACGCTGCGCAAGTGTCGCGTAAGGCATCAGCAGGGTGCGAAGCGGCGGTTTCTGATCGAGAAGTGCGGTAATACCGCTTATGTGATCTTTGTCGAAGTGCGAGATCACGCCCAGGTCGAAGCTGCCCGCAGTGTCGCACCAGGGACAACATGAGCAGCCGTGCTGCTGGTGCTCTATCGCATCCAACAGCAGTTTGCGCGTAGAACTGGTTCCGCAATCGTAGAACCAGCGAAAGCACGCATCATGACCGGCACAGATGCATCCCGTGCCAAATAGTCCTTGGCCGACAGGATGAAATTGGAGTGAGGCGAAGTGAACCATGTTGTATGCCTTTCTGGTCGACCACAGACACTTTCAAACAGAATTGCCTCGCGTCGTTCTAAGTCTAGGCACCGAGCTTGCTCGGAATTGACGGTATCCGCGAATGTTCTGCCGCAATCCAGTCTCATGGATTGTCCCCCCGACGCTGCGCAGCAACCCAATCGCGCATCTCTTCGACGAATTCGGTTCGTCCTGCACTCTGCAAGACATCAAGGTGCGTCTCGATTTCAGCCAGCACTTCTCTAACCTGCTGCCGCCGTCCACTGTCGCGCGCGCAGGTGTAAAGGCGCTGCAGCCAATGGCGGACAAGCTCTTCGCGCCAGACCTCCTCACCCGGTTGGTTTTGCACCAGCTCGCGCATGCGCTGCGCGCCGCGTTCGACGAAGCCGAACGCCGAGTCGGCATCAGCGGCCACCCGGGATAGATTCAGAAGCGATATGGCCCAATCGCGACGATAGGCATCGTTGTCCGGCGCGCCCTCCGCGAGCGCCCTGCGGATCGCTTCGGCTTGGGCAAACGCGCTGCGCGCAGCGTCGAGTTGGTTCTTCTTCTCCGCCACTCGACCGAGATTCTCCAGCGAGATCGACCAATCGCGACGATAGGCATCGTTGTCCGGCGCGCCCTCCGCGAGCGCCCTGCTGATCGCTTCGGCTTGGGCAAACGCGCTGCGCGCGGCGTCGAGTTGATTCTTGTTCTCCGCCACTCGACCGAGATTGTTGAGCGAGATCGACCAATCGCGACGATAGGCATCGTTGTCCGGCGCGCCCTCCGCGAGCGCCCTGCGGATCGCTTCGGCTTGGGCAAACGCGCTGCGCGCGGCGTCGAGTTGGTTCTTCTTCTCCGCCACTCGACCGAGATTCTCCAGCGAAATCGACCAATCGCGACGATAGGCATCGTTGTCCGGCGCGCCCTCCGCGAGCGCCCTGCGGATCGCTTCGGCTTGGGCAAACGCGCTGCGCGCAGCGTCGAGTTGGTTCTTCTTCTCCGCCACTCGACCGAGATTCTCCAGCGAGATCGACCAATCGCGACGATAGGCATCGTTGTCCGGCGCGCCCTCCGCGAGTGCCCTGCTGATCGCTTCGGCTTGGGCAAACGCGCTGCGCGCGGCGTCGAGTTGATTCTTGTTCTCCGCCACTCGACCGAGATTCTCCAGCGAGATCGACCAATCGCGACGATAGGTATCGTTGTCCGGCGCGCCCTCCGCGAGCGTCCTGCGGATCGCTTCGGCTTGGGCAAACGCGCTGCGCGCGGCGTCGAGTTGGTTCTTCTTCTCCGCCACTCGACCGAGATTCTCCAGCGAGATCGACCAATCGCGACGATAGGCATCGTTGTTCGGCTCGCTTTCCGAAAGCGCCCTGCTGATCGCTTCGGCTTGGGCAAACGCGCTGCGCGCGGCGTCGAGTTGGTTCTTGTTCTCCGCCACTCGACCGAGATTGTTGAGCGAGATCGACCAATCGCGACGATAGGCATCGTTGTCCGGCGCGCCCTCCGCGAGCGCCCTGTGGATCGCTTCAACATAGCTGTAATCGTCTCGCGCCTGGTCCAGGCGATATTCGCGCTGGGCTACGGCGCCGCGAAACAAGACCATCTGTATCTGCATCGCCTGCGGCACCGCTGCGCGATGCGGATTGGCCAGCAGCAGCGCATAGTGCGATCGCCACTGGCGCTCTTGCCGATAGCGATGTCCTGGCAACAGCGATGGCGAATCGACCACCGCGAGTACCCACTGCCATGCCCAGACCAAGGCCGGCAACGACTCATCGCTCTCCAGTTGGTCATCTTTGGCGATCAACTGATCGGTCGCATGCATCGCATGCCCGTCGTCCACCGGGCTCAACAGGCAAAACCGCCGCAGTTCGCCAACCGCGCACTCGATGGCATCAAGATCCGGCAGGTTCGGAACAATGCCCACCAGCGCGGGCCAGTCTTCCCGTGGAACCGGGGCGCTCGATAGCCAGCTCCAGATGTTGAGCAACACTCTCGCCGGTACGCTCAGTGCCTCCCATGTGGTGAGCCAGGTATGGGCCGCCGACTTCGGGTACCCACAGACGGTTTCATCATGCTCATGCAGCAATCGACGTCGCTGCGCTGCGTTCTGCCAGCGCGTCCGGTAGTCGGCAATCGACACGTCCCGCGCCCGCATGTACGCGCGTGCTTGCACCAGCACGTTGGCGACACGACCTAAGTCGTTGGCCAGCGCCACGGCTTCCGGATGCGTCCCGCGCACTTGTCCTTCCGCGCCTGGGGCGAGCAGCAAGCTCGCGGCGGCCGCCGGCGACAGTTCGTCCAGCTTGAATGCACTGACACTGCTCGGCCAGCGCCGATCGCGCGAGGTGATCAGCGTATGCCCTTGGCCCAGGTCCCGTAACAGCGCCAGCGCGGCATCACGACCTGCGGCATCGTCGATGTTGTCGACAATCAATAGCCAGCCGGGGATGTCACGCAGCCAATGGCGCGCGAGTTGCTCCGCGTGGGTGTCTGGATCGTCGACAGCGGCAAGTTTCAAGCAACGCGCGAGGTCGGCAAGGCTGGCGGCTAAGGCGCCTTTGTCGTCGCAACGGACCAACAGCAGGCTGTTGTACTGTGCCTGGTGTCGGTACGCATACTCGACCGCAAGGCAGGTCTTGCCGCGGCCGGCGCCGCTGAAGATCACCACCTGCGCGGACTGACCCGGTGGCAGTCTGGCTGCAATGTCCAGTAGCGCCTCTTCGCGACCCTTGAAATCCTCTTGGATGGACTGCCGGTGCAGGCATTGCCGCGCAGCACTAATCAGCGCGGTGTTGGCGCGCAGGTGGTTGAAAAGGGTTTGCACCCAGCGACGCAGGTCGCTCGCGGCGATCGATTCGGCGTAACGCGACACCGCTCGCAGACGCGACTCATGGCCTTGCTGGTCTTGCCATTCGTCCGCTTCGGTGATGAGTGGATTGGCCGGCCGCGCGAGGTAGATCTGGCGCGTGGGATCGTGTTCTTGCAGAAAGGCGGCCAGCATCCCCTCCCATTGCGTGTACGACCAATGCGCAGGGTCCAGGCGATGACGCGTCAGCCAGGATTGCAACAGCGGCTGGCGATGCAAGAAACCGATAATGTCCTCGGGGCGCTTCGGGCGCGCACCAACCTGCGCGCCGATCAGGTGCACAACCACCTCAGATTTCTGCAGCTCGTCGTAGAGCTTATCGAGCGTGTGCCAGCCGGTGAGGTTGTCTTCGATCTTCTGCTGCGTGATGAGCCGAAACTGCGGCAGATGCCCGAACGTCGATGCAAAAAAGCGATCGACAAATTCGAACTCAGCGCTGACGCGAGAGAAGAAGAGCTGCACGGATGCCTCGTCGAACGCTATCCGACGAGGCTAGCGCAGGCCCACGTGCAAACTGTGGCGCGTATGGCCTGTTGTGACATTCTGCGATTTTTGTCATGCGTCACGGCGCACGGGCTTTAACGGCGCGGGCGTTGTCAGCGTTATCCGTTTGCCCGATGTCATTGCCGGCATCGATTTGCGCCAACCGGGCGACGCATGCCCGCCCAGGTCAACTCTGGGTATCGCGTGGCTTACTTGACGATCCGCAGCGCCGGGCGTTCGCGGATGGGGCGGACGACGTTGTCCTCGTCGCCGGCAGCGGGCTGCTCGACGCTGGCCTCGGTTTGCTCGCCCTGCTCTTCTTCGTCCGCCGGGAACATCATGCCTTGGCCGTTTTCTTGCGCGTAGACGGCGAGCACGGCGCCGATGGGAACGATGACCTGATGGCTGATGCCGGAGAAGCGTGCGCTGAAGCGGATGTCTTCCAGGCCCAGGTCCAGACGATCGACGGCGCGCGGGGCGAGGTTCAAGACCACCTGCCCTTCTTTGATCACCGACAGCGGCACGCGCACGTTCGGGCGTTTGGCGTCGACCAGTACGTACGGCGTGCAGCGGTTGTCGATGATCCAGTCGTAGATCGCGCGGACAAGGTAAGGTTTGGTCGGCGTCATATTGGCCGTGGCGGCAGTCACGTGCGGCATTCCTTATGCGATGAGGGCGCGTTCGCTCTCGGTCAGCGTACGCTGAAACAGCGGCGTCTGAAACAAGCGGGTTGCGTAGGCGTCGATACTGGGGCCAAGTTCCTTGAGCGGTAAACCGATGCTGGGCAATCGCCACAGGATCGGCAAGATCAGGCAATCGCACCAACCGATGTCGTTACTGAGAAAAAACTTGGCAGCCTTGAACAACGGGTCGGCCTCGGCAAGGCTCGCCTTCAATTGCGATTTGGCTTTTTGCGCTGCGGCGGCTGTGCCCGAACGGGCAGCGTCGAGCGCATCGACCCATTCGCGCTCGATGCGATGCCCGGTCAGGCGCATGCGGGCGCGCCCGATCGGATCGTTGGGCAACAGCGGTGGATGCGGGAAACGCTCATCGATGTACTCGGCGATGATGCGCGGCTCGTAGAGCGTGATCTCACGTTCCAGCAAGGCGGGAATGGTCAGCGACGGGCCCGCCGATACCAGCTCGCCCGGCAGCTTGCCCAATTCCACGAATAGCACGTCGTGCGGCAACGCCTTCAATGCGAGCACGAATCGCAGCGTGTGCGAGCGCGGACAATCCATCAGCGAATACAGCGTTAGCGCACTGCGCGATCGTGGGCCCGGCGGCGACATAGGCAACTCCCCCTCGGTCACGACAGATTAGCGCGTCGCCTGGAGACATTCCATATCGCGCAAACAACAAAGCCGCCCGAAGGCGGCTTTGTCGATACGACCGTTGAGCCTGGATCAGAAGCTGTAACGGAAGCCCAACTGCAACGCCCAACGCGATTCGGCGGTGCGGTCGCGGCGCAGGAAGTCCTCCGGCGTCGCGAGGACGTCGTAAACGTACTGGCCGCTGGCATTGATGCCGGCGAAGTTCACGAAGCTGCGCGCTTGACCACCGTTGCCTTGGAAACCGACTTCGTCGATCAGGCCCCACTCCTTGTCGATCAGGTTACCGACGTTGAGCACATCCAGCCAGATCTCGGCCCGGTTGCCAGCGAAGAAGCCCGGCAGCTCCTGCGAGATGCGGATGTCGAAGTTGTGGACCCAGGGTGCGAGGAACTCGTTACGCGGCACCACGCCACCTTCGAATCGGCCCAAACCGTAGCTCGCCACCAACTGCTCGTAGACGGCGCGTTCTGCCGGATCGGTGAAGGCCACCTGGCTGGGGGTAGGCAGGAACATCAGATCGTTGCCCGCCAGGCCATCGCCGTTCATGTCGTTGTTGAAGGTGAAGCTGTACGGCTTGCCTTCGCGACCCTCGTAGAACATCGCGAACTCGGTCTTGTAATCGCCGAAGAAGAAGTGGCGATAGCTCATCGTGGCCGTGAAGCGATCTTTGTTCACGTACGGGGAGCGCGATGCGACTTCTTCGTTCGGGTTGAAGATCGAGCGGCTGGCCCAGTTGGAGATCGCGCGACTGGAGGTCAAGCCGTTGACTTCTTCGGCGTCGGTGTAGGCATACGCCACTTGCGCGAAGATGTTCGACTCTTCGGTCATGGGCTTGGTCAACGAGAGCGTGAAGTTCTCGCCGCGGCCCTTGTTGGTGTTACGCGCCAGCAACACTTCGCGGAAGGCGGTGTTGCGACGCGAACGAGCGGTGCCGTTGAAGGTACCGTTGGTCTGGTACTGCGTGGTTGCGGTGTTGGCCCAATACAGGTTGCGACCATCCAAACCCAGACGCGTCGGCGCGCCGAGATTCAAGTGCTCGTAGAACACCGCATCTTCGACTTCGGTCAGGATGACTTCAGCCGAACCAACGAGACCCCACCACGGCAGTTCGTGCTCGATGGCCAGATTGCCCTTCCACACGGACGGCTGGTTCAGATCGTCCGAGACAATGTCGACGTCGGCCGGCGGAGCGCCAGCGCCAACCACCAGACGTGGCTGGTTGTCCGGATTCGGGCTGAAGATCGGGCGTCCAGTCGGGCAGTTCGCCAGTCCACCGGTACCGCAACCGAACACCGCGATGCTGAGACCGTTGTTGGTGTACGGGTTCGCCAACCAGACGTTGGCCGCAGCACCCTGGAACAGGCCCACGCCGCCGCGCAATTGGGTCGGGCGGTCGGTGTCGAAGGTGTAGTTGAAGCCAAAGCGCGGCTGGATGGTTTCGTTGCCGTCGATGCCGGTGTCGTTGCGGATACCGAAGGCATTCAAGAAGCCCGGATTGAAGCGCGGATCGCGGTCCGTGCTCGGCGTATCGATACGCAGGCCGTACATCAACGTCAGGTTGTAGTTGACGTTCCAGGTGTCCTGGACGAACAAGCCGACGTTCTGCAGCTCAAACTCCGCCGCAGCATCGTTGAGGTTGCCGGTGGTGGAGGCGCGGTAGGTGTATTCGCGATACAGGCCGTTGCGGAAGTCCGCCGTGCTGCCGAAGCGGTACACGCCCAGATTGGATTCGAGGAACAGGTTGTAAATGTCGTTGGCTTCGAAATCGACGCCGAACTTCACCGTGTGATCGCCCAGGAACCAGTTGCCCGCTGCGTACGCATTGAAGGTTTGGGTTTCCAGCACGTTGGCGTGGCGGAACTGCTCGGTACCCAAGCGGAAGTTGGCGGTACCGAAATCGACCTGGATTTGCGGCTGACGGGCGAACACCGACGGTGTGCTGAAGTAGTCGCGATAGGAAGCGCGCAATTCGGTGGAGAAGGTGTCGGTCCAGTCGCTGAAGACTTCGACGACGGCGTTGTCGAATTCCTTCTCTTGCGTGTACCAGTAGCTCGACAGCGAGAAGAAGTTGGTGCCGAAGCCCGGCAGAATCGCTTCCGCCTGTTCGGTGCGGCTGTAGCGCAACGCGGCGCGGTGCTGGTCGCTTAAGTTCCAGTCAAAGCGCATCAAATAGGTTTCGACCTCGGTTTCGAGCTCGCCCGGATTCAGATCGCCCGGCTCCAGACCCCAGGTGTTGCGCGCGATGTTGATCACTTCCTGGACCTGCGCGGCGGAGATACCGTTGGTCGCACGATTGAACGGGCCGACATCGAGATCCGGGCCCGGCGCGTTGATTTCGGTCTTGTCGTAATTGACGAAGAAGAACAAGCGATCTTCGATCAGCGGGCCGCCAAAGGTGCCGCCGTAGGTCTGCTCTTTGTCGAAGCCGTTGAACGCGAAGCCGCGATCGTCCGTTTCGCGCACCCAGTCGGCTTCGCGATACGTGCCGTAGACCGATCCGGAGAAATCGTTGGTGCCGGACTTGGTGACGGCGTTGATGTTGGCGCCGGTGTAACCGCGCTGAGCGATATCGAAGTTGGCGATATTCAACTGCACCGACTCGATGGCGTCGAGCGAGATCGGCTGACGAATCGTCGGCAGATTATTGGACTCCAGACCGAAGGTATCGTTGGTCGACACCGAGTCGATGGTCACCGAATTGAAACGTGTGTTCTGACCGAGCGCCGAGATTTCGCCGCGCTCCTTGTCGGTCTGCGAGATGCGCGGATCGAGGCGCGCGTAGTCCTGCAGATCCCGACGGATGGACGGCAGCGCGTTGATGGTTTCGCGAGAAATGTCGGTGCTCGCGCCCATCCGCTCGGAGGAGAAGATGTCCGATTGCGCCGATGCGACCACTTCCACGGCGGTCATTTCGACAGCCTCGGGCTCCAGGTCGACGTTGAGCGCAGCGGTTTCGCCGAGCGCCAGAGTCAAACCGTCGGTGGCTTCGCCTTGGAAACCATCGGCGGTCACCGTGACTTTGAACGGACCGCCAACGCGCAAACCTGAAGAGCCATAACGGCCTTGCGCATCCGTCACCACCGAACGCCGCGTGCCGGACGGCACGTGCAAGATGTCGACGGTCGCGCCAGCAATGGGGCGGCCTTCCGGATCGACCACCCGACCGCTCAAGGCGGATGAGGTGTTCTGCGCAAACGCGATATGCGATGCGCTAAGACCCAGGAACAATCCTAAGACCAACGCTTTGATCTGCGGCTTCTTTTTCATGACGATTGCCTAGCTGAAGATGACGTGCGGGTTGACTCGCTCCCGTGACGTCGATGCGCGCAGCGCCCGACCTGCATGCCAGGGAGGAATTAAGGAGAGTTTAACAGCGACAGATGACGGTTTGGTAACAGCGCCCTTTCCTGTCATTCAGCAAGAAGTCCTGAACAACCAACGCTCAAGCGCACACAGCTCAGGTGCTGAGGAAGGCTTGCAGCCAATCGTTCACAGTCTTTTGTGGCCGATTCCTGGCCGCTGTCATGCGTCGACGCCCGCGCCTCGACGGTTTCTAACCTCCACGCTCAACTTGCGGCAATACTGCGCCATGGATTTTCGCAGCCTCGCCTTCGCACTTTCGATCACGCTGATCTTGCTGTACGCGATGTTCGCCATCGTCGTCATGCGGATTGGCGATGACCCCGCTTACCGTGCGCTGAAGTACGGCGCCATGAGCATTGCGCTGGGTCTGGGCTTCAATGCCACCCAAGGGCTGGCGCCTCCCTGGTTGCCGTTTGTGATCGGAAATTCCCTGGTGGTGATGGGTTTTGGTTGGCTGTTTATTGGCACACGCCGACTTTGCGGCGAGGACCCGTCGCCGATCTGGGTGCTGATCGCCACCCTGGCAATGCTGGCCGGCGGGTACTACTGGGGCGTTCACGACCCGGGTCTCACCGGTCGACTCACGGTCACCACGTTGTTGGCGCTGGCCTTCGCCATACCAACCGCCTGGACGTTTCTGTTCGATCGCCGCCTGCGGTCTTTGGGCCGGATTACGCTCGCGCTCGGCGCGCTGGAGGCGATCAGTGTTGTGGTTGTCTCGGTGCGACTGGTCTGCCATTGGACCCTGGACATCCCAAGCGCCCATATCCTTGAGCCGCATCCGCTCAATCTGTCCTTGTACACCGCGATGATGTTGACCTACGCCATGTTCGCGATGGCGCTGAATCTATTGGTCGTCACGCGGCTGGTGAATCAGGTCTACGAACTTGCGACACACGATCCGCTCACTGGCGCGCTGAATCGCGCCGGCCTGCAACGATCGTTGCAGTTGTCCAAGCGAAACTTCGTCGGACTGTTGCTGATGGATCTGGATCACTTCAAGCGCGTGAACGACGTTCATGGCCACGATGTGGGCGATCGCCTGCTGCAGCGCTTCACCGAAATCGTTGTAGCGCAGATCGGGCCAGACGATATGCTGGTGCGTATGGGCGGCGAGGAATTCCTTGTGCTGGTTGGACGCGCCAATCCCAGCACGCTGGCGGAACGTATACGCCGCGCCTTCGCCCAGAGCTGTACCGACTTAGGCGCCACCGTGTCGATCGGCGTGGTGGCACTGGCGGAGCGCCACCTGGACTTGCGTTCGCAGCTCAAGGCGGCAGATGAGGCGCTGTATGCGGCCAAACGCAACGGCCGCGATCGCGTGCAGGTGGCCGAACTGGCTTGAGGGCAAAACCCAAGCGCTGCGCGAGTGGGCAAAAGGTGAACCGCCATGTCAGCGAGCGACTGCACACCGCTCGGTATCTGGCGCGGTTATCTGTCCATCGAGCGGCGGCGCCGGATCGTCGATCAACTGGCGCCAGGCGGCGTTGGCGCGGACGATGGCAAAGCCGGTGGCGCGCCGTAAATTTGCGGCCGATGAATTTCCATAAAGCGCTCGGCAGCCGCCAGCGGGGAAAAACCAAAGCGCGCGTAGAGCCGATGCGCATCGCGGGTTGCCAGCAGGATTCGCCTCAGGCCCTGCACGTCCGGCAACGCCAACAAGGCTGCGACCATGCGCTCAGAGATACGGCGGCCGCGATGGTCCGGCAATACAAACACGTCGGCCAGATAGGCGAACGTGGCGCGATCGGTCACCAGACGCGCAAAACCTACCTGCGCGCCGTCGGCGAACGCACCGATGCATAGCGAATGGGAAATCGCCCGTGCGACCAGTTCTTTTGAGATGCCGGGCGACCAATACGACTGGGTCAAAAATCCATGGACGACGTCGATATCCAGGCGTTCGCGTTCGAAACTCAGTTCGTAGTTCAACGGTGATCCAACCGGTGGGCCGCGGATGCGGCCCACCGAGGATAGCGGTCAGAACTGCAGGCTAAACACATCGATAAAGCCGGTGTCGCCCGCGGCATTGTCGTTCACGCGCAAACGCCAGGTGCCGTTGGCCACCGATGCCGAGGCATTGACCTGATAGGTCTGATAAAGGTTGTCGGCGCCGGCGCCGGTTCGGTTGTGCAGTGTGAACACACTGCCATTCGGCGCCACCAGATCGACCTTCATATCGCCGATGTAGGTATGCATGATGCGCGCATTGACGCGCAGCGTCGTCGGTGCGTTACCGGTGCGACCGCTCACTGTCAGCGAGCTTTCCACCGTGGCGTTGTCGCTCACCGTGACATCCGTGGTGGTCTGGAAAAATCCGCCCAGTCGATAGCCGTCTTTGGTGGTCGCGCCGGTATTGCCCGGATCGAGCCAATTCGACAGTCGCGTGGCGTTGCTGCCGCCACCGGTCCAGGACTGCGACAGTCGCCCGTACCAATCGGCGTCGGTATTGCCGCATGCGGCATAACCGCCATGCAACTGGCCAACGAGGCGTCGATTCTGATCCCACAATCCAGAGCCTGAGGAACCGCCCTCCGTGGTGCCGCCCTCCCAATTGCCGACGCGCCAGTGCGAAGTGCCGGAGCCGGATGCGCCGAGGTAGCTTGCGGTCGTCAACGCGTTATTGTCGGTCGAGAAGCGCTTCTCATGTCCGGCCGGATGATGAATACCGCGCGCGGACGTTGGCGCCGTGGTGCTGCGGCTCCAACCAGAGAAGAACGGGCTGGCGCCGACTGGCACATTGGTGGACAGCTGCAGCAGCGTGAAGTCGCTCGCGGCATTGGTCGCGCGCAGCGTTGAGCCGGATTGGTTGTGGCTGGCAATGGTGCGCGACAGCGAAGTACCGCTGGACGAGGAGCCCGGCGTGCGGCAGTTGGGGCTTTGGTAGTTCCAATACACCACCACCGTACTCGCGACGGTCTGCGTGCTCATGCAATGGTTGGCGGTCAGGAAATATGGCGTTGTTGTGTTGCCCGTATTGGCCATCAGCGTGCCGGTGCACACAAAACTGCTGCCGCCGCTGCTGAAGGTGTATTGCCCCACGGACGCCATCTGGTCGTGCCAGCCGTTGCCGGCCGAACAAGCTGCATCGACATTGCATGAACCCGATTTCTGCGTCGGCTCGGCGCTCTCGAACAGGCCGCGATAGCCGTGCGTTACCGACGCGAGCGACAGCGCCGCCGCTTTGCGCTGGCCCTTGGGAACGAAGAGCTGCAGTGTCGCCCGATCGCCAGCGATGTACGGCGAAGAATACGCTTCGGCGCTGAGCTGACTGGCATCGATCACGCGAACGTTGTCTTTGCCATCGCCGCTGATCGTCAAGCGCGCGCCGGCGGGTAACTTCAGCGTCGAAAAATGAAAGTCCAGGGTGCGCGCGCCGGGCGACGAAAGATCGAAGCGCCAATTCCAATCGCCATTGGCATCGCGCGTCCAATTGCGGACGGATTTGTCGGTGATCTGGAACTCGGCCGTCGGAATTCCCACGCCGTAACGATAGGGCCCGGTCGACTTCTCATCGTCCATCCGCAGCTTGGCCACATCCGGTGCCGGCAGAACCAGCAGCGAACCGGACGCAAACGCGTCCTCGTTGGTTGCTGCGTGAGTCGAAAAAGCCAACGGTAAAGCGATCGCGACGGCGATCGCGCACAAACGCATGCGCATGCAATTATCCCCATTTGCAGTGAGTGGACGCCTTCCGCGATCCCCATCGCGTTGCCGATTGGCTGAAGGCTTGGATGCTTCAAATCTGAAGCGGCGCGAAATGTAACAAGATGCAATTGCTGTGGTCAACAGTGAGCGGAACATCTGCAGTATTGCGCTTAAGACGTGTTCCTAACGAAAGAAGAAGAGCGCTTTGCCACAGGTACTCGTTACCCTTCGTCAGCGCCCCGCCGAGCTTCAAGGATCGGGCGCGGTTCGTGCTGCTGGGTGGTGGCTTCATGACGCTTTGGTTTCTGCCATCGTTGTCGACGGACTGCTGCCAGCAGCGATTGCTGCGCCGGCAGAGCTAGGCGCCGATGCCTGCGGCCAGCTGGCAAAACGTTACGTCGGCTCGGCGACGGGATTGATTCTTGGCGGTGGCGAGGACATCCGATGGCGCCCGGGCGGGCATGCGATCGGGCGCGACGCGTTCGAACTGGCATTGCTGCAGGCGGCGATTGCCGAGTCGATTCCGGTGCTGGGCATTTGTCGCGGCGCCCAGCTCATCCACTTGTACGTCGGCGGCGAATTGGCGCGCGACCGAAGCGGCAGGCACAGCGCGCCTGCGGACTATCCGCAACATGGTCACGCTGTTCTTCTATCCGCTGCAACCGCCATGAATCCGACCGACGAAATTCAATCTTTGTGGGTCAACAGCGCGCACGCCTGGCAACTGCGCGCGCCATCAGGGCAACAGCGAGTGCTGGCGAGCGCCGACGATGCGTCCATCGAGGCGTTCGAACTCACCGATGCACCGTCGGTGCGCGGCGTCATGTGGCATCCAGAGTTCGCCGACAGCCATCTTGCCCGTTGGCCGCTCGCCGCTTTTTTGGAAGAGGCGGGAACCAACCGCTTCTTGCGATGACTCATTTCGCGGTTGTTCGGGGCAATGGGGACTGAAGGCATGTGGGCCAGTAAATCGGCATCGCTCGCGTGGTTATCGGCGCAGGCGATAGCCGGCGTCGCGATCCCGCGGTTCTTCGCTGTGCCGGTGGCTTGCGCGCTCCGGGACGGCGAGGCGCTGGCGGCGAAATTGGGACCAACGATTGCCGTTCGCAGCGATCGCCTCGGCGAAGGCCATTGCGACGCAGGCCGATGGCGCAGCGTGCTCGATGTGCCGAGCAACGACGCGCTCGCCGTGCGCCGCGCCATACAAGAGGTAGTCGACCACTACGACGCACCCAATCGCAACGACAACATTCTGTTGCAGCGGCAGGTGACAGGCGCCGACGTGGCCGGAGTGGCGCGTTCGCATGCATTGCCGGATGCCCCGTATGTGTCCATCAGCCTGATCGGCGGCAGCGACAATCGTGCCGTGACCGCGGCAAGCGCCGCGGTTTTCAGCGCGACGCAAGCGCACAACGCGCCGGTTGGCAAGGGTCCATTTTTCGGCGCACGGCGAGCCGTCCAGCGCGTCATCCTGGAGGCCTGCAAGCGCAGCGGCCGCATTCTCGATATGGAGTGGTTTTGGAAAAACGGTCGCTTGTGTGTCGTGCAGTTACGCGCCGGCTCCGTGTGCCCCGGCAGGCGACCGGCGCCGTCGTTGCGTATCCGCGAGTTCGCGGATCGTCCAGATCAGGTGCTCGCGCAAATGTCAGATTGGAACCCGGCCGAGTTGTTGGGCGAGCATCCGCGCCCGATGGCACTGTCGCTGTTTCGATACCTGATCAGCGACCGAACCTGGCGCGAGGCGAGAGCAGCGCTTGGTTACGCGCCAGCGTCCGGGTCATTGCTCGCCTGCGTCGGCGGCCGACCTTATGTGCGTGTTGCGTCGAGTTTCGCATCGCTCCTGCCAGCGACGCTACCCAAGGCGATGCGCGAGCGCATTGTAGGGCGCCAACTGCAGCAGTTGGCGCGCATGCCGACGCTGCACGATCAGATCGAATTCGCATGCGCACTGTCCTGCTTTGAGTTTGGTCTCGATACCGAGCCGCGTTTTCTCGCGCTCGCGGCCGAGGAACAGTCGGCGCTCCGCGCGGCTTTGAGCAACCATGCTCCCCAGTTGTTCGATGCAATGGCGCTGGATACTGCCGTGGCGCGCGCAAAGATCGCTCTGCGATCGGCCCGGCAATGGCCGAGCACCTTGCCCGCCTGGCGCCGACACCTGGCCCAGATTCGGCGCGAGCTGGCATTACCGTTCGCGCAGTCGGCGCGCCGCAGCTTCGCGTACGAGGCCTTGCTTCGCTCTGCAGTGCGCTTGGGCAGGTTGCACGCCGACACGCTTGGGGCTTGGCGAGCTGCTGCCTCGCCGCTCGCGCAAACGCTGTTCGGCGACTCGGGCTACGCCTGGCGCGAGCGCTTACGCGCCTCTACTTTCGAAATCACCTGCGTCCCGCAGGCCCAAAGCGTCGCCATGCATGTCGCACCCACGGCGCCCTTGAACTCGGCAGAGTTCGACACCGGCCTGCCGTGGTCGGCTGAGGAGCTGGCATCTGGTTTCCGCCGAGCCCACGCGGCGCGCGATTGGGGCAAGCTCGCGCTCGCGCTGGCGTTATCCGACGCCTTGGAGGCACTGGTGTCCTGGGGTGCCGACCACGGTCTGACGCGCGAGGACTTGTCGTGGTTGACCTTGACCGATCTCGGCCATGCGCAACAACACCATCGCGTCGCGTTGCGGCGCGACCGCCATGCAACGCAAGCCCGGCTGCGCCTGCCGTTGGTGATCACGCGAAGCACGCAGCTGAACAGTTTTGTCCAGGCGCCTGGTGCGCCAGCTTTCCTCGGCCGCGGTCGCGTTCGCGCGGCAACGCAGCATGTCGACGAGCGCACGCACAGTGGCGAGGTCGTGTCCGGCCGCATTCTGCTGATGACACGCTGCGAGCCGGGTCTGGACTGGGTGTTCGCCACGCGACCTTCGGCCATTGTCACCGCATTCGGCGGACCGAATGCGCACGTCGCGTTGCGGGCGCATGAGCTGGCAGTGCCGGCACTGCTGGGCGTCGGTCCAGAGCAGCTCGAACGATTGCGCGCCCACGACCACCTCGATATCGACTTCGACGAACGACGGTGGTCTGGATGGTGACCTGGGACTACTCCGCGCTTGCCCGTTACTATGACTTGCGCGCCGACTATGAACACGGAGCCATCGCCGAGGCGCTCGAGTTTGCGCACTTGCCGTCGGGCGCGGTTGCCGTCGACATCGGCGCCGGAACCGGCAAATTGACGCGCCATTTGCTTGCCTTGGGCTACCAGACGCTTGCCGTCGAACCCTGCGCCGAAATGCGCGCTGTCGGCGCGCGCATCGCCAGCGCACACTGGTTAGCGAGCGATGGCTGCGCGACCGGTTTGCCGGACGCCAGTGCGCAATTGGTGAGTTACGGTTCGTCGTTCAACGTGCTGCCCAGCGCCGCGGCGGTCGCCGAGGCGCTGCGCCTGCTCGGAACCGGCCATGTGTTGATCGTCTACAACCACCGCGACCTGAGCGATCCGCTGCAGATGCGCATCGAGGCGCTGGTCCGCCAGCACGCGCCGAGCTTCGATGCCGGCGCGCGCCGCGCGTCGCCGCTGGCGCCCTGGAGCCCGTTCATGCGCGCCCACCGCTATGCGGTTCGGCGCTTGGTGACAACGCAGTCGACTGCGGATTTCGTGGCCGGATTTCGCGCCCATGCCACTCTGATTCGCCAGTTGCCGCGCTTCGAGGACTTCCTGGCCGACCTGCGCAACCTGCTCGACAGGGAAACCGATGGCATGGTTACGGTGCCGTTCCATACTCGCACCTGGTGCCTGCAGGTGGCCCGATGACGCTCGCGGTGATACTCGCTGCCGGGCGCGGAGCGCGTAGCGGCAGCGAAGGCCCGAAGTCGCTGCAAACGCTGGCCGGCAAAACCTGGCAGCAGTGGCAGCTCGATGCGCTCGCGGCTGCCGGTGTTGGGCAGTCGCTGCTGGTGACTGGATACTCCGCCGACACCTTCGCCTCCTTGCCGAACCAAAGGCATATTTATCACGCGAATTGGGCCACTGCCGGCCCGATCGCGAGTTTGTGGACGGCGCTTGGTGCGTTACCGGACCAGCCGCTGCTGATCGCCTACGCAGATTGCCTGTGGCATCCCGATTGGATTGCGCGGCTGCTTGGGTGCGAGGCGGACATTGCGCTCAGCGTCGATCTCGACTGGAACGCCCTCTGGTCGCGTCGCTTCGCCGATCCGTTGAGCGATGCCGAGACCCTGACCATGCGCGGCGTCGGGGTGCATCGACGCTTGCACTCGATTGGCGCGAAGCCGCGAGACCTGCGCGAAATCGAAGGCCAGTTCATGGGGCTTTGGCGAGTATCGGCCCAGGGCTGCTCGACGCTGCGCAACTTCTTGCGTCATCTTCTTAGCGAGGACTTGGCGCAGCTCGACAGCACCGCTCTGTTCCAACGCCTGCTAGCGTTCGCGCCGATCGCCTGCGCCGTCGGTGCCGGCGCCTGGCTGGAACTGGATCATCGCTCCGATCTCGACGCCTATGAGCGCGCCATGACGACCGATGATTTTTCGCATGACCCAAGACGCCCACCACGATGGCCGGTCTGATCTGGATCACCGGCGGCGCCGGTTGCGGCAAGACCACGTTGGCATCGGAACTTAAAAGCCGCCTCCCGGATGCGCTGGTGCTCGACGGCGAACATTGGCGGGCAGCGTTGGGCGAGTTGGGCAGCGGATACGCCGCCGATGATCGACTTCGCATTGGCTGCGCGCTAGCGCGTCTGGCCTTGTTGCTTACCGAGCAAAATGCCACGGTGATCGTTGCGACGATCTCGCGTCACGCGCACATCGGCACGCTGCTGGCGCGACGCGCGTTCGTTGTGCGCGTCACCGCCGACGCTGTCGTCGTCCGCGCGCGGCGACCGACACTGGACAGCGAGTTGCTCGCGGCGATGAACGCCGATCCGTGGCCGTTCCCCGTGGACCTCACATTGCGCAGCGACGAGCTGTCGCCGTCGCAACTGGCAGAGCGCGTGCTCAGCGCATGGCGTTGAACTGGTGCGATCAGGCGACGCCAGGCATGCCCGGATTTTCCCGGTACACCATCGACGTGCCGTCGGCCGAGCTACCTTGCGGCGCGGGCTGGCTGGCGAGCGTACTCCTCGAACTGGGTGTCTCTGTGTGGCATCCATGGGGCGCCGACTTCAGCGCTGAATGGGTGCATTTGGGCCAGAATCGGTTTCGCTATCTGCGCCCGGACGAAGGCTGGCGACGTGTCGTTCCCGCGCTGGTTCACAACCGCGAATTTGCTTTCGCAGAAAGACCGGTACCGCGTTTTGGCCACCACTGGCCGATGCAGCATCCGCCCTTGCCGGCGATTCTGATTGTGCGCGATCCACGCGACGCGCTGTACTCGGCGTGGCGCCGCGAGCGCGCGTTGACGACATTGGAGGAGAACGTTTCCTTCGAGCGCTTCGTGCATCTGCCGTTTCGCCACTGGTCGCTGAGCTGGTCGGCGATGCTCGCATTGCACACCGCAAGCTGGCTGAGGCATATCGCCGACCACGGCGGGAGCGTGCTGCGCTTCGAGGACTTCAAGCGCGACGCGCTGCGCGTTGCGCGACGCACGCTAGCGTCGCTCGACGTTGCGCGGACGACGGCCGAGCTGATAGCCGCAGTCGACGCATCCGACCATCGCGTCCTGGCGCGCGCCGAATCGACGCTGCTGGCTCGCGGCGTGGTGCGAAGCGCGATCGCTCAACACGGTATCGCCGGGGAATGGCGCAACCATTTCACGCCGTCGATGCATACGACGCTGCCTGCGGCCCTCTGGCGCGTTTTTCGCCATGTCGGATACACGCCGGAGTTTCCGAGTGCAGCCCCGGACCCGGCGTTCGCATCGATCAGTACCGATCTTGGTGGCGCGCCTGGCGAATTCGCGCTGTCCGCTATTCGCTATATCGACAACCTGGCGGGTCATTTCCAGCACTAGCGATCTCTCGCTATCCTCGGGGGCTTTCTTTGGTCAAGGAGTGGAGCCATGGCACTGCGCGTGGGTATCAACGGCTACGGCCGTATCGGGCGCAACATTCTTCGCGCGTTGTATGAGTCGGGCCGCACCAGCGAAATCGAAATCGTCGCGATCAACGATCTCGGCGATGCGGCGACCAACGCTCATCTGACGCAGTACGACACGGCGCACGGCCGCTTCGCAATGCCCGTCGGCGTCGATGGCGATTCGCTGACCGTCGGCAGCGACCGCATTCGCGTACTTGCCGAGCGCGATCCAGCCAAGCTGCCGTGGGGCAACTTGGGCGTGGAGATGGTCTTCGAATGCACTGGTCTGTTCACCAGCAAAGCCAAGGCCAGCGCGCACCTTGCCGGTGGCGCCAAACGCGTTTTGATCAGCGCGCCGGGCGGCAACGATGTCGACGCAACCGTGGTGTATGGCGTCAATCACAGCGTGCTGTCGAGTGCCCACACCGTGGTCTCGAATGCCTCGTGCACGACCAACTGTCTGGCGCCGCTCGCCAAAGTGCTGCACGATGCGATTGGCATCCAACAGGGCGTGATGACCACGATTCACGCTTACACCAACGATCAAGTGCTGACCGATGTGTATCACTCCGATTTGCGTCGCGCGCGCTCGGCGACGATGTCGCAAATCCCGACCAAAACCGGCGCCGCCGCCGCAGTCGGCCTGGTGCTGCCCGAGTTGAACGGCAAGCTCGACGGCTTTGCGATGCGCGTGCCGACAATCAACGTATCGGTGGTCGATTTGTCGTTCATCGCCGGCCGCGCCACCACTGCCGATGAAATCACAGCCTTAGTGCAAGCGGCTGCCGATGGTCCGCTCAAGGGCATTCTCGGCGTCAACAAAAAACCGCTGGTGTCGGTCGATTTCAACCACGACCCGCGGTCCAGCGTCTACGACGCAACGCTGACCAAAGTCATGGGCGGCACGTTGGTGAAGGTGTGCGCGTGGTACGACAACGAATGGGGATTCAGCAATCGCATGCTGGATACGGCTAAGGTGTGGGCGGCGGCTGGCTGATCTGCTGACATCCTGCGTGGCGCTGCGAATTCCCCGCGAAGGCTGACTGCGGTATGGCAAGGTGCAAGCTTGCAATCGCTGTTCTGCTGCTGGTGCTGCTGGGGTCAAACGCGTGGTGGGCGTATCGGCTTGTCGATGCTGGCGTGAGTCGCTCGTACCTTAGCCCGCACATTTCATGAGGTCGCGATGAAATGGCTTGATTTCGTTGTTACAGCGTGGAAATCATCGAATTGGTCGTACTGACAGAGTGTTCGCTGCCATTTCCTCGCTAACACGGCCCTCGCTCGTTCTTTGCGCCGGACTCTTCGTTGCTCGTCGTCCCAATGGAACAACCATTCCTCCTCCTCGCGCCTCGATTCCGGCGCAAAGCCCTTCGCGATCTTCCGCGTTCCCTCATGAAATATGCGGGCTTAGCGTTGCGCAGGAAGGCCGACTGATCGACGTCGAGCGGGCCTGGAGCCCGCCGTAACGATTCGATCGTCGCGCTAGGAGACAAACGGGCGACGCGATTGCAGCAAACGTTGCCAACGCTCGGGGTCGAAGCCTTCTACGCTCTGCGTTCCGATCAAGATCAGGGGCACGGTTTTGGCGCCCAGCGATCGGCTTTCTGCCCGCGCCGCCTCGGATGCGGCGATGTCGAGTTCAGCAAAAGCGATGTTGTTTTCTTGCAGCCATGCCTTGGCGCGCTGGCAAGCATCGCATCCCGGCAAACTGTACAACACGATGTCGGACTGCTCGCGCTGCTGGATGTGTGTGTAGTCGCCAGTCCGCTCCAGAACCGTCGGCGCAAATGGTTGAGTCAAATAGCGAACGCTCAACCCGGAAGCCAGACCCAGGGCGCAACAAGCGATCAAGATTGCCAGCGTCTTCATCATGAGAGTCGTTCCAATGCGCCAAGCCCATTGAACCGGGCTTGGCGACTGCCTACCCAAAAATTAAGGGATATCGCAGTTGGGATAGCTGGCAGCACAAACGCTGCTACAAAGACGCCAGTTGGCCACACAAGCTGGACCGCCGTTAGCAACGCATGCCGCCAGATTGGCGTCGCATGCTGCGTGGCAGCCCCAGCAACCGGTCAGGGCCGTGGCGCCCATGGAAAACGTTGCGCCAAAGAGCAACGCGCCGAGGGCCGCCAACTTGATATTGAAGCGCTTGGTCATGGTGATCTCCCGATTTCTAGCGACTGGGGACGAGAGCGTGATGCTCTCGGGGTGACAGAAGGTCACCCACTTATCTAACGCGCAAATCTGAGACCAAACCGGCCACCCGAGATTCAGAACGGAATATCGTCTTCAAAATCGTCCGGCGGCGGGGCTTCGCGGCGCGGCTCGGGGCGCGGGGCGCCGCCACCGCGGTCCTGACTCGGGGCGGGGCGCGATGGTGCGCTGCGGCGCTCGCCGCCGCCCATGGCGGCACCTTCGCCGCCGGCGCCGCCGAGCAATTGCATCTCATTGGCAACGATGTCGTAGGACGTTCGCTCGATACCTTCCTTGTCGGTGTACTTGCTGCTGCGGATGCTGCCTTCGATGTACACCTGTTTGCCCTTCTTCAAATACTCGCCGGCAATTTCCGCCAGACGGCCGAAGAACTGCACCCGGTGCCATTCGGTGCGATCCTGGGTTTCGCCCGTTTGCTTGTCTTTCCAGCTTTCGCTGGTCGCGACGCTGATATTGGTAATCGCACCGCCATTGGCCGTGTAGCGCGTTTCCGGATCGCGCCCGCAGTTACCGACCAGAATGACCTTGTTGACGCCGCGTGCCATCGCGCACTCCTGTTGAATCGAAAGTGGGCGCAACGATAGCAGCAGGAGACGAGGGTCATGAAAGTAGCTTTACGCTGATGCGCATGTCAGAGTTTTCTGACAAGCAACGGCTGGCATACTGCGGCGCCATGACGTCCGACAACGCAACTCCAACTCCTGCGCCGAGCGCGAGTTTCGCCGCCATCCAGCAGCTGTGCGCAGCAGACATGGCGGCCGTAGACGCCGTGATTCGCGGCGAGCTGAACTCGGACGTGGTGCTGATCAATCAAATCGGCGAGCACATCGTGCGGGCGGGCGGCAAACGACTGCGCCCGCTTCTCGTCGTTCTCACCGCCCGTGCCTGCGGCGCCGGCAATATCGATGTGGCCACACGTCTGGCAGCGGTGGTCGAGTTCATCCACACGGCTACGCTGCTGCATGACGATGTGGTCGACGAGTCAAGCCTGCGTCGCGGCCGGCAAACGGCGAACGCGCTCTGGGGTAACGCGGCGAGCGTGCTGGTCGGCGACTTTTTGTACTCACGCGCGTTTCAGATGATGGTCGGCGTCGATCAGATGGCGGTCATGAAGCTGCTGGCCGATACCACCAACGCTATTGCCGCAGGTGAAGTGCTGCAGCTTTTGCACATGGGCGATCCCGATCTGACCGAGAGCAAGTACCTCGATGTGATTCGCCGCAAAACAGCGATCTTGTTCGCCGCCGCATGCCAGTTGGGCGCGATGAGCGCCGGCGCGGGCTTAAGCGTGCAGCGTTCGATGTACAACTACGGCATGGCCCTCGGCATCGCCTTTCAAATCGCCGACGATGTGCTCGATTACGCCGGAGACGTAGGCCAGATCGGCAAAAACGTGGGCGACGATCTTGCCGAAGGCAAGACCACGCTGCCTCTGATTCTTGCGCAGATGCGCGCCTCCGCTGCTGACGTAGAAGCCATCCGAAGCGCCGTACGTAACGCAGACCGGTTGGCTCTCTCCAACGTACTCGACGTCATCCGGTCGACCGACGCGCTGGATGCGAGCCTGGGGCGCGCGACGGACTATGCAGATCAGGCGACCCAATCGCTGCCCGCGCTGGCGCGCTCCGCCAGCTTCGATGCGCTTGAAGCGCTTGCGCGTTACGCGGTGCAGCGCGTGAGTTGAGTTATTCGGCCTTGTAGGCGTCGTGACAGGCCTTGCAAGACTCGCCAACTTTCGCAAACTGAGCCTTGATCGCCGTCTCATCGCCGCCTTTGGCCGTTGTGGCCAGTGCCGCGGACGCTTGCTCGAAAGCCTTCATCTTGGCCGTGAAGTCGGCGAAGTTGGCCCAGATCTCTGCCTTGGCTTCGGTTTCGGCACCGGCATTTGAGCCCTGCGGAAACCCCTCCAGCAATTGCGGCGCAACGGCTGCCACGCGTTCGGCGCGCTTCGCGAACTCTTTGGCGTCGAACGGAATACGGCCACGCACCATGCCGTTCATCGGCATCCAGTTCCAGAGAATCACCGAATACTGCGCCTTGCGATACTGGATCGCGTCTTCGGGTTTGACTTGCGCGACTGCCGCGCTGGACCACATCGAGAGAACAGCGAGAACGGCAACCGGCACGCGCATACCCAAGCTCCGCAGCATGAATGAGGGGCGACAGTCTATCAGGCGATCATCCGCCTGCGCCCAGACGGAAGGTCAAGGATTTTCGCCCGCGCGCTTCGGTGGGCTCGCCGTCGATCGTTTTGGGCTGGAACCGCCAGCGCATTGCGGCGCGCATCGCTTCGCGATCGAACACGCCGGGCGGCTCGCTGCGCACGATTTGTACATCCGATAAGCTGCCATCGACGCCAATGGTGAACTCTAATTCGACCACACCTTCGATGCGTCGCCGCGCCGCAGCAGGCGGATAGGCAGGCTTGGCGTCGGCCACTTGAACGGGTTCGACGATCACCGGTGCCGTCCGGTTTATCGGCGGTTCGGGCACAGGTTGGGGCGCGACTTCGGATTCGGCTGCCGATTCGTCTTCGGAGTCTGGCGCGGCGGCTACGGGTGCTGGCGTCGGACGCGGCGGAACAGGGCGCGACTCGGGCGGCACTGGCGGTTCGCTGGGTATTGGCTGCGGTTCGACGCGAGTGGCATCCGATGCGACCGTTTCCGGCGCGGGCGCTTCGGCCTCGGTTGCCTGCGCCGTCGCGGCAGCTTCAGCAGCACGAGCATCCGCCAAAGCGCGGCGGATATCGCTCAAACGTAACTCGCTGACATCCATTTGCTGCAGCAACTTGATCTCACGCTCCGCCTCCTCCCATTCGCCCGCGGCGATGGTCGCGCGAACCTCACTGACCGCCGGAGAAATCAATTCCAGAAGCGCTTGGCGCGCGGCCACTTCGAGTGCCGGTTCATCGGCCGCGCGCAAGTAAAACTCGATCGCGTTGTCGCCTGCGGGCGAGATCAGGCGCCGTTCGTTCAATGCATCGCCCGCACGCTTGAGCCAGTCGCCGCTCTCATCGCCCGCAACCGGCGCCCGCCCGGCCATCGGCAGGTCCGATGTGCTGCGCTCTGCAGGCGATGGCCGTGTCTGCCAGAAAATCACTGCGCCAGCCACCAGAATGAGTGCGACCACGATGGCGGGTATCAGCACGGCCCGCAGTCGCTGCAGCGCAGTGAGATCGTCGGCGTTCTGGCGATCAGAAGACAACATGGTGGATTCTTTTTTCATCCTCGGCACTACAGCGTGCTGCACGCGTGTTGCGATGCGATTGCAGCCTTGTCACCGATTGAATGTATCGCTCGACGTCGGCACGTGTAGACTCCGGCGCGTTTCGGTTGTGCGCAGCGCGAGTCGACGCTTCCGCACACAGCGATGAACGACCGCGAGCTATGCTCGCGGGCCGGGAGCCAACTTGTAGACTCCAGCAACGCGCTTCTGCGTGAGTGTTGGGACAACTACTCGACTCAAGCAACGCAAACGGAAGGGTGGCCGAGCGGTTTAAGGCACCGGTCTTGAAAAC
>JALHMG010000049.1:31410-35506 GCA_022844135.1 Lysobacterales bacterium
CGGGAGCCAACTTGTAGACTCCAGCAACGCGCTTCTGCGTGAGTGTTGGGACAACTACTCGACTCAAGCAACGCAAACGGAAGGGTGGCCGAGCGGTTTAAGGCACCGGTCTTGAAAACGGGGTGAAGCGCGGTTGCGCGAAGCGCAAGTCGGCGCATGCGCCGACAGCGATGAACGACCGCGAGCTATGCTCGCGGGCCGGGAGCCAACTTGTAGACTCCAGCAACGCGCTTCTGCGTGAGTGTTGGGACAACTACTCGACTCAAGCAACGCAAACGGAAGGGTGGCCGAGCGGTTTAAGGCACCGGTCTTGAAAACCGGCGATGGGAAACCATCCGTGGGTTCGAATCCCACCCCTTCCGCCAATTTCAAAGTCGCCTGGCAGGCGGCTTTGAAATCGGCGAAAGGGTGGGATGAGCATCCCATCTGGGTTCGACTCGGAGCGCAGGGATGCGCGGAGAGCGCGAGCGAAGGCGAGTCCCGTAGGGACGTGGGCCAGGATGGCCCACGCAATCCCACCCCTTCCGCCAATTTCAAAGTCGCCTGGCGGGCGGCTTTGAAATCGGCGAAAGGGTGGGATGAGCATCCCATCTGGGTTCGACTCGGAGCGCAGGGATGCGCGGAGAGCGCGAGCGAAGGCGAGTCCCGTAGGGACGTGGGCCAGGATGGCCCACGCAATCCCACCCCTTCCGCCAATTTCAAAGTCGCCTGGCGGGCGGCTTTGAAATTGGCGAAAGGGTGGGATGAGCATCCCATCTGGGTTCGACTCGGAGCGCAAGGATGCGCGGAGAGCGCAAGCGAAACGAGTCCCGCAAGGACGTAGGCCAGGATGGCCCACACAATCCCACTCCATATCCCCAGTCAATACGACCCCTTACACCCCATGCTCACCGCCCTATCGATCCGCGATCTCGCCGTAGCCGACCGCGTCGATCTGACGTTCGCTCCAGGCTTCACGGCGATCACCGGCGAAACCGGGGCCGGCAAGTCGATCCTGATCGATGCGCTGGGTCTGGCGAGCGGCGGACGGGCCGATTCGGGCGCGGTGCGATCGGGCGCCGAGAAGCTTGAAGTTTCGGCTGAGCTGCAATTGCCGTCGGGGCACCCTGCCCTGGTCTGGCTCGCATCGCAAGATCTCGACGACGATGGCGCGCTTTTGCTGCGTCGCATTGTGAAGGCCGACGGCGGCTCGCGCGCATACATCAACGGGCGCGGCGCCACGCAGCAACAATTGCGCGACCTGACCACGCTGCTGATCGAAATCCACGGTCAGCATGAGCATCAGGCCCTATTGCAGCGCGCGCATCAGCTCGATTTGCTTGACGAGTTCGCTCAAGCGAGCGGCGAGCGACAAGCCGTCGCGGCGGCGGCGGACGCTGTTCGCGCCCTCGACGCTGAGATCGATCGGCTGCGCCATAGCGATGGCGCCGAGCTGGTGGAGTTTATGACCCACCAATTGCGCGAGCTGCGTGCGGGCTCCTTGGATCCGGTACATATCGCAAATCTGGAACACCAGCATCGCGTTCTGGCGAGCGCAGGCGAGCTGATACAAGGGTTGGGACAGGCCGAGGCACAGCTCGGCGGCGATGACGACGTCACCGCCGTCGCGCTGGTTCGCCGCGCCGTGCACGATTTGCAGCGCCTGGCAGCGATCGATCCGGCGCTCAGTGCGCTGGTCTCGCAACTGGAGACCGCAGCGATCGCACTCCAGGATGCGACCCACGAGCTCCGCGATCGCCGCGATGCGCTGGATATCGATCCGGAAAAACTCGCGGAGGTCGACGCTGAACTAGCCCGCTTGCACGCTCTGGCGCGCAAGCACCGCACGCCGATCCAGGACCTGGCCGCATTCGCCGCCGACCTGGAGCGCCGCGTGCAGAACGCTGCCACGGCTGGCGAGCGGCTGGAGCAGCTTCTGCGCGACCGCGATGGCGCGATACAGACATATCGTCGCGCCGCGCGTGTTCTCGGCGAGAAGCGCCGCGCGGCAGCCATCGATCTGGCAAACAGCATCTCCGCGTTGATGGCCGAGCTTGGCATGCGCGGCGGGCGTTTTGAATGCGCTTTCGAGATCGCCGACGGCGCGCCGCGCGGCAGCGGCGATGAGCAAGTCGAGTTTCTGGTGAGCGCGAATCCTGGTCAACCGCCACGGCCGTTACGCAAAGTCGCATCAGGGGGCGAGTTGGCGCGTATCAGCCTTGCGATCAAGGTGGCAACCATCGCGCTCGACGACACGCCGGTGCTGGTGTTCGACGAGGTCGACTCCGGCATCGGCGGCGCGATTGCCGAAATTGTTGGCCGAAAACTGCGCGCACTCGGTGCTCAACGTCAGGTGCTTTGCGTCACCCATCTGGCGCAGGTGGCGGCGTGCGCGCATCAGCACTTTCGCGTGAGCAAGCGCGTGCAGGGCGACACCACCCAATCGCAAGTGGATGAGCTCGACGAAAACGAGCGGATTGCTGAGCTGGCGCGCATGCAAGGCGGCGTCGAGGTTACCGATGCCACGCGCGCTGCGGCGCGAGAGTTATTGCGCAATGGTGCGCGTCGGTAATCACAGCTGGGCCGATCATTATCACCCTGCCTTGCGCCCTCATTCTCGCGAAAGCGGGAATGAGGGTGGCCTGGCGGTGCTCCAGACTCACCTCGTCCCGCACACCTCTTGCGATCGAAATCGCATCCAACCCACAGCGCCGCAAAACAACCCGCGACACCATGTCTGCTAAGCCTGCTGCCGCATCAATCCCCCGCAAAGGTGCGAAACAATACGTGCGTCGCATCAAGCAAACTGTCACTCCGCTCACCAGCGGCAACGGTGCCTTGGTCGTGGAAGGGTTCGCGTAACCGCGGAAAGAAAAAGGCGCCGCAACTGCGACGCCTTTTCTTCATGCGCAGATCCAGCGCTTACAGCAGCACGCAGGCCGAGCCCTCGAAGTTGCCGATGGTGTTGCTGCAAAGACCCGGGAATTCGTGTTCGGAGTTGCCCTTGAACTGACCGGCACCGTCGGTCGACAAGTCGCCCGTCCAGCGCTCGATCACATTGCCTTCGAACAAGCCCTCCACGGTGGCACTGACGCCGCCATCGAGATTCTCGTCGATATCGCCCTTGAACACGGCGCCAGCCGCCACCGAGACGCTCACCGAGCCCGCATCCTGCTCCAGGATGCCACCTTCATAAGCGCCGCCCAGCACGCTCACCGTCACCGCGCCGGCGCCGGTCTCTTCGATATTGCCCTTGGTCGGGCCATCGACGCCAACGGTGACGTTGACGCTACCCGCGCCGGCTTCGAACAAGGCGCCGTTGACGAAGGAACCAGCGCGTACAACAAGGTTGCCGTTGTCGGCTTCCACGCAATCGCCGCCGATGGTGCCGCGGTCGACTACGAGATTGCCAATACCCGATTCCGACACGCCGCCGTTGACGATGCCGCGCACTGTGAGCGTGCCTTCGCCGATTTGCTCGACGTTGCCATTGATGTTCGCCGTACGGGCGATGGTGCACGAGCAGTTGAGCGCGCTGACATCGGCGTTGATGACGGTAGAGATCGTCTGGTTCGGCAGCGTGCAGCAGTTCACCTGCGCGTTTACGTTCGCGGCCAGGCCGAGCAGACTCATGGCCAACAGTGATTTGATTTGCGTATTCATGGATGTTCTCGCTTTTGTCTAGTGGGGAATGTGCCGCTGCCCCTTTGATCAGCGCACGGTGCCAGCATCGGCGGACGACCCAGCGAGAACGATCCGGAGAAACCCTCAGACGGTGTGCGGCGGTTCCTGGTTCTTGGTTTGTTGCTCGTAGTTACGCGGACCCGTGGTCCGCACGAGTTTCACTCAGCGCTTTTCACGACACGCCACGGCACCCAACGGAACGCCGGGATTCACTCGGCGCTCTTCGTTTCGGCTCACGAACCCATGCAGGCCGAGCGCAGCTCGGCGTTCCGTTGAGGCTGCGAAACTTCGCGCTTAAGAACGCCACGGCAACGGTTCGAATTCCCCTCCACGCAACCCGACACGCCACGGCACTTAACGGAACGCCGAGTTTCACTCGGCGCTCTTGGTTTCGGCTCACGAACCGAAGCATGCCGAGCGCAGCTCGGCGTTC
>JALHMG010000050.1 GCA_022844135.1 Lysobacterales bacterium
GCGGCGCGCCGCCGAACGCCAGCGCATGGATGCGCTGGCCGGAGGAGCAAAGCAGGAAGCGCAGCCGTGTTAGCGAGGAAATGGCAGCGAACACTCTGTCAGTACGACCAACTCGATGAGTTCAACGCTGTAATAACGAAATCAAGCCATTTCATCGCGACCTCATGAAATATGCGGGTTAGCATCCGACAGGCGAATCAAGCGCTGTCCGCGGCTGCGACCCAGGCGCCGCAGCGCATACAGAAAAGCCACATCCTCTGCGACCAGAAGCGACTCATCGTAGCCGCGGAGCGACACGAAATCCTCGCGGCGACAGAACACGACACCCGTATCCATGCCCGATAACCAGATCATCGGCAGCATCGATGCGAACGTAACCGCCAAGCCCAACGACCAGCGCTCTAAAGTCACGCCACTGGCGCCTCCAACGACCGTCGGGTTCGCCATCGCCGCGCCGATGGCCGCGAAGGTATTCGGATGGATTTGCATGTCTGCATCGACAAAGCACAGCACATCGCCTGTCGCCGCTGATGCGCCTCCGTTTCGCGCCGCGGCGATGCAGCGTTTGCTGACCTCCACGACCTGCGCGCCAGCGGTGCGCGCGAGGTCCGCCGTGGCGTCGGTCGACTGGTTATCGGCGACAAAGACTTCAACATTGGCGTTGGCTTTCGCTGCGGCCCTGCGAACGCTGGCCAACAACCGTGGCAGCAAAGCCGCCTCGTTATAGGCGGGAACGATGATCGAAAATCGCTTCTCCATGCTGAAGCCCGCTGAGCGAGGATGGTCTTCGAAGTTACGCCTTGCGCAAGCGCGATGACAGTCGATTTGAGCGCGAGATGTGAAGGCCGCCGCACTCGGGCAACGCCACCTGAAAACCCTGCTATCCTCAATTCAATGGCCCTGTCAATGGGCGAAGAATGAGTTAGTGCGAATGTCGGATGATCGACGTAGTGATGGCGGTAAAGTGCTGTATTGCTCCTTCTGCGGAAAGAGCCAGCATGAGGTGCGCAAGTTGATCGCAGGGCCCAGCGTGTTCATTTGCGATGAGTGCGTGGAGCTGTGCAACGACATTATCCGCGAAGAGCTGGAGGACAAGGCGCAGGCCGGACGTTCCAGCCTGCCGAAACCGCGCGAAATTCTGGAAGTGCTCGATCAGTACGTGATCGGCCAGCAGCGCGCCAAGCGCATCCTGTCCGTGGCGGTGCACAACCACTACAAGCGCCTGGAATCGCGTCAGCGCGGCGACGATGTGGAACTTGCCAAGTCGAATATCCTGCTGATCGGGCCGACGGGCTCCGGCAAAACTCTGCTCGCAGAGACCTTGGCGCGGTTGCTCAATGTGCCATTCACGATCGCTGATGCCACGACGTTGACCGAGGCCGGCTATGTCGGCGAGGACGTCGAAAACATCATCCAGAAGCTGCTTCAAAAGTGCGATTACGACGTCGAAAAGGCGCAGACCGGTATCGTCTACATCGACGAGATCGACAAAATTTCGCGCAAGAGCGAAAACCCGTCGATCACCCGCGATGTGTCGGGCGAGGGTGTGCAGCAGGCGCTATTGAAATTGATCGAAGGCACTGTCGCCTCGGTGCCGCCGCAAGGTGGCCGTAAGCACCCGCAGCAGGAGTTTTTGCAGGTCGATACGCGCAACATCCTGTTCATCTGCGGTGGCGCGTTCGCCGGTTTGGAAAAAGTTATCCAGGCGCGCTCGACACACACCGGCATCGGCTTTTCCGCCGATGTGCGTTCGCAATCGAGCAAACGCAGTGTCGGTCAGGTGCTTCAAGACGTCGAGCCCGAGGATTTGATTCGCTACGGCCTGATCCCTGAGTTTGTTGGTCGCTTGCCGGTGGTTGCCACGCTGGAAGAATTGGACGAAGCCGCGCTGGTGCGCATCTTGTCGGAGCCCAAAAACGCGCTCGTGAAACAGTTCAAGCGACTCTTCGAGATGGAAGGCGTGGACCTGGAATTCCGCCCTGATGCGCTGGGCGCTATCTCGCGCAAAGCTCTCGATCGCAAAACTGGCGCGCGCGGTTTGCGCACCATCGTCGAGCAAGTGTTGCTCGATACCATGTACGACCTGCCCTCGATGCAATCGGTCAGCAAGATCGTCGTCGACGAGGCAGTCATCAATGGCAACGCCGAGCCGTACCTGATTTACGACGGCGGCGCCGGGCAGCAAGCGACGGCGTAGCGCGCGAAGCGCGCTGGCGTGCGGCGGCTCGTCGCATCGGGTCCGGCGGGCGGCAACAGGATTGGCACAGAGCGTCCGTGTGCGTCTGGTACACGGACCGTCGGCCGCGCGCCGTTGACCGCTATCCGACAAACGCCGAATCAACTGCGTTTGATCAAGCTCTTGACTTCTCGAAGCAAACGCCGCATCTACGTAGCTGGCGTTCCTCAGATTTCTGAGATCCAAGAACCATTAACCAGCAACAACAACCTGCCGGACACTTATGCCCGCTAGTACTCGACTCGATTTTGGCCGCCACGAGCGCAGCTTGCCGATCTTGCCGCTGCGCGATGTGGTCGTGTATCCGCACATGGTGATTCCGTTGTTCGTCGGACGCGAGCGCTCCATGCGTGCGCTGGAATTCGCCATGGAATCGGACAAGCAGATTTTGCTGGTTTCGCAACGTGCGCCGGAGGTGGACGATCCGGCGCCGGGCGATCTGTATGAGATGGGCACGCAGGCCAGCATCCTGCAACTGCTGAAACTGCCGGATGGAACCGTCAAGCTGCTGGTCGAAGGCTTGCGCCGCGTGATGATCACAGCCGTCGGCGAAGCGTACGGCATCTATCGCGCCGTACCGGTGGCGGTCGAATCGGAGATGGACCGAGAACCGCGCGAGGTTGAAGTCGTCGCCCGAACGCTGCTCTCGCAGTTCGAACAACTGGTCAAGCTCAATCGCAAGATTCCGCCTGAGTTGCTGGCCACACTCAATGCCATCGACGACCCCTCGCGTCTGGCAGACACCATCGCCGCGCATTTGTCGATCAAGATGGGCGACAAACAATCGCTGCTGGAAACCGCGGGTATCGGTCAGCGCCTGGAAATGCTGATTGCTGCGGTGGATGCGGAAATCGACGTGCTGCAAATCGAAAAGCGCATCCGCGGCCGCGTCAAGACGCAGATGGAAAAGAGCCAGCGCGAGTACTACTTGAATGAGCAGATGAAGGCCATTCAAAAAGAGCTTGGAGATCTGGACGAAGCGCCGTCGGAAATGGACGAAATGGCGCGGCGCATCGAGAAGGCCGGCATGCCAAAAGCGGTCGCAGCCAAGGCGCGCACCGAGATGAACAAGCTCAAGATGATGTCGCCGATGTCCGCCGAAGCAACGGTGGTGCGCAACTACATCGACTGGCTGAGCAACATTCCATGGAGCGCGCGTACGCGCATTCGCAAAAACCTCGCCGAAGCGGAGAAGGTGCTCGACGAGGACCACTTCGGCCTGGAAAAAGTCAAAGAGCGCATCCTCGAATACTTGGCGGTGCAGCAGCGGGTCAAACGCATGAAGGGCCCGATCCTGTGTCTGGTCGGGCCGCCCGGCGTAGGCAAAACCTCGCTCGGTCAGTCCATTGCGCGCGCCACGGGACGTAAGTTCGCGCGTATCGCGCTCGGCGGCGTGCGCGATGAGGCCGAAATTCGTGGTCACCGGCGGACTTACATCGGCTCTTTGCCGGGCCGTATCGTGCAGAACCTGAGCAAAGTGAAATCCAAGAACCCATTGTTCATGCTCGATGAGCTGGACAAGATGTCGATGGATTTCCGCGGCGATCCGTCCTCCGCGCTGCTCGAAGTGCTCGATCCAGAGCAGAACCACACCTTCAACGACCATTATCTCGAAGTCGATCTCGATCTTTCCGAGATCATGTTCATCGGCACGGCCAATTCGCTCAACATCCCTGGACCGCTGCTCGATCGCATGGAAGTGATCCGCATCCCCGGATACACCGAGGATGAGAAGCTGGCGATCGCCAAGCGCTATCTGCTGCCCAAGCAGGTCAAGGCCAACGGCCTGAAACCGACGGAAATCCAGGTGGCCGATGAAGCCGTCGTCGACATTATTCGCTACTACACGCGCGAAGCCGGCGTGCGTAACCTGGAGCGCGAGATCAGCAAGATTTGCCGCAAGGCGGTCAAAGAGCTGTCGTTGAAGGAAGGCAAGGCACGCAAGGTGCGCCTGTCGAAAGCCAAAGTGGCCAAGGTGGAGAAGTCTGACAAGACAGAGAAAGCCAGCAAGACGGTGGTTGTGCTGAGCAAGAACCTCGAAAAGTTCTTGGGCGTGCGTCGCTTCCACTATGGCCTGGCCGAAGAGAAGGACGAGGTTGGACTGGTCACCGGCCTGGCCTGGACCGAAGTCGGCGGCGATATCCTGAGCATCGAGGCCGCCATCGTTCCCGGCAAGGGCAAGCTCACGCAAACCGGCAAGCTGGGCGAAGTGATGCAAGAGTCGGTGCAAGCTGCACTATCGGTCGTGCGCTCGCGCTCGCTGAGCCTGGGCATCGATCCGGATTTCCACCAGAAGTTCGACATCCACGTTCATGTGCCCGAAGGCGCCACGCCCAAAGATGGCCCCAGCGCCGGTATCGGCATGTGCACCGCTTTGGTTTCCGCGTTGACCAAGATCCCGGTGAAGTCCTCCGTGGCGATGACCGGCGAGATCACGCTGCGGGGTCGCGTTTTGCCGATCGGTGGCCTGAAGGAAAAACTCCTGGCGGCGCATCGCGGTGGCATTAAGACGGTGCTGATCCCCGACGATAACCGCAAGGATCTGGCTGAGATCCCCGCCAACGTCACGGGCGATCTCGATATCCGGCCAGTCAAGTGGATCGATGAAGTGCTGGAGATCGCGCTGGCCTCCTCGCCGCAACCGCGCTCGGTGGAGCCGCCGTCGGTTGAGGCTGTGCCGGCAGGCGAGGGCGCGTCGGGGGTGTTGAGGCATTGATGGCATCGGAGAAATGACTCCTTCGGAGCAAATGAACCGAGTCGCTGCCAATTGACGCGTTTGAATCTAGACCCACCAGCCAGGGAGCAAATCAATGTCGCGCGCACTGCTTGGACTTAGTCTGCTTCTCGTGTGCCATATCACCCAAGCGGCGAAGGTTTTGGCGCCGGAGGAGATGGAGAGGCTCATTCTTGGAACCTGGAAGGAGGAGATCCGCAGCGATGGGGTTTTTGTTTCGGGCACTTCCAGCTACACACCTGACTCCAAGGTCGTTCATGTGGGATCCATGGTCGCACAAGGTCAAGAACTTAAGTTCTACTTCGAATCTCGATGGAGGATCGAAGGAAATGTTCTAATCACCGAGGTATTGAAATCCAGCTTTCCAGAGGGCGTCCCGGCTGGCTCAATCGAGCGTGATACGATTCTGTCCATGAGCCAGGATCAATGGACGTATCGCGATAGCGACGGGATGGAAGTGACGGCGATTCGTGTTTCCACAGATTAGAGTCTGGCTGCGCAACAGCGACTAGTCGCTGCGTTCGTATCAAGACCAGGTTCCCAAACCTGTCGTTAGGGTCCGGCAGTTTTGTAACACCAACTCGGCGTTCCGTTGAGTGCCGCGGCGTGGGTTCAAAGGTACGGATTTGCGATTCCCATGCGTGCCAGTGCCTTAGCTTCCAGCGATTCCATGGCTTGGGCATCGGTCTCGTTCTCGTGATCGTAGCCAAGCAGGTGCAACACACCGTGGATGGTGAGATGCGCGTAGTGGTCCTGCGCCGCTTTGCCTTGCTCGATTGCCTCCCGCACTACAACTTCGCTGCAGATGGCGATGTCGCCCAGGAACGGTGCATCGCCTGGAAATGAGAGAACGTTGGTGGCGTAGTCGCGGCCTCGGAAGTCGCGATTAAGCGCGCGCGCTTCTTCCGCGCACATCACTCGAATATTGAGTTGGGCAACGCGCTTCTTGGCCGCTCGCAGTGCGGCTTCGATCCACTTCAGGAAGCTGGCGCGCGAGGGGACGCCGCGGCGGGTGCCGAGACTTAAATGCAGGTCGATGCCGATGGGACGGGTCTTCGAATCCGGCGTTTTTTTGTGTGACTGTTTGCCGCTCATACCGTTCTCGCGGCGAGCCTGTTTTGACTAGCCTTGATGCCGCTCATACGCCCGCACGATGCGCGCGACCAGTGGATGACGGACGATATCCTGGCTCTGGAAAAAGGTGAAACTGATGCCTTCCACGTCCTTCAGCACTTCTATCGCGTGGCGCAGGCCACTTGCGTCTTTGCGCGGCAGATCGATCTGGGTGACATCGCCGGTGATGATCGCGGTGGAGCCGAAGCCCAGGCGCGTCAGAAACATTTTCATCTGCTCGACGGTGGTGTTCTGCGCCTCGTCGAGGATCACGTAAGCGTCGTTCAAGGTGCGGCCACGCATAAAAGCCAGCGGGGCGATTTCGATGACGTTGCGTTCCAGCAGGCGTGTGACCTTCTCGACGCCCATCATTTCGTAAAGCGCGTCGTACAACGGACGCAGGTACGGATCGACTTTCTGCGTGAGATCGCCCGGTAGAAAGCCGAGTTTTTCGCCGGCTTCCACGGCGGGGCGGACCAGCAGCAGGCGCTGCACTTTGTTGTGATCGAGCGCTTCCACTGCGCTGGCAACAGCGAGGTACGTTTTGCCAGTGCCGGCCGGGCCGATGCCGAAATTGATGTCGTGAGTGGCAATCGCATGCAGGTACCGAACCTGGTTTGCGCCACGGCCGCGCACCACGCCGCGCTTGGTACGAATCACCACCTCGTGGGCCCGTTCCGCCGCAGCGAGACTGGCGCTTTCGGCGTCGTGGTCTTTGATCGCCATGAAGAGCGCTTCGCGGGTGAGCGTCTCCTCGCTCGCTTGCTCGTAAAGCGCCTGGATCAAGCGCACCGCCGCGCGCACCGGGCCGTCGTCGCCGGTGATCTGAAACACATGGCCGCGATTGGCGATCTCGACGCCAACCCGGCGCTCGATTTCGCGCACATGCTCATCGAACGGCCCGCAAAAGTTGGCGAGCTGTTCGTTGTTTTCGGGGGACAGCGTCAGGGTTTGGGAGCTGGGCATTCAAAACGTCCTGGTTCGACGATGTTGCTTTCTGGTACGCGGACCCTGGGTCCGCCTGATGGCAGGTGTGCTGCGAACTGCGGACCATGGGTCCGCGTACCGGAAAGCTAAGCAGCAACGGCCGCGACTTCCCCGCGCAAGCTATTCGCCATCGCCTCGGTAATTTCCACATCGACGAAATGCCCGATCAGCCGCGGCGGCGCCGGGAAGTTGACGTAACGCATGTTTTCCGTGCGGCCCGTGAGTTCGCCGGGGTTTTTGCGGCTGACGCCTTCGACCAGCACGCGCTGCGTGGTGCCGACCATGTTCTGACTGATCTCGCGCGCAAACTCGTTGATGCGAGCCTGCAATCGGTACAGGCGTTCTTTCTTCACCTGCTCGGGTGTGTCGTCCGGCAAGTTGGCAGCTGGGGTACCGGGGCGGCGACTGTAGATGAAGGAGAAGCTCTGGTCGAAGCGCACATCCTCGACCAGTTTCATGGTCGCTTCGAAATCGGCTTCGGTCTCGCCGGGGAAGCCGACGATGATATCGGTCGAAATTGAGATATCCGGGCGCACGGCGCGCAGCTTGCGCAGCTTCTGCTTGTATTCGATGGCGGTGTGGCCGCGCTTCATGGCCGCAAGAATTCGGTCGGAGCCGGCTTGCACGGGCAAATGCAGATAGTTCGCGAGCTTGTCGCACTGCGCGTACGCGGCGATCAGGCTGTCGTTGAATTCAACTGGATGCGAGGTTGTGAATCGAATTCGGCCGATGCCGTCGATCTCGGCGATGTACTGAATCAGCAAACCGAGATCGCAGGTCGTACTATCGTGCATCGCACCGCGATAGGCGTTGACGTTCTGCCCGAGCAGATTCACTTCGCGCACGCCTTGCGCGGCCAGCGATGCCACTTCGGCGATCACATCGTCGAACGGCCGGCTGACTTCCTCGCCCCGGGTGTAGGGCACCACGCAGAAAGAGCAGTATTTGCTGCAGCCTTCCATGATCGATACGAACGCGGTGGGGCCCTCCGCACGCGGTTCGGGCAGGCGATCGAACTTCTCGATTTCCGGAAACGAGATGTCGACCTGTGGTCTGCGTTCTTCGCGCAACTGCTTGAGCATGGCCGGCAGCCGATGCAGCGTTTGCGGCCCGAACACCAGATCCACATACGGCGCGCGCTTGACGATGGCCTCGCCCTCCTGGCTGGCTACGCACCCGCCAACGCCGATCACCAGGTTCGGCTTGTCAGCCTTGAGCTGCCGCCAGCGGCCGAGTTGGCTGAAAACCTTCTCTTGCGCCTTCTCGCGTATCGCGCAGGTGTTCACCAGAATGACGTCCGCCTCGGACTCGTTCTCAGTGAGTGTCAGGCCTTCATTCGCGGCGAGCACATCGACGATCTTCGCCGAGTCATACTCGTTCATCTGACAGCCGTGCGTTTTGATGAAGAGCTTGCCCGACATGACGGTGCCAACAGAAAACGGGGCCGGGATTCTACCAGCCACATCGATGAACGACAGCCGCCCGCTGGCTGAGCGCATGCGACCTGCCGTTCTCGATGAGGTCGTCGGTCAAGCGCACCTTCTCGCGTCGGGCAAGCCGTTGCGCCGCGCCATCGAGCAAGGCCATCTGCACTCGATGATCCTGTGGGGGCCACCGGGTTGCGGCAAAACCACATTGGCGCGGCTGTGCGCGCAGTCCACAAGCGCCGCGTTCTTGCAGATTTCGGCGGTACTCGCAGGCGTTGCGGACGTGCGACGCGCGGTGGCCGAGGCGCAGGCGCGACGAGATATGGGTGGACGCACCGTCTTGTTCGTCGATGAAGTGCATCGCTTCAACAAGGCGCAGCAAGATGCTTTTTTGCCTCACGTCGAAAGCGGCATGATCACGCTGATCGGCGCCACGACTGAGAACCCCTCCTTTGAAGTTGTTGGCGCGTTGTTATCGCGCTGTCGCGTGCATGTACTCAAGCCACTGACCGCTGAGGACATTGTCGCTGCACTGCAGGCGGCGCTCCGCGATGCTCGCGGGTTGGCGCATATGGACCTTCGCGCACATGCGGAGGCGCTGCTGACCATCGCAGAGTTTGCCGACGGCGATGTGCGCCGTGCACTGACGTTGCTTGAAGTCATCGCGGATGGAATGTCGGTAGGCGATGCGCTGACCGAGGCGCACGTTTTGGCCGCAGCCGGCGACAAACGCCGCCGCTTCGACAAAGGCGGAGAGGCGTTTTATGACCAGATCTCAGCGCTGCACAAAACGCTGCGCAGCTCCAATCCCGATGCGGCGTTGTATTGGTTTTGCCGAATGCTCGATGGCGGCACCGATGCCAACTATCTCGCAAGACGCTTGACCCGTTTCGCCAGCGAGGATATCGGTAACGCCGACCCGCGCGCATTGGCGCTGGCGCTCGATGCCTGGCAAAGCTACGAGCGCCTGGGATCGCCTGAAGGCGAGGTTGCGCTCGCGCAGTTGGTGATTTATTTGGCGGTCGCACCGAAGAGCAACGCTTGCTATCGCGCCTACAAGAACGCTGTTGCGCTGGTGCAGGAAAGTGGCAGCGATCAGGTGCCCATGGAGTTGCGTAATGCGCCGACAAAACTGATGAAAGGGCTTGGATATGGCAAGGGCTATCAATACGATCACGATCAGGAAGACGGCGTGGCGTACGCGCAACGCGGCTTCCCGGAAAGTTTGGGTGAGCGTGAGTTGTACACCCCAACCGATCGCGGTCTGGAGGCGAAAATCGGCGAGCGCTTGAAGTGGATTCGAGAGCGGCGAGCTGGGCGATAGTGTGGCCCCTGGTACGCGGACCTATGGTCCGCAGCTGTTGCATCTAAGCTCGTCGCCAGAGAGCTTGCTAACCGAATGATGCGGACATGGGACCGCGTACCAAGAACAAAGAGCCAAACCAAGAACCAACAACGCCAATGCCGCTGCTCACTCAATCCTTACTCGTCGCCCTCGGCGGCGCCGCCGGCGCGCTGGCGCGCTTCTGGATGGCACTGATCGTGGTTCGATTTGCCGGCGGCCCAGCGCCGCTGGCGACGTTCGTGGTCAACGTGGTTGGTTGCGCGATGGCTGGCGCATTGCTGGCCCGCACGCTCGGCCGCGACGACGTCGTCGGCCTTCAGTCCCTGATCCTGATCGGCTTTCTCGGCGGCCTGACAACCTTCTCAAGCTTCTCGCTGGACACGCTCTCGTTGGTGCGGGCAGGGCAGGGCAAATGGGCCTTGCTCTATGTGTGCGCGAGTGTCTTCGTTTCGCTCGGAGCGGCTGCTTTGGCGTTTGCGCTGATGCGGCGAATGTAGGGGCGCGATGAACCGCGCCCCTGCGGCGTCGCGCCATGGCGCGACGCGCAACGTCAAACGCGCTCGATGATGCCGGCGAAGCCCATGCCGGTGCCGATGCACATCGTCACCATGCCGTACTTTTGCTGACGCCGACGCAAGCCATGCACAACGGTTGCGGTGCGGATTGCGCCTGTGGCCCCCAGGGGATGGCCAAGTGCAATGGCGCCGCCGAGCGGATTGACCTTGCTCGGATCGAGGTTCGAGTCGCGCATCACGGCGAGCGCTTGCGCGGCGAAGGCTTCATTGAGTTCGATCCAGTCGATGTCCGCAATGTTGATGCCTGTCAGCTTGGCGACTTTCGGAATCGCTTCCTTTGGGCCAATGCCCATGATCTCTGGTGGCACGCCGGCAACCGAATAACCAACCCAGCGTGCGAGCGGCGTTAAGCCCATTTCCTTCACGGCGCGCTCGCTGGCGAGCAGCACTGCGCCTGCGCCATCGCTCATCTGCGAGGAGTTGCCGGCTGTGACGCTGCCGCCTTGCTTGAACACGGCGCGCAGTTTGTTGAGCGCTTCGACGTTAGTGTCTTTGCGCGGACCTTCGTCGGTATCCAGCTTGCGCGAGTCGTTCTTGTAGCCACGGGAGGCGAGATCGGGGTAATGATCATCGAGCAGGAATGGCAGGATTTCATCGCGGAACTCGCCTTTTTCAATGGCCGCAATGGCTTTCTGGTGCGAGTTGTAAGCGAAGACGTCCTGATCTTCGCGCGAAACGTTCCAGCGTTCAGCAACCTTCTCGGCAGTGATGCCCATGCCATAGGCGATGGCGACGTGATCGTCCTTGAAAATGGCCGGATTGAATGCCGGTTTGCCGCCCATCATCGGCACCATGCTCATGCTCTCGGTACCTCCCGCGAGCATCAGGTCGGCCTCTCCCAAGCGAATTCGATCGGCTGCGGTAGCCACGGCCTGGCTTCCGGAGGAGCAGAAACGGTTGATGGTCATCGCCGCGACGGTGTTTGGCAGACCGGCGAGCAGCACTGCGATACGCGCGACGTTCATGCCTTGCTCGCCCTCAGGCATCGCGCAGCCGATGATGGCATCGTCGATGCGCTTGACGTCGACGCCCGGGGCCGCGGCGATCGCTCCGCGCAATGCGTGCGCGAGCAAATCGTCGGGCCGGGTATTGCGGAACATCCCCTTCGGCGCCTTGCCTACCGGCGTGCGGACCGCGGAGACGATGTAAGCATCTTGTACTTGACGGGACATGGTGGTTCCTCTTCGGTTGTCCTTTGGCTGGTCTGTCGGATTTCGATGTGTCGATGACGGAGCCAGATCAGCCCCCTCTCCCGCCTGGGCGGGAGAGGGTTGGGGTGAGGGTGGGGCAGCTGCAACAGAGCGCTCCGTAGCCGCGCCCCACCCTCACCCGGCGCTGCGCGCCGACCTCTCCCGCCCAAGCGGGAGAGGCAAAAGCGATGGATCGAGAGCGACTGCAATGCGCCATATGCGAACTCAGTTCCGCAAAGGCTTGCCGGTACGCATCGTGTGCGCAACGCGGGCTTGGGTGAGCGGCATCTGCGCCAGCGTAACGAAGTGCTTGCGCTCAAGATTGAGCAGCCACTCTTCGTCGACTTCTGAGCCGCGCTCGACGTCGCCACCGCAGAGTACAGTGGCAATGCGCGATGCGACTTCAACGTCGTGTTGCGAAACGAATCCACCCTCCAGCATGTTCGTGAGCAAGGCGCGAATGGTCGCGGTGCCGATGTCGCCAGCGACGCGAATGGCTTTGGCCGGCATCGGAGGGCGGTAGCCAGATCGGGCCAAGGCCAATGCTTCGTTCTTGGCAACGAACAGCAATTCATCCTTGTTGGCGATGACCGGATCGGTGGCTCGAACCAGCTTCATTTCCTTGGCTTCGAGCGCACTGGTGGCGACTTTGGCCATCGCCGGCACTTCGAAGATGGTCTGGATCTGCTGGAACACATCGCCGCCGATGGCGGTGTTCGCTGAGCGCAGCGCCAGCTCTTTCAGGCCGCCGCCAGCCGGCAGCAGACCAACCCCTGCCTCAACCAGGCCGATGTAGCTTTCGAGCGCAAACACCGCCTTGGCCGCATGCATTTGGAACTCGCAGCCGCCGCCCAGGCACATGCCGCGCACGGCTGCCACGACCGGCACCAGCGCGTACTTGATACGCATGCTGGTGGCCTGGAAGTACGCTACCGCTTGCTCGAACTCATCGAAGCGTCCAGCGGCGAGTGCCGGCATCGCGTCTTTGAGATCGGCGCCAGCGCTGAACGGCTCGCCGGTCTGCCAGATGACCAGGGCATCGTAGTTCTTCTCAGCTTCGGCGATGGCCTGATGGATGCCATCCAGCACGCCCTTGCCGATGGTGTTCATCTTGCTCTTGAAGCTCAAGATCGCCACGCTGTCGCCCTGATGCCAGCAGCGCACCGAGTCGGTCTCGAAGATGGTGGTGCCTTGATCGAAGCTTTCGGTGTAGATCGCGTCCGGGAAATGCTGGCGCTGATACACCGCCAGATTGGAGCGCGGCACCAGCGCATTCGCCTTGGGCGAGTAAGAACCATTGGCGCCGTGCA
Source organism: Lysobacterales bacterium (assembly GCA_022844135.1). GTDB lineage: Bacteria > Pseudomonadota > Gammaproteobacteria > Xanthomonadales > SZUA-5 > JALHMH01. The sequence goes on from JALHMG010000050.1 coordinate 12,918, forward strand.
CGCCGGCATCGCCGCGTGCCAGCACCCACGCGGGCAACGGCGTATCGCTCATGGTCTTGCCGGCTTTGATGTCGGCCTCGATCCAGCCCGCCACCTGCATCCATCCGGCTTGCTGCCAGATCTCGAACGGGCCTTGCTCCCAGCCGTAACCCCACCGAATCGCGAAATCGATATCGCGCGCGCTCTCGGCGATGTGCTCCAGTTGCACTGCGCAATAGTGGAATAGATCCCGGAAGCACGACCACATGAACTGGGCTTGATTGTCTTCCGACGTACGCAGCGCCTCCAGGCGCGCGGCCCAGCCTTTCTGGCGCAATGCACCCTCGGCTTCGGCGCTGGCTTCGCCCGCGTTCGGACGGTAGTCCTGCGTCTTGAGATCGAGCACTTCGATCACATCGCCCTTCTTGCGGAAGAAACCGGCTTTGGTCTTTTGCCCGAGCGCGCCCTTGTCGATCAACGCCTTCAACCACACCGGCGCTTTGAAGTACTTGTGCCAGGGATCGTCCGGCAGCGTGTCGTCCATGGTCTTGATGGTATGCGCCATGGTGTCCAGGCCCACCACATCGCTGGTGCGGTAGGTGGCGCTCTTCGCGCGGCCGATCAGCGTGCCGGTGAGCGCGTCGACTTCATCGAAGCCGAGGCCAAATTGCTCCGTGTGATACATCGTCGAGGCGATGGAAAACACGCCGATGCGATTGCCGATGAAGTTTGGCGTGTCCTTGGCGCGCACTACGCGTTTGCCGAGGGTCGTGACCACGAAGGATTCCAGCGCGTCGATCACGCCTGGATCGGTGCTCACCGTCGGAATCAGCTCGACCAGATGCATGTAACGCGGCGGGTTGAAGAAATGGATGCCACAAAAACGCCCACGCAACCCATCGGGCAGGGCTTCGGAGAGTTTGGTGATCGACAGGCCGGAGGTGTTGCTCGCCAGCACCGCGCTCTCGTTCACGAACGGCGCAATCTTGCTGTACAGCGACAACTTGATATCCATGCGCTCAGCGACTGCTTCGATGATCAGATCGCAATCGCGCAAAAGCTCAAGGTGGTCGTCGTAATTGGCTGGCGTTATTTCTGCCGGAACGCTCTTCAGGCCGATCGGCGAGGGGCTTAGCTTCGACAAGTTAGCAATGGCCTTGTCGACCATGCCATTGCGCGAACCATCTTTGGCGGGCAATTCAAACAGCACGGCGGGTACGCCACAATTGACAAGATGCGCAGCAATTTGCGCACCCATGACGCCGGCGCCAAGAACGGCGGCCTTGCGAACCAGCAACTTCTGCTCGGGCATAAAGGGGACCTGGGTAATCGAGAGGTGGAAACGGCGGGCGATGATGATGCCCTGGGATTAGACTATACGCTCGCGTATGGCAGACGCGCTCGCACATCCATGCGGCGCGCGTTATTTCCGGCTTCTATGGCGGCTGGTGATGTAGGTGCCGGTCTACTGTTCGAACCCGTTGGCGAAACCGTTCCAGCCCGTGCAGAAGGTCGCAGTGGCGGTCTGCCAACGTCCGTCGCCGCCACTGGGCGTACCACGAGCGATCGCGTGCTTGTTGGAAATCCAGAAACATCCGGTGTTGTCGACCGAGGCTCCGGAATAATCTCCCCAGCGGTTGGCGCTGCCGGAGAAGGTGCGTACGTAGAAGTCGGTACCAGATCGAAGGATTTGCGGCGTTCGCGTGGTGCCGGCCGGATCGGACGCTGCTCGCCATGTGTACGCAGACGTCGGAAAAATACCTGGGCCGACGACACTGAACCCAACGGCCATATCGCCCGCGGAATTGACGGCAACGGCGGGGAAGAAGGTGTGCGCGTTCGCAGTGATGCTATCGCCGCCGATGCCGCCGACGTCGGCGAGCGCCAGCGCCGATGGCGTTGCGGTATTGACCTGCGCCCACCAAGCGGTGTTCTCCGCTTGATCGGCTGCCGATGCGGGCGGCCGCGCCGCGAAGGAGAAATACAGCCGGTCGTTGCGCCAAACAGCGGACAACGTGCGGCGGTCGTTGGTCGCCAACCCGGTTGCCGTCCCGCTCTGCGGCGCGGTGCCGCTGTTCGCTTGCAAGGCCAGGCCGAGCGAAACACTTTGAAGGTTCAATGTCGGCGTGGCCAATGGATTGTCGACGCGAACTATTTGCACAGACGCGTTGCCGCCGCTCGATAACCCGGAATAACCAACAAGCCATGTGCCAACGCCAGCCGGTGCATTCCCATACACTTCTGCGGGCTGGTGGGTGACATTGAAGCCACCGGGCGGGACCGGATAAAACGCATTCACTACGGCAGCCGCTCCGCTGTAGAACGACTTGCTGATGATGAACAGGCGCGATTCGCCGCAATTGGCGTTGTTGTCGAGGCGAAAATAGTTGCCGGTCAAGTACACGGCTTCTTCGTCGACAGCGAACCCTGGATAGTCGAACCAGCAGTTGTTGCCGCCAATGTTCTGCACTGCCGGAACGCGGATCAGGGTCCATGTGCCGGTCGTTGGGTTGGCGCCAGCGCTGACTGCAATGAACAGGGCCGAATCGGTGTTGGTCTTTTCCAGGGTGACGACCAGCCATCGATTGGCGAAGGTGTCGTACAGCACTTTCGGATCGAAGGTTGCGTTGACCGGAGCCGTGAAGCCAGGTGCCGTGAAGAAGTTGCGCAGCGATATCGAGGATACCGCTGCACCGTTCGACTTGTTGTGGATGCGCAGCGAGACGTTGGTCACATTGATCACGTGGTCGGGACCCACCGCCGTGTGAATGTCCGCTGGAATGAACAGACTGCCGCCCAAAGTTCCGTTATCGTCGAAGTTCAGCGAATCGAAGACCAGGCTCGGCGCATTCTTTTCAGCCGATGAGTTGGCCCGGAAGCGTTCGTCGTGGCCCGGATCGAACGGCCCAACGAAGTCCGGCACAGCGGCGCCGACGCCCTTGGGGTAGGGCGCGTTGTTGCGTCGCAGAGGATTGTCGACATCCGGCGGATCGATCCTGTCGCTGGTGCGAACCGCCTCAAACACCGGCGGAATCAAGCGAAACTCGACGTCCGCGCCGCGCCGTGAGAACTCGCCTGCATCGGCGGGCGGCGGCATCAGCGGAACCGACAGGGGTTGCGCGGCCTGCTCTGGGCTGGAAGCGCATCCGAAAAGCATCGACACCACGACTCCTAAAACTAACGCTCCCGCACGCATTGCAATGGACCCTTGTTTCGAAATGGACTTAAGATACAGCCAGCTGCGGAAGCGCCGCGTGAAAAAAATCAGAACCGCGGCTTGGCCAGAACCGGACAACCCTTCGCGCGCTCAGTTGCGGCAGCAGCAGTTGCGGTATCGCCCAACGCATCGCGCGTTTGCGCGATCAACAGCCAGTTGCGAACGCACCACTGACCAACTTGTGCGCCGTTGTCGTAACTTCTCATCGCCCATTTTTCTGCGGCCAGATAGTCGCCATTGGCGAGCAGAGCTTCGGCCTTGCGCTGCAACAAATGCGGATTGTCGGGCTCAATGCTGAGTGCGTCTTCCAGGAGCCGCAGCGCCGCTGAAAAATCGCGAGCCGTCTCGGCTTTGTCGGCCTCGTTGATCAAGAATCCCACCGACGGATCCTGCAGCGGGGCTACTTCGACGCGCGAGGGAGTCTGCGCGGCGGCCGCCCGCAGCTCACCCACGCGATCGCGCGCTGGCGGTGGTGGCGGCTCCGGCGGCGGCGGTGGCGCAGTTGCGCATCCGCCGAGTGCGGCAACGGATAATGCAAAAACCAGTAGCGACGACCTCATGCTTCGCCTCGGACGTAGAGGCGATCGCCGATCGCCGCGAGGCGCACGATGCCGGCAAGCCGCCAGCCAAGAAACGGCGTGTTCTTGCCGCGCGATGCCATCGTGGTGGTTTCGATCAAGCGTTCCCGATCGACGTCGACCAAAGCAAAGTCGGGCAGGGCATCGGCCTCCATCAGCGGCGGCGCCATTCCCAGCACGCGACGCGGCGCAATCGCGGCGCGATCGATCCACTGCTCTATCGTCAAGACCCGATTGGCGATCAGATTCAGACCAAGCCCCAAGAATGTGTCGAGGCCGGATGCGCCTGGTTCGGTGGCCGGAAAGGGCTTCAGCTTCGCATCCGCATCGTGTGGTTGATGGTCGCTGCAGACCGCGTCGAGCGTGCCGTCCGCCAGCGCCGCCCGCAGCGTATCGCGGTCGTTCGCAGTGCGCAGAGGCGGCCGCAAGTGGGCTGCGCTGCGGAACGGCAAGACATCGTTCTCATTCAGCAGAAGATTGGGCATCGCCACATCAGCCGTGATCGGCAGGCCGCGCGCTTTGGCAGCCGCGATCATCGCCGCGCCGCGCCCCGTCGATATGCGCGCGAAGTGCGCGCGTACGCCAGTTTCCTCGATCAGCATCAGATCGCGTGCCAGCGCCAGCGTCTCGGTAGTCTCGGGAACGCCCGACAAACCTTGGAGCGCGGCGACGCGTCCCTCGTGAGCGACGCCATCGGCACCGATCCACGGATCGATGGCTTGCAGATGCACCGGCACATCGAGCGAGGCTGCATATTGCAGCGCGCGCCGCAACACGTTGTTGTTGCCGATCGGTCGGCCGATATTGCCGGCGGCAATGCAGCCGGCGGCGCGCAGTGTGCCAAGTTCTGCGAGGGTTTCTTCGCCCATGCCGCGCGTGAGCGCGCCGATGACATGTACGGTTGCGCCGCGCGCCTCGCGTGCGCGACGCAAAACCAGCTCAGTCACTGCGGTGCTGTCGATCACCGGTTCGGAGTCGGGCGGCAGCGCCAGATGGGTGATGCCGTTGACCAGTGCGGCTGTGGCCTCGGAGCGAATATCGGCCTTGTGAGTGGCGCCAGGTTCGCGCAGGCGCGCCGCCAGATCGCATAAGCCGGGTATCAACCAGGCGCCGCGCGCCTCGACCACTTGCGCGCCGATGGTCGATGTGTCGGGTGGATCGATTGCGATCACGCGGCCATGAGTGAACAACACATCGCCGATGCGATCGAGATTCTGGTGTGGAAATCGAAGGTGCGCGCCGCGGATCAAGAGGTTCATGCAGCCTCCTTGATCCCGGCGCCGAGAATCTGGCTCATCACCGCCATGCGCACTGCGAGCCCATTGGAGACCTGCTCCAGAATCACCGATTGCGGACCATCGGCCACGTCGCTGGCGATCTCGACGCCGCGATTCATCGGCCCAGGGTGCATAACGATGGCATCTGGCTTTGCGCACTTGAGCCGCTCTTGCGTCAGGCCATAGCGCTTGAAGTATTCGCTCTCGGATGGCACCAGCGCGCCGCGCATACGCTCTTTCTGAAGACGCAACATGATCACCACGTCGCAGTCGACGATGCCTTGATCGAAATCGGTGAAAACGCGAACGCCCAGCTCGTCCAGAGTTGGCGGCAACAGCGTACGCGGACCGATCGCGCGGAGCTCCCCGATGCCCAGCGCACCCAGGCAGGTCAATCCTGAACGTGCCACTCGCGAGTGCAGCAAATCGCCCACCAGTGCGACCGTGAGCGCAGCGAAATCCGGCTTGTGGCGGCGAATCGTGTAGGCATCGAGCAGCGCTTGCGTCGGATGCGCGTGCCGGCCATCGCCAGCATTCAGTACTGCAACGCCATCCGAGGCATGTTCGGCGATGAAATGTGCCGCTCCGGAGTCTGGATGGCGCACCACAAATAGATCGCAGTGCATCGCCTCCAGCGTGGACAGCGTATCGAGCAGGCTCTCGCCCTTGCTCGTGGAAGAACTGCCGATGTCGATGTTGATCACGTCCGCCGACAGACGTTCGGCGGCCAGCTCAAAGGTGGTGCGCGTACGCGTGGAGGGTTCGAAGAACAGATTGCAGATCGTACGTCCCCGCAACAGCGGCAGTTTCTTGTTGCCGCGCAGCGCCACGGAGCGCAGCGCATCGGCGCGGTCGAGAATTTCCAGCAAAACCGTCTTGGGAATGCCGTCTATCGAAAGCAGGTGCTTGAGCCGTCCGGCCGCGTCGATCTGCAAACTCACGGTTGCGCCTCGATCAGTTCCAGGCGCAAGGGAACCGGGCCGCGCAGCTTGATCTGTTGATGCGGCTCCAGGTGCAATCGCGCGCCAATGGCTTGCGCCTCGATCGGCAACTCGCGGCCATTGCGCGCAATCAGCGCGGCGAGCGTGACGCTCGCCGGCCGACCGTAGTCGAACAGCTCATTGAGCGCCGCGCGGACCGTGCGTCCGGAGTAAAGAACATCGTCGACCAGTAGCAGATGTCGGCCTTCGATATCCCAAGGAATGCGTGAGGGCCTGACGGTCGGGTGCAGGCCGTTGCGCGACAGATCGTCGCGGTAGAAGCTGATATCGAGTGCCCCGATCGGGTCGGTCAGCTGCAAGGTCGTCGCCAGATGTTCGGCGAGCCAGACGCCTCCAGAGTGGATGCCGACAATCAGCGGCTGCGGGCGCTGCGACAGCGCTTGACGAACGCTGTCGACGAGAGCGGCGAGCAAAGGTTCAACGGCCGGCAATAGCAAGATAATCCTCCAGAATGACGGCGGCAGCGTGCGCGTCGATGAGCGTCGCATCCTTGCGTTTGGCGAGGCCGCGGCTGCGCGTATCGGCGAATCGCCGCCGTGCGCTTTGGCTCGAGCCGCGCTCATCCTGAAGCGCGACCGGCAAACCATAGCGATTCGTCAGGCTCGCTGCGAACTCCCGCGCAGCCACGCTCATCGCCTGTTCACCGCCGTCACGCCCCAACGGCAGGCCAACCACCAGCGCTGCGGGTTGCCATTCTCTGATCAGCGCGTCCAGAGCTGCCCACATCAAGTGGGCGGGGTGCATCGCTTGCGTTTTGACGGGTCTGGCCGTGCCGGTGAGCGAATTGCCAACCGCGATGCCGAGGTCGCGTGTGCCAAGGTCGAAGGCGAGCAAGGCGTGCGAGTTCCTGGTTGTTGGTTCTTGGTGATCCGCAACCGATCGGGTTGTCGGTTGTTGGTTCTCGGTTGCCGGGTGGGTGTTCCGCAACCCATCGGCTTCTTGGTGATTGGAAGTAGGTTCCAGTTTGGACGGGCGTTCCGCTATCGACTGGCTTGAGACCTGCTTCATACATTCGTCGTAGAAATCGCTGCGTATGGGTTGGTGATTGTTGTTCACGGCTTCTGGTACATACGACCCGCACCGCGTCAAACCGACAACCAAGAACCAACAATCGACGACCTGCCACTAAGCGTGCCCCGCATACCCGCTGACGCGATGGATATCGATGCCCGTCAGTCGTGCCGCCGCGGCCCATCGGGCTTCGATCGGCGTATCGAACAGAATCGAATTGCTCGCCGGTACGGTCAACCAGGCGTTTTCCTTCATTTCGTTTTCCAGCTGCCCCGCACCCCATCCCGCATAGCCCAGCGCCACCATCACCCGTTGCGGGCCGCGGCCTTCGGCCATGGCCGCGAGCACGTCGCGCGAGGTTGTCACGCACAGTGCGTCGCTGACGCGAAACGTCGATTCCCAACGGCCGAAGGGTTCGTGCAGCACAAAGCCGCGGTCCGTCTGGACCGGTCCGCCGGCATGCACCGGCAGGTCGACGAGACCCGGCTGATGCGATTCGATCTGCATTTGCGCCAGCACCTCGCCGAGCTTGAACTGGCTCAGGCGATTGACGACGATGCCCAGCGCGCCGTCGGCATTGTGCTGGCACAAGAAGGTGACGCCGCGAGAAAAGTTGGGGTCGGCCATGCCGGGCATGGCGATCAAGAACTGGTTGGCAAGAGAGTTAGTGGTTTCCATGGATTCGAGTCTACTCCGAAGGATGGTGAAGTCGTGTCGAAGACCCAGAAAGTCAAGGCTATCCGACCAGCGGCGGTGTAAAGCGGCGCAACGGCAAGCCGTGTTGGCGGTCACAAACGAGAATGCGCATCCAGGGGATACTCTCAATACCTGATAGTTCGGCGGGGGCCTTATGACACTACAGATCCGGCGCGCATGCTCGGCGATCGCGCTCATGGGCGCATTGCTCATCGCATCGCCTGCCTTCTCGCAAACAGAAACCTTGTTCCGCGCGAATTTCGAAGACGTGACCGACGCGCCGGCGTCGGATGCGGAAGCGGCGCGATTTTTGACCCAGGCTACCTTCGGCCCGACGCGCGCCGAAATTGCACGTTTGCGCGCCATCGGCTACGGGCAGTGGCTCGATCAGCAGTTTTCGATGCCGCCTACGCTGACGCGTCCGTGGCTCGATCAGTTGGTGCTCGATCCGGCCTTCTCGCTGAATTCCGGGCATCGCGTCGACCGCTTCTACTGGCAGGCGTCTTTTGCACCAGACCAATTGCGCCAGCGTATGGCGTTTGCGCTCAGCCAGATCCTGGTGGTGGCCGACACCGGCGGTATCGATACTCGCGTTGTCGCTGAGTATGCCGACTTGCTGACGCGCAGCGCTTTCGGCAATTACCGCACGCTGCTGGGGGATGTGACCTTCAGCTCGGCAATGGCCCAATGGCTCACCTATGTGCGCAATCGCGCGGCTTACCAAACCGGCACGCCGCCGACTACGATCCTGCCCGACGAGAACTACGCCCGCGAGGTGATGCAGTTGTTCTCCTTCGGCTTGATCCAACGCAACATGGACTTCTCGCCGGTCCTGTCTGGCGGCAATCCGGTTCCGACCTATAACAACGACATCATCGCGCAGTTGGCGCGGGTGTTTACCGGCTTGAGCTACGGGCGCACGAACTTCACCAATACCAGCTTCGGCAACAACACCAATGTCGATTTGATGTTGCCGATGGTGTGTTTCCCGATGAATTCGAACAACACCAACTACAACGCCACCGGCCGCACCTATCACGACTTCGCCAGCAAGGCGATTTTCAACGGCATCACGTTGCCTGCCGTCGCCGATTCCGAAGCTGGCTGCATGAGCGACATCAACGCCGCTTTAAATGCAATCGCCAATCACAGCTCGGTGCCGCCGTTCTATGCGCGACAGTTGATCCAACGCTTCACCACGTCCAACCCGTCGCCCGCTTACATCCAGCGTGTGGCCAACGTGTTCGTCAATAACGGTCAGGGCGTGCGCGGCGACTTGCGTGCCGTCTTGCGCGCGGTGTTGATGGATGCGGAAGCCCGCGGCACGCCGAGCGCGAACTTTGGCAAGCTGCGCGAGCCGGTGCTGCGGATGACGTCCTTGTGGCGCGCGTTGGACGTGGTTCAGGGTCAGCCCGAAACCGGCAGCAACATCGGCAACATCAGCTCGACGATCGGTTTCTCTGGCGACTTTGGGCAACGGCCGTATGGTTCGCCGTCGGTGTTCAACTTCTATGAACCGGACTACCAACAGCCGGGCCCGATCCAGACGCAGAACTTGTACTCGCCCGAGTTCCAGATTCTCAACGAGTCCTCGGTGTCGCGGATGAACAATCTGTTGCGCAGCCGGGCAGTCGATTGGTACGTCGGCGCGTCTGGTATGCAGGCCACGTGGCCGCTGGTGTCGTTCGCTCCGTACTTGCAGATCATGCAGCAGCCGGGCAATGCAACCACTTACGGTCAGCTGATCGATGAGTTGAACATCCGCCTGATGTACGGCTCGATGAGCACCGCGATGCGCACGACTTTAGTCAACATGCTCACTGCGCAAACCGCGCCGACGACCGACGCTAATCGCATCGATCGCATCCGTCAGGTCCTGCGCGTAATCATCTTCTCCCCCGAATTCGCGGTTCAGAAGTAAGGAGCACCAGCCATGTCACGTCAACAACGCGAAGCTCGCCGCGAGTTCTTGAAGAAGTTCGCCGCTCTCACCGCCTGCGGTTCGGCGATGTCGATGATTCCGCAACTGAAATTGATGCAGTCGGCGCTGGCACAATCGTCGCCGGAAGGCGATGCCGGATATCGCGCATTGGTCTGCGTATTCCTGGGCGGCGGCAACGATGCCTTCAACTGGCTGATTCCGCGCGATAACACGCGCTATGCGGTCTATCAGGCGTCGCGCGGCACGGGCACCGGCGGTCTGGCGATCGATCAGGCATCGTTGCTGCCGATCAATCTCACCGGCCCCGGCGGCGCCGCACTACCGGGCGGTCATCAGTACGGATTGCATCCGGCGTGCGCCGATTGGACGGCGGTGGATCGCAACGGCGTTCAGACGGCCATGCCAGGTCTGGCCTCGCTGACCAATCAAGGCAAAGTTGCGTGGCTCTCGAACATCGGCAGTCTCGTGGTGCCGTTGACCAAAGCTAATTTCAACAATCCCGCGCTGCCCAAGCCCCCGCAGTTGTACTCGCACAACGATCAGACCAACCTGTGGTTCCAGGGCCGCGAAACCGCCAACTATCGCTACGGCTGGGGCGGTCAGGTCGCCGATTTGCTGTTCGGCCTCAACTCACCGATTCCGGGCAGCAATCCCGTGACCACATTGCCCATGAACATCTCGTTCGCGGGCAGCAATCGCTTCCAGATTGGCGATCAGGTGGTGCCATATCAGATGTCCGGTTGCGGCAATCCCAACGGCGGCAACCCAGTGGCCGGCGAGATTGTCGGGCAGAACTTCGCTAACTGCTCAGGAAGCAGTGCGCTGAGCGGGTTCCGCGCCTGCGGAACGGCGGGCCTGAATGCGTCGGAAGCGGCGCTATGCGATCTGCTCGATAACAACACATCCAACTTGATGCAAAACGAGCACGCCTCGGTTATGGCGCGTTCGATGGGGTTGGCTGGCAATCTGACAACGTTGCTGACCGGCACGGTCAACAATCTTTCCCTGTTGAACACGCCATTCAGAGCGCTGGCGGACGATCAGGCGGTTGCCGGCTACAACCTTGCAGCCGATGGTGGCAACTCGCTCGCCGAGCAATTGGCGATGGTTGCGCGCTTGATCAATATGCGCACGCAGCTCGGCCAGACGCGGAATATCTTCTTCGTGTCGCTCGGCGGCTTTGATACGCACGCCGCGCAAATGCCAGACACAGGCCAGCCGCGCTTGTTGCGCCGCATTTCGCGTGCGCTCGGTTCGTTCTATCGCGCACTCGTGGAAATGGGCGTAGAGAACAGCGTTACCACCTTCACGATGAGCGAGTTCGCGCGCACGTTGAACAGCAACGGCGATGGTTCCGATCACGGTTGGGGTGGTATCCAGCTGGTCATGGGCGGCGCCGTCAACGGCGGCAGCGCGGCGAGCGGTCGCCTGTATGGGACTTGGCCGGATATGACCTTGAATGGCGCCGATAGCTTCAGTCGAGGTCAGATGATCCCAACCACCGCGATGGATCAAATGGCGTCGACGCTGTCGTCGTGGATGGGTTTGACCCCGACGCAGATCAACACCATTTTCCCGAACGTCGATAACTTCCCTACGGCGAATCTGGGGTTCATGTAGGCCAGAACAGCGCCGAGCTGCGCTCGGCATGCATGGGCTCGTGAGCCGAAGCGAAGAGCGCCGAGTGAAACTCGGCGTTCCGTTAAGTGCCGCAGCGTGGCGGATACCAGTGGCGTTGTGATGCACAGAGCCTTGCAGCCTCAACGGAACGCCGAGCTGCGCTCGGCATGCTTCGATTCATGAGCCGAAACGGAGAGCGCCGAGTGAAACTTGGCGTTCCGTTAAGCGCCGTTGCGTGTCGGGTTGCAGTGGCGTTGTGATGCGCAGAGCCTCGCAGCCTCAACGGAACGCCGAGCTGCGCTCGGCCCGCATGGGCTCATGAGCCGAAGCGAAGCACTCACTCCATCAACATCTGTTTTTGCAGCGGCGACAGCTCGGGCTCAGGCTCGGCCGGTCGCTCGTCGAGCGTGAGCGCGGAGGTGTCGATCACGGCAGGCTTTGCGCGGGGCGTAGGGTCGATGGGGCCGGTGTCGGTGGCGAGACTGATGCCGCTCAAGTCGAACTGTCGAGCGACCGGCTTGTTCTGATCGCCCAGCAGCGAACCCGGTGCGGCGAGTGTGATCGCTGAGGTGTCGATTTCGCGCACCACGCGTTCTTTCGGCGGCAATATCGGCGCACCCACCGGCGCCAGCGATAACGCATCGACCGTTTGCGCAGCCGTCGCCGCGCCCGACACAGCGGGTGCGGCCACGGGTGGTGATGGCGCGGCAACCGGCGTCGGCGTCGATGCGATTGCAGCAGGCGTGGCAGTTGTGCCGGCGTGCGCCGACGGCGCGGTCGCCTCCGGTGCATCGCCCATCACCGCCACCATGATCCCGGCGCCGCGCAACACTTCCTGGTAGCGCGTTGCGGCCTCTTTGTTGAGTCCCGATTTGAGCACCGTTTTCGGCGCATCGAGAATGCCATCGATGCGCGAAGCATCGGTGCGGAACAGCCTGGCGAGGTTGTCGCGCACGGTTGCGCGATCGAAGCCGCTCAAGATCTTGCCGCGAAACACTATTTGGTAAGTTGCCTCGCCCATCGCTTCGCCCAATCTTGATGTACAGCGAAAGAGTATCCCGCAGCCGCGCGCGGTGGTGAAGTCCGACGTGCGCAAGCCCGTATATTTGTCCCAATTTCTTTGGCTGGAGGATTCCCATGAGTTTTTTGCGCATGCAGGATGTGGCGCTTAGCGATCAACGCGTCTTGATTCGCGAGGATCTGAACGTGCCGATCAAGGACGGCACGATCACCAGCGACACACGCCTGGAGGCCGCGTGGCCAACCATTGCCGCTGCCGCAGCTGCCGGCGCACGCGTCATGGTGACCTCGCACCTGGGTCGTCCAAAAGAAGGCGTGTTCGATGCGAGCGCGTCGCTGGCGCCCGTCGCCGCGTGGCTCAGCGCCAAAGCTGGCCGTGAGGTGCGATTGGTGCGCGACTGGCTGGGTGGCGTCGAGGTTGCGCCAGGCGAGATCGTGCTGCTGGAAAACGTACGCTTCAACGTCGGCGAAGAGAAAGACGATCCGGCGTTGTCTCAGACAATGGCCGCGCTGTGCGATGTGTTCGTGATGGATGCGTTCGGCACTGCGCATCGTGCCCAGGCCTCCACGCACGGCGTCATCCGATACGCGAAAATCGCTTGCGCCGGGCCGCTGCTTGCGGCAGAGCTGGATGCGCTGGGTCGGGCGCTGGAGACGCCGGCACGGCCGCTGCTGGCGATCGTCGCGGGTTCGAAGGTGTCCACCAAACTGGAACTTCTGGGCAATCTCGTCGAGCGTGTCGATCAGTTGATCGTCGGTGGCGGCATTGCCAATACCTTCATCGCTGCGGCGGGGTATGCCGTGGGTAAGTCGCTGCATGAGCCGGACTTGCTCGATCAAGCGCGCGCCATCGTCGCCAAGGCGGCTGCGCGCGGCGCATCGATACCACTGCCGCTGGATGTGGTCGCCGCCAAAGCGTTTGCAGCCGATGCGCCACATCGCATCTGCGCAATCGACGCGGTCGCGGGAGACGAGTTGATTCTGGATATTGGACCGGCCACCGCCGCACACTACGCAAACCTGATCGCTCGCGCCGGCACCGTGGTGTGGAATGGACCGGTGGGCGTGTTCGAAATGGATGCCTTCGGCGCTGGCACCCAGGCGCTGGCGCATGCCATTGCAGCGTCCGCCGCCTTCTCCATCGCCGGCGGCGGCGATACGCTGGCGGCTATCGAGAAGTACGGCGTATCCGAGAAGATCAGCTACATTTCCACCGGCGGCGGGGCGTTCCTGGAGTTCCTCGAAGGCAAGGAATTGCCGGCCGTGGCCGCGTTAAGAGCGCGCGCATGACGGGATTTCGTATTGCGCCAGCGTTCGCGGTTCCATTTGTCGAGGCGTACTTGCCGAATGCGACCGCGCTGAACCGCGAGCTGACGCAGTTATTCCTGGCGCTCGAACGTTTCGGCGCAGCGTTCGCCAACCCGCAGCCGCTGGTGCAGCGCAACGGTCTTTACGAGAGCAATTTCGAACTGTTCGACTGGCCAGAACCGGCCGTAAGCGCGCTGCGCGATTGGTGCTGGCAGCAGATGTACCGGGCGATCGGCGAGTTGAACGGTTACACGCTGGCGCAGTTGCGCGATTTGCATGTAGCTGCGGAATCGTGGTTTCACATCACCCGCAGTGGCGGCTATTTCGCGCTGCACAATCACCCCATGGCCAGTTGGTCTGGCGTCTACTGCGTCGCCGACGGCGAACCTGATCCCAGGGTCAATGACAACGGATTGCTGACCTTCGTCAACCCGCAACAAACCGCAACCATGTACATCGACATGGCGATCGCCCGCATGAGCACGCCTTATGCATTTGCGCCCTTGCAACTGCGCCTCGTGCCGGGGCAACTGGTGTTGTTTCCTTCCTGGGTGCTCCACGAAGTTCGCCCATTCTTCGGCCGCAGCGAGCGCATCACTGTCGCTTTCAACGCGCGCTTCAAAATGGTCGGTGTGGACAGAGAGCGGGTGCCGATTTATTGGTAATGGAGGATTCGTTTCGAGTCACGAAGGCGCAACACGCATGGCCTAGAACGGCGCGCTTCGATCCCTGAGTAGTGCGCTATGACTCGCAAGAAACTGACGCTGGCTATTGGTCACTCGTTGCTGACGCTCGCCGTCGCCTCCAGCGCCGCCGTCGCGGAAACCGCCACGCGCGAGCCGCCGAAACAATTCGATGCGATCGCCGTGCAGGGCGAGATCGTGTATCGCGATCGCACCGAGTCCACCGCGCCGGTGCTGGCGTACGACCTTGAATACTTTCAACGCTTCGAGCCGTTGACGGTGGGCGATATGTTGAAGCGCGTGCCGAGCGTGGCCTTCGTGTCGGACGTGCTGGAGTACGATGGCGCGCGACTGCGCGGCCTCGATCCGGGTTACACGCAGGTGTTAATCAACGGCAAGAAAGTGCCGGGTGCGGGCGATGATCGTTCGTTCTTTGTCGATCGCATCCCTGCCGAGTTGGTGGAGCGCATTGAGATCGTGCGCAGTGCCAGCGCCAATCGCTCTGGCGATGCGGTGGCGGGCGCACTGAATATCGTTCTGCGCGGCGCTTACGAGTTCGATGGCGCCTACCTTCGCGCCGGTGCGCTGCATTTCGATGACGGCGAATGGAAACCCACCTACGGCGGCATCGCCAGCGGCGAATTTGCGGGCGGTCGTTTGCTGGGCGGTTTCAATGTGCAGGGGCGCTACAACCCGAAGCTCAAGCGCAGCGATCGCTTCGAGGAACCGGGCGGGGACTTTGTCGATGCCGAAGATCAAACCGATACCCGCGATGGCACCGACTACTCGGCGAACGCCTCGTACTCGCGCGAGTTCGGCGATAGCGGCCTGTTCACGCTGACTGGCGTGTATGTGCTGACCGATCGCACCGAGACCGAGAACTCGCTCGAATACAACGTGCCGATTGCCAATCCGCGAAATCTGTTGTCGATCAACGACCAGGTGGTGGATATCGATCAGACCAATTACGTGCTCGCTGCAGATCTGGAAACGGAAGCTTTTGGCGGCAAGAACACGCTGGAGTTGAGCTATTCGGCGTTCGACGATGAGCGCTTCGACACCGAAGAGGAAGTCGGATTCGACGACGACGATACGCCACCGTCGTTCGACGAGTTCGAGGGTGTGCGCGAGTTGACCCAAGGCGACGACCGCGAGGTTGCGCTGTCGCTGGCGCACGCGCGCCCCTTTGGCGAGGCGACGCTCGAGTTTGGCCTGGATGTTCAGCGCAAGGATCGCGACGTCGAGATCGCGACCTCGGAAGTCGATACCGATGAGGAAGGCGAGCCGTTGCCGCCCTACGATGATTTCGACATCGCGCGCAGTCAGATCGATGAGCGTCGGCTCGATCCGTACATCATGCTCAGCGGCGGCGGCGATGCCTTCGATTGGGAAGCGGGTCTGCGCTACGAGACCACAGACGTGGACGTGGGCTTCGACGACGAGCGCGCCGACAACGACTACGACGTGCTGCTGCCGAGCGCGCATTTGAAGTGGAATCTGAGCGAACTCGACCGCGTTACGCTGTCGTTGGCGCGCACCGTGCGCCGTCCGAACTTCAACTTCATCCTGCCGCTGACGCTGGAGGAAGAGTACGGCGACAACGATTTCGTCGGCAACCCGCTGCTCGATCCGGAATTGGCGTGGGGCATCGACATCGGCTACGAGCGTCGTTTGGGTCGCGACGGCGTGCTCGGCATCAATGTGTTCTATCGCGATGTCAGCGATCTCATCGAGATCGTCAACACCGGCGAGCCGAGCGCGACCGCACGCGACGACTACGAGGAAGAGGTCGAGGAGTTTCTCGACGAAAATCCCGGCGCCAATCCGAATACGCCGGGCTATCCCGTTTTCGATCCCGACAGCTTCGTGTACACCGCCGACAACGTCGGCGATGGCGAGGTGTACGGCGTCGAGATCGACTTGTCGACGCCGCTGACCAGCCTCGGGCTGCCGCACACAGGCGTGTTCGCCAATTACGCCTGGCTCGATAGCAATATCGAAGACTTCGCGGGCGAGCGCCGCTTTAACGACCAGGCGCGCTTCGTGTACAACGTTGGCTTCATCCACGATTTGCCCGACAGCGGCTGGAGTTTCGGCGCGAGCTATCGCAAACAAGGCGATGCTTTTTCGCGCTTGCTCGCCGAAGAAGTGCGGACCGAATACGGCGCCGATTTGGAGGCCTTTATCGAGAAGCGCTTCGGCACGCAGTTCTCCGTACGCCTGACCGGTTCGAATCTGCTCGATGCGTCGAAGGACGAGTTCTTCAATAAGTTCGATACTGAAGCGGACCAGTTGGACCGCGATTTCGACGAGTTCGAGATCGAGACAGAGACCGCGGGCCCGGTGTATCAGCTGATCGCACGCTATGCGTTTTGAGGACAGATCGATGACTAAATCGCTGATGGTGGCACTGGCGCTGCTGGCCTGCGGCGGCGTCTGCGCCGAATCGCCGCACAGCGCGATTTTTCTGCATCCCGATGGCATGGGCGCAAACACCTGGGCAGCGCTGCGGCTGAAGGAAGTGGGTCCCGACGGGCGCCTGAACTGGGATCGACTGCCGCGGCTGGCGATTTACGTCGGCCCGATGCTCGACTCGGTGGCCGCATCCTCCAACGGCGGCGCAACCACACATGCATACGGCGTGCGTGCGGCGCTCGACGACTTCGGGATGGTCGGCGGCAAACGTCCGGTCGCGGCCTCCGGCAAAGCCGAGAGTGTGATGCACGCGGCGAAGTCGGCCGGCAAAGCGATTGCGATCATCAACTCCTCCAGCATCACCGAGCCCGGCACGGCGGCCTTTCTGGCTTCGGTTGCCGATCGCGACAATGAAACCGAGATCGCCGCGCAAATACTCGCGGCAAGGCCGGACGTGATTTTGGGCGGCGGCGAGATGTTCATGCTGCCCAAAGGGCAAAAAGGTCGCCATGGAAAAGGTGTACGCGAGGATGGTCGCAACCTGATCGCGGAGGCCGCCAAGGCCGGCTATCGCGTGGTGTACACGCGCGAAGAGCTGCGCGCTGCGCCCCTCGATGGCAAGCCGCTACTCGGCGTGTTTGCCGCCGAAGCCACGTTCAACGAGTACGACGAAGCGGGTCTCGCCAAGCGCAAACTCGCCGCCTACCAACCACATGCGCCGCGCTTCGATGAGATGCTGGCGGTCGCCCTCAGTCGCGTTCGCGATGCAAAAAACGGTTACCTGATCGTTGCCAATGAAGAGGGCACCGACAACTTGTCGGGCGAGAACAACGCGCCGGCGACGCTGGAAGCGGCCGCCGGCGCAGACCGCGCCATCGGTCTGGCCTTGGCGGAAGCCAACGCCAATTCCGCCCTGACGGTCATCGTCGCTTCCGACTCCGACAATGGCGGCATGAACGCCACTGGCGACGATCTCGATGAGTTACCCCGGCCGCTCCCTAAGCGCATGGAGAACGGCTCGCCGCTCGATAGCGACGATGGCAAACCGTTTCTGGCGGCGCCCGACGCACGCGGCGTGCGCCAGCCGTTCTATGTGAGCTGGGCCTCGGGCGACGATATGGGCGGTGGCACTGTGGCCCGTGGCATCGGCCCAGGCGCTCGCGTTATCGAAGGCACGATCGATTCCACAGTCATCTATCGCTCGCTGTATGAAGGGTTGTTTGCCGTAGAGCCAAACGCCGAGCCATTGCCGCAGTCGCAGTGATCGAGGGCCCGCACCGCACTGCGGCCTGCCGCGACGCAGTGCAGCAGGCGCGGGTTGTCACTCGAAACCGTTGGCGAAAAGAGCATTGCTCGGCTGCACCTCGAAGGCACCGATATCGACCGCGCCGAATCGTGGCAGCCCGCGCTGATCGGTTGCGAGTGCGCCAACTGCGGTGCCGGCATCGATCGCTGGCGAGCCGGCCAGCAATGCGCGCGTTTCTGTTGGCCCGCCGTTGTTGCCGAGAGCGCCGAGCAGCGCGTCGACGAAGCTGGCGTCGGGCGTCACCGGCGCTTCCTGTTGTCCGAAGCTGCCGGGCCGAACTTGCGGCCACTGCAGATTGTTCGATCCACCTTGTACTGGATTCAACAACGCCCATGGGTTGAAGGCATTGCCGCCGGTGTTGTCGAAAAACACGCTGTTGCGCAGCGTAATCGGTCGGCCAGCCGAATTGGCGATGCCGCCGGCGAAACACACGCTGCACGGCGCCCGATTGCCGGCGATCGTCAGGTTCTGCAAGAGCAATGCGGCGGTGCCCTGCAAATTCATGGCGCCACCCAGGCCATTTCGCGCCGTGTTGCCTGAGAACGTGCTGTTGACGATCTCGCCACCAATCGCCACCGCGCCATGGTCGAACAGGGCCAACCCGCCAAAACCCACGGCAGTGTTGGAGCTGAACGTGGAGTCGCGAATCGACACAGGACCGCCCTGAATGTAGGCGCCGCCGGTGTGCTGATCGTTGCCTTCTTGCACGTTTCCGTGCAAGGTCGATTGCCAGATGCGCGTTGGGCTCTGCTGATCGTAGGCCGTGGTGAATAACCCGGCACCGAAGGCGTTGTTGCGATTGGCGATCAGGCGCGTACGGCACAAGCTCAGTTCACGCTCTGCGCCATCGATGGCGAGTGCGCCGCCGTTGCCGCCGTTACCGGGATTACCGCCATCGCCGGTGGCCAGATTGGCGTTGAACTCGCTGTCGTAAAAGCGGATCTGCTGCGTGCCCAAGCTGTAAAACCCGCCGCCGTTGGCGCCACGGTTATCCTCGAAGCGACAGCGTACGCACGAGAATGCGCGGTGGCCGACCAGATACACCGCACCGCCGCCGCCATCCTGCGCGACGTCGATGGCGCGATTGGCGATGAACTGCACATCGAAGACGAACAGTCCCACCGCACGCCACGGCTCGCTGCCATGATCGTTGAGGATCGCGCCGCCGGAACGAGCGAACTGATCGCCGCTGGCGCTACGCGCATCGCCGTCGCGCAGCACCAGATTCATCAGCACGATGTCGTAATTCTGGAGCTGCGGATTGCGGATCTCGATCACCCGGCGTATCGAGCCGCCCGACAAGGTCGCGCCGCCACCATCCAGCCGCACCGCGCGCGTGATCTGCAGGCTGGCGTCCAACGTCAGCGTTGCCGAGCCGATGTTGAGACGCACATCCCCGCCGGCATCGAGTGCCGCCTGCAACTGCGCGCGCGACACACTGCCGCTGCCGTTGCCCAGCACCACCGGGCTGGATAAGGTCGGCGCGGTCGGGGCATCGCAGTTGAAGTCCTGCGCGTTCAAGGTGGCGCTCAACAACATGCCGCCGATCAACATCGGTCGCATCGCTCGGATCCTGATCCTGCGGAACGCCGGATTATGTTCTCAGATCGGCCTGCCCGGCGAAACGCCGGCCATCAAGAGACGCGCGCAAACGTCGCCCCACGCGAATTCGTGATCGTCGCCACAAATCGGCGCACCGCGCGATCGCGCTTCGGACACATAACGCAGCTCGTCAGCGTTGGGCCTTGAAAGCCACTTTCCGCAGCGTAGCTACAAATAGCTTGCGATTCGCTTTTTTTGTAGCTACTCTGCTGCATGGTTACTTGGGACACAGAAAAGCTCTCAGCCAACATCGTCAAGCATGGCTTGAGCTTTGAGGGTGCTGACGCGGTTTTTGACTATCCCGTGGTGTCCTGGGAAGACAGCCGAGAAGACTACGGCGAGTTGCGTATCAACTTGCTGGGTTGGCTCAATGGTCAAATGGTGCATGTGACCTACACAGAGCGCGGTGACGCCATGCACGTCATTTCACTGCGCGAGGCGCAAACCCATGAAATCAAACGCTACATCAAAGCCATATCCAACTAGCGCGGCGGCTTGGCAGGCAGTTCTGGCCAAAGCGCCCAAAGGCAAGACCACGCTCAGCCGTGCAGACGAGGCCGCTATCGAGTCCCGCAGTGTCGTGGTGCGGAGCGGTGGCATGGCTGCGGTTCGCGCGGCCTTGGAAGCGCGCAAGCCTGGGCAGCGCGGCCCGCAAAAAGCACCAACCAAAAAACTTGTTTCTCTGCGCTTGTCACCCGAAGTCTTGACTTACTTCAGGAGCACAGGCGACGGCTGGCAGTCGCGCATTGACGAGGCATTGCGCAAGATTGCAGGTGTTTGATTCCGGCAGCGTTTAGCCCAACATCATACTCAAGCGGACCGCCGGTCTAGTGGGTTGCTTCGACCAATCATGCTCAAGCGGCGGCCGCTTAGCTCAACGTAAGGTCCGCGAAACCAACATCATCATGCTTCCCAGCATTTTTCTAAGCCACAACCACGCCGACAAGCCCTTCGTCTGTCGCCTCGCCGCCGACCTGGACAATCAAGGTATTCCGTGCTGGCTTGATGAAGCGGAGATCAAGGTCGGGGAATCGCTCATCGATAAGATCCGCGCCGGAATCGACAGAGTCGACTTCGTCGCAGTCGTGCTCTCGCCCGACTCTGTTGCTTCCCCCTGGGTTCAGCGTGAAGTCGATGTCGCCATGAATCAGGAAATCATGGGTCGTCGCGTGAAGGTTTTGCCATTGATGTACCGAACCTGCGACCTACCTGGATTCCTTCTAGGTAAGCGCTACGCAAACTTCACAGACGAAAGCCGGTATCCAACTGCTTTCGAAGACCTTGTGAAGAGCGTTGGCGTAGTGTTCAACAGGAACGCCTTCGCCCCACCGGCGAACGCCACGAATCTCGGTCAGGCTCTCGACAAGGCGTGGACTAAGGCACTACCGATGCTGATTCGTCCGTTTCATCGCCCGTTTCAGTACATGGGCATGACCATCCAGGACGCAGCTCGCGCCACTGGTGGAATACCAAACGATGTTGGAAACATCATCCTGGACACCGACGACTGTCACATGTGCCTGGAAGCCGAAGGCAACTTCATCAGCTACGTGGACATAGAACTCAAAAAGACCGCACCACATCGGCAAGATCAAGAGTTCGATTCTGAGGTGGTCCTGGGTGCCCTAAGCATCAATCCTTCGGAACTGGAATTGGTTCGCAAGAAGACCCACTTCCACACCTACTACGACCACAAGAAGCGCTTGAAAGTCAGCGTCTCCTGCCTCTATGACGGCGCGCCTCTCTCCGTGGGCTTCAGCAGCAAGTACTACGGCATGTAGGCAGATGCAAGCTCACCACTTGGCGCCACTCGGGCCTAACGAATAGGGATAGATCGCGCGAAGCCGCGATCTATCCCGGGTTGAACAAGCCCGGTCTCGCAGGTTGGTGTCATCTTTATAGGGGAAAGATCCTCGCGCTTTGGCTGTTGTCTGGCGCGTTGCTGATTGGCTGTGGGCGCATCGATAAACGCTGGCCGAGTTTAGCCGCGCTCTGCGCTGAGCGGTGCTTTTGGGTGGCGGTTGAATCGGTGAAGTGAAGCGGTGCTCGATCTCCTTTGCTAGACGAGTGGCCGGCGCTGTGTTCGATGCTGTCGTGAAGCAGTGCGCCGGGGCTGCGAATCGGTAGGCTGGAGCGCCGATGACCGATCCGCCATGAGCGTTTATCCATCCGGCCGGCGCAGGATTTGGCCGATGAGGCGCATGGGCGTTTTGCATCTCGGGCAGCACATCGGCGGACGCGGTTTTTGTTCGCGCTGATGGAGGAGCACGCGCAGGATCAATTGAACGAGCCTGAGCCGAGCCTTGGCCTTGCCGTGCATGAACCCGTAGTCGCGCACGCGCCGCAAGCCGGTGGGCAGGACGTGCTGCAGCATGAGCCAAAGAAACTCAGCGATGGGAAGTTGGCGCCAGGTCGGGCGGTTGGTGCGGACATCGATGT